>NZ_JBWKVD010000007.1:0-289478 GCF_059421525.1 Pseudomonas sp. GW821-FHT02H06
GCAGTGAAACGATGCATCGCCGATGGTAGTGTGGGGTTTCCCCATGTGAGAGTAGGTCATCGTCAAGATTAAATTCCGAAACCCCATTTGCGAAAGCAGATGGGGTTTTGTTTTTGCGCGCGGAAAAGTTATTTGCCCAGCCAACAGCCAACAGCCAACAGCCAACAGCCAACAGCCAACAGCCAACAGCCAACAGCCAACAGCCAACAGCCAACAGTAAGCAGCCAATAATCAGCGCCCATAAAAAAGCCCCGCATCACTGCGGGGCTTTCTGCTACCAGGCGACTTACTTACTCGCTTAGCGTTTCAACTGCTTGGGTCGCTTTTAACGGAGTAGCCCCATCACGACGTTGAATGTACTTCCAGTCTGCTTCGTCAATGTAGATCCCGGCTGGCCCACTGCCGCCTTCCAGGTCAATGGCCACATGTGCCGACACTTGAGGCTTAACGCTCGCCAGAATCGGTACAAAGCCCAGTTGCAGGCTAGTTTCCAGCAACGCTGCCTGGTTTCTTTCATCAATGTCAGCGGCTTCGTCGAGGTAGTAGGGCAGACGAATCCGTCCAGCCTGCTCGCGATCCATCAGGTGCAGCAAGAGGTACATGTTGGTCAGTGCCTTGATGGTCATGGTCGTGCCATTTGACGCCGCTCCATCAATGTCGGTATGGATAACCGGCTGGCTGTTGACCTTGGTGATCTCGAACGCGAGTTCGAACAAGTCCTTCAAGCCGAGCTGGTTGTGGTTAGCTGCAACCAGGCGAGCCAGATACTCTTTGGCTTCCTCGTTCTTGTTGTCCTGCTCGGCGCTCTGGCTCAGATCGAACACCGACAGTGTCTCGCCCTCTTCGTACTGACCGGCGCTATGGATGATCTGGTCGATGTGCTTGAGCGCTTCCTTGTTCGGCGCGAGCACAATACGGAAGCTCTCCAGGTTGGAAACCTGCCGGCGGTTGATCTCACGGTTAAACAGCGCCAATTGGTGCTCAAGGCTGTCGTAGTCGCTGCGGATGTTGCGCAGCGTCCGAGCGATGTCGGTCACAGCGGCACGACGTGCCTTACCCAAAGTTAGCGCTTCATCAGTCCGGTGAGCGTAAGCGTTGATCAGCAGTTGCAAACGCCGCTCCATGTCATCTTCGCTGTCGAACTTGGCGACACCTTTCAAACGCACCTGCGCGTACAGCGCTTCGATCTGACCATCGCAGCGCAACAGGCCCTGCCAGCTGTCCTGATAATCATTGAGCAGTGGCAGCAAGTTCTCCAGCGAGTCATCAACCGGCTCCATGAACGGCGTGCCAAACGGCAGATCGGTCGGGAGCAGCTGACGACGACGCAGCGCGTCATCCAGCGTGCGTTGCTTGGATTCGAGATCGCCGATCTGACGACCGATCAGCTGCAGCTTGGCCGACAGTTGTTGAACGCGCTCGGTGAATGCATCACTGGAGCGCTTGAGCTCATCCTGCGCCGCTTCCATCTGGGCCAACTGCTCAAGCTTCTCGCCCTCTTCGGCGCTCAATGTTTGAGCGCGGCGGAAGTCTTCGAGCGCCTTCTGCGCGTCCAGCACCTGTTGATACAACGCTTCAGTCTGGGTTTTGCTCGCCGCACGGTCGGCCGCGACAGCTTGTTGAGTCTTTAGCTGCTTGAGTTCCTTCTCCAGGCGTTCCTTCTGATCACGCAGCGCGGCGCGATCGGCCAGCGCCTGGAGGGCAGGTGGCTCGATGTTCGACAGGTTGACAGTCAGGCCGGGTACTTCAAAGCGTTCGCCCTTGAACCCATCGAGAATCGCTTCGAGGGATTTGACCCATGCATCGCCATCATCCAGCGCGATGCCTTGCTCGCCCAGTGGCAAGCTGAACAGCGCGCTGTTGAACAGGCGCATAAGACGCTCTACATCAGGCTGCGAGAACTCTTCGCGGAGGCGGGCATAACTGTTGTTGTCCGCATGATCGAGCTGTTGCTTGACTGATTTCAGGCGTTTTTCCAGATCGCGCAGGCGCTCATCCAGATCCTCGGCGCTGAATTGACGCGACTGCGCGAGCGCGCCGGCCAGTTCATCGTGGGCGTCTTTTGCAGCCAGTAACTGTTGTTCCAGGATTTTAACGTCGTCGACCAGCGCGAAGCGGTTCTTCAACACCGCCAATTCGCCGATCCAGCGCTGGATGTTGCTGATCTCACGCTCCAGCCGCATCAGCTCTTGAGTGCTGCCCCGCTGGTCGTTCTGCAGCGAATCCTGTTCGTTACGGTAGTGCTCGCTTTGGATGACCAACTCTTCTTTGCGCGCGTTGGAGTAGTCCTGCCATGTGCCCAGCAGCGAGTCGAGCAATGGCGACAGGCGATGCAGCTTGCCGCGGAGGATGTCGCGCTGTCTCACGCCATTGGCCAGCGCTTCAACCAGCGGCCCGGCGAGCACCAGTGCGTTGTAGTCCTGCTCCATGCGTCGTACGTCACGGAAGGCTTCTTCACACGCGGCGATGTAATCGACGCTGCCGGAACGCAGGCTGTGCTCAAACGCGTCGAGAAACAGCTGCTTCAATTTGGCAGCGGTGATCTCGCGCATGTGCAGCAAGTTGATGAACAGCGCCCGGAACGTTTTGAGGCTCTGCTCACTGGTCGAGCGCAGGGGAATCAGCGTCAGGTCCAGCGGGATCGACGTATGGCCACCGACCAGCAAACGGCGCAGTTCATCGGGCTTGAGCTCATAGGCTTTCAGGCCCTGGCTTTCCAGATTGGCAAACAGCTCTTTCTGGCGCAGGCAGGTGTCGTCCTTCTGGTAGTGAGCCAGGTCCAGCTTGCCGGCATAGGCGAAGAACTGATGACCGAAACCGCCGCCCGGGCCTCGACCGACCACGCCAATCACATGAGGGCCGTGGGGCAGGGAGACTTCGACGAGGATGTAGCTGGTGTCGGAAGCGAAGTAGAAGCGGCGCGATTGATCGAGGCTGTATTTGCCGAAGCTCATGTCCGACATGCGCGCCAGAATCGGGAACTGCAGAGCGTTGATCGACGCACTCTTGCCCAGGTTATTCGCGCCGTAGACCGATAGCGGATGCTCCAGTGGAAACAACCCGAGGCTGTAACCGGCCGTGTTCAGCAGCGCAAAGCGGCGTATGCCGTAGCGTTCCTGGCTCATGCGTCATGCTCCTGTTCTTCAGCGATCGCCCGGGCTAGCGCTTGCTCTTCGGTTTCTGCGGATTCATCGAATTCGGTGAGGTCCAGCGGGTCGTCGGTTTCCAGCAGTCGCTCATCGCTGTCTTCGTCGATCAGCACCGGGGCCGGCAACGGCAGGGCGCTGTGCAGGCTGGCCGCAAGATCACGGTCCTGCTGCACGGACAGGCAGACGTCGAGGAAGCGATGCATCGGCGGCAGGAAGCGATAAATGCCTACTTCTTCGGCGGCGAATCCCAGCTGGGTCATGCGGCGCATGATTTTTTCTTCCAGCTCTTCCTGGGTCTGGACCTCAGCTTGCAGGAACAGATCGCGGTACTTTTCCAGCAGCGAGGGCAATTCGTCACGGCCCAGGCTGCCGCCATCGAGCACGGCGACCGGATCGCGGCCCTGGTCGGCCAAATGCTCGACGAGGATGAATGTGAACAGCGCCAGACGTTGCGCGGTCTTGTTGACCTGCGCGGCTGCCAGATCAGGCACGAAGTAGTAGAACCCACGAGTGTCGCAGACCAGCTCGAAGCCCAACGCCTTGAACAGGCCGCGGTACTGGTCCTGCAGATTGGACAGTTGCGCGTACAGCTCGGGATCGCGGCGGCTGACGTGGTAGCCCTTGAACAGCTCGCGGAAGATCGGCGCCAGCTGGGTCATTTCGGATAGATCAAGATGCATGGGCAGTGCCCTCGGAATTCTCTGGGGTGGCGTCTTTGCTCGAGAGCAGGGCGAAGGAGCGCAGGCTGACGCGGTGCTCCTGGGTCAGGTATTCGCGGCGCTCAAGGCGCTCGCGCTTGAAGCGTTTGTCTCGCGACAGCCGCGAAAACCAATACAGCAATTCATCGGTCGCGCCGGTGGGCTCCTGCTCCAGGAGCCAGACCATCAGATCCGGCATCGGCAGGGCGTCTTCGCAGCGCTCGACCATTTCCCTGACCGTGCGCGGCGCGCGAGGCGGCTCGCCCTTTCGGGTGATATTGGCCTTGGGGAAGCGCGCCGGTTTCGGCTCGAAGCGCGCCAGCGCATACACGTACGCTTCAACCTGATTGGCACTGCCGAGGAACGTGCTTTGCGGGCGGGTGAACATCGGCATCGCCGCTTGTGGCACCGCGTCGAGCCCCCGTCGACGAATCGCCGACAGCGCGAGGGCAGCACCGCGCGTCACGGCGTTGTGGCGACGCGCTTCTTCACGCAGTGGCAGCAGCAGTTCACGCGCGTGGCGCAAGGTCAATTGCGCGCTGGTCTGCATTTCGAGAATGCGCGCGTGGGTGCGCAGGAGCATGTCGTCGTCGACCAGGTGACCGAGACGCTGCTGGTCGGTGAGCATGCGCAGCAGCACGTTCTCGACCTTGCGCACGCCCTGTTCGAAGGCGCCATCGGCGTTCACCAGCTGGATCATCGGCTCGACATATTCATCCCAGGTCGCCAGCACTTCCGCGTAACGCTGACGCAGCGGAATCTGCCGGTCACTGGTCTTGGCGCGTTCGGCCACGGACACAAGGGCCTGTTCGTCATTGGCGAGCTTCTTCAGGACGTCGCGTACGCGCATGTCGAGCAGGCGCAGTTGCCGCGCCAGGTCATTGGCGTCCCGGGCGTCGAAGGCTTCCTGTATATAGCCGGCCAGCCGTTCGAGATGGCGCAGGTACGCTTCGATTTCCAGGCACAAGCCCAGCCGATGCTCGCGCCGCAGGTAGGACAGGAAATCGTGGATCTGCGCGTTCAGCTCGAAACGGTTCGGGCTTTTCGCCACAGGGACCAGAATGTCGAGCCGAATCCAGACGTCCAGCAGAGTGGTGATGTCCTGGGGCGTGCTTTCCAGTTGCTGGGCCGCCAGCTGCAAACGCAGTTCGCTCAGGCTCAGAGTGCCCTGGTCGAAGTGCTCGCAGAGTGGCTCGAGAAGCGCCCAGTGTTCGGCAAGGGCGCGCAGGACGCGCTTAGGTTCGATCATCGGATGGTCGCTGACTGGCAAATAAAAGCGGCGATTGTACTGCATCGCCGGGCTCGTTTTTCACCCTCAGTCGATCAACAGCGGCGTGAAGCGGTGAAGGCCTGTAGAATCTTCCGCCTGACTTTATCCACAGGTAGCTGACCTTTGCTCAACGAGCCTCGTCGTCGCGCTTATCTGACCGCCATGCAGGTGGTCAGCTGGCTGCCGCGCACTGAATTGCCTTTTGCTGCGCCATCGCGTCCCGAATTGCTTGCGCCGGTGCCGCAGCTTGAAGAGGTGCCTGCGCCGATTATTCAGGCGGATACGCCTCGCGCGCCGGATCGCGATTCGCCCTCCGTCGCGCCGACACCCGTTGCGCGTACCGTCGAGCGGCCAAAGATCGAAATCCCTCGCCCCTCCAGCGCGCCCAAGCCAAAAGTGGTGCAGGAGGAAGAGGCCGCACCGGCCGTGGTGAAAGCGCCGGTTGCGCCGCCGCCACGTTTTGCCCTGCAACTGCTGCGCGCCGGGAGTTGCCTGTTGCTCGTGGAGTTGGTGACCGGCGAGCCGTTCCAAAGCCGCGACCCTTCCTATCTGTTGCTCAAAGACATGCTCCGCGCCGCCGGCCTGCCGGACAGTCCGCAGATCATCGGCGAGCCTGTGCGCTGGCCGCTGCTGGTGCGTGGGCAAATGGATCAGGGGCCCGAAGCAGCGCGGGATTTCGTTCAGGGTTTTCTGTACGCACGCGTCGAAGAACAACCCTGCACCTGCCTATGGCTGATCGGCCTTCCGGCGCTGCGTTTCGCGGCTGAAACGGATGCTGAATCTTACAATCTTGAGCTCCAGGTCGATGGCCTGGGGTTAGCCTGGGCGCTGCCGGGTCTGGAACTGTTGATGGACGAGCCCCAGCGAAAGGCCGAAGTGTGGCGCTCCATGCGTCAATTGATGGGCCGTTGGAAGACCGTAGATGAATGACGCAGTAACGTTTCGCCGCATGACCGAAGCTGACCTGGATGCCGTGCTGAAGATCGAATACGCCGCTTTCAGTCATCCCTGGACGCGGGGTATTTTCATCGATGCGCTGAAGTCATACGAAGTATGGCTGATGTTCGAAGGCAGTCAGCAGGTGGGGCACGGGGTGATCAACGTGATCATCGATGAAGCGCACTTGCTCAACATCACCGTTAAACCGGAGAGTCAGGGCCGTGGTTTGGGGCTGATGCTGCTGGAGCAGCTGATGAAGCGCGCTTACGAGATCAATGGCCGGGAATGCTTTCTTGAACTGCGAGACAGCAACCGGTCTGCCTATCGTTTGTATGAGCGATACGGTTTCAACGAAATAGGTCGGCGGCGGGACTACTACCCGGCAGTGGGCGGGCGTGAAGACGCAATCGTCATGGCATGCACGCTGTTCGAATAGTCACAGGTTTGTCGTGGGGGCGAACAGGGTTCATCCCCACACGACTAAGCCGCTGATCAAACGCCAGGCTTGCCATCCAGCGGATCAAGAATGGCCATCTCTTCTTCATCCAGACCATCCCCACCGCCGATGTCATCTTCATCAACGATGCTCAAATCCAGGTCAGCCGGGCCATCTTCACCTGCTTCACGGGGACCGCGCGCACCGTCTTCCCGGATCAATGTTTCCGGGCTCATGTCGTCATCGGTCGGGTTGTGATCTTCGGTAGATGCACCGGTCAGCCCTGCCTCACGTACGCGTTCATCAGGGATCAATGTGTCTAGCTCATCTTCGGGAATCATGTCGCCAATGCGCCCGCTAGGCTCATTGTTGTCGTTGAAGTTGAGCTCTTCCATTGATCCCATGCGGTCTTCGTTGTCATCGATGGGCTCGGGTTGAGTGGCATCGAATGGACGGCGTGAATCGTTCATGGCAAATCCTCAATAATGTCGGTCCTAATGGGTGGACCGGACGACATGGCGAAGATTCCATCCGGTTCCTGATCGGTCGTCGCTGATCGGTCGATCTTCCCGCGTGACCCGAAGCGCCGAGCCCCAGTCATAGCTGAGCATCATTTCCGAGGCATCAACGCATGAACGAACTACAAGACTTGATCGACAACAACGAACGTTGGGCTGCCGCCATCAAGGAAGAAGACCCCGAATTCTTTGCCAAACTGGCCCGCCAGCAGACGCCGGAATTCCTATGGATCGGTTGTTCGGACGCCCGTGTCCCCGCCAATGAAATCGTCGGCATGCTGCCAGGCGATCTGTTCGTGCACCGCAACGTGGCCAACGTCGTGCTGCACACAGACCTCAATTGCCTGTCGGTGATTCAGTACGCAGTCGACGTGCTGAAGGTCAAACACATTCTCGTCACCGGTCACTACGGGTGTGGCGGCGTGCGTGCTTCGATGCAGGATCGTCAGTTCGGTCTGATTGACGGCTGGCTGCGCACGATCCGCGACCTGTACTACGAAAACCGCGAGCTGCTGGCCAAGCTGCCGACTGAGGAAGAACAGGTCGACCGGCTGTGCGAGCTGAACGTGATTCAGCAGGTCGCCAACGTTGGCCATACCAGCATTGTGCAGAACGCCTGGCACCGTGGGCAGAAGTTGTCTGTCCATGGTTGCATCTATGGCATCAAGGATGGGCGATGGAAGAGTCTGAACGCGACCATCAGCGGGCCGGAGCAATTGCCGCCACAGTATCGCTTGCGTCCGCAGGGGGAGTGATCGGGTAGGGCAAGCGTCCATGGAAATTGTAGGCGTGAGCTTGCTCGCGATAGCGTTATTCCAGTCACATTGATGTGAGTGGAAGACGTCGCGAGCAAGCTCATTCCTTCGGGATCGGTGTTAGAGCTGAGCGTTCTTCATTTCCGGCAGCGGCTTCTGCAGCTGCTTGATCTGCCGCGACACTTCACCCGTCCGGCACTTCGCTGCTGCCTGATCCGGCGTCAACTTGCGTACTGTGCTGAAGAACAGCTTGCAGGTCTCAACCTTGTTGGTCACCTGCCAGTTGGTGGTGCACTGCTTCAACAGCGCCGCCGGGTCGCTTGTCGGTTTCTGGCCCATGCCGGCTTGCCAGCACGCCGCGCTCAGGTCCTGGCCCATGACCTTCAAACCGGCCTCATCCGCCCTGGTTTCGTCCCCGCCGTAATTGCTTTTGTCCGCCGCATTCCAGATATAGCTTGGGTGATTCGAACCCAGCACGGGGACGCTTTGCCCGCCTGCCGGACTGATGCTCGCCAGACCCAACACCGGCACCGTCACGTTGTATTGCTGCTTGAGCCACGCACGCACTGGCGCGCCAAACGCGACCATCGGCAGCGACGTGCCCGCCGCACTTTGCGTCAGCTGCTTGACCATGTTGGTCTGGTAATCGGTGAAGTAGCTGTAGACGTTCTCAAGGTCCTTGCCGGCGTTGGAGGGCGCAGCAATGGGCGCGATGTCGATGATGGTCTGATAGGCAGGCGTCTGCTCCTTGGGAATGCCGTTATCCGTGAGCAGCTCGGACCAGCGGTCGGTAGTGGCCGAGAACAGATAGTCCTGAGCCTGAGTCAGCGAGTAGTCCGGCGGGAAATGCAGCAGCTCGACGCTCTTGCGATTTTCCAGCGCCATGCCCAGCGGCAAAAACAGATACCAGTTGTAGGCGAACTTGTTATCGGCGTTGAGTTTGCTCGCGCCAGCGTAGGCCAGGTCGCCTGCGTTGAGCAGCGCTGAAAGCGGTTTGTCGTAGCCGTCCGGCACGCCGGTGATGTCGGCGTAGATCACGTCGTTGTCGTTGTGCACCGCAACCTTGGCCGCGGCGTAACCGTCACGCTGCACGCTTTGCGTGAGGTAGTGCTCGACGGTCTGTTCCAGCGTCCAGTTTCGGAAGCAGATGACATTGCAGTTGTTCGGGTAGGCGAACAGGTGTGTGACGCGTTCCTTGCTCCCCAGTTTGACGTTGACGTCGGCCTGAGCGGTGAGGCTCAGCGTCAGCGCGGTAAGGACGATGCTCAATGCGGCTGTTTTTTTCATGCTCATGTCCTTGTTGGCGTAGACACCCCTCTGCGTGGGTGGTGTTTCGATGATGAAACACTTGGACATGACTGGGAATGGGCAACGATGGCTGCGGGGCCATTTTTAATGGCGCGCTCGTTAAAGCACGAACCGCTGAACCATCGTGTTCAGGTCGGTGGCCAGCATCGAAAGCGCATTGCTCGCCACCGTGGTTTGCTGAGCGCCCGACGCCGATTGCGACGACAGATCGCGAATGCTGCTCAGGTTGCGGTCAACTTCGTTAGCCACTTGCGCCTGTTGTTCGGCGGCGCTGGCGATCAGCGTGTTCCGGTCGCTAATGGTCGACGTTGCGCTGATGATGACGGTCAGTGCGTGACCGGTTGCAGCGGCCTGCTCCAGGGTAAGATTGGCCTGGGCTGCGGTGACGCGCAGGGTTTGCGCGGTCTCCTGAGTGCTTTTCTGTACATCATTGATCAGGGTTTCGATCTCGGTGGTCGACGCGCTGGTGCGTTGGGCGAGAGAGCGCACTTCATCGGCGACCACGGCGAACCCGCGGCCTGCTTCGCCTGCCCGTGCGGCCTCGATGGCGGCATTCAGTGCAAGCAGGTTGGTCTGGTTGGCAATCGCGCGGATGACTTCGAGAATCTTGCTGATGCTCAGCGTGCGCTCGGCCAAACCGTCGGCCTGGTGAGAAGAATCCAGGACGTTGTCGGTCAGCTCCTTGATCGAATCAATGGTGCCGGTCAGGCGCAGACGACCCTCGGCGGCCGCTTCGTTGGACGCCTTCGACTCGCTGGACGTGCTGCTGGCGTTGTCGGCAACTTCTCCGGCAGCCTGACTCATCTGATTCACGGCAACTGCCGCCTGCTCGATCTCATCGTTCTGCAATTGCAGGTTCTTCGCGCTGGCCTCGGCAATCGCGCCCATTTCGTGGACTGACTGGCTCAACTGGCCCGCTGCAGCGTAAATCTGATCGATCGTGCCATGCAGATTGGCGCGCATCAGGCCCAAGGTCTTCAGCAGTTGAGCGGTTTCGTCCTTGCCCTCTGGAATCGGCTGGGGGCTCAGGTCGCCTTGAGCAATGGTGCTGGCGATATGCAGCGACTGACGCAGGGGACGAATGATGCTCAGGCTCAATCGCCACGCCAGCAGCAACGTCAGCACCAATGCCACCACGATGGCGCTGACGGCAATGATTCGGGTCTGCTGGAACCGCGCGCCCGCCGCGTCGACGGTACCCGCCGCACTTTGCTTGTTCAACTCGCGCAGCAACTGCACCTGCATGTCCATCAGGTCACCCTGCAGGCTCAGCGTGGTGTTGAGCAGCATGCGCGCGTCGTCGAGTTTGCGTTGTTCGATCAGCGCGATTTCGTCGTGCAGCCCTGGCATGAAAGCGTTATAGGCATCTTGCAGGGCCTTGATGGAATCCCGCTCGGTGCTGTCGGTGGCATGGGCGAGATAATCGACGAAGCCTTTCTCAACCTCGTTCTTAAGCTGCTCGACGTTGATTTTGCTGGTCACCACTGCGCCGGGGTCGTCGGCATTGGCAATCAGCCTGGCGCTCTCGCCGCGCAACTTGATCAGGTCGATGGCGATCGCGTCGGCCATGGCGATACTGGGCAGCGACCCGCTCTCAACCGCTTCGCCCTGATCCCGGATGCTCTGCATCTGCAACAGGCAGAACACACCGAGCGCCACCAGCAACAGCGCGGTCACGCCGAAGCACAGCACCAACCGCTGGGTAATCCTGAAACGACGCAGGAATGCAGGTTTGGAGGAAGGACGGACTACACGACGCAATAACCTTTTCACTGCCACCCATCCCATCGACGAAAACACCGGAGAGATGGTTATAGAGGTGTTCCGTGATGTCTTTATGACATTGCTGGAGATGTTTCGGAATTGTTGCGGTACGGTCAGATGATGCGATTGAAAATGATGTGAGGGGGTAGTCGGGTGAGCAATGTCAACGCTGTTTGTGGGATAGGTCTCTGCGAGTCTCGGCGGCCTTGTTGAGTTATTTTCTGTACATACAATAATTCAATGCAGACAATCTTCGACATCGCAAAACGCGACATCACCCTTCTTAAGCGTGGCCTCGACTTTGGGGATGCCGGCTTGGTATTCGCCGGCAGACATTTGACCAGCGAAGATTGCCGGCAGGATTACGGGGAGGCCCGCTACATCACGGTTGGTGTGTTGTCAGAACGTATGGTGGTCCTGGTCTGGACACCGCGCGGCGCGGCTCGCCGATCATTTCCATGAGAAAAGCCAATGAGCGCGAACAAAACCTCTACCGGCATCGACTGGGTTGATCCCAACGATGCACCCGAATTGTCCGATGCATACTTCGATCAGGCTGATGAATACGTGGGTGATCAGTTGGTCAAGCGTGGCCGACCACGTGCCGTGGTTGTGCGAGAGCGGATTACCATTCGCTTGGAGCATGACGTGGTGGAGCAATTCCGGGCGTCAGGACCGGGCTGGCAGACGCGAATGAATGCCGCGCTGGTAGACTGGCTAAAAACCCATGAGCCGTCCGAAATAGCGCTATGACCTTCCAGGCCCCCTAAGCACCAATCTCCTCCATAAACTCCATCAAGAACCGCTCCGCGCGTGCATGCCTGACCTGCGCCATGTGGCGCCCCGTGGCCGTTTGAAAGCCCTGCGCCAAAGTGAATATCTTGGTGGTGAAGTGATCGACGGCGAAGCGTTTGTCGTCCAGGTCTCGCTGTTGCGCCTGGGGGTCGGCGGGGTCGTAGAGGTGGCTGCCCATGCGCCCGGACACGTAGAACAGCCGTGCCACGCCGACCATGCCGAGGGCGTCGAGACGGTCGGCGTCCTGCAGGATCTTCGCTTCCAGCGAGGTGGGCGTGATGTCGGCGGAATAGCTGTGGGACTCGATAGCGTGGGCAACGGCCTGGGTGCGCTCTTCTTCCCAGCCCATCTCTGCGAGCAGCTCCGTCGCTTTTGCCGCTGCCAGACGCGAGGCACTTGAGCGAAACGGCGAGTTCTTTTCCACGGAGACGCAGTCGTGGAGCAGGGTGGCGGCAAGCAGGATTTGATGATCGCCGCCTTCGGTGTCGCGAATGGCGCAGACGTTGGTCCAGACCCGGTGCAGGTGGGATACGTCGTGGGAGCCGTCGAGCCTTTCCGCCACGGTGTGGGGAATCAGCAGGTCGGCGAGGGACTGAAAAGGCGCGAAGGAGAGGGCGGTCATGGATCATCCTGTCGATGTCGGCGGACGGTGCGCCAGCATACAGATTGACCCGCGCCTGCGCAGCCGGTTCGCAATGGCGGTTCGCGGACCTCTGCCGCCCACGTTGCGCAGCAGAGATCAGTGAGCCGTCGCGACGCTACATCACTGGCCTTTCATTGCCGCCGTCAGCTTGTCCACGTTGTAACGAAACATCGCCACGTAGGTCGCCGCCGGGCCGTTTGCAGGTGACAGCGATTCCACATACAGCTCGCCGCCCGGGTGCGCGCCGCTGGCTTTTGCGATCTGTTGCACCAGACGCGGGTCGCCAGAGTTCTCGAAGAAGTAGGCGCTGACGTGCTCCTGCTTGATCTGTTGGATCAGCTTGCCAACGTCAGCTGCCGAGGCTTCGGTTTCAGTGGAAAAGCCCAGTGGCGAGAGAAAGGTCACGCCATAGGCATCGCCGAAATAGCCGAAGGCGTCGTGGGACGTCAGCACCTTGCGCTGTGCGACCGGGATGGCGCTGATCTGCGCGCGGGCGTAGGCATCCATATCCTGCAGCTGGACGATGTATTTCTCACCGTTGGCTTTGTAATCGGCGGCATTGTCCGGGTCGGCTTTCTGTAGGGCCTTGATGATGTTTCTGACGTAAACGACGCCGTTTACCGCGCTGTTCCAGGCATGGGGGTCGGTAATCTTCTTGCCGTCTTCTTCCATGCTGCGGGTCATTATCCCGTCAGACAGCACGATTGGCTGGCCTTTGTAGCCGGAGGCAGTGATCAGCCGATCCAGCCAGCCCTCCAGATGCAAGCCGCTGACGAACACCACGTCGGCTTTTTTCAGTGCCTGGGCGTCATTGGGAGTGGGCTCGTAGACGTGAGGGTCGCCGTTGGGCCCGATGAGCGAGGTCACGTGCACGTGATCGCCGCCGACGTTGTGTACCATGTCGGCGATGACGGTGAAGGATGCGACGGTCTCCAGGGTTTTTGCCTGGGCGAAGTTGGCCAGGCCCGACAACGCCAGCGCGGCGGTCAGAAGCGTGAAACGTTTCATGGTGGTTTCCTTGCGGTAAGAGAACGATCAGCCGGACAGATGAACCCTCGGGAACAGTCGGCGCACAAAGCCGCTGCGTCCAAAGAACAGTGAGAACCCGTAGAAGGCGCTGGCGGTGAGCACGATGGCCGGGCCCGAAGCGACGCTGGCGTGGTAGGAGACGATCAGGCCGATGAAGCCCGAGAGCGTGGCGACTGCAGTTGAAATCACGATCATGCCGGTCAACGAGCGCGCCCAGAACCGCGCGACCGTGGCGGGCAGCATCATCATGCCGACGGCCATCAACGTGCCCAACGCCTGAAAGCCCGCCACCAGATTGAGCACCACCAGCAGCAGAAACAGCACGTGATACAGCGACCCGCGCCCGCCCACCGCGCGCAGGAAGCCCGGATCGAAGCATTCGAGGATCAACGGGCGGTAGATCAGCGCGAGCAGAATCAAGGTGAATGAAGCGATGCCGCCGACCATGAAAATCGCCTGATCGTCGATGGCCAGAATGGTACCGAACAGCACGTGAAGCAGATCCACGTTGGAGCCGTGCAGAGAAACGATCAGCACGCCGGCAGCAAGGGACGTCAGGTAAAAACTGGCGAAACTGGCGTCTTCGCGCAGCGTTGTGTAGCGACTCACCAACCCTGAGAGCAACGCCACGGCGAGACCTGCGATCAAACCGCCGAAGCCCATGGCTGGCAGTGACAACCCGGCGAAGAGGAAGCCCACGGCGGCACCCGGCAACACCGCGTGACTCATGGCGTCGCCCACCAGACTCATGCGCCGCAGCATCAGCAGCACGCCGACCGGGCCGGAGCCGATGCCCAGCGCCAGGCATGCCACCAGGGCGCGGCGCATGAAACCGAAATCAACGAAGGGCTGGATCAAGAGGCTATAGAGCGTCACAGCGTTTGCTCCGCATCGGCGTCGCACGGTTGTGCGTCAGGGTTCCAGTGCTCGGCCATGTTCTTGGCGCGGCGCAGGTTGTCGTCGTTGAGGATGTCGGCGGTGTCGCCCCAGGCAATGATTTCTCGCGCCAGCAACAGCGTGCTCGGAAAATGCTGGCGCACTTGCTCGATGTCATGCAGCACAGCAATGACCGTTCGGCCCTGGCCGTGCCAGGTGCGGATCAACTGCAACAAGTCCCGCGTGGTGCGTGCATCGATCGCCGTGAAGGGCTCGTCGAGCAGAATCACCGAGGCGTCCTGCAATAACAGCCGGGCGAACAGCACGCGCTGAAACTGACCGGACGACAACGAGCTGATGCTGCGTTGATCGAATCCTGCGAGACCTACGGCTCCCAGCGCCTCTTGAGCCTGTTGAGCATGCTGTCGCGTGGCGCCCCGGAACGCCCCGATGCTGCGCCAGGCGCCCATCATTACGGTGTCGGCCACACTCAGCGGAAAGCTCCGGTCGATCTCGGCGGCTTGGGGCAGATAACCAATATGCCGCGTTGCCAACTGGTTGCGCTCGACGCGCCCGACCGCGGGTTTGAGCGTGCCGGCGATGGCTTTGATCAGCGTGGATTTACCGGCGCCGTTGGGGCCGACGATCGCCGTTAGGCTGCCCGCCGCGAATCGGCCGTTGGCGTGATGCACCGCTGGCCGGCGTTCGTAGGTCAGTGTCAGGTCATGGAGGTCGATGGCGGCACTCATGGGATCGCCACCGCCCAGGCAACGCCGATCCACAGCAAGACCAGCATGGCGAAGGAAATCAACACGCGTTTGCCGGCTGATTGAGCCAGTGCAGACGTTGCAAGGGAGGAGGAAAGCCGGGAATCGCGTTTCACAAAAAGGACTGCCTGAAATAATTTGTTATAGTATTACATCACCTTTGGGTTGATCTGCAAAGCGCGATTTGGGCGAAGTTCAGGCAGGCGACAGTTTCCACCACGCTGCGGAGGGTGGCGTATCCCCGGCGCGATAAACCCTGTAGTTTTCGATCACTTTTCTCTTTGTCAGGATGATCCCCATGAGCGCTTCCCACCGGCGTCCGGTACCCCTCGCCAAATGCTATCGCCTGCTCAACCACGGCCCGACTGTACTGATCAGCGCCGCTCACGAGGGTCAGCGCAACATCATGGCGGCAGCGTGGGCGATGCCGCTGGACTTCCAGCCACCGAAAGTCACGGTCGTCCTGGATAAGTCGGTGTGGACGCGGCAGTTGCTCGAAGACTCGGGCACGTTCGTGATCAACGTGCCGACCCTCAGCCAGATCGATATCGTCGAAACGGTCGGCTCGACCTCAGGGCTGGAGATCTCCCAGGAGCAGGGCCTGGATAAATTCAAGGCTTATGGTCTGGAGACCTTCGCAGGCTCCCACGTTGAAGCGCCGTTGCTGGAAGGCTGCGCGGGCTGGCTGGAGTGCCGATTGATTCCCGAACCGCACAATCAGAGCGCACACGATCTGTTCATCGGCGAAGTGGTCGCAGCGTGGGCGGATGAACGCGTGTTTTCCGAAGGGCACTGGCATTTCGAGGGGCATGACGCGCTGCGCACCCTTCACCATGTGGCGGGCGGGCATTTTCTGGTGATCGGCGATGGCGTGGATGGCAAGGTGCTGCAGCGGTCCGCTGACTGACCCACGTCCGGCTTGGAAGGCGCGCCCCTTGGTGGAAGGGGCGCGGTGAAGCAGCTTTAAGTGGCCGGACGTGGATGCACCTCAGTCCTTCGACAGTTCGCCGTTCACAAGACGCCAGGTCTTCAACGGATTGCTGGCTTTCAACGCAGGGGGCAGCAGCGAGTCCGGCACGTTCTGATAACAGACAGGCCGCAGGAAGCGATCAATAGCGGTCGCGCCCACCGAGGTGCTGCGGCTGTCGGAAGTGGCCGGGAACGGTCCGCCATGGACCATCGAATAACTCACTTCGACGCCGGTGGGGAAGTCGTTGAACAGAATCCGTCCCGCCTTGCGCTCCAGAATCGGCAGCAGCGCCTGAGCAGTTGCCTCATCGCCATCGTCAAATTGCAGGGTTACGGTCAGTTGCCCGTCGAAGCTGGCGGCGACTTTCTGCAGATCGGCGACGTCGGTGCAGACGATCAACAACGCGCTTGGCCCGAAGTTCTCGTCTTCCAGCGCAGGGTTGGCGAGGAAGGTGGCCGAGTCGGTACGGAAGAAGGCGGGGCGGGCCTGGAATGAACCTTCGGCCTCCTGACCCTCCGCCACCAGCGTCACGCCGGATGCGCTGTGCAGATTATTCAGCCCGTTGCAGTAAGCGCCGTGTATGTTCGGCGTCAGCATCGTGGTCGGCAGTTTCTCGGACAGCGCCTTGGCCGAAGCCGACACGAACGTTTCCAGCGCGTCGCTTTCCAGTGCCAGCAGAATGCCGGGGTTGGTGCAGAACTGCCCCGCGCCCATGACCAGCGATTCGACAAAACCTTTGGCGATGGTTTCGGCGCGGGCCAGCAAAGCGGCCGGCAGCAGGAACACCGGGTTGATGCTGCTCATCTCGGCGTACACCGGGATCGGTACCGCACGCGCTTGAGCCGCTGCCACCAGTGCCAGACCGCCACGGCGGGAGCCAGTAAAGCCCACGGCTTGAATCAACGGGTGGCTGACCAGCGCCTGGCCGACAGCAATGTCTTTGTCGATCAGTAACGAGAACACGCCTTCTGGCATGCCGGTGTCGCGCGCGGCTTTCTGGATCACGCGCCCCACCAGTTCGCTGGTCCCCAAGTGAGCCGGGTGCGCCTTGACGATGACCGGGCAACCGGCCGCCAACGCTGAGGCGGTATCGCCGCCCGCAACCGAGAAGGCGAGGGGGAAGTTGCTCGCACCGAACACTGCCACCGGACCAAGGCCGATGCGCCGCAGACGTAAGTCGGCGCGAGGCAGTGGCTGGCGCTCTGGCAGCGCGGTATCGACCACGGCACCGTGCCAACGCCCATCGCGCAGCAGGCTGGCAAACAGTTTGAGCTGATTGACCGTACGCATCCGCTCGCCTTCAAGGCGCGGCTTGGGCAGGCCGCTTTCGACATGCACGCGTTCGGTGAGCACATCGCCCAGATCGAGAAGACCTTGGGCGATGGCCTCAAGAAAGGTGGCGCGTTGGTCGTCACTCAGTTGTCGATAACTGTCGAACGAAGCTTCGGCCAGTTCGCACGCGGCATTGACGTCTTCCAGCGTGCTGGCGCCAAACGAAGGTGTCAGGGGTTCACCCGTGGTGGCGGCGAGGGCGAACACCTCTCCGGCCTGGCCACGCACAGCACGTTGTCCGATGATCGTTTCACCAAGAATCTGCATTGCTCAACACCTCTCGAGGGCGGCGACCGTCAGTGGGTACCGCTGTGGCCAGCCTCTGAGGTTACATCATGGCGCTACGATCGCCACCGGTCCTGGTGTTGAGCTTGCCGCCCGGCTTAGGGCCGAGCGTCTTGCTGCCGCTTATTGCTGAACGGCGCTGAATCCTTCGAACGCAGTTTGCTGCTGGATCGCGCTGACGATGTTCTTGCGCGTGGCGGGCTGCTGGTTGCCGTCCTTGTCCACGAACACTTCGCTCTGCAGTTCGGCCTCATCGCCTTCACCCACGAACGAGAACCCTAGGAATTCAAAGGCTTCGCGGTCCATGTTGGCTTTCGAGCGTGGCGTGCGCAGGGGCAGGGTGACGCTGGCGCCGTCCTTGCTGATGACGAAAACCTCGGCTTCCTTCTTCGGCCGTGTCGCTTTGCCCTTGCCGCCACTGGGGTTGCTGACCGCTTGATGGGTCTGGTTCAGCACCTTCAACGCCAAGCTGTAGACAAGCTCCTGAAAACTCGGATCGTCTTTATAGCTGGAGAGAATCCGGCTGATCGGAAACTTCGCGCTCAGGTCTTCGAGCGCGGCCATGTCGGCGGCTTCGGCGTCCTTGAGCTGTTTAAGCTGACCCATCAGCGCGTAGGCCTGGTCGTCGTCGAATCGGTCATGGGCGGCGCGTATGGCCAGGCGCAGATCGCGAATCTGGTCGCTTTCCTTCGCGCTCTGGAAGGCGTCGAGCACCATCTCGCTGATGGTTTTGGCCTGTGGCACGTGTTGTGAAAGATTGATGGCTTCTTCGTAGGCTTGCTTCGACGACACGGCGTTTGCCGCCGGATCGGTATGGGAATCAGACATTGAACATCCACTGCTTCGTTAACTGGGGTTGAGGCGCGAAAAGCTCGGGGCGTTTCGAGGGGCGTAATCTATTGGACGAGGGCGCGGTTGTCACGGATTGCCGCTTGCACCCGGACCACAGGAAGATTGGCGTTGGACGCCTCAGACTAGACCACAGCATCAAAAAGCCCGGCAATTGCCGGGCTGGTCTTATACGCAGGTCCCGCCTTTGTGGTGAGAGCCCGTCCCGCCTGTCGGATGGGTGCCTTTCGGACACGCCGACGCGGAGAGTGAAACGATGGAAAGCAGAGCGACCAGTCCAGCGATAGCGATCTTTTTCATATAGCCTCCGTGCACTGCGAGATGCAGTACAGGGCTATCGGCGTTTTGGGATCCCACTTTAGCCACCGAACGCCAGAAACAACAAAGCCCGCACAAGGCGGGCTTTGTTGAGGTACTTGGTGGCTACACAGGGACTTGAACCCCGGACCCCAGCATTATGAATGCTATGCTCTAACCAACTGAGCTATGTAGCCAAGTGGCGCGCATTATTCGCTCAGATCGGAGATGTGTCAAGCGTCTCTTTGAAAAAATTTATCCACACGATCAATCGGTTAGCCTCGCGGCCATTCAGCCATTCCTCATCCCTGCACGTCGGTGACAGTTTCTAACTCGGCGCTGAGTGCTTTTGCCCCACTTTCGCGCACCCATCCTGCACCGTCCTCGGGCTCGTGCCCGGTTTGATGGCTTCGTGCTATCGGTCCGGTTCTTGCTTATGCCTGCCGCAGCGCTGCCGTTATAGATGAAAGCGGCAGCAGATTTCGATAGGCCCAAACGCGTCCCTTGTTCAAAAGATGGGCGGTTATCGTTTTCAAAACACAGACATGGCATTTTGCCGGTAAGAATGTAAGGCAGCGCAGCGACGATCATTTGTCATGCAGCGTTTGTCGGTGAGGAGTAGTCGGCTATGCAGAGTCTTTTGTCGCCAGGCATCCGCCTGCTCGGACGTCTCGGGTTCGCACGCAAGTTTCAGGTGCTCTTCTTTCTGTTTATTTTGCCGCTGGCCGGCAGCCTGTGGATGATCGGCCAGGATTACCGCAGCAAGCTGGCGGTGATTTCTCAGGAGCAAGCCGGCGTGCGCCAGCTCATGGCGCTTGATGCGCTGGATGTGCAGCTGACGGCCCAGCGCAACCGCGCCGCGCGCTGGAAGGCGGCCGACATTCTTCATGATCCAACGCCGGCCGCGAAGGCAGCCATGGGCGCGCTGGATGCTGCGAACCCTGACCTGAACCGGTCCCTGGCTTCCCTGGGTGATGAACTCAAGGCACAGAACGCCAGCGCGGACATCATGACCCGGTATCAAGCGCTGCAGGCCTCGGTCAAAGGCATGGATTCGGAATCCTTGCGGGCGGTCGGCTGGTGGCCGGACGGCTACGACCGCTTCACATCCGCTCTTACAGCGCTGCAGAGCCTGCGCGAACAGATCGCCATGGACAGCGGCTTGATCCTAGACCCCTGGCTTGAAACCTACTTGCTGATGCAGATCGCGACGCAGCAGGCGCCGGACCTTGTCGAGCGGGTAGGGCGCATGGCGAGTATCGGCCAGTCGTCGATCGCGTCCGGACAGTTCTCGTTGCAAAGCCGTCTTCAGATGCGCGACCTGCGCAGTCGCATCGGCGACGCCCGCGATCAGTTGGTCAAAGCAGTAGGCTCGCTAAAAGCAAAGGCTTACCCGGGTATGGAGGTCTGGACGCGTCAGTATGAAGACAGTCTTCAGCGCCTCGATACCGAACTGAAAGTGCTCGACGACGGTGTGTTCGGCGGCAGCATCAAGCTCGACCCGGCCGGCTTCGAACGCAGCGTCGATAACGTCAGCGACGGACTGGCGGCCCTGCGCAAGCAGTCACTGTCTTCACTCACCAGCCGGCTCGATTATTACCATGAACAGGCTACTCAGCAGTTTGTGCCGGTGGCCGCGATATTCAGCATTCTCGCGCTCGCGGCGCTGTACCTCTTCATGTGCCTCCAGGCGTCGATTCAGCGCAGCGCCAAAGGCATCACGACCTTGGCCGAGTCCCTGCGTGACGGCAACTTGTGCGTCGAGGTCGCCGTTGAAGGGCGTGACGAACTGGCTGCCATTAGCACCGCGCTCAACGTTGCCGTGGTGCAACTGCGCACCAGTCTGCTGGGCGTCAACCACGAAACCCAGCAATTGGGCTCTGCGGTGCTAACCCTCAATGCGCAGTCCGGCAGCACGCTCAACGAAGTCGAAGATCAACAACAGCAGATCAGCCAGATTGCAGCGGCGGCTACTGAGCTCGCCGCGACTTCCATGGGCGTTGCCCGCAGCTGTGAAGCGGCGTCCGGCAGCGCTCAGGCCACCCGACGCATCGCCGAGGACAGCAGCCGCGACAGTCAGCGCACCACCGCGAGCATTCAGCAGTTGAACCAGAAACTCACCGACACCGCCAACGCGCTGAGCAAGGTCAGCGAGCAGGGCCAGCAAATTCAGTCTGTGGTCGACACCATTCGCGGCATCGCCGAACAGACCAATCTGCTGGCGCTCAATGCCGCCATCGAGGCGGCGCGTGCGGGCGAGCAGGGCCGTGGCTTCGCCGTGGTCGCTGACGAAGTGCGCAGTTTGTCCCAGCGGACCCAGGCGTCGACCGCGCAAATTGCCGGGACCGTGGACAGCTTGCGCTCGACCGTCAGCCAAGCCGTCAGCCTGATGGAAGCGGCGTGTGGCCAGGCGGTGAGTGATGCGCAGTCGGTGACCGGGCTGGGCGAGCGGCTGGAAGAGATTGCCAGCGCCGTGCAGATCGTCACCGACACGCTGGCGCAGATCGCCACCGCGGTTGAAGAGCAGGCCGCAACGGCGGACGAGGTCAGTGGCAACATCCAACAGGTGGATCAGGCTGCAGGCCGTCTGCTGGACGGCGCGCGTGCGGTCAATCAGGCTGCAGACACGCTGACCAAAGGCAGCCGGGCCTTGAGCGACAACACCGCGAGATTCCAGCTGGGGTAAGCCGCGCAAGCAAGGCACGAGGGCGATCGGCGCGCACGTTTTCACGGGCGCGCATGGGGTGTGGGTTGAAAGACGAAAGCCAGGCGACGTATAAGATTTGTCGCTTTCTCACCGTATTTCGATACCCATCGCCGTAGGGATTTTTCCATGACCGACAGCAGTGCCGCGGGTGCGGCGGTTTATTCGCCCCTGACGTTAGCGTTGTACGACGCGTGGGTGCTGGGCATTTCCAACCGGTATGCCTGGAGTTGCCCGACCGATGACGTGCTGTTGCCGTTCTTCCGCGCCAACGTACGTGCTCATCATCTGGATATTGGCGTCGGCACGGGTTACTACCTGGCGAAAGCCAAGCTGCCGCCGAACACCCGAATCACCCTGATGGACCTCAACCCGAGCAGCCTCGCCGCCGCCAAGCGCAGGATCGGCCGGCCAGACACGCGCACCCTCCAGCATGACGTGATGACGCCGATACCCGGAAACGAGCGTTTCGATTCGATATCGCTTTTTTACCTGCTGCATTGCCTGCCAGGCCCGCTGGACGCCAAGGCGGCGATCTTCGCTCACCTCAAGCACAACCTGAACCCGGACGGCGTACTGTTTGGCTCAACGATTCTGGGGGACGAGGCGGGTCACAATGGCTTTGGCCGCAAGCTGATGGCGGTCTACAACAAGAAAGGCATCTTCGGAAACAGCCACGACACCCAGGCCGGTTTCGAAGCGCATTTGCGCACGCATTTTCGCGATGTGACGCTCAAGCGTGAAGGCGTCGTTCTGCTGTTCCGCGCAGCACAGCCGATTGTCTGAGCTGCACCGAGGCAGGCGGGCGTTGCTGACAGATACAAAGCGCTGAAAGCAAAAAGCCCGCGAATCACTGAGTGATACGCGGGCTTTGATGTTCAACGGGGTTCGTGGAGGTCCACGCGCGCGTTAGACGTTGAAACGGAAGTGCAGAACGTCACCGTCCTTGACGATGTAATCCTTGCCTTCCAGGCGCCATTTGCCCGCTTCCTTGGCACCGGCCTCACCCTTGTACTGGATGAAGTCGTTGTAGGCGATGCACTCGGCGCGGATGAAGCCTTTTTCGAAATCGGTGTGGATCACACCCGCAGCCTGTGGCGCGGTAGCGCCGACGCGGACGGTCCATGCACGCACTTCTTCGACGCCGGCAGTGAAGTAGGTCTGCAGGTGCAGCATTTCGTAGCCGGCACGGATCACGCGGTTCAGGCCAGGCTCTTCAAGGCCCAGGGCCTCCAGGAACATGTCCTTTTCTTCGCCGTCGTCGAGTTCGGCGATTTCCGCTTCGATCTTGTTGCAGACCGGCACCAGCATGGCGCCTTCTTCTTCAGCGATGGCGCGAACCACGTCCAGGTGCGGGTTGTTCTCGAAGCCGTCTTCAGCGACGTTGGCGATGTACATGACCGGTTTGGTGGTCAGCAGATGAAAGCCCTTGATGACGGCTTTCTCATCGGCGCTCATGCTCTTCATCAGGCTGCGCGCAGGTTTGCCCAGTGTGAAGTGAGCGATGAGTTGCTCCAGCAAGCCTTTCTGGACCACTGCGTCCTTGTCGCCGCCCTTTGCGTTGCGCGTGACTTTCTGCAGTTGTTTCTCGCAGCTGTCGAGGTCAGCGAAAATCAGTTCCAGATCGATGATCTCGATGTCGCGTTTCGGGTCGACGCTGTTGGAGACGTGAATCACGTTCTCATCTTCGAAGCAGCGCACGACGTGAGCAATGGCGTCAGTCTCGCGGATGTTGGCGAGGAACTTGTTGCCCAGGCCTTCACCTTTGGAGGCACCGGCTACCAGCCCGGCGATGTCGACGAACTCCATCGTGGTCGGCAGGATGCGCTTCGGGTTGACGATGTCGGCCAGGGCCTGCAGGCGCGGATCCGGCATGGGCACGATGCCGGTGTTCGGTTCGATGGTGCAGAAGGGAAAGTTCTCCGCCGCAATACCTGATTTGGTCAGGGCGTTGAACAGGGTGGACTTGCCGACGTTGGGCAGGCCGACGATGCCGCAGTTGAATCCCATGGTGTTTCCCCTCGAGTGATGTCAGGCCTTCTGGCTGTGCAGGACGCGCATCGCCTTGGCGAAGTCGCCAGCGAGTACATCCGGCAGCACGCCGAGGGCAAAGTCGATGCTGGCGTCCAGTTTTTCCTGCTCGGCGCGTGGCGCACGACCCAGGACGAAATTGGACACCAGACTGGCGTCGCCCGGGTGGCCGATGCCAAGCCGCAGGCGGTGGAAGCCGTTCTGGTTGCCGAGCTGCGCAATGATGTCGCGTAGCCCGTTATGCCCGCCGTGCCCGCCACCCAGTTTGAGTTTGGCGACGCCCGGAGGCAGGTCGAGTTCGTCGTGGGCCACCAGAATGGCTTGCGGAGGAATCCGGAAGAAACCCGCCAGAGCTGCCACGGACTGGCCGCTGCGGTTCATGTAGGTGGTGGGAATCAGCAGACGAACGTCCTGGCCTTGATGACTGAACTTAGCCGTCAGGCCGAAATATTTGCGGTCAGCGGTCAGATTGACACGCTGTGCGCTGGCAATGCGCTCAACGAAAAGAGCCCCTGCGTTATGCCGGGTCTGTTCGTATTCGGGGCCTGGATTTCCCAGGCCGACGATCAGTTGGATGGCGGTCACGTCAGGGGCTCTTCCTTGGGTCGAGTGTGATGATGGCGAGCATCATCACGGGTTCAACCGGCTAGCGAGTAATGATTACTCTGCTTCGCCTTCTGCAGTGCCTTCTTCTTCGTCCTGGACGATGCGAGGCGCGTGGACGTTTGCGATGTCCAGGTCCTTGCCGTGCGCCAGAGCAACGAATTCAACACCTTTAGGTGCTTTAACGTCGGACAGGTGAACGTTGTCGCCGATTTCCAGCGCGCCCAGGTCAACTTCGATGAACTCAGGCAGGTCTTTCGGCAGGCAGGTCACTTCCAGCTCGGTGGTGGTGTGCGAGATCTCGCCGCCTTTCTTGACCGGTGCTTCTTCGTTGATGAAGTGCACTGGAACGATAGCGGTCAGTTTCTGGCCAGCCACGACGCGGATGAAGTCGGCGTGCATGATGAACTGCTTGGCAGGGTGACGCTGCATCGCTTTAACGATGACGTTCTGCTTGGCGCCAGCAATGTTCAGCTCGATAACGTGGCTGTAGGCAGCTTCGTTTTCAAACATCTTGGCCAGTTCTTTGGCTTCGATGGTGATCGAAGTTGCTTCCTGGCCACCACCGTAGACAACGGCTGGGACGGAGGCGGCGAGACGACGCAGGCGGCGGCTCGCACCTTTCCCCAGGTCAGTACGCGCTTGGGCGTTCAGAGTAAATTCGTTCATTTTGTATCTCCAAAATAGCCATGACCGAGCGGCGTTTGCGACCAGCGCCTGACACGGTATGGGCAAAAAAGCCCCGCCCCGGCATTGAGTGTCGGGGCGGGGCGCTTTTCGTCAACGGATGGTTCGGCAGGGCAGGGCCCTTATCGGAACATCGCGCTGATCGATTCTTCGTTGCTGATGCGACGCATCGCCTCAGCGACTACCGGTGCGATATCCAGTTGGCGGATACGGTCACAGGCCTGTGCAGCAGCGGACAACGGGATGGTGTTCGTCACCACCAGTTCGTCCAGCACGGAATTTTCGATGTTCTCGATCGCACGGCCCGACAGAACAGGGTGTGTGCAATACGCGAAGACCTTGGCAGCGCCGTGTTCCTTTAGCGCCTTGGCCGCATGGCACAGAGTGCCCGCGGTATCGACCATGTCGTCAACGAGAATACAGGTACGGCCTTCAACGTCACCGATGATGTGCATCACTTCGGAGTGGTTGGCCTTCTCGCGGCGCTTGTCGATGATGCCCAGATCGACGCCCAGGGATTTGGCAACAGCACGTGCACGCACGACGCCGCCGATATCCGGGGAGACAATCATCAGGTTTTCGAAGCGTTGGTCTTCGATGTCATCCACCAGAACCGGGGAGCCGTAGATGTTATCTACCGGAATATCGAAGAAGCCTTGAATCTGGTCAGCGTGCAGGTCGACAGTCAGCACACGGTCGATACCGACGACGGTGAGCATGTCCGCAACCACTTTAGCGCTGATAGCCACACGGGCAGAACGCGGACGGCGATCCTGGCGGGCATAACCAAAGTAAGGGATTACAGCAGTGATACGAGTGGCCGAGGAGCGACGGAAGGCGTCTGCCATCACGACGAGTTCCATCAGGTTATCGTTGGTCGGAGCGCAGGTCGGCTGGATAATGAAGACGTCTTTACCGCGAACGTTTTCATTGATCTCAGCGGTAATCTCACCGTCGGAGAACTTTCCAACAGAGATGTCACCGAGAGGGATATGCAGCTGACGTACGACACGCCGAGCCAGATCGGGGTTGGCGTTCCCCGTAAAGACCATCATCTTGGACACGCGCAGTACCTGGAGGCTTAGGGTATGCCTGGATGACTATAGGAAAATGGCAGGGGCGGCTGGATTCGAACCAACGCATGGCAGGATCAAAACCTGCTGCCTTACCGCTTGGCGACGCCCCTGTATCTGTTGCACGAGTGCCTGGCACTCGGTTCCTTTTAGAGCAGCGCCTGTAACTTCCGGTGCAACATCGAGATGTTTGCGCCTTTTGCTACAAACCCTGTAAGGGTCTCTGTAAGAAGGGCCGAGACTTTATCAGCTTCAGCTTTGCTTGGGAAGGCCCCAAACACACAACTTCCAGTTCCGGTTAATTTTGCTTCGGTAAATTTACCTAACAAATTCAAAGCGTTACCAACTTCTGGATACCGCCTCGTTACAACCGGTAAGCAGTCATTCCGACTGTTTCCCTTGGGAACGGGGCGCACTTTAATGGGAGGAGTGTCACGTGTCAACAGTGGATCTGAAAAAATTTCTGCTGTACTTACAGATACTTGCGGCACTAGCACCAGATACCAAGGTTCTTCGGGGGTTACGGGGGTCAGGATCTCGCCGATGCCTTCGGCAAAAGCAGCATGTCCGCGCACGAAAACCGGCACGTCAGCCCCAAGCTGCAGGCCCAGCGCCGCCAGCCGATCTTCATTCCAGCCAAGCTGCCAGAGATGATTCAGGCCCAGCAGTGTGGTTGCCGCGTCGGAACTTCCGCCGCCGATGCCGCCGCCCATGGGCAGGACTTTTTTCAGCCAGATATCAACGCCAAGCGGGCAACCCGATTGTTGCTTGAGGGCGCGAGCCGCTCTGACAATCAGATTACTGTCGTGGAGGACGTCGGCAATTTCCGTCTGCAGTCGCACTTCGCCGTCGTCACGAAGCGCGAAGCTGAGCTCGTCGCCGTAATCGAGAAACTGGAACAGCGTCTGCAGTTCGTGATAACCGTCGGCGCGGCGTCCGGTGATGTGCAGCATCAGATTCAGTTTGGCAGGGGCGGGCAGTGTCAGTCGTGGTTGCGACATGCTCATTGCCCCAGTTTGCGTGGTTGCCAGTCCTTGATGACCAGCGTGACGTCCAGATCCTGCCCGTGCAGCTTCATGCGTTCAGGCAGCCAGAAACCGTTTTGCTGTGTGTAGCTCAGGTATTCGATCTGCCAGCCATCCTGCTCAAGACTGGCCAGGCGACTGTCACCGTCAAGGGTCAGGTTGCTTTTGCTGTCCGGCGCGGGCAAACCGCGCACCCACCAGACCAGATGCGACACCGGCAATTTCCAGCCGAGCTGATCCTTGAGCAGGGTTTCCGGGTCCGGCGCGTCGTAGCGGCCCTGATTGGCGACTTCCAGCGACACCGCGCCAGGTCGACCGGTCAGGCGGGCAGCACCGCGACCGAGCGGGCCCGACAGGCGAATGTCGTAGTAATCCTGGCGTTGCAGCCAGAACAGCGTGCCGCTGCCGGAATCCTTTGGCGCGCGGATGCCGACCTTGCCGTTGATCTGCCAGCCATCGAGGCTGCTGAGTTGTTCTTTGTTCACACGCCATTGATTGGCGTCCCCCTTGCCTTGCACGGCTTCGCGGGAGGGCATGCCGGCACAGCCGGCGAGCAGGGCGATCAGACTGAATACGAGTACGTGGCGCAATTGCATAAATTCAAAGGGTCTCGGCGCCGGTCAGGCGTTTGATGGTGCTGCGCAGAACCGGGCTGTCAGGTTGTTGTTCAAGGGCCTTGCCCCATACTTTGCGAGCTTCACGCTGCTCGCCTTTGGCCCACAGGACTTCGCCCAGGTGCGCGGCAACTTCGTGATCCGGGAAGCGCTCCAGCGCCTGACGCAGCAGACGCTCGGCTTCATCCAGATTGCCCAAGCGGTAGTTGACCCAACCGAGGCTGTCGAGCACCGCCGGGTCTTCCGGATTGAGCTGGTGCGCGCGCTCGATCAATTCCTTGGCCTCGGCGTAGCGTGTGGTGCGGTCCGAGAGGGTATAGCCCAGAGCGTTCAGCGCCATGGCGTTGTCCGGCTCGCGCTTGAGAATGGCTCGCAGGTCACTCTCCATCTGTTTCAGATCGTTGCGTTTCTCGGCCAGCATCGAGCGGGTGTAGAGCAGATTCAGATCATCCGGGTACTGCTTGAGCGCTTGACTCAACACTTGCCAGCCGCGGTCGCTCTGGTTGTTGTTGGCCAGGGTCTCGGCTTCGATCAGGTACAGCTGAATGGCGTAATCGGGTTGATCGGCACGTGCCTGGGCCAGCCGCTTCGACGCTTCTGCAGTGTTGCCGTTGCTCATCAGGATATCGGCCTGACGCAGCTGCGCAGGCAGGAAGTCGTTGCCGGGGCCCACTTGAGCGTATTCGGCGAGCGCGGTTTGCGGATCGTCGCGCTCTTCGTAGATGCGGCCGAGGTTTACGTGGGCCGAGTCGACGTGACTGCCGCGTGCAACGAGGTCTTCGAGATAACCCTGCGCTTCATCCCATGCCTTGTTTTCCAGGCAGACGAGGGCAAGCGAATAACGCAGCTCGTCGTCATCCGGGTACTGCTGAACCAGGCTGGAGAACTGCACTTTGGCGTCTTCCATGCGGTTCTGTTCCACTAGCATGCGCGCATAAGTCAGGCGCAGGCGCTTGTCATCCGGGTATTTTTTGATGCTTTTTTCGAGCAGCGGGATCGCTTCCTTGCCGCGGTTCATGCTTTGCAGCAGTCGGGCACGCAACAGGATCGGCGCCACCTCACCTTCACCCGGCGGATTGTCTTCGAGCAGTTTCAGCGAGGCGGCGCTGTCGCCTTCCTGCTGAAGCAACAGCGCCTTGCCGAAGATCAGTTGGCCGTTTTTCGGATACTTCATCAGAAGGCGATCGAAGCTGGTGATGAGCCCTTTGCGCGTATTGGAATCGGTTTCCGACGCAGACAACGCGAGGAAATCAAAATGCGTGTCGCCCTGGCCCTGAAGAACCTTCTCCATATAGCGCATGGAATCGTCGTAGCGCCCGGCCCGCGCCAGCTGGATGGCTGCCGCGCGCTGTGCCTCGAGATTGCCCGGGTCGTTTTTCGCCCAGATCATTGAGGTGTCGAGGGCGGCCTGATCGGCCCCCAGGTATTCGGCGATGCGGAAGGCGCGCTCGGAAATCCCCGGATCCTGGGTCTGGATCGCCTGGGTCACGTAGTTGTCCAGCGCGATGTCGAAGCGGTTGCGCTGGCCGGCAAGCTCGGCGGTCAGCAGGCTGACGACGGTTTCCTGAGTAAACGAGCCGTACACCTGAGGTTTGGCCTCGGGTGCGGGCGGCGCTTCTTTCGCGGGAGCAGAAGGCTCCGTAGAGACGGAGGCCGTAGACTGGCAGCCACTCAGAGCGACAAGGGCAAGGAACAACGCGGAGGATTTATTCATATAGAGGAGGGGCGGCTTACCTGCGGTTTGGAAGCATCATGACACAAGGCCGGGAGCAAACCCACAGCCCGCGCGAAATCTGGATATGCTTAATCTACAGCCTGTGCGTGGACATTTTGTCGCAGGCCAGAGGCGGTGATAAGCAACCTGTATAGGGACAATAGTGTGCTGCGGACGTTCTGAATGTATTGCGGTGGTTGTCCTGACTCTATCGAAGTAGGACAATTGCCGGCTTCACGTCACCATCAGCGACCTTGAATGGCCTTTCTTGCTCTGGGTATCAACCATAAGACTGCATCAGTTGATGTCCGCGAGCGCGTGGCATTTACGCCTGAGCAGCTGGTTGAGGCGCTACAGCAGCTCTGCCGCCTGACCCGCAGCCGGGAAGCGGCCATTCTCTCCACCTGCAATCGCAGCGAACTTTATATCGAACAGGATCAGCTGACCGCCGACGTCGTGTTGCGCTGGCTGGCGGATTATCACCACCTGAATGTCGATGAGCTGCGCGCCAGTGCCTATGTGCATGAAGACGACGCGGCGGTGCGACACATGATGCGCGTGGCGTCGGGCTTGGACTCACTGGTGCTCGGCGAGCCGCAGATCCTCGGTCAGATGAAATCGGCCTATGCCGTTGCCCGGGAGGCCGGCACCGTCGGCCCACTGCTCGGGCGTCTTTTTCAGGCCACTTTCAGCGCTGCCAAACAGGTACGCACCGACACGGCCATCGGCGAGAACCCGGTGTCCGTTGCCTTTGCCGCCGTCAGCCTAGCCAAGCAGATTTTCAGCGACCTGCAGCGCAGCCAGGCGCTGTTGATCGGGGCAGGGGAGACCATCACGCTTGTCGCGCGTCACCTGCATGATCTCGGAGTCAAGCGTATCGTTGTTGCCAACCGCACCCTCGAGCGCGCGAATATTCTGGCCGAGCAGTTCGGTGCTCATGCGGTGCTGTTGGCCGACATCCCGGCCGAGCTGGTCAACAGCGACATCGTCATCAGCTCCACGGCCAGTCAGTTGCCGATTCTGGGCAAGGGCGCCGTGGAAAGCGCGCTGAAACTGCGCAAGCACAAGCCGATCTTCATGGTCGACATCGCCGTGCCGCGCGACATCGAGCCTGAGGTCGGCGAGCTGGACGACGTCTACCTCTACACCGTCGACGATCTGCACGAAGTCGTCGCTGAAAACCTCAAGAGCCGCCAGGGCGCGGCGCAGGCGGCCGAAGAACTGGTCAGCATGGGCGTCGACGATTTCATGTCGCGGCTGCGCGAACTGGCGGCGGTCGACGTGCTCAAGGCGTATCGTCAGCAGAGCGAACGCCTGCGTGACGAAGAATTGCAGAAAGCCCAGCGCATGCTGGCCAATGGCAGCAACGCCGAAGATGTGTTGATGGCGCTGGCACGTGGCCTGACGAACAAAATGATGCACGCCCCCAGCGTGCAGCTCAAAAAGCTCTCCGCTGAAGGCCGCGTCGATGCGCTGGCCATGGCCCAGGAACTCTTTGCCCTCAACGAGGGCTCCACGGATAAATCCCCGCAATGAAAGCTTCACTGCTTAATAAGCTGGACGTGCTCAGCGACCGTTTCGAGGAATTGACCGCGCTGCTCGGCGATGGCGAAGTCATCTCCGACCAGGCCAAATTTCGCGCGTATTCCCGTGAGTACGCCGAAGTCGAGCCAGTGATTCAGGTGTACCGGCAGCTGCAGAAAGTGCAGAGCGACCTCGAAGGCGCGCAGGCGCTGCTCAAGGACAGCGATCCCGACATGCGCGAAATGGCAGTCGAGGAAGTGCGCGAAGCCAAGGATCAGTTGCTGGTCCTTGAAGCTGACCTGCAAAAAATGCTGCTGCCCAAAGACCCGAACGATGGCCGTAACGTGTTTCTGGAAATCCGCGCCGGCACGGGCGGTGACGAAGCCGCGATCTTTGCCGGCGACCTTTTCCGCATGTATTCCCGTTATGCCGAGCGGCGTGGGTGGCGTGTCGAGATCCTGTCGGAGAACGTGGGCGAGCATGGCGGTTACAAGGAAGTCATTGCGCGGGTCGAAGGCGAGCACGTCTACGGCAAGCTGAAATTCGAGTCGGGTGTGCATCGCGTTCAGCGCGTGCCGGAAACCGAATCCCAGGGCCGCATTCATACGTCTGCGTGTACCGTGGCGGTGTTGCCAGAGCCTGACGAACAGCAGACCATCGAGATCAACCCGTCCGACTTGCGCGTTGATACCTATCGCTCATCCGGCGCCGGTGGTCAGCACGTCAACAAGACCGATTCGGCCATCCGCATTACGCACTTGCCGTCCGGCATTGTGGTGGAGTGTCAGGAAGAACGCTCGCAGCACAAGAACCGTGCGCGGGCCATGTCCTGGCTGTCGGCCAAGCTCAACGATCAGCAGACCGCTGCGGCTGCCAACGCCATCGCCAGTGAGCGTAAATTGCTGGTCGGTTCCGGGGATCGCTCGGAACGCATTCGTACTTACAATTTCCCACAGGGGCGAGTCACGGATCACCGCGTGAACCTGACGCTCTACTCCCTTGATGAAGTTCTGGCCGGCGGGGTCGATGCAGTGATAGAACCGTTACTTGCCGAGTATCAGGCAGACCAACTTGCGGCACTGGGTGATTAAATGACCATCATCGCCAGCTTGTTAAGAAGCGCCGAGTTGCCGGATTCTCCGACAGCGCGTCTGGATGCAGAATTGTTGCTGGCCGCTGCCCTGGGCAAGCCACGTAGCTTTTTGCATACCTGGCCCGAGCGTATTGTCAGCACCGAAGCGGCGCACGCTTTCGACGGCTATCTCAAGCGTCGTCGAACCGGCGAACCCGTCGCGTACATCCTGGGCCTGCAAGGGTTCTGGAACATCGACCTGGAAGTCGCTCCCCATACGCTGATCCCTCGGCCCGAAACCGAGATGTTGGTGGAAACAGCGCTGGAGCTTCTGCCTGGTGCGATTCCTCACACGCTGCTCGACCTCGGCACGGGCACCGGCGCCATTGCTCTGTCGCTGGCCAAGGATCGTCCGCAGTGGAGCGTCACGGCGGTGGATCGCGTTGAAGAGGCGGTCGAGCTTGCCGAACGCAATCGTCAGCGCCTGCATCTGGACAACGCGAAGGTCTTGCACAGCCACTGGTTCAGTGCCGTCGAAGGTCAGCGTTTTGACCTGATCCTGAGCAACCCGCCCTACATTGCCTCCAATGACCCGCATCTGGTCGAAGGCGATGTGCGCTTCGAGCCAAGCAGTGCGCTGGTCTCCGGCGCCGATGGCCTGGACGACCTGCGCCTGATTGTGTCGCAAGCGCCCGCGTACCTTGAAGCTGGCGGCTGGCTGTTGCTGGAGCATGGCTACGATCAAGGCGCAGCGGTTCGCGAGTTGTTGCTTGCGCACGGATTCGAAGAGATCAAGACCCGCCGCGACCTGGGCGACCACGAGCGCATTACCTTCGGGCGAGTGCCGTGCTGACGGACGAAGAGCTGCTGCGCTATAGCCGGCAGATCCTTCTTCAACAGGTCGACATCGACGGTCAGTTGCGCCTCAAGCAGAGCCGCGTGTTGATCGTCGGCCTCGGCGGGCTGGGTTCGCCGGTGGCGTTGTACCTGGCGGCGGCCGGCGTCGGCGAACTGCATCTGGCGGATTTCGACAGCGTCGATCTCACCAACCTGCAACGCCAGATCATTCACGACACCCAGAGCGTGGGGCTGAGTAAGGTTGATTCAGCCATTGCGCGGCTGACTGCGATCAATCCGTTGATCACACTGGTGCCCCATCGCGCCGCCCTTGATGTTGACTCCCTGGCCGCAGCAGTTGCCGGAGTAGACCTCGTGCTGGACTGCTCGGACAATTTTACGACGCGTGAAGCCGTCAATGCCGCCTGCGTCGCCGCCTGCAAACCATTGGTTAGCGGCGCTGCGATTCGCCTGGAGGCGCAGTTGTCGGTGTTCGATCCGCGTCGTCCGGAGAGCCCTTGTTACCACTGCCTGTACGGGCACGGCAGCGAGACCGAACTGACCTGCAGCGAGGCCGGCGTGATCGGCCCGTTGGTAGGATTGGTTGGCAGTTTGCAGGCCCTCGAAGCCCTGAAGCTGCTGGCCGGATTTGGCGAGCCGATGGTAGGGCGACTGCTGCTGATTGATGTCATGAGCACGCGATTCCGCGAATTTAAAGTCAAACGCGACCCTGGCTGCAGTGTGTGCGGTACCGGGCTCCGAGTTACCGCCGAGCATGAATAGAGACAGCGATGCGCCGGTGGCGGTGTTTGATTCCGGCGTTGGCGGGTTGTCGGTGCTGGCGGAAATACAGCAGTTGCTGCCACGGGAATCGTTGCTCTACGTCGCCGATTGCGGCCACATTCCCTACGGCGAGAAAACCCCGGAATTCATTCGCGAACGTTGCGCGACGATTGCCGAGTTTTTCCACCGCCAGCGCGCCAAGGCGCTGGTGATCGCCTGCAATACGGCGACGGTGGCCGGCATCGCCGACTTGCGCGTCCGCTACCCTGACTGGCCACTTGTGGGCATGGAGCCGGCGGTCAAACCTGCGGCTGCGGCGACGCGGACCGGCGTCGTCGGCGTGCTGGCGACCACCGGCACTTTGCAAAGCGCCAAGTTCGCCGCGTTGCTCGATCGCTTTGCGGCAGACGTGCAAGTCATCACGCAGCCGTGTCCGGGTCTGGTGGAGCTTATCGAAACGGGCGATCTGGTTAGCCCGGCGATTCGCCAGTTGCTTCAGGGTTACGTCGCGCCGTTACTCGCGGCGGGGTGCGACACCATCATTCTGGGCTGCACCCATTACCCGTTTCTCAAACCATTGCTGCGGGAAATGATCCCTGCCTCCATCACGCTGATCGACACCGGTGCCGCTGTAGCCCGGCAGTTGCAGCGGTTACTGGGCGAGCGCGAGCTGCTGGCGAGCGGTCATCCTCGGACTGCTCAGTTCTGGACGACCGGTGATCCAGAAGATTTCAGAAACGTCCTACGCGTGCTTTGTATCAACTCCGACAATGTGCGAAGCTTCGTTTCGTGAAAAAAACGTGAATCGCTTCGGCTGTGGGTGAACTAAAGTTCAGCCGCCGGCTTCTACAGCACTTCTGTCGATATAAAAAATTTTTAACTGCTTTCGAAAATAGGATGTTTCAGATGAAGCGACTGTTTTGTTTGGCTGCGATTGCGGCTGCGTTGTTGGGGCAAAGCGCAATTGCTCAAGCTGATGGGGTCGAGTTTTCCGTAGGACACACTGGCGAATCCACGATGACTTATCGTCTGGGCGCGCAATTTGATTGGGATCAAAGCTGGTGGCAAACCGGTGTCGGTCGCCTGACCGGTTACTGGAGCGGCGCTTACACCTACTGGGAAGGCGACAAGAGCTCCAGCAACAACAGCCTGTCGTTCTCTCCGGTATTCGTTTATGAGTTTTCGGGTGAGAGCGTCAAGCCTTACATTGAAGCCGGTATCGGCGCCGCTGTATTCCAGCGCACCGAAGTGGAAGGCAACAAGCTGGGCAGCGCGTTCCAGTTTGAAGACCGTCTGGGTTTCGGTCTGCGCTTTGCCGGTGGACATGAAGTTGGCCTGCGCGCCACTCACTACTCCAACGGCGGCATGACCACCAATAACGACGGTATCGAAAGCTACGCGATTCACTACACGATGCCGTTCTAAGCGTTTGATTGCGTTATTGCACGAGCGGATTTAACCGCACCTGCAATGCGCTACCCGCTTCTTCCCGGCTAAAGCCGGTCCTACTGAAAAATCACCTCGTAGGACCGGCTTTAGCCGGGAACGTGTCAGCCAAAACAGCTGAGCCAGGCAAACATCAAATCCCGTGCTTCCTGCTTGCCGCGACCATCACAGATAAGCGGTCGCGATTCCTTCTCGCTCGGCAATACACTCCGGCGCACCCATTTCGAACTCCCTGCAAATCAACGGTCGACGGTCGTAGATCGTGCACATCATCGTGTCGCGATCGAGTGCCGCGCACCAGCCATCGTCCAGGCGCAGCATCACTTCGCCGCCCCAGTCATCGGTGTCGATGTAACGCTCGGGCACGCCGGTGTCGGTAATCAACATGACTTCCAGCTGACAGCAGCAGGCCGCGCAGGTGGAACACGTGATTGCGGGTTCGTCAGGGAGTTGAAGCGAAGGGATCACAGTCGTCATGGGCGGCAGTTTAAATCACCGCGCAGTAGACCGCTAACCGGCGTGACGAATGCTCACCCATTCTCCTGCGTCTCGGCTTGCCGCTGGGGCAGCGACTTGAACGCTTGCAGGGCGCGTTCGCGGCTGGCTTTCAAATCGACGATGGGCGCGGGGTAGCCTTCCACGCCGAACAGCCCGCCCAGCGCGGACGGGTTATGAATGTCTCGCTTGTTCAACTCAGCCAGTTCAGGCACCCATTGCTTGATGAATCGACCTTCAGGGTCGAAGCGCTCCGACTGACTTTGTGGATTGAAGATCCGGAAGTAGGGCGATGCGTCGGTACCGGTCGATGAGCTCCACTGCCAGCCGCCATTGTTCGACGCAAGATCGCCGTCGATCAGGTGCTGCATGAAATAGCGTTCACCCTCGCGCCAGTCGATCAGCAGATTCTTGGTCAGGAACATCGCCGAGATCATCCGCAGGCGGTTGTGCATCCAGCCGTTTTCAAGCAGCTGGCGCATGGCTGCATCGACAATCGGCAGCCCGGTACGACCCTGTTGCCAGGCTTCCAGATCCTTCGGCGCATTGCGCCATTTCAGCGCTTCGGTTTCCGGGCGGAAGGCGCGGTGACGGGAGACACGGGGGAAGCCCACCAGCACGTGCTTGTAGAACTCACGCCAGAGCAGCTCATTGATCCAGGTGACTGAGCCCGGATTACCGGTCTCGAATTCGCCGTTGTTGCTGCGCAGTGCTGAATGCAGGCATTGGCGGGGCGAGATCACCCCGGCCGCCAGGTACGCAGACAGCTGGCTGGTCCCGGGCTTGGCGGGGAAGTCGCGCTCTTGATCGTAGTAATGCACTTGCTCGTCGGTGAAGTGTTGCAAGCGATCACGCGCCTCATCTTCGCCGGCAGGCCAGAGTGAGCGCAGGGTCTCGGTCGGCGCGGCGAAACCTTTGACCGCATCCGGCACGACATCGCTTTTGACGGACAACTTCTGTTGTGGCTTGGGCAGCGCAACCAAGGCCGGCATCGAGTAATGCAAGCGGGCGTAACAGACCTTGCGGAACTGGGTGAAGACCTTGAAATAGCCGCCGCTCTTGGTCAGCACGCTGCCCGGCTGAAAGAACAGCTGGTCGAGGTGACGACGAAACAGAATGCCGGCGCCGTCGAGAGCCGCCTCCACTTCACGGTCTCGTTTGGTCTCGTTGATGCCGTACTCGTCGTTAACGTGTACGCCTTCGATCCCGTGTTGCTGACACAGCTTCAGGATCGCCTTGGGCGCCTGCGACCACGTGTCTGCATGGACAATCAGCAAAGGGACGTTGAGCGCCGCAAGTGACTTGCTCAATTCGCGAAGGTTGCGCAGCCAGAAATCGACTTTGCATGGGGCATCGTCATGGCTCTGCCACTGGCCCGGGCTGATCATGTACACGGCCAGAGTCGGGCCCTGCTCCATGGCAGCGCTCAGCGCGGTGTTGTCGTGCACACGCAGATCACTGCGCAGCCATATCAATTGCATAGTTATTCCTTAGATAAGCCCCAGCCGCTGCAAGGCAGCCTGGGCGGTCAAAGGGTCTTCGGCGAGGGACAGGCCCGAGACTTCACCCTCGGCTGCGGATAATTCCGTCGAATGAATGCGCACCGCAGGCCCGACGATCAGCTTCGGGCACTCGATGTTGTGCAGCAGGCGAGGCAACTGGCCGACGTTCAGTGACTTGCTGGAATACAACAGCACTGCGCGCGGCTTGAGGTATTCGCAGGCCAGGGCCAGCTCGCCGGCCGGCAATGGCCAGTCGAACACTTCCACCGGGCAATCGGCGCTGCTGAGCAGCCACGCGGTCAGCCACAGATGCGGCTCGAGCGGGAGGTCGGACTGATTGACCAGCAGCAAGGGCGCGCCGCTGACCTGACGGTTGTTGTGGTAAAGCCGGGCGCCGAACTTGCTGCGCAGCCACGAATAGAAAAACACCCGCTCAAGCTGCGCGCCGAACTGGCCTTGCCAGCGCTGCTCAAGTGACGCCAGCAGCGGCAGCAACAGTTGTTCGCAAAGCGTGCGCGGCGGATACAGCGACATCGCGCGGTTGAGGGAATCATCGAGTCGCCGCTCGGCCAGGGCGCCGATGGCTTCCTGCAGAGTCTGGCGAAGAATGTCCCAGTCATTCTCGACACTGGGCGCTGGCGCCTGCTGATCGTCGATCAACTGCTTGACCTGACTGACCGACACGCCGCGATTCAGCCACGTGAGGATGGTCAGCACGCGGTCGACATGTTCGTTGCTGTAAAGACGATGGCCCTTGGCTGTACGGTGCGGAACGATGAGGCCATATCGACGTTCCCAGGCGCGCAGGGTCACTGCGTTCACACCGGTCAGTCGGGCGATTTCGCGAATCGGCAGCCAGCCGTTTTCAAAGGCGTTCGCGGGGTCCTGCGGGTCGCCTTCCGGCGGTTCTTGCTCGGTAGTTGTCATGTTCAAATCGCGTTGCGCAGACTGAGGTTTTCCGGATGCGGCTGCAGATAAACCTGCAGCGCAATGTACGGATCGGGGTGTCGGCGGAAATGGTGTTTGAGCAGCGTCAGCGGCACAACCAGCGGCACGATGCCCTGGTGGTACTGATTGATGACGCCCTGGATTTCTTTCTTGTCGGATGCGCTGAGGGTCTGGCGCAGATAACCGCACAGATGCTGCAGCACATTGGTGTGGGTGCGCCGGGTCGCCGGTTTTTTCAGCGCGCTCATCAATTGACTGAAGTAGCGCGGGGCGATCTCGGCAGGGTCATTCCGGCCCATGGTGCCCAGCAGATTCCCTAGCGCCTTGTACTGGACGGGATCGTTGGCCATCAACTGGTATTTATAGCGGGCGTGAAACTCAGTGAGCGCACGGCGGGTGATGCCGCTTTTCAGCAGCTCTTGCCACGCGGCATAGGCAAACACACGGGTGATGAAATTCTCCCGCAGCACCGGGTCGTTCAAACGGCCGTCTTCTTCAACCGGCAGATCAGGATGACGCGCGCAGAACGCCTGGGCATAAATGCCACGTCCGCCGGTTTCGAACGGCACGCCGTTATCGCGGTACACCTTGACGCGCTCCAGGCCACACGACGGCGATTTCTGCATGAAGATATAGCCGCAGATGTCGCTCATCTCAGTAGCCATGTGCTCGCCGTAATCAGCCAGTTGCTCGGTAACATCCATGGCGTGATGAACCGTGCCGATCGCCCGAGGGTGATCTGTGTCCCCCACCAAACGAATGGCTTCGCGAGGGATGCCCATACCGATGGCGACCTCGGGGCACGCCGGCACGAAATCGAAGTATTCGTTGAGGGCCCGGGTCAGAAGGTGCGATTCCTTGTGCCCGCCATTGAACCTGACCTCCACACCCATCAGGCAGGCGCTGACGCCCAGCTTGGGTTTGGAGGCTTGCTCTGATGAATGATCGAGTACAGCAGACATGACAAACCCTCGATGAACTTCTTATACAGATCCGTTTCTCTGTACAACATTTGCCCATCATAGGTTTGTAGCAGTGCAAGTCAAATAATTTGTACAAGATCGGTGAATGAAACGACAAGGTGCGGGAATTCAGCCGTAATGACGGGCTGAAGCGGCAGTTGGGAAGGGTTTACTTCCAACCCATCTGCCAGCTCTGGTCATTCTGCAGGGTCTGCCAAGCCAGCGTCTGGCTGCGCTTGGTCATGACGGCTTGCAGTTCGATCTCCAGCACCGTCCCTTCTTCATCACAAAACAACTCGGTGACCAAAAAGTGCTTTTCACGGTTTTGAGGAGACGCTGCCGTCCATTTCGACAGCAGCAGCTTGCGCGGGTTGATTCGATTCATTTGAGGTGTTCCAGCAGACGTCGCGCGGCTTCCTGACCACTCAGCCAGGCGCCTTCGACTCGGCCCGACAGGCACCAGTCGCCGCAGACGTACAGACCCAGATCTGCATCGGACAACGCGCCGACTTCGCGTCCGCCAGCCGGCCTTGCGTACAGCCAGCGGTGGGCGAGGGTGAATGCCGGGGCCGGCATCGCGCAATTCATCAGCTCGGCGAACGCGCCGTGCAAGTGATCGATGACGTCCTCCCTGGCCATGTCCACATGCTGGCGACTCCAGGCGCTGGTGGCGTGCAGAATCCAGGTGTCCATCTGGCTGTCGCGCCCGGGTTTGCTGCGATTGCGAGCCAGCCAGTCGATGGCACTGTCCTGCACGAAGCAGCCTTCGAGGGGCGTGTCCAGCGGGGTATCGAAAGCCAGCGCGACCGCCCAGGTCGGCTCCATCTTCACGCCCGCGACAACGCTCGCCAGTTTCGGCGCGTCGGCCAGCAGGGTCGTGGCCTGGGGCGCAGGGATGGCTATCACGACCTGACTGAACGGGCCGTGGCTTTGGCCTTCGGCGTCCAGCAGATTCCAGTGTTGTTCGCCACGGAAGACTTCGGTGATGCGGCAGGAAAAGGTCACCGGCATGTCGCCGAGCATGGCCCGGGTGATTGCACTCATGCGCGGCGCGCCGACCCAGCGCACTTGCTCGTCGGGCGACAGGCTGAGTTTTCCGCCGTGATAGTTGTAGAGCAGCGGCTTCCACTCGGCCACGTGGCCCTCGGCTTGCCACTGCTGGACGGCGGCGGCGAAGCGACGGTCGCGGGCGGTGAAGTATTGCGCGCCCATGTCCAGTGCGCCGGCATCGCTGCGTTTGCTGGACATCCGGCCGCCACTGCCGCGGCTCTTGTCAAAGAGATGAATGCTATGCCCGGCGGCTTGCAACGCCTGGGCGGCGGAGAGTCCGGCGATGCCGGTACCGATGATTGCAATGGGGACAGTCATAGGGGCCTCGTTACCTTGTCTGCACAGACTACGCCTCAGGCAAAAGCTGTACAATGCCGTTTTTCGGTATAAGTTGTCGCCCTGCACATGCAGGACGCGGACCTTTCCAAGGGCTCGCTGACAAGTCTGACGCTTTGCTTCAATCGTTCAACTGCACGATCGTGCTGTCCTAAAGAACAGCAGTGAAGTGGATCGCTCTAACCTGACCTAAAGTTGAGTGATCACTCCGCGCACGAGCTCATGGCTTGTGAAGAAATAGACTCCGCAATTGCGATGAACGCCACGTAAGGAACTCAGTCATGCACATCTTGCTGACCGGCGGTACAGGCTTGATAGGGCGTCGTTTGTGTAAACACTGGCTCGCGCAGGGCCATCAGCTGACGGTCTTGAGTCGCAAACCCGATGACGTTGCGCGGCTCTGCGGCGCCAACGTTCGCGGGATAGCTCACTTCGACGACATAGGCAGCCAGCACGTCGACGCGGTGATCAATCTGGCCGGCGCACCCATCGCCGACCGTCCGTGGACCCGCAAACGCAAAATACTGCTGTGGGACAGCCGCATCACCCTGACTGAGCAATTGGTCACGTGGCTTGAGCGCCGCGAGCAGAAACCCGACGTGTTGATATCCGGCTCGGCGGTAGGCTGGTATGGCGACGGCGGTGAGCGCGAGCTCGACGAAAATGCGCAACCGGTCAGCGAAGACTTCGCCAGCCGTCTGTGCATTGCCTGGGAAGAGACCGCGCAACGTGCCGAGACCCTGGGCATTCGCGTGGTGCTGGTGCGCACCGGACTGGTGTTGGCCGACGAAGGCGGCATGCTGCAGCGCCTGTTGCCGCCGTTCAAGATGGGCATGGGCGGGCCAATCGGCAACGGACGCCAATGGATGCCGTGGGTTCATATAGAAGATCAAATCGCCCTGATTGATTTTCTGATGAACCGGGACGATGCCCGAGGTCCTTATAATGCCTGCGCGCCATCACCGGCCCGCAACCGGGATTTCGCCAAGACCCTCGCGTCCGTGCTGCACCGACCATCCTTCATGCCGATGCCGGCCGTTGCGCTTCGAGTGTTGCTGGGCGAACTATCGATCCTGTTGCTGGGCGGTCAACGCGCCCGGCCAGACCGCCTGCAAGAGGCGGGTTTCACTTTCCGATTCACTGATCTGCGCGCGGCCCTGGAAAACCTTTTGGGCCGCCACTGACATCAAGGTGTTGCATGACCGATCACGCTTTATTGCTGGTTAATCTGGGTTCACCGGCGTCCACGTCGGTCGCTGACGTGCGCCGCTACCTCAATCAGTTCCTGATGGACCCTTACGTTATTGACGTGCCGTGGCCAGTGCGTCGCCTGATCGTGTCGCTGATTCTGATCAAGCGCCCGGAGCAGTCGGCCCATGCGTACGCGTCAATCTGGTGGGACGAGGGTTCGCCGCTGGTGGTGCTGAGCAAGCGACTTCAGCAGGCCATGGTCAAGGAATGGAAACACGGCCCGGTCGAACTGGCGATGCGTTACGGCGAGCCGTCGATCGAGACCGTGCTCACGCGCCTGGCAGCCCAGGGCATCAAAAAGGTCACGTTGGCGCCGCTGTATCCGCAGTTTGCGGACAGTACCGTGACCACGGTGATTGAAGAAGCCAAGCGCGTAGTGCGTGAGAAAAAGCTGAATTTTGACTTCTCGCTGCTGACGCCGTTCTTCAATCACCAGGAATACCTCGACGCCCTGGTGGCGAGCGTGCGGCCGCATCTGCAGCAGGATTACGATCACCTGCTGCTGAGTTTTCACGGTCTGCCCGAGCGGCATCTCACCAAGCTCGACCCGACCGGCAATCACTGTTTCAAGAGCGGCAACTGCTGTGAGACGGCGTCGCCTGAGGTCCTGGCGGTCTGCTACCGCGCCCAGTGCATGCGCTCAGCGGCAGAGTTCGCCAAGCTGATGGGGATTGCCGATGGCAAGTGGTCAGTGTCGTTTCAGTCGCGCCTGGGCCGCGCCAAGTGGATCGAACCCTACACCGAACCGCATCTGGAGGAGCTTGCTGCTCAAGGCGTGAAGCGACTGCTGGTCATGTGCCCGGCGTTTGTCGCGGACTGCATCGAAACGCTGGAAGAAATTGGTGATCGCGGGGCTGAAGTGTTCAGGGAAGCCGGGGGCGAGGAGCTGGTGCTGATTCCGTGTCTGAACGACGATCCAAACTGGGCGAAAGCGCTGAACACGCTGTGCGAAAAGGCACCGGCGATGGTGGTGTAATAACCTGAAATTAGGTGTTGTGTTCATTCCCCGTGGGATCGAGCTTGCTCGCGAATGCGTCTGTTCAAGCGGCATTGATGAACCTGATGCGCCGCCTTCGTGAGCAAGCTCACTCCCACAGTTTCGGTGTACGCCGCAAATCTAAGCTACTCCTACAGAATCCCAAAAAAAGGGGGCATCACGTGTGTGATGCCCCCTCTCTCATAACGCTTGCGAACTACGGCAACTGATCATCCAGGTGCTTGTTCTTCCACGCGTCATTCCCCGGCAGGATCAGGTTCAGCACGATGGCGGTCACGGCGCACAGCGCGATGCCTTTCATGCCGAAATCATCAGGGCCGTTGCCGGTGCCGATCAGCACGCCGCCGATGCCGAACACCAGCGTCACGGACACGATCACCAGATTGCGCGCCTCGGCCAGGTCGACCTTGTGGCGGATCAGCGTGTTCATGCCCACCGCCGCGATCGAGCCGAACAGCAGACACAGAATCCCGCCCATGACCGGCACCGGAATGCTTTGCAGCAACGCGCCGAACTTGCCGATGAAGGCCAGGGTAATGGCGAAAATCGCCGCCCAAGTCATGATCTTCGGGTTGTAGTTTTTCGTCAGCATCACTGCGCCGGTCACTTCGGCGTAGGTGGTGTTGGGCGGGCCACCGAAAGCGCCAGCCACGGTCGTCGCGATGCCGTCACCCAGCAAGGTGCGGTGCAGGCCGGGCTTCTTCAGGTAATCACGGCCCGTCACGCTGCCGACCGCAATCACGCCGCCGATGTGCTCGATGGCCGGAGCGAGTGCCACCGGTACGATGAACAGGATCGCCTGCCAGTTGAATTCCGGTGCCGTGAAGTGCGGCAAGGCCAGCCATGGCGCGGCAGCAATTTTCGCCGCATCGACCACGCCGAAATAGAACGACAGCGCAAAACCCACCAGCACGCCCGAGATGATCGGCACCAGGCGGAAGATGCCTTTGCCAAACACGGCAACGATCAACGTCGTCAGCAGCGCCGCCATCGAAATGATGATGGCGGTGTTGTACGGGATCAGCTCTGCGGCGCCGTCACCCGTCCGCCCCATTGCCATGTTGGCGGCAATGGGTGCCATCGCCAGACCAATGGAAATGATCACCGGCCCAATGACCACCGGCGGTAGCAGGCGGTCGATGAAACCGGTGCCTTTGATCTTCACGGCCAGGCCAAGGAAGGTGTAGACGAAGCCTGCTGCCATGACGCCGCCCATGGTCGCGGCCAGGCCGAACTGGCCCTTGGCGAGAATGATCGGGGTAATGAAAGCAAAGCTCGACGCGAGGAAGACCGGCACCTGACGGCCTGTCACCACCTGGAAGCACAGGGTGCCCAGGCCTGCCGTGAACAGCGCAACGTTGGGATCGAGGCCAGTGATCAGCGGCATCAATACCAGCGCGCCGAATGCCACGAACAGCATCTGCGCGCCCGACAGGATGGTGCGCCAGAGTGGATCGTTGAACTCATCCGGCTTCATCAGGCGTCCTTCTGCTTGGTGCCGAAAATCTTGTCGCCGGCATCGCCCAGGCCCGGAATGATGTAGCCGTGTTCGTTCAGTTGCTGATCGATGGACGCGGTGTAGATGTTGACGTCCGGGTGGGCCTTCTCGACGGTAGCGATGCCTTCCGGCGCGGCAACCAGCACCATCGCGCGGATGTCGCGGCAGCCGGCTTTTTTCAGCAGGTCGATGGTGGCAACCATCGAGGCGCCGGTGGCGAGCATCGGGTCGATGATCAGCGCCAGACGCTGGTCGATCTCGGGAGCGAGCTTTTCCAGGTACGTGTGGGCTTCGAGGGTTTCTTCATTGCGCGCGACGCCCACGGCACTGACCTTGGCGCCCGGGATCAGGCTGAGCACGCCTTCAAGCATGCCGATACCGGCCCGCAGGATCGGCACCACGGTGATCTTCTTGCCGGCGATCTTCTCGACCTGAACCGTGCCGGCCCAACCCTGAATCTCGTAGGTTTCCAGCGGCAGATCCTTGGTCGCTTCATACGTCAGCAGCGCGCCGACTTCCTGAGCCAGCTCACGAAAATTCTTGGTGCTGATATCGGCACGGCGCATCAGGCCGAGCTTGTGGCGGATCAGCGGATGGCGGATCTCACGAATGGGCATAGGGGAAAGGCTCCAGCGGGCGGGCAAAAAAAACGGCTTAGATTAATCTATTCAGCTGTAACTTGTCCTGACGGTTAGGTTCGCGTGTCGAGATTTCTGGAACGGCAGTGCAACGTTAGTCCAGAAACACTTGCCCTGATGTCGGCGGATGCGTACCTTTGCCCGCTTTTCCTTACACAGCCCCCTTGGAGAGCGTCATGTCCGCTGATCTCGAGCATATCCGTCAAGTCATGCGCGAGGCTGACTGCCTTTACAACGAGGCCGAAGTCGAAGCCTCCATCGCCCGCGTCGGCGAGCAAATCAATGGCGTGCTGGCCGACCGTAACCCGGTGGTATTTTGCGTCATGAACGGCGGCCTGATCTTCGCTGGCAAGCTGCTCACTCATCTGAATTTCCCGCTGGAAGCGTCCTACCTGCACGCTACCCGCTATCGCAATGAAACCAGCGGTGGCGACCTGTTCTGGAAAGCCAAACCTGAAGTTTCGTTCATCGACCGTGACGTGCTGATCATTGACGACATCCTTGACGAAGGTCACACCCTCGGGGCGATCATCGACTTCTGCAAACATGCCGGTGCAAGCGCTGTTCATACCGCTGTGCTGATCGACAAGGACCACGACCGCAAGGCGCGCCCTGACCTCAAAGCAGACTTCGTCGGCCTGCCTTGCATTGACCGCTACATCTTCGGTTACGGCATGGACTACAAAGGCTACTGGCGCAACGCGGCCGGGATCTACGCCGTTAAAGGCATGTAAGACAAGCATCGTCACAGTGTGGGAGTGAGCGTGCTCGCTCCCACACATGCCACATCTATCGATGTTTTGGGTGGTGCCGGGTCGATTGGAGGGTGTTGACGGTCGACAGGCACTCGCATGATAGAGTGCCCCCCACTTTTTCGGGAGGCGCCCATGTCGTTATCGTTTCGAACCACCGCTGCGTGGATGTTGCTGTTGACGCTGCCGCTCCCCGCACTCGCCGAACCCATGCACGCGCAGTACCTGCCGCCGGACGAGTTGTCCGTGCGCGAGGGCGAACCCGAGCAGCAGCAATTGCTGCAGATCACTGAGTATTCGGTGGTGATCGGCAGCCAGCGTCAGTCCAATCAGCAACCGATCCCGGTCACCTCGCCACTGATCCTGCGCCTGAAAGGCAAGCCCATGAACAAGGGCGCGACCATTGCCGACGTGCTGATCCACTTCGACGGCGAAAGCAAAAGCCTGAAAAAACCGACGTATGACGAGCCGTCGCGCACGCTGACGCTCTATTACCCGGCGACGCAATACCGCGTGCTCGTGGATTTGCTGCGTAACGAAAAGGTCTACTGCCAATTCCTCAGCTATGCCAACGGTCACGTCTGGGCCGACCTGCACACCGGCAGCGTACGCGCGCGTTGAGCCGGCGACCGGGCGGGGGGTAAACTGCCCGCCCGTGAAATGTCCCGCAAGTCAGTTGGAGTCAGCAATGCGTAAAGATAAAAAGCAGGTGATTGGCGATGAAATCGGCGACGCCCAGATCAAGCTGTTCCTGGATTTCGAGCCGGTTGACGCGACTTCGCCGTCGCTGCACAAGCTGATCAAGGCTTATCGAGGCCTGCGCGTTGACGATTTCGCGCGGTTTCTGACGTTCTTCAAGGAAGCCGGTTACGACCTCGACGGCAAAGACGAACACGGCAATGACTTCGTGGCGCTGATCAAGGATCAACGCAATGCCGAGGAATACATCGAACTGATCGACAGGGCGAAAGGCTGATTCGACCCGCTTCCCGGGCGCCGTCCCTCGGCGCCTGATGCTTCCCTCCGGTAATCAGATTCCTGCTTACGCGCTCTCACTACAGAATCGAAGGACCCTTCCTACCGCCTCCTTCGGCGTTTGCGACTATCGAAAGCGGCACGCTGATTCATACTCAGCCCCGTGACAACGCTCACAGGAACGCGAGCAGGACGCTCGCATCATCAAGCGAAAAGGAATTCATGACATGAACAACGTAAAGACTTGCTTCACGCGCACAATCGCCGCCATCGCAATGATGGTCGCGGCAGCATCCGCTCAGGCGGCTTACCCCAATAAAATCCAGCTCAACATGGAAATGTGGAATCAGACAGGCATCGACCTCGCGCTGGTATGGTCCAGCTGGGCCAAACCCAATGCTGATTACACCGGTTACGGCTTTTCGGCTGACGCACCCACTGCATCTGTGTCCATCCCGCTGAAGAATCCTCGCAATGATTCTGCGAGCTTCCGCGTGAGCGGCGAAGGCAAGACCTGCGAGTTCACGGCAGCCCACTCGGTGACGTTCAGTTGGGTCTCGATCACACCGGCGCCGGAGAAGTCGGCAACGGGCAGGTCGCTCGGAACAGTACCGGCGGAATGCATCGCATCGGTGACCAAAGGGACGAACTCGATGCAGGCGTACTCCGTCAGATTTGTGATGAAGTAGCGTTGAAGCTGCAGCCCGGATCTTCCGGTTAAAGCGGCTGCCATTGAGTGCAAAAACAGAAAACCCCGCCTGGTTTGGCGGGGTTTTCTTTTACAGCTTTTTGAAGCAACCCAACGATCAGGCGAAAGTGGCTGCTTCGCTGTTCTGCACCAGATCCAGGCTGGCATCGCTCTGAGCACTGACACGCTGATAAAGCTGCGCATCGGTTTCCAGTGCCTTTTCGCGAGCCGGGAAGATCTCGTTCAGCTTGGTGGCCCACTCGGTGCGCGCCTTGTCCGGGAAGCAACGTTCGATCAGGTCCAGCATGATCGACACGGTCACTGAAGCGCCCGGCGAGGCGCCCAGCAGTGCGGCAAGGGAGCCGTCCTTCGCCGACACCAGCTCGGTACCGAACTGCAAAACGCCGCCTTTTTTCGGGTCCTTCTTGATGATCTGTACCCGTTGACCGGCCACTTCCAGGCGCCAGTCTTCGGCTTTGGCTTCCGGGTAGAAACGGCGCAGTGCATCGAGCCGCTGTTCCATCGACTGCCGCACTTCACTGATCAGGTACTTGGTCAGGTCCATGTTGTCGCGGGCCACTGCCAGCATCGGCGCGATGTTGGCTGCGCGGATCGACAGCGGCAGGTCCAGCAGTGAACCGTGCTTGAGGAACTTGGTGGTAAAGCCGGCGTAAGGTCCGAACAGCAGGGACTTCTTGCCGTCGACAACGCGGGTGTCCAGGTGTGGCACCGACATCGGTGGCGAACCCACTGCCGCCTGGCTGTACACCTTGGCCTGATGATGCTTCACCACTTCAGGGTTATCGCAACGCAGCCACTGGCCGCTCACCGGGAAGCCGCCGAAACCCTTGCCTTCCTCAATGCCGGACATCTGCAGCAATGGCAACGCCGCGCCGCCTGCGCCCAGGAACACGAATTTGGCGTCGATGTTGCGAGTCTCGCCGCTGTTCACGTCCTTGATGGTGACGGTCCAGCCGTCATGCTGGCGGCTCAGGTCGGTGACGCGTTTGCAGTATTTGACCTGCGCATCGGGCGCGCTGGCCAAGTGCTTGAGCAGCATGTTGGTCAGGTTGCCGAAGTTGACGTCGGTGCCGTGCATGACCCGCGTCGCCGCGATAGGCTCATCGGCTGGACGGCCGGGTATCATCAGCGGCATCCACTCTGCCAGCTTGCTTTTGTCTTCGGTGTATTCCATCGAGGAAAAGGCGTGGTGCGGACGCAGTGCTTCGTAGCGTTTTTTCAGGTACGCCATGCCTTTTTCGCCCTGAACGAAACTCAGGTGCGGAACCGGCGTGATGAACGAGCGCGAGGAGCCGAACGTGCCTTTGCGAGCCAAGTAGGCCCAGAACTGTTTGGAGACTTCGAACTGGGTGTTGATGTGAATCGCTTTCTTGGTGTCGATCGAGCCGTCGGCCGCTTCCGGCGTGTAGTTCAGCTCGCACAGCCCGGCGTGGCCGGTACCTGCGTTGTTCCAGGGGTTGGAGCTCTCTGCAGCACCGGAATCCATCAGCTCGACGACTTCAACCTTGAGGCTCGGGTCCAGCTCTTTGAGCAGTACGGCGAGGGTGGCACTCATGATGCCTGCCCCGACCAGCACTACGTCGACTGCTTCGTTATGCGCCATTAACGCGTCTCCAAAATCTGCAGCACCAAATTGACGGCATGCGTTCCCGTGGTCAGTCGCCAGGTTCGGGCGGCGCGGTGTTCGCGCAGTGCCTCGTTCAACCTGGCCGGGATCGCCATGTCCGATTCTTCGCAATTTTTTGCATCTTCAGCGGACGCCACCGAATGAGCCTGGTTGATGCTTTTATAAGGCAAGCATGAACGCATTTTTCGGCCCGTACAGCCATTCGACTATCGTCAAGGCGTCCGGTTGTGCAACCAAATCCGTAGCGGACAGGCTTCAGGCTCTTTTGACGGAGACTGCGGTGCGGTCGGTCCTTTGCAAGGGGGCTGGGTCAGACGCTAACGGTGCATTTACAAACGCGAAACTATTCATTTGCTTGCCACACTCTTGTGAAGTTGTGAAAACCCGTTTTTTTTCACGCTCTTTTGGAGACGCGAACCTCAAAAAGGGCTGCGCGATGGCAGCTCTGCAGATCAGGTTCATACGCGATGTGAGGCAAGAACTGGCGAAGGACGTTCGGAGTAGTCGACGATCCGGCGTCTGCGCTGCGGCCACATCGGGCTGCACATGTCTGTGTGGAAGGCTCTCTGTGGGCGTTACGAAGGAGTCGATAATGGCTATCGACGATGCTGCGAGGCCCGATCAGGAGACGTCCTTATAATCGGGGGAAGATTATAGCGATGAAACGGGCAGAAATGATCCAGGAAAAATGACTTTTATTCGTCTTTTGGTCAGATGCTGAGCATATGCCGGGCGGTAATCGCACGTGACCGGGAAGTCACGCGGGCGCTGGAGGGGAGTGGGCGCTGCAGCCAGCACAGGTTTGCTTCGTGGACTTCGACCCAGCCCTGACCACAGGGCGTTTCCGCGCAGTGCTTGAATGCCAGGCAAATGCCGTGCTGGTCCAGACGGGCATAGTGACGATGACGGCGGCGCAACGAGAACAACGACCAAAGAAAGTCCATGGCAGGACTCCTTGCTGGAGAGTTGAAAAAAGTATGGCCGGCAGGCATGACACCGCTGTGACGTTGCGATTGCGCAATTGTGTTGATTTTGATCGTGTGGACACCGTCGTCTACCCGGAACCGGTGGGATGGCACTTTGTCGTATCTTTACCCTAGTGAGCGGCCTTGGGAGGTCGCTATACTGCGGCACATTTTGTGCCTTGGCCCATGGAGAAATGAGCATGTTGCGTCGCGTTCTGTTCGGTTTGCTTGCCGCTGGCAGTCTGACCCTGGCGGGCTGTGCCCACAGCCCGCAATCCCTTACCCCGGAACCCAAGCTGAACGCTCAACTGGCGCCGGTCGGCCACGGCCAGCAAGTGGTCGTGCGCGTGGTTGACGGTCGTCAGTCGCAGCAACTGGGCACCCGTGGTGGCCTGTACCCGGAAACCAGTTCGATCACCGTCAACGGTCAGCAGTTGCTGCCGCAGCTGCAGGCTCAGGCTGAAGCCGGCGTGCGGTTGCTGGGTTTCACGCCCGTGCAGAATGGTAATGGTCCGCAGCTGACCGTCACCTTGGCAGACCTGAAGTATCAATCGCCGAAAGAAGGCCTGTACGTCACCGAAGCCAACATCAGCTCTACGTTCCGCGCTGACGTTCAGAACGCCGGCCGTAACTACAGCGGTCGCTACGCGGCCTCACTGGATCAACGCTTCGGCATGGCGCCAAACGAAGAGACCAACACCAAGCTGATCAGCGACGTGCTCAGTGACGCACTGACCCGCCTGTTCCAGGATCAGACGATTGGCCGCACCCTCGGCCAGTAAGTTCAGCGCCTGCTTCTGACGTACAAAAAAGCCCCGGTTTCGCGAGAAGCCGGGGCTTTTTGTTTGTTCAGCGGCGTCACCTGGGGCTCGCAGCGCGGGGGTCAAGCCGCCTGATAGAAATCCAGAAAACTGAAACCGGTCTGCAGATCCACTTCCGGCAGATCGTTGTGCGCATGGCCGCCGAGCGCGCAGTACACCAGCCAGTGCCTGTCCTGAACGTTGAACGCCAGTGCGTCGATCAATGCTTCCTGTTCGTCGCTGGGGGCGATGAGGTAAAGGCGGTCCTGGTTGTGGGCGTGCAGCATGACGCTCTCCGTGGCGGTGGGTCGATTTGAGGTCCCACACAGTGCCCGGTTCAGGTGACGTTAAGGTGACAGCGACTAGTGTGAGCGGCAGATCCAAACAGAGTCTGCGGCGCCCATTAATCCGGCGTCATCGAGGCACCATGTCGCTTATCCATCACGCCCCCGGTCTCGCCATCAACCTCTGCGCCTTGCTCGCCGCCGGCCCCGGCATCTGGCTGCTGCACACCACCCGCACTCGCGAGCAGCGGGAGATGGCCCATCTGCACCATCTCACCGAACAAGCCCCAATCGACGAACCCATGCACCTGATGGATGTGCCCACCTTGCGCATGATCCGCCTGAGCTATCGGTTCGGCACGGCGTGCCTCGCGTTCGCGCTGCTGTTGTCGTGGGTGAGCACCAAGCTGTGATCGCTTAAAAGGCCAGCGTCGCCCTGGCGTTCAGGGTCTGATCCGACGCATCGCTGCTCACTTGTCCGTTGTAACTCAGCCCGACGCTCAGCGTGTCGCTCAAGCCCAGATCGACCCCCGCACCAAGCACTGCTGCGCTGCGGGCAATCGGTGCGCCGGAGAGATCGAAGGTGTCGCCGCCGCTGAAGGCCGCGCGGCTCTCTGGCGTCACGTCACCGTAGGCGCGACGCCAGCCCAGTGTCGCGTTGGGCTTGATCGTGACGCTGCCCGCATTCAAGCGAGTAGCCGCACGCAGGCCGAGGGTGCTGAAGGTGATGTTGTTGTCCTGAGACTTGTTCTCCAGCCTGATCGCGTTGCTGTTTTCATCGAAGGAATCCGTGTCCAGTCGCACATGGGCGAGGTTGGCGAAGGGCTCAAGTTGCGCATTGCCCAGCTCGATGGCGTAACCCAGTTCGCCAAATACCTGATTGGTCGCCGCATTGTAATCTTCCTTGAAGTGCTCGGAAGCACCGGGCAAGTCCAGCGTGCGCTTGGCTGTCAGCTCGTGCCAGGTGCGTACCGCGCCGAGGCGCAGGCCCAACTGGCCCCACTTGGCGCCGGCATAGACGCCCAGATGGTAGTTGTCGCTGTCGGTGGAGCCGGAGGCATGGCGCAGGTCGAAGCTGCTGTTGCTGAAACCGGCCATCGCGCCCACGCGCCAGGTGTCGTCGAGCGGCACGTCAGCGCCGAACAGCAAACCGCTGGTGTGCGTGTCGAGGCCCGACACATCACGGGTGCTGTCGGTTTTGCCGGTCGCACCGATGGCCTGAGTCCAAACCACGCCACGGGAGTCGTCACCGACGAGGGTTTGCGTCGTGCCGCAAAGTGCCGGTGCTGACTGCGCTTGTTGCAAGCGATCGTTCACGGCGTTGCGCACCAGACGGCTGTCCTCGATCAGCGCGGACTGCGTCGACGCATGCAGCTCATTGGACAGTGCCTTGAACGTGGCCTGGGCGGTCGACGTATCGTCCTGCACCACTTCACGCCAAAGCGCGTTGCCAGCGCCCGCGCTGTCCAGCCCTTGCGCGACGGCTCGGGCATTGCGGGTCGTCGCCAGGCTGGCGAAGGTCTGTGCGTTGCGGTCTAGGATCAGTCCGACATCGGTCGCCGTGTAATTCAGCGTCGGGGTGAGAAAAGCGAAGTTGGTTTGCACGTTGGCAAACGCACTGCTGACGCCACCGGCTGCCGAGAGAATCGAGTAACGGCTCGCGGCCAGCCAGTTACCGCCTTCAACCAGCGACAGCGTGCTGTTATTGAGGGTTGCACGGCCGCTGGCGACGATGCGGTCGGCATTGCCATTGGCGTCCGATTCGACCTGGTAGACCGAGCCCTGAGCAAGGTTTACATCACCGTTGACGTTCAGTTGCCCGACCGAATTACCCGGTGCAACCACGCCACCCCGAGCGACATTGATGCCCCCGACGGTGCCATTGCCACCCAGCGTTGCGCCTTGCTGCACGCTGACGATGGAGTTGCCCAGGTTACCGTTGACCGCCAGCCGGCCCGCTTGCACCGTCGTTGCACCGGACAGGCTGTTGTTGCCCGTCAGGTTCAGCGAGCCGACGCCACGTTTGATCAACGCACCGTTGCCCGTCAGGGTGTTGGCGAGGGTGTCGTTGGTCGACTGATCGACGACCAGCGTCGCGTTGTCGGTGATCGTCCCGCTGCCGAACGCCTTGGCATGGCCGGTCAGCACGCCACCGTTGATCACGGTGCCGCCCGAGTAAGTGTTATTGCCGGTCAGCATCAGATTGCCGCTGCCGTTTTTGATCAGCCCGCCGTTGCCGCTGATGTCGTTGCGCCAGGCGTCGATGGCGTTATAGCCGCCGAGGCTGGCGTCCATGTTGACCGTGACGTTGGAATTGAATGCCGCATAACCATCGCCCGCAGCGTACAGGTTCAGGCGGCCGTAGCCACCTGACTGATCGATCACCGCATAGCCTGAGGAGATTTCAGTGGTCGCCAGAATCTCGCGCCGCTGACTGGCGTCCAGGTAAGGGAAGCGGGTTTCCAGCAACACTTCGGCGTTGGTTGGCACCACGGCGGCCAGGTTGGTCGGGCCCACCGGATCGAAGCCGTAGGTCATGCGCGAGGTGAACAGCGCCTTGTCCTGAGCGTGTTGAGACGTGCGATCGGTGGCCGGGTCAATGCTCGCCATGCAGTTGTTGACGTCGCCGCCGCATTGCGTCGTGAAATAACTCAGTGCCTGAGCACGCGCATCGGTGCGCAGTTGGGCATTGGCCGGGTTGGAGAGGTTGTCGATGGCGAAGTACGTTGCGGTGATGCGTCCACCCATCACGTCGAACGGTGAGTGCATGCCGGCTTCAATGCGGTTGTCGCCAATTTCCGAGGCGCGCAGCATCAACTCGCTGAAACGCTCGGGAACGGCATAAGCCAGTGCGTATGAAGACAGGTACGCGGCGTTGGTATGGCCGCTGGGGAAACCCGAGTCGCTGGCCGGCGTGGTGCTTTCCGCCGGGCGCAGGGAGGGCGCGACCACGAAGTCCAGGCTCTGACCATCCAGGCTTTGACGCCATGGTCGCGGATACAAATAGTGGGATTTGGCGGGCGTTGTCGAGGCGTCGTTGCGTACAGCGCTGACCAGGTCGACGACTTTGCCCAGCGCCGAAGACGAACTGCCTGCGCCATTGCCTTTATCGTCGTATTTGACGGTTTTGTTGCTGTCGTCGAATTGCGTGATGGTCGTGAAGGCGCCAGCGCCTGCCTTGTAGGCAGCGCTCAACGAGCCCAGGCCGCTGATGGCGCTGTAGCTCTGGTCACGGCGGTCATCGAAGTAGGCGGCGGTTTCCTGGGCGAGGGTCCGAGTGTTGGCGCGGTCGACCACGATTTGCAGGTTGCGCCGTAGCAGACTCTGACCCAGAGCTGTGGGTGTGCCCGTGTCCCAGGTCGCGCCGGTCGTCCACAATGTGTTGAATCCGGAAAGCAGGTCGACACCGTTGATGGTGTCGTCTCCCGCCCTGCTCGCGGCCTGGACCGATACGGCGAGCACTGAAAGTACCAGGGAAGACACCATTACATGGGCAACCGGTTTGCTGGATCGCATAGCGTACGCCTTCACTCATTTGGATAGCCGACGACCCTAGCAACCGTGTCTTACGCTTGAGTGTGTCAGCGGTGACACATTTGTGAAGGTGGATCTCGCCAAATCAACGCAGGCGCACAACGAAAAACGGCGCCCTTATGGCGCCGTTTTTCGTGAAAGGGAAGGGGACATTAAAGCGGCAACCCGGCCTTCACCCGGTACTGATTGCGCACTGGCATGGCGTATTGCTGAATCAGAAACGGACGGTGCTCGGCAGGGCAGCCATTGAGTCGGCGCTGCCATTCCTCTTGAGCGCGTTCCAGTTCGTCTACCGGGAACACTTGAGCCGCGTTCGGCACTTGGAGCGCCGGCTCGGCGTTGGCCCATTGCGCGTACGCGAGGTAGTGCACCGGGAACAGCCGATAGCCGCCGAGAATCTGCCGGTCCATTTCGATGGCCAGCAGTTTGGTGTCCTCGAACAGCTCGGTGATCGGCGGGGCAAAGTTTACGTGCACGCGGCCTTTGTAGCCGGTGATTCCCAGCGCGATGCTGACGTCGTCCTCGCCCGGCACTTTGGTGTAACTGCCTGTGGTGGCGCGGATGTACAGCTCCCGCGCCTTGGCGTGATCGCACGGGTCGTATTCGTAGCTGATCGACACCGGCGTCAGGTTCAACGACTGAATGACTTCGCCAAACGGCTCGTCTTTACGGCTCATGTGGAACATCTTGAGGATGGCCGACTCGGTTCGGTCGTCGCCGTCTTTGGCGCGGCCTTCAGCCTGGGCGATCCAGATCGACTGGCAGTCATTGCGGATGGAATGATTGATGTACGCCGACAGCAACTGGTAAGCCGCCATCTTCTCGCGACGCCCGGTGATCGAGCGGTGCACGATGAAGCTCTTGTTCAGGCGCATCAGGTCGCTGACGAAAGGCTTTTGCAGCAGGTTGTCGCCAATGGCGATGCGCGGCGTTGGCAGCCCCGCGTGGTAGACCGCGTAATTGACGAAAGCAGGGTCCATCACAATGTCGCGGTGGTTAGCCAGAAACAGGTACGCAACCCCTGACTTGAACTGCTCGACGCCGGTGTAGGTCACACCGTCAGTGGCGCGTTCGATGGTGTGATCGACGTAATGCTCGACCTTGTCCTGCAGGGCCGCGACGGTGTCGATGCCGGCGAACTGGCGACGCAACTTGCGCGCGATGGCCGGTTGCAGAATCCAGCCGAGGGAGCCGGCCAGGCGCGGAAATCGGAAATGCGTGAGGATCGCGAGGAACGCCTTGTCACCCAGCAGCCGATCAAGTACGGCTTTTACTTCGGTGTCGTCGTACGGTCGGATGGCATCGAATTCGCCCATCATGCTCTCTTGTCGGAAACGGCTAAGGTAAAGGAGGTCGAGTCCGGTGCAGCAGCGAGTCACGACACCACAGGCTTGATGCCTGGGCGGCGGCCGCACAACAAGGCGGCTTCGCTCAAGGTGTCGACTCAGACTGATGCCCGGATGCTGAGGAATAAAGCTCGACCCGCAAACAAGTCGGCGATTATACGCAAAACTGGGCCCGGAGACTGCGATGCAGGAAATACAGGATTACGACTGCCCTTATTGTGGCGAACCGGTGGAGGCGGCGCTGGATCTGTCCGGCGGCGATCAGACTTACATTGAAGATTGCCCCGTCTGCTGCCGGCCGATCATCTTCAGCCTGCAAACCGATGGGGAAGAGTGGACGCTGGACGTCCGCAGCGAGAACGAGTGATGCGCAAGATTTATGAGCCCGAACACCTGATGGAAGGTGAGCTGCTGCAGGCCATGCTCGCCAGCGAAGGCATCGAGTCCCACATCACCGGGCGTCATTTACTGGGCGCCGTTGGGGATTTGCCGGCGTTCGGGTTGTTGGGCCTGACGGTCGAGGATGACCAGGCCGAGCGGGCGCGTCTGTTGATCACCGAGTACAATGCCGCCTTTCCGCTGCCCGGTGACGAGCCGGACAGCTATCCCGATGTGTTGCTGTGCTGAATCCGGTTCGCGCGCGCCTCATTCGCTTTCAAAAAGAGTTGTGCTGAACCCATGTGTGGACGTTATGCGCTGTTTCGTTGGTCGCCTGCCTTTGCGGCCCTGCCCGGATTTCCGAGCGACCAGCAAGCGCAGTGGAATATTTCTCCTGCCGCTTCTGTCTTGATGGTTCGGGCAGCGCCGGGCGAGGTCGAGGAGGGCGCCGAGCGCGGACGCGAAGTGGCGCGGGCACGTTGGGGGCTGACGCCGCCCTGGCTTACCGACATGTCGCGCACGCCGGCCCATGCTCGCGCTGAAACCGTAGCGGAGCAGCCGATGTTCAAGCAGGCGTTTCGTGAGCGACGTTGCCTGCTGCCGGCCAACGGCTTTTATGAGTGGCGTGGCAGCGTGCGCAAGCGGCCGTTCTGGCTCACGCCGGCCGAAGGATCGACGCTGTATTTCGCGGCGATCTGGGAGGCCTATCCCGTTGAAGGCCACATCTACCTGAGCGTTGCTGTGGTCACGCAGTCGGCCATGAGCCAGCGTCGACCGTTGATTCTCGACGAAGAAGGGCAGCGCGCCTGGCTTGATCCGGACTGCCCGCTGATCACCTTGCAGGCCATGCTCGCCGCCCCGCAGATGCAACTGCGCGAACGGCCTTTGGCCAATCTGGTGAACGATCCGAAGCTCAACGCGCCGGAATGCCTGACGCCGTTGTAGTGCTGTCTCACGGTGTGAATCGCGATCCCGTATTTCTTTCCTGTTACACAGCCGCGTTTTCCTGCGCCTTTTCACATGGCAGACGGCTGGCATCTGGTGCTCGGCCCGCGTATTGCCTAGGATGGCGCGATTGTTTCAATGGAGATACGAAATGCGCAGGATTTTTGCTCTTTGTGGCGTAACGGCAGCGTTGCTGGTGGCCGGGTGTCAGGCGGTCAATACCACCACCGGCGATTCGGTGGGTGTCGAGCGCAAACAATACATGTTCAGCATGCTGTCGACGGACGAAGTCAACAAGATGTACGCCCAGTCCTATCAGCAGACGGTCAGCGAAGCCACGTCCAAAGGCGTGCTCGACAACAGCAGCGCCGAGGGCAAGCGCGTCCAGGCCATCGCCAAGCGTCTGATTGCCCAGGCACCGAAATTGCGGCCCGACGCGGCGCAGTGGCAGTGGGATGTGAACCTGATCAAAAGCGATGAGCTGAACGCCAACTGCGGTCCCGGCGGCAAGATCATCGTTTACAGCGGCCTGATCGATACGCTCAAGCTTAGCGATGACGAACTGGCGGCGGTCATGGGCCACGAAATTGCGCACGCCTTGCGCGAACACGGCCGTGAAGCCATGTCCAAGGCCTACGGTGTGCAGATGGCGAAGCAGGGCGCCGGTGCATTGTTGGGGTTGGGGCAGGACAGTCTGGCGCTGGCCGACACCGTGGTCGATTACAGCCTGACGCTGCCGAACAGCCGCGCCAATGAAAACGAAGCGGACTTGCTGGGCCTCGAGCTGGCTGCTCGCGCCGGTTACAACCCGAATGCCGCGATCACGCTGTGGCAGAAGATGGAAGCCCAAGGCGGCGCGTCGCAGCCGGAGTTCATGAGCACCCACCCGGCTTCGTCCAACCGGATCGCCTCGCTGCAGGCGGCGATTCCGAAAGTGATGCCGTTGTATCAGCAGGCGCCGAAGGGCTGATCAACGCCTGATCCCGGTAGCAGACACGGTCATGTGGGAGCGAGCTTGCTCGCGAAGAGGTCGGGACATCCGCTGCATCTTCAGCGACTGGAATGCCGTCTTCGTGAGCAAGCTCACTCCCACATGGACTGAGCTTGCTCGCGATCATCAATTGTCGGCGCATATCTGCGAAACGGTTGAAGAGCATCGCGAGCAAGCTCACTCCTGCAAGGGCATGGGGTCTGTGGCTACACCCAGCCGCTGATCTGCATCGCCTTGTACACCGCAACGATCGCCAGAACGAAAAATGCACCCGCTGCCAGACGACGAATCAGCGTCAGTGGCAGTTTCTCCGCAGCAAAATTACCCGCCAGCACCACCGGCACATTGGCCAGCAACATGCCCAGCGTCGTGCCGAGGATCACCAGCCACAAGCTTGGGTATTGCGCCGCCAGCATGACGGTCGCGATCTGCGTCTTGTCGCCGATTTCCGCGATGAAGAACGCGATCAGCGTGGTCAGGAAGGGGCCGAACTTGCGACTGGTGCTGGCTTCGTCGTCGTCCAGCTTGTCCGGAACCAGCGTCCACAGCGCCGTGGCGGTAAAGCTGGCGGCCAGGATCCAGTGCAGGACGGCGTCGGAGAGATAGCTGCTGAACCATGCGCCAACGGCACCGGCCGCAGCATGGTTGGCCAGCGTGGCTGCGACAATCCCGGCAATGATGGGCCAGGGTTTGCGGAAGCGAGCGGCAAGAACGAGCGCGAGGAGTTGGGTCTTGTCACCGATTTCAGCCAGTGCGACGACAGCGGTGGGGACCAACAGGGATTCCAGCATCAGGGTTTTCCTAAGGGGCGGGTCAACACGGCTATGACACGTACAACCTCCCCGCCCCGGGTCAGGATGTTCGTGTCATAGGTCTTGTCAAACCACCGATCCGTCTGAGCGGATCTGGGGTCGCACGCACCATGGTCTGAGGACCAAGTATGTTGATGCGTGCCGGACGAGCATGGCGCTCGTGGGAGACTACTCCCCTAGGACGGTGCGGATTCTGCCTACACGTCTCGTGTTCGGCAAGCGCTAATTATCACGCACGTTTCGCACGGTAAATCCGGAAGCCCTGGCCCTCGGCCATGATTGCGCACGGCCCCAGATGCGACTCGATGATCGGCTGATAGCGCAGGAAGCTGTTTGCAACCAGGCGCAGTTCGCCGCCTTTTCTCAGATGTTCTCGTGCTTTTTTCAGCAGATTTTCAGTCGCGGCGTAATCAGTGTGGACGCCGGTATGGAACGGTGGATTGGTCAGAATCACGTCCAGATCGCTCGGTGCGGCGTCGATTCGGTTACCCGTCAGCACGTCGGCTTCAAGGCCATTGGCGGCGAGGGTTAGACGGCTGCTGGCGGTGGCGAACGCATCGACATCCAGCATCGTCACGCGTGTTTCGGGGTAGCGGCGTTTCACCGCCGCACCGAGAACGCCCGCGCCGCAGCCGAAATCGAGCAAATGGCCGGCGGGAAGTCGATCAATGTTTTCCAGCAGCAGGGCCGAACCCCGGTCCAGACGGCCGTGGCTGAACACGCCCGGCAGACTCACCACCTTCAACGCGCCGCCTTCGATTTCGATGTCGAAACGTTTGGCCAGGCTGTCGAGCTCGACGGCTTGCGGAGGCGTTTCGACGGTGACTTGCCAGAGCTGGCAATGCCGGGCGCTGTCGAGTTTGCGCGTACGCCCGAAGGGGCTCAGCTGGCGGGCAGCGGCTTCAATGCCACCGCGTTTTTCGCCCACCAGAAACAGCTCGCGTCCGGCCAGGCGGGAAGCGAGGGCGTTAATGAGGTAATCAGCGAGGTCGCGGGCCTTGGGCAAAAACACCACCGCGGCTTCAAAGGGTTCGCCCGGGGCCTCGGTGCCGAAGTGCACGCGCTCGGGAAATCGTGTCCCGAGGGTGTCGAAGTCGCCAGCGTGCCAGCTCCAGCCGCGCGCGTTGGGCAGCTTGCTCAGCAAGTCGTCGGCAGGGAGGCCGGTCAGCAGCAAGGAACCCTGAAACAAATCGGCCTGTCGGAGTAACACTTCACTGCGCGGGTCCATCATCGGCTCCTTGAAAAAAAGGGCGAAGTCTAACAGGCCTGCCACGCCGCGCACGCGCTGTGCGGCCGAGTGGCGAGCCTGCGAAAAGCTACGTGTCAGCTGACGACGCGGACCGGCTTGCCCTCATAGAACGCCAGAGCGTTTTCGTTGATCTGGCCGACGATGCGCTGCCGCGCTTCCTGGCTGCCCCATGCGCTGTGGGGCGTGATGATCAAGCGCGGAATATCGCCCGACAGCAGCGGATTGCCATTAACCGGGGGCTCGACCGTCAGCACGTCGGTGGCCGCGCCGCCGAGTTGGCCGTTGCGCAGGGCATCGGCCAGTGCCTGCTCGTTGATCAAGCCGCCGCGCGCGGTGTTGACGATGAAGGCTTTGGGTTTCAGCAGGCTCAACTCGTGGGCGCCAATCATGTCCCGAGTGTGCTCGTTGAGCGGGCAGTGCAGGGTGAGGGCATCGACTTGGGGCAGTAGCTCATTCAGTGGCACGCGATCAGGGCGAGCAGGACGACCAGGGATCTGACCCGACAGCACGCGCATGCCGAAGGCTTCGGCCAGCTTCGCGACCGCGCCGCCCAGCTCGCCATGGCCCAGCAGCCCCAATGTTTTGCCTTCCAGCTCGACGATGGGGAAGTCCAGCAAGCAAAACTGCTTCGATTTCTGCCACTGGCCTTGGTGGATCGCTTGTTGATAGTCAGGCAAGCGGGTGGCCATCGCCAACAGCAACATCAGCGTGTGCTGGGCCACGGAAGGGGTGCCGTAGCCCTGACAGTTGCTGACCACCACGCCATGCTTACGCGCGGCGTCGAGGTCGACATTGTTGACGCCGGTGGCCGTCACCAGCACCAGTTTCAGCTTCGGACAGGCGGCGAACGTGGCGGCATCGATCATGATCTTGTTGGAAATCGCCACATCGGCGTCCTTCAAACGCTCGGCCACCTGATCGGGTGTGGTGCTGCCATGCAGCACTAGTTCGCTGAAGGTTTCACGCCACGGCGCGAGGTCGAGATCCCCCAGATCCAGAGAGGTGTGATCCAGGAAAACTGCTCGGCGTTGAGTGGGCATCAGCTGTACCTTTTGCTCGGTGGGTGGGAGGCGTAATGTGACGAGCCTACCAGAGCCTGCCGCTCGCCATAACGCCTGGAGAACTTCGATGTACTGGACCGAATTTTTAACCGTTGCGCTGATTCACCTGCTGGCCGTCGCCAGCCCCGGTCCGGATTTTGCCGTCGTCGTGCGCGAAAGCGTGACCCACGGTCGCAAGGCCGGCACCTACACCGCCATGGGCGTGGGCACCGCAATTTTCCTGCACGTCGGCTATTCGCTGCTGGGCATTGGCTTGATCGTTTCGCAGTCCATCGTCCTGTTCAATGCCTTGAAATGGGCTGCGGCGGCGTACCTGATTTACATCGGCATCAAAGCACTGCGCGCCAAACCTGCAAGCGCATCGGATGCGCCCGTGGACATCGCCAAAGGCGAGCGCACCGCGCGTGGCGCCTTCACGGCCGGGTTCGTGACCAATGGGCTGAACCCGAAAGCGACCCTGTTTTTCCTGTCGCTGTTCACCGTCGTGATCAATCCGCACACGCCGATCCTGGTTCAGGCGGGCTATGGCGTTTACCTGGCATTCGCGACCGGCGCATGGTTCTGCCTGGTGGCACGCCTGTTCAGCCAGCCTCGGATTCGCGCGGGCTTTGCGCGGATGGGCCATTGGTTTGATCGGGCGATGGGTGGTGTATTGGTTGCCTTGGGGTTGAAGCTGGCGTTGACGGAAATGCATTGATGGTGGGTTTTTTTCAAGGTTGTGCCTGAACGCTTATGCTAACTCTTTAAGGGCTGTTTAAAGAGCAACCTGGGAGAGTTAGCGCTGCTCTGTACTTAACGCCAGGAGGTGATGGCTTATGAGACTATCTCAGCCCCAAAAGCTTTTGGATCTCGATACCTTTTTGCCTTCAGATGGTGAAGATGATGTTGAGATGTCTTGGGTCGATAACTCGCTCACACTTAACATCTATTACGATCCGGAGCTTCCCGGTATCGTGCGGGCAAAAAAAGCCTTTGTCTTTTTGTCGCCTAGCTATTTCGTAAAGACACCGTTCCCGGGGCATAGCTTTTTTAGTTGCCCTGACGACCGGGATTTATCGTTGCTAAGCTGTTTGGTGGAGTACAAAAGCTCAGAAATGCTGGATATCGCGAATAAGCCCCCCGGCTTGCCTAGATACCGGCATTTTCGGGTATACCTACACTCTGTAGGGGCGGCACTCCACATCGTTGCGCAGTCATTTGAAGTTATAGACTAGTCTTGGGAGGAAGCCACTCCGCAGGGACTTTATCGATTAGCCACACTTCATTTTCGGCCTTATAAAACTTGAAGCCCATTTCATGCATTCGAAGGGCTTCAATTTCCAGGACAACTGCCTTGCCATAGCGAAGCCCTACGGAATGGGCAGTCTCAGGGCTTTCCGACAAGTGCACATGGTGACGTGCTCCCGGCTTCAGCCCCTCGGCGTAGATTGATTCCAGAAAACGGGTGGCCGTTCCATGGTAGAGAAATTTGGGCGGTATCATCGGCGCGTGTTGAAGATTTACTGTGCGAGTTGAATGACCTTGCGCGGCTCGGATAAGTTGTCGGCTTTCTGAAATAATAAATCTTTTCTTCTCGCTTTCGTTAACCACCTTTTCCAACAGGTCTCGGTCAATAACGCGATTATTTCTCGAGGCGCACAGGATTAGCGCATCGATATCGGCCCATCCATCTGAATCCAGCTCCAAGCCGATGGCTTCTGGTTCATGCCTTAAGACATAACTTAAAAACTTGCTGGTTTCGTCAAGTAATTTCTTGTCCACACCGATTCCTCATAATGGCCAGCATTGAACGTGAAAGCTAAAGCTTCATCCGAAGAAAATCAATCCTGACCTCTGCTGCATCGTTATTCAGCAACGTTGGAACATTCTTGAGCGGTTAGGTATTCCAATGACACCTTTCTTATGATCTCGGCGGCACCGAAAAAATTCTTTATATCGGTCCAGAATTTCCTAGGCCAAGTTGGTATTTTTTAGGCACCTCAGACCAACAATTCATCCCTTCGGCTGATCCGATCGACGCGCCCAGGCCCTACAGTGCATATTTTCAGCCCCCGCACCTGCACCGTGAAAAGGGATTCCTATGCTGCACACCCGCGTGATTCCGCCCGCCGAAGGGGCGTACCAGTATCCTCTGTTGATAAAGCGACTGCTGCTGTCAGGCGTGCGCTACGAAAAAAACCGTGAAATCGTTTACCGGGACCATTCGCGCTATTCGTATCAAATGCTCAACGAGCGCATCTGCAGGCTGGCCGGTGCGCTGACGGCGGCCGGGGTCAAGGCGGGTGACACCGTGGCGGTGATGGATTGGGACAGCCATCGTTACCTGGAATGCATGTTCGCCATTCCGATGATTGGCGCGGTGATCCACACGATTAACGTCCGGCTTTCGCCCGAGCAGATCCTGTTCACCATGAACCATGCCGAAGACAAGCTCGTGCTGGTGAACAGCGAATTCGTGCCCCTCTACAACGCCATCGCCGGGCAACTGACGACCGTCGAAAAAACACTGTTACTGACCGACACCGATGGCGCGACCGCCGACCTGCCCAATCTTGTGGGCGAGTACGAAGCGTTGCTGGCCGCGGCGAATCCGTACTATCAATTCGAGGATTTCGACGAGAACTCGGTGGCGACCACGTTCTACACCACTGGCACGACGGGGAACCCCAAGGGCGTTTATTTCACCCATCGCCAGCTCGTGCTGCACACCATGGCCGTCGCGACGATCATGGGCAGCGTCGAAGGCATTCTGGGCGGCGACAAGGTTTACATGCCAATCACGCCGATGTTCCACGTGCATGCGTGGGGCGTGCCCTATGCCGCAACGATGCTGGGCGCCAAACAAGTGTATCCCGGCCGCTACGATCCCGAATTGCTAGTGGAGCTCTGGCAAAAAGAGAAGGTCACGTTTTCCCACTGCGTGCCCACCATCATGCAAATGGTCCTCAACGCCAAAGCCGCTCAGAACATGGATTTCACCGGCTGGCACATCATCATCGGCGGCAGCTCGCTCAATCGTTCGCTGTACGAGGCAGCCAAGGCCAAAGGCATTCAGCTGTCTGCCGCCTACGGCATGTCCGAGACCGGGCCATTGGTGTCGGTTGCGCACCTGAATGACGACTTGATGGCCGCCAGTGAAGACGAACGGACCGCCTACCGAATCAAGGCCGGCGCGCCGGGCGTGCTGGTTGAGGCGGCGATTGTCGATGGTGAGGGCAATTTCCTGCCTTCCGACGGCGAGACCCAGGGCGAACTGGTGCTGCGCGCACCGTGGCTGAGTGAAGGTTATTACCGCGAGCCGGAGAAGGGCGCCGAACTGTGGGCCGGCGGCTGGCTGCACACCGGCGACGTAGCGACGCTGGACAACATGGGCGGGATCGACATTCGTGACCGCATCAAAGACGTGATCAAGACCGGCGGCGAGTGGGTATCGTCGCTGCAGTTGGAGGATCTCTGCAGTCGCCATCCCGGTGTCCGTGAAGTGGCCGTGGTGGGTATCGCCGATCCTCAGTGGGGCGAGCGCCCGTTTGCGCTGCTGGTCGCCCGCGAGGGTCACGTCCTGGATGCCAAGACCCTTAAGGAACATCTCAAGCCATTTGTGGAACAGGGGCACATTAACAAGTGGGCGATCCCCAGCCAGATCGCCCTTGTTACCGAAATTCCCAAGACCAGCGTCGGCAAGCTCGACAAGAAGCAAATACGTCAGAACATCCTTGAGTGGCAGGGCAGTAACAGCGCTTTCCTCTCCACGCTCTGACGCTTTCCTTCGCGGCCATTTCATCGGTTCATCTCCGTGAAAATGTGCCGCGAAGGCTCTAATCCGGCGTCTTCCTTGCCAATTCTCTTTTTTCAGCCATGCTCCCCCTGCGTTGTGATTTGCCACTCTGGAGTCGGCGTGCCAGAGGTGTTGGCGCTGCAAATCACACTTTAGAGGGATCAAGCAGCAGCACCTGCTGGCTATAGTCGGCAGTAGGTAGGTACCGGAGAAAAAGCGCACTGATCGTTTCGCAGTTGTTTGGCTGCCCGATCGGCGTTGACACCCAGGCACTGCGGCCCGTCCGCCTGAGTCGTTTCTGGAAGCACCCACTGCCATAAAAATAAAAGCACATGGAGTAGCGTCGATGACATCAGCTAACCAGTTCTGGCGCCGGGCTAAATTGCCCCTGGCCGTCAGCCTCGCTTCCACGCTCGCCGGCCCTGCATTCGGCGTCAGTTTCAATATCGGAGAAATCGAAGGCAACTTCGACTCGTCGCTCTCAATAGGGGCAAGCTGGTCCACCCAGAACGCCAACAAGAACCTGATCGGCTCCAACAACGGCGGTCACGGTCTTTCGCAAACCTCCGACGACGGTCACTTGAACTTCAAAAGCGGCGAAACGTTTTCGAAGATCTTCAAGGGCATCCACGATCTTGAACTGAAATACGGCGACACCGGTGTGTTCCTGCGGGGCAAGTACTGGTATGACTTCGAGCTCAAGGACGAAAGCCGTGACTTCAAGGACATCAGCGATTCCGGCCGCAAGGAAGGCGCCAAATCCTCAGGTTTCGAGCTGCTCGACGCATTCGTCTATCACAACTACTCCATTGCCGATGAGCCGGGCTCGGTGCGTCTGGGCAAGCAAGTCGTCAGTTGGGGTGAAAGTACCTTCATCCAGGGCGGCATCAACAGCATCAACCCGGTCGACGTGTCCGCGTTCCGTCGCCCTGGCTCGGAAATCAAGGAAGGCCTGATTCCGGTCAACATGTTCTACCTGTCGCAAAGCCTGACCGAAAACCTCTCGGCTGAAGGCTTTTACCAGCTGGAATGGGATCAGACGGTCGTCGACAACTGCGGCACCTTCTTCTCGCAACCGGACGTGATCGCGGACGGCTGCAACAGCAACCTGGCCGTACTGCGTACCCGCAACAGCCTAAATGCGGCTCTGCCTGCCGCGTTGCGTGGCCCCGTTCAGAACACGCTGGCTGCGCGCGGCGTGAACTTTGGTAATCCTGACGAGGGCGCAGTGGTCGCCCGCGGCCCTGATCGCGATGCCCGGGACAGTGGCCAGTACGGCCTGGCCATGCACTACAACTTCGAGCCGCTGGACACCGAGTTCGGCGCCTATTACATGAACTACCACAGCCGTCTGCCGATCTTCAGCGGCAAGGGCGGGCCGGCAAGCGCCTACAGCGCAGCGGGTCTGGTTGGCGGTCTGGCGGCCAACGGCGTTCCTCGAGGCGTCGCGGCGGCCCTCGCGCCAACCTTGTTGCCCGTCGTGGTCGCTGCCAACTCCAGCTACTACGTTGAATACCCGGAAGACATTCACCTGTTCGGCCTGAGCTTCTCCACCACCTTGCCCACCGGCACGGCGTGGAGCGGCGAAGTCAGCTATCGCCCTAACGCACCGGTGCAGTTGAACACCACCGACATCCTGTATTCCGGCCTGTCGCCGCTGAACTCGAACGTGTCGCTGCTGCAGGGCGCACCCGGCCAGGACCAGAAAGGCTATCGCCGCAAGGAAATCAGCCAGGCGCAGACCACCTTCACGCACTTCTTCGACCAGGTGATGGGCGCCGAACGTCTGACCGTGGTGGGTGAGGTGGGCTGGACCCACGTCGGCGGGCTGGAAAGTACATCGAAACTGCGTTATGGCCGCGACCCGAGCTATGGCCCGGGCCCGCTGCCAGGCGGTCAATGTCAGACCCTCAACGCCAGCACCCTGGGCACTGCCGCGCAGAACAACCTCAGCCGCTACTGCGAAAACGATGGCTTCACCACCACCGATTCGTGGGGTTACCGCGCTCGCGCCATCTGGGATTACAACAACGTCTTCGCCGGGGTGAACCTGCGTCCGAGCGTGGCCTGGTCCCACGACGTCGACGGCTACTCGCCAGGTCCCGGCGGCAACTTCGAGGAAGGTCGTAAGGCCGTGAGTCTGGGCCTCGACGCCGAGTACCAGAACACCTACACCGCCAACCTTTCCTACACCAACTTCTTCGACGGCAAGTACACCACCGTGGACGATCGCGACTTCGTAGCGCTCAGCTTCGGCATGAACTTCTAAGGACAATAATGAAAATGAAAATCACGAAGGGTCTGTTGCAGGTTGGCGTGTTGGGTCTGTCGTTGTTGGCGACCAGCGTGATGGCTGCGGTGTCCGACGCCGAAGCCGCCAAGCTGGGCACCACGCTGACGCCGATGGGCGCGGAAAAAGCCGGCAACGCTGCCAACACCATTCCGGCCTGGAGCCCGATGCCGACCAATGCTGGCGCCGTGGACGACAAAGGCTTCCTGGCCAACCCGTACGCCAATGAAAAAGCGCAGTTCACCATCACTGCGCAGAACGTGGATCAGTACAAGGACAAACTCGCCCCGGGCCAGTACGCGATGTTCAAGCGTTACCCGGACACCTACAAGATGCCGGTCTACCCGTCCCATCGTGGCGCGACTGTGCCCGCTGACGTATTCGCCGCCATCAAGAAAAACGCCACCAACACCAAGCTGGTGGGTGGCGGCAACGGCCTGGAGAATTTCGAAACCGCAGTGCCGTTCCCGATTCCGAAGGATGGCCTTGAGGTCATCTGGAACCACATCACCCGTTATCGCGGCGGCAGCGTCTCGCGTCTGGTCACCCAGGCCACGCCGCAGACCAACGGCTCGTTCAACCCGGTGTATTTCCACGACGAGTTCGTCTTCCGCGACAAGATGAAGGATTTCGATCCGAAGAACCCGGGCAACATCCTGTTCTACTTCAAACAGGAAGTAACGGCGCCGGCGCGTCTGGCAGGTTCCGTACTCCTGGTGCACGAAACCCTCGACCAGGTCAAAGAGCCGCGCGCGGCGTGGGTCTATAACGCCGGGCAGCGTCGCGTACGTCGTGCGCCACAAGTGTCCTACGACGGGCCGGGCACCGCCGCCGATGGCCTGCGCACCTCCGACAACCTCGACATGTTCAACGGCGCGCCAGACCGCTACGACTGGAAGCTGATCGGCAAACAAGAGATGTACATCGCGTCCGACAGCTACAAGCTCGACGATCCGAAGTTGAAATACACCGACATCATCAAGGCCGGGCACATCAATCAGGACCTGGCGCGCTATGAACTGCGTCGCGTCTGGCACGTGACTGCCACGCTGAAAGAAGGCCAGCGTCACATCTACGCCAAACGTGACTTCTTCATCGACGAAGACACCTGGCAGGCAGCGGTCATCGACCACTACGACGGTCGTGGTCAACTGTGGCGCGTGGCTGAGGCCCACGCCGAAAACTACTACGACAAACAGGTGCCGTGGTATGCCCTCGAAGCTCTGTACGACCTGCAATCAGGCCGCTACCTGGCGCTGGGCATGAAGAACGAAGAGAAAAAAGCCTATGACTTCGGCTTTACTGCCACTGTCAGCGACTTCCAGCCCAACGCGCTGCGTCAGGAAGGCGTGCGCTAACGGCTGACCGAACAAGCGGAGAGCGTGCAACGTTGATCACAGCTACAGCGCACTGAAGTCCTCCGCTGTTTCACCCTATGGCTGAACCCCATAGCGCAGAAAGGAAACACCCCGAATGGTCGGGGTGTTTTTTTTGACCAAGGTTTGCGTCCACAGGACGCTGTTCCTCTTTATGCGTGGATCACGGCGGAAATGAAAAATGCTGTGCTCGAACCGAGCCGTCATCCAGCTCCTTTATCGCAACATTCTTCAGATGCTCCGAGCCGAACGAGTTCGCGGTGCAGGTTTTGCTCATGATGGTTTTGTTGAGCTTGAGTACCTCTAGAAACGCTTTGGCACCGAAGGTTTGTTGAGGCACACCTACGACATATCCGTACTCACCCGTGCGAAATCCAAAATAGGTGGTGTATGTCGCCTTATCTACCCACCGAAAAAGCGGGCGGGTTGCTCGGAATGTTTGCGTCATCTCATCCTTTTCAGGCGTCCCGAATCGATAGGTGATGGTTTCTTTGTTGGCACTGCTGCATAGAGAGACTGACCGCTGCTTTTGCTCATCAAGACGGCAACCGGCAATGAGGGTTTCGTTTTTGAGGCAACTGACGTCTTCACTGGCGAGAACTGACACGCTTATCAGAATCGTAACTGTGAATCCGAGGCTCAAAATCGACTTGATGCATGTACTTCTTTGATTCACTCTTTTCATGCTTCGGACTCATTCAGCTCGACGCTTACTTGACCAAGGAAATACCACGCCATCAATGTCCGCATGTGCCCCGCAAATACCCAGGCCTAACGCGGTTGGGTCGACATTTCTCGACGAGATGATCAGCGCTGCATCCGTTCGGATCATCCGTACTCGTCCGTGCGCGGTTTCGTAAATCAGGTGTCGGCCAGCTTCTTTCATGAGAAATGAAAACACACAGACATGCTGATTGGCCTGGGTGCTTTCAAGCGTCACCAGATAGTCCTCACCTTTTTTGCGTACTTCTAAACTGTCGTTGAAAACGTCTGAGCAGTCAGATCCGTTCTCTGGCGAGGTGCAAAGCAAACTGCCTACTCTGAACGTACCCTCCCAAGAGAAGTTAGCTTGTGCGTTGGTGGACGAACTCGCTACAGCAACTGTCGTTGCGCAACCGACACCAATAATGGCAAAACGCTTGGGAAGCGCCGCCATCCACACGCTGCATCTCATATAAAGCACTCTCCTAAAATTGGGCATATGCAGGTAGTATCTCGAGCAGGGTTTACTTGTAGCCAAGTGATTTTAAGTTTTCAGGAACTGCGTATCCTTGCTTGTATTCAAGCGTGTATGAGTTGGTTTTCTGCCCCAGGGTAGTGGTCTCACAGTTGGCTTCAGCTCCAAACGATCTTGTATTTCTCACCGTCTCTCTGACGACGATGTCAGCGTAACTCTCTCGCGACTGCTGCATTGCCAGAGTCATGTGCCTTTCTTGAAAGCTTCCACCGCAGTGCGTGTCCCATTCACCAACCCGCTCTTGGACAGTGAGTCCTTTCAATACATTGTTCAATCCGTTGTCACCTAAGCTGTATAGACTCAGCGAGGTCGAACCGTATGGATTTGGCTGTGACGATCCTTCCCACAAAGTCCGGATCCCGAACGCAACGTTATTTTTATCTAATCGGTAATTTGCCGTGTCTATCGTTATTCCATAACTATTGATTGCGCCTGCGTCGAGAGTTTCCTTCTCACGGGTTGTGCCCACGATGCTTTGCGTAGATGGGTCTATGATCACTAAATCCAGGTCAGCAATTACATCTGTTTTGATGGCGGTTGCGAAAATCAGGAATCCTGATGCAGGCCACCGCTTACAAACTGTCTCGTGCTGCGTGGGGTCATAGTCTTCATAGCGCTCAGCGATTAAAGAGCAGATCCTTGAAAGGTGCGAGCTGCCGTCTGCGCAAAAACAGTCCGCAAAAGCGAATATCTCTGTGCTTTTGAGAATTCCACCGAGGAGGACTAGGCTCATTGCTACTTTCATAGAAGTACCCCTTCTATTAGCTCGTATGCCTCTTTTCTCTCGGTCAAGCCCATCGCGCCGCCGTTTACCTTTCTTGTAATTTTGCCTACGTCCGCAAGACCCCCGCCGCTTTCGGATTCGTAGATCTTATAACTCACCCAGAACCACAGCGCGCTTCTGATTGCGTTTGGCATCTCATTGATCAGCTCCGGATTTGCAACGGTATCTGGAACTTTCCCGGGCCAATAGATGCTGTAGTTCTGCATGAAGTCATGATATTTTTCATAGCCTGTAATCTGAATCAGCCCTCTGCCTCGAAAGTTGAAGCCATCTTCTGAATGCGTCATTCGATTGCCGTTCAGTCGTTGAAAATGCTTCCTCCCTATGGCGCGTTGGTTTGAGCTGCGCACTATTTTCCCCTGAGGGTTTTTCAGATACGCATCCGCATCCGCTTCACCGGGATGGGACCGGTAATATGAGCTAAAAGACTTAAGCGCCGAGGCGGAATATTCCCAACTCTCGGTTATTCCTTTCATGGCGGGTCCAACTTCACCTTTAACTTGAGCGAAAAAGTGGCGCTGCCTTAATCGGGTATCTAACCTGAATTCCAGAAGCCGCCCATTTATCTCATCAATCACCAGAGCAATGTCCTCTGGAGTTGCTTGAGGAAATATCTGCTTTAACTGATCGGGAGTGATTTGTAATCGATCTGGGCTAGAAAAGAAGCCCAAGAGCCCCACCGGATGCAGGTGATGCACCTTCCCATCCGCCGGCAACCCAAGCCGCCCGGCCACCTCGGCCCACCAACTCATCGCCTTGATCCGCTCCTTCTCTGCCAGCCAGTTGCGGTTAGGCGTCGAGCCGCCATGCCCCAGCAAGTCATCCAGCGCATCCCACTTGCCCGGGACGTGATGCCATTCGCTTTGGTAGCGAACGATCAACTGCGAAATCGACTGCGCGTGGGCTGGCAATCTCAGTGCGGCTTGTATTTCGCTACCGCTGAGCTTGCCGTCACGGTTGCGGTCAATGATGTCGAACAGGCGCTTTTTGATCGGGCCTTGGTCGGCCTTGTCAGCCGCCGCGCCATGGCGGGTGATCTCGTCCTCGTTGAACCGGCCTGATGCACGCATAAAAGAGGCGAGCATGCTCCGCGGCGAATCGTAGTCGGCGAGGGTCTCGTAGCCTTCCCACGACCAAGGACTGAGCCACGGCGTCACGCCGACTTCTTCACGCACCCAGCCGTCGAGCAGGTTGTTGTCGGCGTCGTGCAGCAGCCCGTCGAGGCGATACCAGTTGCACGCTTTGCTGTCGCCACTGGCAGGTACAGCGATTTTTCTCTCGGCCGGCAAGCCGTCGATCAGGGTTTTAGGAAGCAACAATTGCGCGGCGCTGAGGTGACCAACCGCTTTCAACGTCGGCGGTTTTTTGCTGCTGAACGTGCCCTGATGCGCGATTACGCGAGTGCCTTTGACGAGTTTCAGCCAAGTCCTGCTGCTGGCGGGCAGTTTGTCTGCCCAAACGCGGCTGAGGCTCAGGAACATTTTCACGTCGCCCGCGCTGAACACCTCCAGGTGCAGACGATTCTCCGGGTAATCGACGGCGCCTTCGTGATATTGGCCTATGTGCCCGATCAGTTCACCGGCCTTGATCGCAACCGGCTTATCCAGAACGACAACGATGCCTCTCGCTTCCGGCTCGGCCGCGCCGCTTTGCAACGAAGCGAAGTGCACGTATTGATTGACCTGCTCCAGCTTGCGAAACCGGCCTGTGCCACTGACCGTCACCTCGGTGCCTGGATACAGCGTGCCGATCTCGTTGCCTTTGCAAACCATTGGCTGAGCACGGACGTTCAGGGGCGTCTCGGAAACGACCCTATGCTGAACGCCCGCTATGGGCCGCAGATAGTCGGCGCAGACATAACCTCGCAACGCGCCGCTGGCGTCTTTCAGGTGATCGGGGCCGGGGGTGTTTTCCAGCTTGCGATAAGTGCCTTCGCCGCTGACCTGGACTTCCGCACCACGCGGCAGCCAGCCAATGATCGCGCCCTTGCTCGCCTTGTTGCGCACGTTCAGTCCGCGTTGCCCGGGGTAGTCCCCATGGATGTCGTTAACGTCGACGCGAACTTGAAGGGTCGATCCGGATTTCCAGAATCCTGGCCTGACGACAGCCGAGTCTTTTTCGTACGCCGCCCAATCCCGCAAATGCATGTAGAGACTGTAAATAATCAGACTCGGCGGCGTGTCCGTGCTGCCCTTGATGGCAGGCGGCTGCAGGCGGTGTCGCACCAGCACGAAATTCCGCGAGAACGGCTTTGAAACGAGCTGTTTATTGACGAAATACGTCGTGTCAGGCGACTGCTCATCAATGCGATAGGCCACCACTTCACCGTCCGCGATGCAGTGCACGCTCGACTGGTCCAGCGTGCCCGCCGTTCCCGCATCAAAATGCACACCGCCATGCCAGAGCCCGCTGCTGCCGAGGGGATAGCTGCCGCTTGCGGCGTTTGCCAGATGGGTCAGGTGCTGGAGCGAATCGCGTTTATCGCGGAAGGGATGGCTCCAGTTTTGGACCGGTATCAGTGCGTCGTTGTTTGACTCTACGCCGGTGGATGGAGGAGGCGGCAATGTGTCGGGTGTCGGCAGCATAGGCTGCTGTAAGTCATCAAGCGCGTAGCGTGGTGCGAACAATCGTGTCATGGAGGTGGCTCCTGCTTTTCCACGAGATAAGCCAGCAAAGCTGCCGCTCTGTCGGCGAGGTCCCGGTCAACGTCCTGTTCGACCGATGCATCCGAACCTCGCGCTACGGCAAGGCCAGATTTGGTGCGCACGATGGCGAATTCCAGCGCGCGGTTCCAGAGGGGGAAATACGAACAGGAGATTTCCACGCGCATTTGCGGATGGGTCCCACACGAGGCAATCGTCGAGGATGGAGATGCGCTGGCCGACTACACTGCAGCGGATGTAGGACCGTGTATCTCCCCAGACATATAAACCAACATTCGCCCTGTTGATTGGATACGTTTTCTTACAGTCTTTCGTCTAACAATGTTCAAAAGGCACGGCATAGCCGCTAGTCTCCCGACATCTGAACGCCGAACAACAAGCACTCCAACAAGAGCCGGCCATGACTGATCTGTCGCGTTTGCAAGGATTCGCAAATCACGCAGTCACTGCGTTGGAAGGCCGTTTCTTCCGTCCGCCACTGCCTGAGGGTTATGTATCGAGACCTCGATTGTGCGAGCGGTTGAGTGCGGGTCTGTCTGGGCGTCTGTTGTTGATCAGTGCCCCGGCCGGTTTTGGTAAAAGCTCACTGGCGGTGGAGTTCTGCGAGAGCCTGCCCGATCAGTGGCAGAACCTCTGGCTGGGTCTGAGCCACCGGGACAGCGACCCGGGCCGGTTTCTCGAACGTCTTCTTCGCGGTCTCCAGCAATTTTTTCCGCAGCTCGGCAGCCAGGCGCTTGGCCTTCTGAAAATGCGTCAGCGTCACCAGCCCTTTGCCTTCGAAGAGTGGCTGGACGGTTTACTGGACGAGCTGGCAATGCACCTGATGTTGAGCAAACCGCTGCTGCTGGTGCTTGACGACTACCACTTGGTGCAGGGCCCCGTGCTGGATCGCTGCCTGCAATTTCTCCTTAATCATCTGCCTGCGGGCATGAACATCATGGTCACCAGCCGGCAGAGGCCGAACTGGCACCTGGCGCGTCTGCGGCTGTCGCGTCAATTGCTGGAATTGTCCGAGCAGGACCTGCGGCTGACCGACGACGAGTCGCTGGCGGTGCTGGATCAACAGCGCAATGGCTTGAGTGAGGAAGCACTGCAGGCCTTGCTGCAACGCAGCGAGGGATGGGTGGCCGGCCTGCGATTCTGGCTGCTGGCGGCCAACGAAGCGGGCAGTAGTGCGCTGACCCAAGGGCTCAACGGCGGGGAAGGGCTGATCCGGGATTACCTTCTCGAAGAGGTCATCGATTGCCTGCCGGCGGACGTTCAGGTCTTTCTCTATGAAACGGCGTGTCTGGAGCGTTTTGGCGGTGCCCTGTGCAACGCCGCGCGCGACAGTCACGACAGCGACGAAATGCTCGGTTACCTGCAAGCGCATCAGGTGTTTCTCGTCCCGCTGGACGAGCACGGTCGCTGGTTTCGCTATCACCATTTGTTCTCGGATCTGCTGCGCGCGCGCGCCGGGCCCAGTGTCACGCCGCAACAAAGACGCGTGCATCTGAATGCCTGCCGCTGGTTCAGCGACCAAGGGTTGCTCGACGAAGCCATTGAACAGGCGTTGCGCGCGGGGCATCTGGATGTGGCGGCCAATCTGGTGCAGAACCTGTCTGAAGAACAACTGCTCGCCGAGCAAAACGTCGGCATGCTGCTGCGCTGGAAAATGGACTTGCCCGATAGCCTGCTGGTCAGCACGCCGCGTTTGATCGTGCTGTACGCCTGGGCGCTGGGCCTGGCGTGTCAGCTGGACGCGGCCGAGGAGTTGGGCAATCACCTCAGTCGATTTCTGCCGGCACCTTCCGCGACCGCGCAAAATTCGATGCTGGCTCAGTGGCTGGCGCTGAGCGGGATCATCGCCCGAGGCCGCGGCGACAGTGAAACGGCCCGGCGCTATTGCAGTGAAGCGTTGGTCAGTCTGCCGCTGAAGCGATATGGCCAGCGTTTACTGTGCCTGTCGATCCTGGCGAATCTGGCTATCACCGATGGAGATTTATGGCGCGCCCGTGCGCTGAACCGTGATGCCCTTGAGTTGGCGCAGCGGGTGGCCAATCCATTGTTTGAAGCGCTGGCGCACTACGACCGCGCTCGCACCTTGCAGGCCCGTGGCGAAACACTCCGCTCGATGGAGGAAGTGCGCCAGGGCTTGCGACGTTTGAATGGCCTGTCTTCACAAAAACTGTACGCGGTGCGCGCGCGCCTGACGTTGTACGAAGGCTATTTGCTGGTGCAGTTCCTTCAACCGGAGGCGGGGCGCGAGCGCTTGACTGCCGGGCTGGCCGAGGCACGCGCCTGCCGTGACATCAGCGTGCTGATCGGCCACTGCGTGATTGCCGGAATGGAGGGGCGCGAAGGGCGCTACGCCGAAGCCTTCGCCGAGCTGGCCGAGGCCGAGCGGTTGATGCACATCTGGGACGTGCCGCCGGTTTATTACCTGGCAATGATCACCCTCGCCAAATGCGAGCTGTGGCTGGCCCAGGGCCGTATCGACCTGGCCGACGCGTGGCTCCTGCGACTGGGGCAGACTTACGGCGGCAACCAACCCGCCGCCGCCCCGGAATGTTCGCCGCAACTGCCTCAGCAGATCGAAACGCTGCGGGCGGTTCTTGATCATATTCAGGGCCGCACCGAAGAGGCGATGATGCGGCTGCACGGTCTGGTGGAGTATGCCCAGCGGATCGGCGCAGGACTGCTCGGCCTCAATGCGCTGAGTCAGCACATCCTGTTGTTACTCGACACATCACGCGGGCCCGAAGCCGATGAGCTCTTTCTACAAAGCCTTCAGCTCGCCACGGGTGGTGCGGTTCTGCCCTTCCAGCGCCTGATCCGTGGTCATCCCGACTGGCTGCGTGAGCAACTGCATAAACGACCCTCATGCCGGCTGGTCGATTACCTGCTTCAGCAACTTCCTGAAGCTGCGCCTGGCCAGGGGCTGCCTTGCTTGCGCATGGCCAGCGAGCCGTCCACCTGCATCAGCGGCAATGGCGGCGACCACCTCAGCGCGCGAGAACTCAGCGTGCTGCAGCTGATCGCGCAAGGCTGCTCCAATCAGGAGATCAGCGAACGCTTGTTCATTTCCCTGCACACTGTTAAAACCCACGCCAGCCATATCAACAGCAAGCTGGGTGTTGAGCGACGCACTCAAGCAGTGGCCCGGGCACAAGAGCTGGGATTGCTGGGCTGATCGATCGGTATTTAAATACCTATTTATGCCAAAAAAAATCCACTTTAGGCATTTAATTGCCTTTTCTGCGCTTCAGTCCGAATGTTTAGGCATTAAATTGCCGAGCAGCCTGTGATGCAGCTGACCCTCCAACACTACCTGTCGGGACGATGGCACGACGCGATCAGCCTGCTATGAACGACGAAATACGCCAGCGCGGCATCATCCTCGACGAGCTTCGGGGTCAGTTGTTGGAGGGGAGCGTTTCCATGGGCGCTGCCGTCAAACGGCTGCGGACCGAAATCACAGGACTGCGCCAGGAGCAGTTCGCGAGCATGTGCAAAATCTCGTTGCGCACACTGCGTCAGATCGAGCAGGACGAGGGTAATCCGACGGTGCAAACCCTCAACGCCGTGTTCAGGCCCTTTGGTATGCAGGTCGGCATTATTCCATTGCTACGCCGGCCGGCGGGAACCAGTCTCTAAGGCGTAATCGCACCGATAAGCCCGACGGCAGGCTCAAGCAGCGGGCTGACCGGCCCACATGCTGGCCACGTCCAGCAGGCCCCACTCCTCAGCCAGTTCGAACTTCAGGATGCCGTCTCGTACCGTGGGGCACGCAAGGTTGATGACTTGCGGCTCGAAGGGCATTCGGGTCCGGGTGGACAGGAAAACTTTCACTTTCGGGTGCAGCAGGGACTGTTCATCCTGCTCGACCACCACGCCCAGGCGCTCGCTTTTCAGGCGAACCAGCGCGCCGACGGGATAGATACCAACGGTCTTGACGAAGTGCTGGAACACCTTCGCATCGAAGTGGCCTTTCCAGGACGCCATTTCGCGAACCGAATGCGCGGCATCCCAGCCCTTCTTGTAGGGCCGGTCTGAGGTCACCGCGTCATACACGTCACAAATAGCGCCCATTTTCGCCAGCAGGCTGATCTCGTCGCCCTTCAGGCCGTGGGGATAACCGCTTCCGTCGACCTTTTCGTGGTGATGCAGGCACACGTCCATCACCAGTCGGGTTACCCGCTCGCAACCCTGGAGGATTTCCAGCCCGGCCTGCGGATGATGCTTCATGACCTCGTATTCTTCGTAGGTGAGACGATCGGGCTTATTGAGAATGGCCGAGTCGATCATCATTTTGCCGACGTCATGCATCAGCCCCGCGACGCCGGCTTCCCGCACTTGATCCTCATCCAGATCCATCTGCCGCGCGAGCGCGACCATCAATGCGCACACCGCCACCGAATGCATGTAGGTGTACTCATCCGTCGTTTTCAGGCGCGACAGGCTGATGAGCGCGTGGGGATGGCGCATGACGGAAGTGGAAATTTCTTCAACCAGTAGATCGACGTCTTCGGTATTCATTGCCCGGCTCATCCGGGCATCGCTGAACATGGTCATCACTGCCGCTTTCGCGCGCCCGCAAATCAGGCGCGCGCGGGCCAGTTCCAGTTCGAGGCTGCACGCCCCAGTCTCGGCAGGGTCGGGACACTCGGGGGAGGTCTGATCCGCTGGCGAGCTATCGGCAGGGCTTTTGCCAAGGCGAGTGTCAATCCAGACCTCACGGGTCGATGCCTGAATGTGCCGCAACACCGCGTCGTCGCTGAGTTCGCGCTCGACGTGGGCAGTCCAGAAGGGATCGTTGATCCGTGGGCGGCAGAACTCGTGGATGTACATGCCCAGCGTGAGGTCGGAAACGGGGATTTTTCTTAGCATAGAGTCAGCTCTTGCGCGTGAATACAGCGCTGCCTTGCCTGAAAGTGAGAGCGATCTTTGTTCTTTGCTTCATCACTGCGCTTTCCTGTACTTGCGCATGGCCAGTATAGGAAAGCGCTGGGGAAATGAAACTCCCTTGAATGTTGTGGGAATTACACTCCTTATAGATAAATATCAAACCTAATCAGTAGCTTGCATAGATTATTGGCGTTGTTTGACAAATCTCGCATCGAATAAATGCGATGAACAGCATGTTCAAAATGCATATAAATATTTGCTTTTTATATTAAAGAATTGCTGCCCTTGGCCGTGCACTGGCGGTTCAGGCCGCGTTAAGGAATTTTTGACGGGGACCGTGCTCTAATTGCCCAAATCGTCGGCCTTTATGTTTGGCCGTAGAAAAGCAAAACAGGAGCTCTCCTTGATGTTGACCTTTCGCCGTTTGATCATCGCTGCCACCGCACTGACCGTGCTTTCCGGCTGCGCGACGCAGAATCCATACGACAATCAGGGGCAGGCGCAGAACTCCGGCGGGATGAGCAAGACCGCCAAGTACGGCGGTCTGGGTGCATTGGCCGGCGCGGTCGCCGGTGCTGCCATCGATCACAACAACCGTGGCAAAGGTGCGCTGATTGGCGCTGCCGTGGCAGGCGCGGCATCTGCCGGTTACGGCTACTACGCCGACAAGCAGGAGGCTGCACTGCGCGCCAGCATGGCCAACACCGGTGTTGAAGTTCAGCGTGAGGGCGACAACATCAAGCTGGTGATGCCGGGCAACATCACCTTCGCCACCGACTCGTCTGCCATCGCCAGCAGCTTCTATGCGCCGTTGAACAACCTGGCCGGCTCGCTGAAGCAGTACAACCAGAACATGATTGAAATCGTCGGCTACACCGACAGCACCGGCAGTCGCCAGCACAACATGGACCTGTCGCAGCAGCGCGCCCAGAGCGTGGCGACCTACCTGACTTCCCAAGGCGTTGACGCAGCTCACCTGTCGGTGCGCGGTGCCGGTCCTGATTCGCCGATCGCCAGCAACGCCGACGTCAACGGCCGTGCCCAGAACCGCCGCGTCGAGGTCAACCTCAAGCCGATTCCTGGCCAGCAGTACCAACAGCAGCAATAACCGCGTGACGTGAAACCAAAAACCCCGGCCAGTGAGCCGGGGTTTTTGCGTTTGGACCTACGGGCGCTTAGCCCGGGTAACGGTCATGCATCTGCGCGAGCAACGTGTCCTTGTCTTCCCACAGCCGGTTGATCCACTGCTGAAACTCCAGGCGGTAGGCATCGTCCTGGTCGTAGCTTTTGCCAATGAACTGCGGCGGGATCTGCACTTCTTCAAAATGCGCGACGACTTCGCGCACGTCCCCGCAGAGCAAGTCCCAATACCCTGGCCGACCAGCCGGGTAATGAATGGTCACGTTGACGATGGATTCCAGCTGCTCGCCCATGGCATCCAGCACGAAAGCAATGCCGCCTGCCTTGGGCTTCAACAGGTAACGGAACGGCGAGTTCTGCTGTGCGTGCTTGGCTTCGGTGAACCGCGTGCCTTCGACGAAATTGAATATGCCGACCGGGTTGTTGCGAAACTTCGCACAGGTGCGGCGGGTGGTGGCCAGGTCCTTGCCTTTCTTTTCCGGATGCTTGGCCAGATACGCCTTGCTGTAGCGCTTCATGAACGGAAAGCCTAGCGCCCACCAGGCAAGGCCAATCACCGGCACCCAGATCAGCTCTTGCTTGAGGAAGAACTTGAGCGGGCGAATGCGTCGGTTCAGCACGTACTGCAGCACCATGATGTCGACCCAGCTCTGGTGATTGCTCGTCACCAGGTACGAGTGCTGATAGTCCAGGCTTTCCAGCCCGCTCAGGTGCCATCGGGTGTGACCAAGCACATCCATCCAGGCGTTGTTGTTGCTGATCCACGCTTCGTGGATGTGGCTCATCAGCCAGTCGGTGACCTTCTGCGCGGCCGGGAAGGGCAGGCACAGTTTGAAGATGGCAACGACGAACAGCGGCGTGCAGCAGAGAATCGTGTTGAGCGCCAACAGCAACGAGGCGATGACGCCACGCAAAGGGGCGGGCAGGAAATCCATGTGAATCGAACTCCGGGGCAGTCAGCCGCCGGTGGGTGCCGGCGGGGTTATTGTGGGCATGCGATATTGCAGCGCAATGTTATTGCGGCAGCGTGGCCGCCTGAATCGCCGTCAGTGCAATGGTGTAGACGATGTCGTCAACCTGAGCGCCCCGCGGCAGGTCATTGACCGGCTTGCGCAGGCCTTGCAGCATCGGACCGAGGCTCACGCAGTCCGCACTGCGCTGCACCGCTTTGTAGGTCGTGTTGCCCGTATTCAAATCCGGAAACACGAACACATTCGCGCGACCCGCCACTGGGCTGTTCGGCGCCAATTGTCGGGCGACGTGCTCGTTGGCGGCGGCATCGTATTGCAACGGCCCGTCGATCAACAGACCGCGCTGGGTTTCGCGCGCCAGTTGCGTGGCTTCGCGGACCTTTTCCACTTCCTCACCGCTGGCCGAGTTGCCGCTGGAATAGCTGATCATCGCCACCCGCGGTGACAGGCCGAACGCCACGGCCGAGTCCGCGCTCTGCACGGCGATTTCCGCCAGCTCGGTGGCGGTCGGGTGCGGGTTCATGATGCAGTCGCCGTACACCAGCACCTGCTCCGGAAACAGCATGAAGAACACCGATGAAACGAGGGTGCAACCGGGTGCGGTCTTGATCAGCTGCAGGGCAGGCCGAATGGTGTTAGCGGTCGAATGGATCACCCCTGACACCAGTCCGTCCACTTCGTCGAGGGCCAGCATCATGGTGCCGATCACTACCGTGTCTTCCAGCTGCTGCTCGGCCATCGGCGCATTGAGGTTTTTGCTGCGGCGAAGATCAACCATCGGCGCGACATAGCGCTCGCGGATCTGGTCCGGATCGAGAATCTCCAGGCCCGGCGGCAAGTCGATGCCGTGGGCGCGCGCAACGGCGTTCACTTCCTCGGGCTTGGCCAACAGCACGCAGCGGGCAATGCCCCGGGCCTGACAAATCGCCGCCGCCTGGACGGTCAACGGCTCGGCGCCTTCGGGCAGCACGATGCGCTTGTTTGCCGCCTGGGCACGCTGGATCAGCTGATAGCGGAACACCGCGGGCGACAGGCGCATCTCACGGGGCGTGCCGCAACGCTGATGCAGCCAGTTGGCATCCAGATGGCTGGCGACGAAATCGGTGATGATCTCCGCGCGCTCGCGGTCATCGATGGGGATTTCCTTGTTCAGCTGATTGAGCTGCGTCGCGGTGTCGTACGAACCTGTGCTCACCGACAGCACCGGCAACCCGGCCTGCAGCGCGCCTCGGCAGAGATCCATGATGCGCGGATCGGGCAGGGTGTCGCTGGTCAGCAACAGTCCGGCCAACGGCACGCCGTTCAGCGTCGCCAGGCTCACCGCTAGAATGATGTCATCGCGATCCCCCGGCGTGACCACCAGCACGCCCGGCTTGAGCAACTGCAGCGTGTTGAGCACCGTGCGGGCGCAGATGATGATCTTCGACATGCGCCGCTGTTCGTAGTCACCGGCGTTGATCACTTGCGCACCGAGCAGATCGGCGACGTCGCGGGTGCGCGGGGCGTTGAGGTCGGCCTGAAACGGGATGCAGCCAAGTAAACGGAAATCACCGCTGCGCAACAGCGGCGAGTGTTCCTTGAGCCGCGCCGAGAAGGCTTCCATGCTCTCGTCGGTGCGCACTTTGTTGAGGATCACGCCGAGCACTTTCGGGTCTTTCGGGCCGCCGAACATCTGCGCCTGCAGCTCGACGCGGCCGGAAAGCTCGGTCAGCACTTCGTTTTCCGGGGCGGATACGAGAATGACTTCCGCATCCAGCGCCTTGGCCATGTGCAGGTTGACCCGCGCGGCATAGCTGGCGCTGCGGGTCGGGACCATGCCTTCGACGATCAACACATCACGGCCGATCGAGGCTTCCTGATACAGCTTGATTATTTCTTCCAGCAGCTCGTCAAGCTGGCCTTCGCCGAGCATGCGTTCGACGTGGGCCAACCCCAACGGCTTGGGCGGCTTGAGGCCGTGGGTGCGGGCGATCAATTCAGTCGAACGCTCCGGGCCCAGATCCCCGGGATGAGGCTGGGCGATCGGCTTGAAAAAACCGACCTTGAGCCCGGCGCGCTCCAGGGTGCGCACCAGCCCCAGGCTGATGGACGTCAGGCCCACACCAAAATCTGTGGGCGCGATAAAGAAAGTCTGCATGCGGGCTTCTCGAAAATGAGCAGTGCAAGGGTCATGGCGCTATGAATTCAGCCATCGGACCGGATAAACCAGGACGCTGTTCAGTCGCAGCGTCTCAACGGGGCCCAAGGTTATCGTTATCTGACCCCTACGCGCACCAGCCGCAGTGAAAGGACTGACCGATTTTCGCCTGGCGCTGCGCGGGATCGAGCACCCAGGCGCGGGATTGCCAGGGCGGGTCGTGACGCAAATGCTGGGTGTGACCGCAGGAGAGCACGACCACCCAGTGACCGTCCGGGTCCTGAACAAAGCCGGTAATGATCGAATGGGGGGAGGGGGCTTTCGGGGATTCCAATCGGGGCCGTCCGTCTGAGTTGCGTTCGCTTTCGCGCGAGTGCTTGGTTAGACTTGGTCGCTCATATCTATTTGCAAAAGGTCTCGCCCCATGCCGATCGCCGCCAACAAGGCTGTCTCCATCGACTATACCCTGACCAATGACGCTGGTGAGGTCATCGACAGTTCTGCCGGCGGCGCGCCGCTGGTTTACCTGCAAGGTGCAGGCAATATCATCCCGGGTCTGGAAAAAGCGCTGGATGGCAAGGAAGTCGGCGACGAACTGAAAGTGGCCATCGAGCCTGAAGATGCGTACGGCGAATACTCCGCCGAGCTGGTCAGCACCCTCAATCGCAGCATGTTCGAAGGCGTCGACGAACTGGAAGTCGGCATGCAGTTCCACGCTTCGGCGCCGGACGGCCAGATGCAGATCGTGACCATCCGCGATCTGGACGGCGATGACGTCACTGTCGACGGTAACCACCCGCTGGCCGGTCAACGCTTGAACTTCGATGTGAAGATCGTCGCCATCCGTGATGCAAGCGAAGAAGAAATGGCCCACGGTCACGTTCACGGCGAAGGTGGTCATCACCACTGATTGTCCTGCTAAGCTGAATGAGTTGGCCAGGCGTCCTCGCGGTCTTGTGAAAACGTTTGTTTTTGCGGTCTGACAGGGCGCCTTTTTCGGCCAAGGGTTTCTAGGGGAGTCGTCATGAGTGTATTTCACGAGCTGAAGTTGAAGGCTCTGGATGGCCAGGAGCTGCCCCTCGCCCCGCTCAAGGGCAAAGTGGTTCTGGTGGTCAACGTCGCGTCAAAGTGTGGCCTGACGCCGCAGTACGCTGCGCTGGAAACCCTGTATCAGAAGTACAAAGACCAAGGCTTCAGCGTCCTCGGGCTGCCGTGCAATCAGTTCGCCGGCCAGGAGCCTGGTAGTCAGGAAGAGATTCAGGCGTTCTGCTCGCTGAACTACGGCGTAACCTTTCCCCTGGGGGACAAGCTTGAAGTCAACGGACCGCACCGGCATCGTCTGTATCAAATGCTCGCGGGCGAAGGCGCCGAGTTTCCCGGCGACATCACCTGGAATTTCGAGAAATTTCTTGTCGGCAAGGATGGACGCGTTCTGGCCCGCTTCTCCCCAAGCACGCTTCCGGATGACGCCAAAGTGGTGAGTGCGATCGAGAAGGCACTGCCCTAGTATTTCAATTCGCTGTCCTTCTTTTGAGCCTTAATCACTCCAGTCAATAGTGCTTCGTATCCCCTGCGCTTCGGCTCATTCTGTATGACCTTCATCATATTTCCAGAATGCCGAGGACGCCTGCATGCCTGTTCAAGCCTTGTTCAAACCCTTCCACTTGGGCAGCCTCGAGTTGCCGACGCGCATCGTCATGGCGCCGATGACCCGCTCGTTTTCACCTCGCGGCGTACCCAATTCCAAAGTCATCGAGTACTACCGTCGTCGTGCGTCTGCGGGCGTTGGCTTGATCATCACCGAAGGCACCACCGTCGGGCACAAGGCGTCGAATGGCTACCCCAACGTGCCGCAGTTCTTTGGCGAAGCGGCACTGGAAGGCTGGCGCAAGGTGGTGGAAGCGGTTCACGAAGAAGGCGGCAAGATCGTGCCGCAACTCTGGCACGTCGGCGCCGTGCGTCGTCTGGGTACTGAGCCGGATGGCACGGTGCCGGCCTATGGCCCGACCGAGAAGCTCAAGGACGGTAACGTTGTCGTTCATGGCATGAGCAAGCAAGACATTGACGAGGTCATTGCAGCGTTCGCCCAGGCGGCGAAAGACGCGAAATCCATCGGCATGGACGGCGTCGAGATCCATGGCGCCCATGGTTATCTGGTCGATCAGTTCTTCTGGGAAGGCACCAATCAGCGTACCGACGAATACGGCGGCGACCTCGCGCACCGCTCACGCTTCGCCATCGAGCTGATTCAGGCGGTGCGAGCCGCCGTGGGCCCGGATTTCCCGATCATCTTTCGGTACTCGCAGTGGAAGCAGCAGGATTACAGCGCACGGCTAGTGCAAACGGTTGAAGAGCTCGACGCATTCCTCAAGCCGCTGTCCGACGCGGGCGTGGACATTTTCCACTGCTCGACGCGGCGTTTCTGGGAGCCCGAATTCGAAGGCTCCGACCTGAACCTGGCCGGCTGGACGCGCAAGCTCACGGGAAAGCCGACCATCACGGTGGGCAGTGTCGGACTCGACGGCGAGTTTTTGCAGTTCATGGTCAACACCGACAAAGTCGCCCAGCCTGCGAGCCTGGAAAACCTGCTCAAGCGTCTGGGTGACGAGGAGTTCGATCTGGTCGCAGTCGGCCGTGCGCTGCTCGTCGACCCGGACTGGGCATTGAAAGTGAAGGAAGGCCGCGAGCACGACATTTTGCCGTTCAGTCGCGAAGCCTTGGGTCGGTTGGATTGACGGTCCGGTTCCGTCCTTGATCGGGGACTACACCCCCAAAACAACCCCATCCCGCGTCTCGCTCGCAGCGCGCAGGTAAGTCTCGAATGAGTCGATAATCCCGGCCCATCCCTGACGACTGGCGTGCTGCCGGGCGTTCAGCCTGACCCGGCGCAACGTTTCGTCATCCTCCAGCATCCATCGCGCGGCATCAATGAAACCTTCCTCATCCCCCGGCATCGCCACTGCGCCGTTATGGCCGTGGCGAATATGTTGGGCCGCCGCCGCTTCGTCATAGGCGACTACCCCCAGCCCTGACGCCAACGCCTCCAGCACCACGTTGCCGAAAGTTTCAGTCAGGCTCGGAAACAGAAACAAGTCACTCGACGCATAGTGCGTTGCCAGCGAATCCCCTCGCTGGGTGCCGCAGAAGATGGCTTCCGGGAGCTGACGCTGCAGCGTCGGCCTGACCGGTCCATCACCAACAATCACCAGCCGCAGGTTCTTCTCGGGATAGGTGCTGACCAGACCATCAAAGGTGGTCTTTAGCAGGCCCAGGTTTTTCTCCGCGGCCAGCCGCCCGACATGCAGGACGGCCGTATCGCCCGGTTCAAGGCCCCAACTTTCACGCAGCGCACTCGAACGTTTCGACGGGTGAAACAACTGGCAATCAACGCCCCGGGACAGCAACTCCAACCGCTCGAAGCCTCGGCGTTCGAGCTCGGTTTTTTGCGTGAAGCTGGGCACCAGGGTGGCGTTGGAGCGGTTATGAAACCAGCGCAGGTAGGTCGTCAGCAGGCGCGTGATGAAACTCAGCCCGTACTGCCGCGTGTAGTGCTGAAAGTTGGTATGAAACCCGCTGACGATGGCAATCCCCAGCCGCCGCGCGGCGCGCAGCGCCGAAAGACCAAGCGGCCCTTCTGTCGCGATGTACAGCACGTCCGGGCGATTGCGCTGCCAGCGGCGCAGCAGTTTGTGCATCGACGACTGGCCCCACTGCAATCCGGGATACCCCGGAATCGGCCAGCCACGGCACAGCATCAAATCTTCCCCGGCCGCGCGCAATTCATCGTCGGTCTGCCGCGGCCGAATCACCTCAACCCGATGCCCCCGCAGGCGCAGCCCGTCGCACAAACGGCTGAGCGTATTGGCCACGCCGTTTATTTCCGGTGCATACGTTTCGGTGATCAGGGTAATACGCAGGGATTTACTCATGAGATCAGTTTCTGAGCGGGTCATTGCGCTTGTGTGGCGGTTGAGTGATGGATTTGTGACTGCAAATGGCTGGCCGGGATTCGGTATTGGCCGCGCTTGATCCTGACCGGTTTCAGAGCGACATACGACCCGGTCAGGTTCGGATACGACTGCGGTGACACGGGACGCGTCATTTACCAACGGTGAAGGGCACAAGCCTCGACTCGCCGATGCGTTCGAAGGCAGCCGGCTCCGGCACGTAGTGGGTCTGCACCGGGTTCAAACTGGTCAGTTGCAGGTGCGAACGGGGCTCTGCGGGCCTGGCAAGGTTCGCGGATTCAGCGTTGAGGGTCTGTGAAACGAAAGGCTGAGTCGCCTGCGCCAGTGCTTGCATGAATGCGGGAGCGTGGGGTTCCGGCTTCTTCTGCCTGTCCATCACAAAGGACGCGGGGTTGGCGGTCGTTTTTAGCAAGGTGTTAAGCGGTGTTGATTCCATGGGCATTTAACTCCTGTGGGTGACTACGCCGCGAGATTGAAACGCGGCGAGCGAATGCTCGCCCGGAGTGGGCATGTCCATGGTCAAACAAGGAAGCTGTGGGACGTTGTGAATAGTGTTGTAGGAACCGTCCTGATTTTCCGGAGGTTGATTAAAACAGTGTTTCCGCCTTTAGCATGCGTCGCCTCAACTTCTGGAGGAAACGCTGTGTCCGAGCCATTCAATACACCACCTGCTGCCGATTTGACGGCGTTGCCTACGAACGGCCCGCCGTTTTATACCGTGTCGCTGATCAAGCTGACGGTGATGATGTTCACCACTTGCGGGTTGTACGGGCTCTACTGGTATTACAAGAACTGGTCGCGGTACAAAGCCTGTTCGGCGAAACCGATCTGGCCGGCTATGCGCACGCTTTTCTGTTTTTTCTACTTTCCCTCACTGTTCAGCAAGGTAAATTCCGCGCTTAAAGAGACGGGTCGAGGCGGTATCCCTTACTGGGGCGTCTACGTAGCAGGGATCTACCTTCTTACGTTTACCCCTTCGATTGTCACTGGGTACGCATCGGGTTGGGGTAGCAGCCCATCCGCAGCGCTGGGGCTCATCCCGACCATAGGGGTCTACACCATTACGGGGCTGGGCCAGTTCCTGATTATCCTGAGGGTGCAATCGTTCATCAACCGGTTGGACGGCAAGTCTGGGGATAGTCGCAGGATCCGCTTCACGTTTGGGGACGTGGTCTGGACGGTGATAGGCATCTGTTATTGGGCGCTTTTAATGCTGATCTATGGTTGGTTGAGTCCAGCAAGCATGTAATAAAAAGGCCTCAATCGAGGCCTTTTCAATAAATCAGCGAATCCGCTCTGCCAGCGTCTCCGCCCCACGCTCCCTCACCCAGAACAACGTCGCTCCCGCCACCGCCGCCGGCATCATCAGGATGTTGACCACCGGTATCAGCAGCACCAGATACACAATCCCGCCGAAACTCATGCTCTGCCAACGCTTGGCGCGCAGCCAGGCGAGCATGTCTTGCCAGCTCATTTTGTGGTTGTCGGCGGGGTAGTCGATGTATTGGATAGCCATCATCCACACGCCGAACATCAGCCACAGCGGCGCAGCGACGAGGTTCACCACGGGGATCCACGAAAGGATGAACAGGCCGATGGCACGAGGGAGAAAGTAGCCCAGTTTGCGCATTTCCCGGCTCAGGGTGCGCGGGACCATTTCCACCAGCTCTCCCCAACTGAACGCAGGAAAATCGTCCGTCCCGCGCAGGACCACTTCCACCTTCTCGGCGAGAAAGCCATTGAACGGCGCGGCGATGATGTTGGCGATCATGGTGAAGGTGAAGAACACCATCAGGGCGACAAGCGCCACGAACAGGGGCCATAGAATGTAATTGAGAAAGCCGAGCCAACTGGGTAGGGTCGGCATGAAGGAGTCGACCCACAGCCTGAATTCGTGGCCGGCGAAGTAGATCATGGCGCTGAACAGCACCAGATTGATCGCCAGCGGCAGCAGGACGAACAGGCGCAGACCGGGGCTCAGGACCAGTTTCAGGCCTTCGCGCAAGTATTGCGGGCCGGACAGGGCGGGTGCAGGCATGTGTGCCTCCAGGCAGTGATATCGCGCCGACCATACCGGCTTTGCTGCAGGGGCGGAAGCGCAGCAGCAGGGGCGACACTCGCTGAAACAATCGTGCAGCGGTGAAGTCTATGCAGGACTGCGATCGCGAAGCGGAAGATGCACATAGCGCGGGCCTATGAGCTGGATTGTGAAACGATATTTCCTTAATCTTCTCCGCCCCGATAAGCTTGCGGGCAACTTTCACCGTTGCTGTGCCCCACGTGGCAGCTTCACGTTTTCAGGATCGGCGGGCGCCACCCTTGCGGCGTAGGCCTCGTCAGTCCCAATCCTCTCAACCGGTACGCCGGTTCAGACCCAGTGACTCCGACCACGCGTAACGATGGCCGGTCAATAGGAGTGTGTCATGTCTGATGTACGTCATTCGCGAGTGATTATTCTCGGCTCCGGCCCTGCCGGTTACAGCGCGGCAGTCTATTCCGCGCGCGCCAACCTCAAGCCGTTGCTGATCACCGGGATGCAGGCGGGTGGTCAATTGACCACCACCACCGAAGTCGACAACTGGCCGGGCGACCCCCATGGCCTGACCGGCCCTGCATTGATGGAGCGTATGCGCGAACACGCCGAGCGTTTCGAGACCGAGATTGTGTTTGATCACATCAATGCAGTGGATCTGGCGGGCAAGCCGTTCAGCCTGAAAGGCGACAACGCCACTTACACCTGCGACGCGCTGATCATCGCCACTGGCGCCAGCGCCCGTTACCTGGGTCTGCCGTCCGAAGAAGCGTTCATGGGCAAGGGTGTTTCGGCCTGTGCGACCTGCGACGGTTTCTTCTATCGCAACAAGCCGGTCGCAGTGATCGGCGGCGGCAACACCGCTGTCGAGGAAGCGCTGTATCTGGCCAACATCGCCAGCAAGGTCACCCTGGTTCACCGCCGCGATACCTTCCGCGCCGAGAAGATCCTGATCGACAAGCTGCATGCACGCGTCGCTGAGGGCAAGATCGAGCTCAAACTCAACGCGACCCTGGACGAAGTCCTGGGCGACAACATGGGCGTGACCGGTGCGCGCTTGAAGAACAACGACGGCAGCTATTCCGAAGTGACCGTCGACGGCGTTTTCATCGCCATCGGCCACACGCCGAATACCAGCCTGTTTGACGGTCAGTTGGCGTTGAAAGACGGTTACATGGTCGTTCAAGGCGGTCGCGAAGGTAATGCGACGGCCACTAGTGTTGACGGTGTTTTCGCCGCCGGCGACGTGGCGGATCACGTGTACCGTCAGGCCATCACCTCGGCTGGCGCAGGCTGCATGGCTGCACTGGACGTCGAGCGCTACCTGGACGGTCTGGCGAACGTTTCGTTCTGACCTGATCTCCAGCTGCAAAAAAACCGGCTCAGTGAGCCGGTTTTTTTATGTCCGTCAATTTTACTCAATGACTCAAGCGCCCACTCAGGCCTTGGGCTTGAGCGGCTCGGCGGAAAACTTCACGCCGGCCAGACCGTTCGCGATCAGCGCCCGAATGTTGCCGTGGTCAGAGCCTTCCGGCGTCTCCAGCACTGAGCGGTAGTGCTCGCCAAAAGCCAGCAGCGCTTCTTCGTCGCTCAGGCCTTCCAGCAGCGCCAGGCCGAGGGTCTTGCACGAACCTTCGTTCTGGCCAGCGGCGCTTTCCACCGGGCCGTTGCTGAACGCCTGAGGCTGATAGTCGTAGTGTGCGGCGATGAAGGCGAGCGTGTCGGCGAACATATGATTGCCGCTGGCGAGGCTGGCGCGCAGGGCGCTCAGGTCAGTCATGCTTGGGTTCCTTGGCAAACGCGGCTTGCTGCTCGGCGCTGGCTTCTTTCTGGTACGTGGATTTCCACTCGCTGTACGGCATGCCGTAAACCACTTCGCGGGCGTCATCGAGGGTGATGTCGATGTGCTTCTCGTCGGCCTCGGCCTTGTACCACTTGGACAGACAGTTGCGACAAAAACCGGCGAGGTTCATCAGGTCGATGTTCTGCACGTCCTTGCGGCTGTCCAGGTGTGCAACCAGACGGCGGAAAGCGGCGGCTTCGAGTTCAAGACGTTGTTGCTCGGTCATGGTGTGCTCTGTCGGTATTAAAGATGGGCGGATGATAAGAGTGGCGGCCAGGCCGGGCAAGCGTGCGTCTGCAACGGCAAGCCCAGTGGATCAGCGTGCCGCCGCCAGGGTGATCGACACCGATTCGGCAAAACGCAGCGCGTGGGGTTTGTCGACTTCGACTTCGGCGTATTGCACCGCTTCATGGGTCATCACCAGGTCGAGCACTTCCTGCGTCAGGCGCTCGAGCAGGGCAAAGCGGTTGCTTTCCACGTGCTGGATGATCGCCTTGGTGATGGTCCGGTAGTTCAGCGCGTGATCGATGTCGTTGTCGCGCACCGCTTCCTGTGCCGCGTACAGGATCGTCAGGTTGATCAGCACGTCCTGCTTGTTGAGGATTTCGGCTTCGTTGATGCCGATAAACGTACGCAGGCACAGGTCTTTGACCCTGATGCGTGCGGTACCGGGTTCGAGTCTTGCCATGGACTACTTGCTCCGTCCGATCAATTGCAGAAATTCCATGCGGGTCGTGGTCGACTCGCGGAAGGCACCGAGCATCACCGAGGTGTTCATGGTCGAGTTCTGCTTTTCAACGCCGCGCATCATCATGCACATGTGTTGAGCCTCGATCACCACGGCCACGCCTGCGGCCTTGGTCACGTCCTGAATCGCATCGGCGATCTGCCGCGTCAGGCTTTCCTGAATCTGCAGCCGCCGCGCGTACATGTCGACGATGCGCGCGATCTTCGACAGACCCAGGACTTTTCCGGTAGGAATGTAAGCCACGTGAGCCTTGCCGATGAAAGGCAGCAGGTGATGCTCGCACAGCGAGTACAGCTCGATGTCCTTGACGATCACCATCTCGTCGCTCTCGGACGCAAACAGCGCGCCGTTGACGATCTCTTCCAGGGTCTGCTCGTAGCCATGACACAGGTATTGCATCGCCTTGGCGGCGCGCTTGGGCGTATCCAGCAGGCCTTCGCGTTCAGGATCTTCACCCAGGCCGACGAGGATTTCACGGTAATGCTGTGGCAGTGACAGGGTCATCAATGGTTCCTCGGGGCGGCTTACTTGACGTGCCGTCCGCCGTTTACGGTCAGAGTGGTGCCGGTGACGTAGGAGTTATCCAGCAGATAGCGCAGGCTCTGGTAAATCACCTCGGCGCCGGGTTCGATCCCCAGCGCCGATTTTTCCAGTGTGCGTGCACGGTATGCCGCGTCGTCGTCGGGTTGAAACATCAGCATGGCCGGGGCGATGCCGTTGACCTTGATGTGGGGCGCATAGCGGGCTGCGAAGGACAGGGTCAGGTTTTCCAGGCCTGCCTTGCTGGCGCTGTAAGCGATGTGCTTGCTGCTGCCCCTGCGCGTGACGTCGTCGCTGATGTGAATAATGTCGGCCGGCTCCGAGCGCCGCAACAACTCGGCGCAGTGCAGATTGATGAGGTAAGGCGCCAGCATGTGCACACTGAACATTTGCATGAACACACCCGCTTCGTCCCCTGGCGTCTCGGCCAGCCAGTCTGACGCGTTGTGCACGATAGCCCTCAGGCTGTCGGTCTGCTCCTGGAGTCGGGCGACGAAATCCAGGATGCTCGTCTCCGAAGAAAAATCAGCTTGAAGCACCACAGCGCCCTGCGCCTTTAAATGCTGCACGCCCGGCCGCTCGCTGCGGTAAGTGATAATCACAGGCTGGCCTTCCGCCAACAGACGCTCGGCGCAATACAGGCCGACACGCTGGCTGGCACCGGTGATCAATACAGGGGCGGGGAAGCGGGCCATGATCTTCACGCATTCATCAACGGGGAGGGAGGTCTGGCGAATCGGTGCTGAATGACGAACAGTGGGTGCTCGCAGTGCGGCATCGAAAACGACCGTCGGGCAAAGTTACCCCAACGGTCGATACTTGTACAAGCACGGAAAAATGTACATGTTTTGGATAGGCGCTCCGCTGTGACATTTCATCGCGGTTGGGTATGAACGCCCCTGATTAGCGCCCTTCGCCGGAAGCTAGCGCGTGGAGGCGGGCTCGGTCGAGCCGACCGGTGCAGGCGTGTTGCTGTGCAGCCACCCCGCCAACAGATGGGTCGACAGCGGGATGAACCAGAACACCATCAATGGGGTGAGGATCAAGGTGCTGATCATGATGCGCGGGAACAGCTCCAGCTGACCGAGCAGCGGCCCCAGCGCGAAGTTGAAGATCAGCGACACCGGAAAGAATGCCAGCCAGATGGCAACGGCCTGCTTCCAGCGCGGCGGGCGCTGACCCACGGCGCCAAACCAGCCGTCGATGCCGCTCACCCGGTGCACCGAATTTTTGGCAAACAGACCACTGCCGCGCACCAGCCAGGAGCGTCGGGAGGCAGAATGCTCCCAGGCGTGCATGGTGGCTTCATCGGCGAAGCGGAAAATAATCTGGAATTCATCATCCCCGGGTGGCGGAGCGAGCACGCCTGACCCTAGATAGCCGGGGAAGTCTGTAGCGAGTTGTTCGCCTTCATGCAGCCAGGCAATCAGTTCCTGATAGCGGCCATGGGCGACGCGACGGGCAACCATCAGCGTGACGGGTGAGGTAGACATTGTGTATCTCCGATAAACAAGTGAGGTTCCCGGGTAGGGAAATCACATGGCGCGGCGCCGGGGTGGTGGCGATGCGTCAGCTTCACTGGAAAAAGCAAGCAAGGATTATTCCTGAAACCTGCGATAAAGCCAGAGGTGTTTGTCGGAAGGGGAGAGCTGTCGCGAAGGATCGCCGGATCAGGCAATCCTAGAGGTGCATCGAGGGGTGAATCTTGCGGTGTTCCTGAAGAATGTACTGACGCAGGCGCTCGGTGTCTTTCTTGCTGTTCTGGCTCAATCGATACGCGGCCAGACCATGCTGGGTCAAACGTTCGAAAGTGCCGCGCAGCGCGATAGGCACATAGCCCTCCGGACTGAACCAGGCAGCGAAAGATTTTGGCGGCTTGGTCTGTTTGCGCATTTCCAGCAGGATGCCTTTGAAGGAAACCTCATGCACCCAAAGCGCGGTGGGCGAGCCCCTTTGCGTTTCCAGAGGCATCGGCTCGGGCAGTATCAGGCGCCATGGGCGGATGCGCGGGCCTTCTTCAAAGATGCTCGGCGCACCCAGCTCCAGATGCAGCGCATGAAATTCGTCCTCCACCAGATGCAGTGGGAAGGTCATTTGCTGATTATCGAATTGAGCCTGAATCGTGACTTGCTCATGAGCGGCGAGGCGAGTCAGCAGATCCTGAATCTGCACACCGCCGTTAACCACCAGACTGCTGGATTTGTCGCGCACATTCAGCGTGGGGTTGTGCTGCATGTTCTGGATAAACTCCAGCTCATCAGGCGTGAGGATGTTGTCGCGCTGCATGGTCAAGCTCGATTAACCGGTTATTGAGAAAGCAGACAGATGGTTCGCGTTTAGGTTGCGACCGTTCGTCAGTTGCCAGATGTTACCCCTTCAAGATTTCATTCTCCAGCCGAGCTTGCGCCCGTTCGGCATTTAACTCGACTCCTTTCCGCCGGGCGTATGGCCATTGGGTCGGATCAATTGGAGTGCCGATCTGAAGGTAGTACATAAGCAGAGATGGGACAGGAAATTTCCAGCATCGTTGAAAGTCATTTGGATCAACGGCGCGCTGATCACTGGGCTTGCCGTCTGGCATCGCAACGCTGGCAGTTCAAGACATGCCGCCGCACTGAGGCATAATGCCGCACAATTTTTACCGGTCACAGGATTAACCCATGAAAGTCGCGATTATTGCGGGCTCGGTATATGGCTCGGCTGAAGAGGTCGCCCGCCACGCCCAACAGATCATCAAGGATGCAGGGTACGAGGTGCTGTTCAACCCACGCGCCACCCTGGCCGATTTGCAAACCTTTGGGCCGCAGGCTCTGCTGGCAGTGACCTCGACCACGGGGATGGGCGAGCTGCCGGACAACCTTCAGCCGCTCTACCACCAAATCCGCGACGTGCTGCCTGCTGCATGGCGTGGGCTGCCCGGTGGTGTGATCGCCTTGGGCGATGCGAGTTACGGCGACACGTTTTGTGCGGGCGGCGAGTTGATGCGCGAGCTGTTTGGCGAGCTTGGGATCCGCGAGGTGCAGGAAATGCTGCGACTGGATGCCAGCGAAACCGTGACGCCGGAAAGCGACGCCGAGCCCTGGCTGGCAGCGTTCATCGGGCAGTTGAATAGCTGAGTGGCGCGCTGACTGCGACCCGTCCCGATCAAGGCATGACCAGCCATCCCCCAACATTATTGATCACCATTCAGCGGGTATTGTGTTGATTGTGACCCGGCAGCGAGTCGTTGACACTCGATGACTGTTTCGCCCGCTATTGCCGCTGCTGACGCCTGATTAGTTAAGGACAGCGGTGGCAAAGTCGGCATCATCATTGGGAGAGCAGCATGAGTGAGTCCGTACGTTTTGAAGACAAAGTGGTAATCGTCACCGGTGCGGGCGGCGGATTGGGGCGAGCTCACGCGCTGCTGTTCGCGCAACATGGCGCGCGCGTGATCGTCAACGACCTCGGCGGTTCGGCCCATGGCGAAGGTGCCAATGCTTCAGCGGCGGATCGAGTGGTCGCGGAAATCCGTGAAGCGGGCGGCGAGGCGGTTGCCAATCATGATTCGGTCACCGACGGCGACAAGATCGTCCAGAACGCCCTCGATGCCTTCGGCCGCGTCGACGTTGTGGTTAACAACGCCGGCATCTTGCGCGACAAAAGCTTCGCCAAAATGGAAGATGCCGACTGGGATCTGGTTTACCGCGTGCATGTTGAAGGGGCCTACAAAGTCACCCGCGCGGCCTGGCCCCACCTGCGGGACCAGAATTACGGCCGCATCATTTTTACCTCGTCCACTTCCGGCATTTACGGCAACTTCGGTCAGGCCAACTACGGCATGGCCAAGCTCGGCCTGTACGGGCTGACGCGCACGCTCGCGGTCGAAGGGCGCAAAAACAATATCCTGGTCAACGCCATCGCGCCCACCGGTGGCACGCGCATGACCGAAGGCTTGATCCCCGCCAGTGTGTTCGATCTGCTCAAGCCAGAGTTGGTCAGCCCACTGGTGGTGTACCTGGGCAGCGAGCAGTGCCACGACAGCGCCGGCCTGTATGAAGTGGGCGGCGGCTGGATCGGCAAAGTCCGCTGGGAGCGCAGCCTGGGCGCCGGCTTCGACCCACATGCAGGCTTTTCACCGGAAGACGTCGCGTCGCAGTGGCAAACAATCAGTGACTTCAGCGATGCGGTGCATCCGGCTGACAATGTCGAAGCGCTCAAGGAAATGATGGCCAATCTGCAGAAATTTTCCTGATCGTTGTTTTATCAATAGTCGGCCAGTTCGGGCGATCGAACTGGCCGTTTTTGTAGGAAGGTTATTTGCCGCGATGTAGGAACGGTCTCTGAATGAGGCAATGATTCCGTCTTCACTTTTTCAGCCTAAACCCCGCCCCGAGTCGCCCGACATGCCTGAGGATCAACCGATTTTCAGGAGGTTTTATGATTGGCAATCTGAGCAAGGTGCAGGAGCGGCTGAGGGTCTACAGCGCTGTCCCGGACAAGCAATTTAACGTGCGCTCCGGCCTTAATCCTCAAGAGGAGGCGGTAAAGCAGAAGGTGCGTCAGTACTGGGCGGACAAGAGCATTCCTGATGTTAAAAAGCTGGAGGGCTTGAACATCAACCTGGCTGGATTTGATCCGCGTAAGACCAGTAACAGGCAACTGATGGAAATCGGCGTTCTACTGGCCGAGCAAGGAATTATCGATGGAGACCTCATTGGCTCTATGTCTAGCATCAATGTCAAGTTCGATGCGCTAGGAAACGAGATTAATATGGATGAGGAGGTCAATGCGTATGAGTTCTTCACCCAGCAATTCGATCGACTGCAGGATTCTATCAAGCAAGGCAATGAAATGGCGAAGGGCGCCGTGGTGGATCTGAACACCGCCGTTTCTGTGCTGATGGCACTGGAGGAACATGCAAAGCGTCCACGCGAGCGCTCATTGGTGAATATTCGTGCCTGAGGTATATGAGTGCGCAGCCAGGGGCACAACCGATGTGCCCCCCGGCCTTCAGCTGTTACATGGGGACCACGCAACTTCCTGAGTAACGCGTCGGCACAGGACTTTGTACGTTATCGAGTACCAGTCGGAATGTGCCAGCACCGAACAAGCCTGATGGATCGTACGTTTTACCAGTCACCGAAGACCAACTTCCCCCTTCAAGCTGTTTAGGAATGTCGCTAGAAACGCTGTGGGATCTTTCTGAGCTTTGTTTTTGAGCGGAAGGATGGACCATCGCAAGCATGAAAGGCATCCGGAAAGTGTCCTGAGTCCAAAGCAAAAAAAAGCCGCTGCAATCGCAGCGGCCAAATAAGACGTTGAATCCAGGAGCTTCAAAACACAACGTCGGTGACGACGGTCGAGCGCATCCTCAAGCCATTCAAGGGCCAGTGGGCTGCTCAGAGGGCGCGAAGGTTAAGGGGTTTGTTGAAACCGAAACAGCGTGCTTTGTGACAAGCAGTTTTACAGCCACAGCAACAGTAGGACCTCGCAACGGGGTCGCAGGAAACGCTCTTTTTTCCTGCTTCATGGGTCGGCTGGTCTCGCCCATCGCTATCAATAGTTATCCCATCGATCTGCGACTCAGCGGTTTAGATGACAGCTCTTTCGGATTGCCCACGTATTTCACACTTTGGCTGGATGCCTTTGTGGCGCGGGCGGTCATCTTGGAGCTGTAGAGATGTCTGATCACTTTTTCAAAAATCATCCCCATCAGAAAGCGGGTTCGCTGCTCGATCACGCCAATAACGAAGGCGAGCTGTCTGCGTTGCTGATTGCGCATTTGCGCGAAGCCCCGACCGTACGTCTGGCCGCCAGGCAGATGCTGACGCAAGCACTGGGTCGCGTGACACGATTTCCCAACCCTGACGCGTTGTTCATTCACAGAAACAATCCTGGAGGATCCGATCCGGCACCGCTCTCGCTGACCGAGACTCTGTTGCGTGCGTTCATCGGAGACACCGCTCACCTTGATCATCAACAAGCGGTGTTGTCGACGCGAAGAGACTCCGCTCACGCTGCATATGGACTGCCAGGCCTGGACATCGGCGCAATCAGAGACATGTTGCCTGATCTGCTGAAAAGGCTGCCCGGCTTTTTCAAGTTCACTCTCGATCATTACTGGGCTGTGGACGAGCAAACTTTCACCCGAATCCCCTGTGAGGACGCCGTCCGTGGCACACGCGGTGAAGTCTTCGAGACTTTGCAGTCGTGGGTGCTTAGCCACGCCATCGCTTTGACCGTCGGCACCCGAGAGCTCGACACTCAAGAAAAGAACCGCCTGCTGAGCGTTGTCGATTCCCCCGACTGCAAGGGCCGTTATGCGCTGTCATTGCGCACATCGGACGGCGCAGTGCTGCCATTGATCGGGGTCTACGTAGCGACTGCCAAAGACGTCAATGTCATGCCGCTGGTTTCCGATGGCCCTGATGCCGCCGTCTATCTGTTCAGTCCCTATGGCGGGGTGGAGGAGTTCGCAACGCTCGACGCGATGGAAGCTGAGTTCAAGCAGCGCCTGATTCAGAACGACTCACGCGATCTGCTGCTGGGTTATCTCTCGCTCGAACATCAAATTCTGCTTGCCGACCATTCGGCGGTTGCTGTGCACCTCGACTATTCGCTGATGAAAGAAAAACCGGCGGCCCGCTACGTCGCCAGCCTTCGCGAAAAACAGCTGAAAGACTTCGACTACTTGCGTGCCCAGGCGCCGTTGAGCAGTGGCGACCCGGATGCCCTGTTGCAGATGTTCGACGACGTGAGCCGTCTGGACGATCTGGAGCAGGCCCTGAATGTTCGCTATCTGGACCTGCTGGCATTCGTGCATGAGCGGCGTCTGCCGGAATGGCTGCGGTTCGCCGCGCCGACAGATCGTCAGCGCTACGACGCGCTCGCAGAGGAGCAGTCGGTTTGTGAAGCGCGAATGCATACCCAGTTGGCTGGCATCGAGACACCCGAAGTCTTCGCGCGGGAAGAAATCGCGGCCTATTTGATCGAGCGTCTGGGTTACACCCTTGACCCGTCCACAGTGACGATCCATCTGCCCGATGAAATGCAGTTCGCCGACGCGCCGCTGAAGACTGTTTACACCAACACTCTCTTGGGATTCGCACTCGACGGTATGCCAGACACAGACCTCAATCTGGGCCCGAGTATCGAGGTCGATCCCGCTTACTCTCACTTACGCCTGAATTTCGATTTCGTGTGCCGATTGGTGCGAGAGCTCAATTTGAAGCAGCGTTACGGGAGCGAAGTAGAACGTCGGTACCGCGACCAAAGCACCTTGGATGCCATGAGCGCGTTGCGCGCCAGCAACATCGCGTTGAGTGCCTGGGCAGCGAAACTGCAAGGGCATATTTCGGATCGTGGTCTCGCCTTGATCGAGCAAGTGCAGTCGAACCTTGCCGGCAGCCCTTCGATAAAGGTTGGCGCCCTTTACCTCAAAGGCGGCAATCGGCGATTGGAAGATGTGGTCGTCATCAGTGAGATCAACGGAGATGACGAGTTTTATGTGCTGTACGCACCGGGTCAGCCAAATGGTCGCGAGATATTCGACTTCGACACCTGGCGCAAGCTGTCCCTTGAAGTCGGCAGTTGGACGGGTAACGCGCGCGGTGCGCAGTACCTGCTCGATCAGACCGTCGTCAATCCAGACCAGCACGTCGTGCCGTACATCGAAAGCATCCGGCTGAAGCCTTCGCAGTGGTCTAGCGACAGCGTCCAGTTAGTCGCCGTCAACGCCGCCTCTTTCAACGACGCGCTGTCGAGCTTGAGCCATTACAAGGTCGAGCAAATGCTGGCCCGCAATCAGATTGTCTCCAGTGGGCGGCTGCAGCACGTCACCGAGCAACACCGGATGGCGCAGGTGGTGCTGGCCCATCGGGTTGCAGCATTGAACAAAGCCTACGATGAGTTCGGAATCACGCCTTGGCGCGAAGCTGCCCGCCGCGAATGCGAGCGTTTGATCGACAGGCATCTCAAGGCGTCCGGGGTGCCGGGACGTATCGACCCGGACACTGTGTTTTTCGACGTCGAGGACAACGCTGGCGAGAGTGAACCGGATTTTGGTCGCTACACCACGCTCAGATGCCTGACGGACCTGTTCATGGTCGGGTACTCGGAAGAGGAATACGACTTTGATCCCGATGCCGCCGTGTATTCGTCGATTGGCCAGGATGTCTCCGGGCTCTCGGGTGACTTCGTAGACGAGATGATCCGCAGTTCCAACTATGCCGATGAGTACATCAAAAAACTGCGCCAGCACACGTGGGACCTCACCAATTCCCCGCCGGCCAGAGTGCGCGCCTTGTTCGCGCGCAAAACCCACTGTGAACTGCGGCGTGACGCGTTGATTGAGTACGCCGCAGGCCGGCTTGACGCTGATCAGTACAACTGGCTTGTGCGGATGGTCACGGGTCTCGACAGCAGTATCGTCGGGAACAACATTCAGGCGCCGGGGACACTTCATCTGCTGATCATGGCGTACAAATCCTTTGCCAATATCTACGTTTTCAAGCCGGATGAAGCCAACGCTCGCCTGGGAACGCTGGTCTACACACCGGGTGCGCCCGATGGCTATTTGTTCCGCCAGGAGGATGACGTTGTTCGCTCTGTGTCCCGCCCCGGCATGAGCCGTTATTACTATGATCAGGTCTATTACGGCGCTCAGCGCATCATCGGAACGTTGATGCAAAAGCTTGAGATGTCGCCCGTCGTCGACGGCAAGCCCTATAAGGTTTCTCAGTCGGCGCCGGTGACACTACAGGGCTTGCATGGGATTGCGGTGCAGCACTTGATCGTGGATATCGACACCCAGACCGAGAGTGTCAATGAGCGAAGGTTGCTCAATACGTATACCTTCGTCCGTAAATACGGCGGCCAGCTGGCTGGCTTGAACCCGATGACGAAGCTGGTCTGGACGGCGATTCACGCTGGCGTTGATCTCTTCCGCGGAATCCGTGCGTATCAGGATGGCGACCGTGCGCGCGCCAGGGGCTACTTCATGAAGGCTGCATTCGGAGCGTTCAAAACGGCCAAACAGGTCCGCAAGATCCGCAAGGCCGAGAAACTGAAGCGCTTGGGCAAGGCGGCAAAACCATCGTCGGGCAGTGTGCCGCGGTTCCGATAATCAGTGCAGCGCGCCCATTCCGGGCAGCTGAACCAACCGTTGAGTGAGCCGCACCCGTTGGACCGGGTCCTCGCTCAACATCAACGCATGCTCCAGGTCGAAACGCTCGGCCTGCGGGCACTCCAGATGCTGGTACAGGGTGGCACGAGCGAGGTAATCGCTGGTGTTGGCCTGGCCCAGCTCCATCACACGAGTCGCGTCCTTGAGTGCGGCGAGCAAGTCGTCGTTTAGCTGATGCAGGTACCGCAGGTTTCGCGACAGCCGCTGCAGCATTGCCGCTGGCGTTGCGGTTTTCATGTGCTCGGCCTTGAGCTGCATGTCTGCACCGAACTGGCGCAGCAGCAACTCACGACAGTCTTTTGGGTAAAGCCTGCGCCCGCCACAAGGGTCCAGCGTATGGTCGGCACCGGGCACACGCAGCAGAAAGTGACCGGGGAAGTTAACACCCTCGAGCGGGATTTCCAGCCGTTTGGCTATTTCCAGCGCAATCAACGCCAGCCCCAGCGGTTGACCGCGACGACGTTCAAGCACTTTGTGAATCAGGGCAGCCTGGGGTTTGGGCTGGGCAGCATCGTCCTGCTGAAATCCCAGCGTCGCCAGTTGCCGCAGCAATGGCTGGGCAAGCTCCGCAGCCGGCAATAAAGGAAGGGCTGCGCTGACACTACGTTCCAGCGCGGTGAGCTGGTCGCGGATAACCTGGAAATCAACCTGGCCGTCGTGCTCCGTGGCGATCCACGCAGCGGCTTCGAACGTGGACGGCGGATTGCGTCCTAGACAGGCAATGCATTGCTGGCGCGGATTCATCGACCTCTCCGGCAGGATATGACGGCTAAGAAGAGTTAACGGATGGCTCTGTTTTATCCCTGGCTGCCGCCTTCGTCCAGCATTGATTCATCGGGCACGTTGAATGGCAGTCCGTCGTCCGGATCCCCACGGGTCGGCCTTCTTTTTTTCAACCAGCGCCTATACTCGCCAGTACGAAAAAGGGGAGCAGTGCCCATGTTCGCTCTCATGCAAAGCTCACGCGTGCAATCACTGCACATGATGGTTGAACCCCTCACCGGCCTGAAGGCGGTGATTGCGATCCACAGCAGCCGCAAAGGCCCGGCGATGGGGGGCTGTCGCTACCTCTCCTATCCAAACGAAGAGAGCGCCATCGAGGATGCCATTCAGCTGGCAAGGAACATGAGTTACAAAGCTGTGCTTGCCGGGTTGTCACTGGGTGGGGGAACGGCGGTGATCATGCGCCCGGCACATGTGCCTGATCGAGCTGCCTTGTTCGAGGCGTTCGGGCGATTCGTGCAGACCCTCGACGGCCGTTACGTCACGGCCATGGACAGCGGCACTTCCAGGGAGGACATGGACTGCATTGCCCAATTCACCCCGCACGTCACCAGCACCACGGCAGTCGGCGATCCATCTGCGCACATCGCGCTAGGGTTGTACGCCGGGATTCGGACCACGGCCATGGCAAGACTGGGCAGCGATAATCTGGAAGGTTTGCGCGTGGCGATTCAGGGCTTGGGGCATGTGGGTTACGCGCTCGCCGAACAGCTGCATGCCGCGGGCGCCGAGTTGTTGGTAGCTGATCTGGACAGCGGCAAGGTGCAGCTCGCCATGGAGCAATTGGGCGCCAAGCCGATTGCCAGCGAAGCACTCCTCAGTACGCCTTGCGACATTCTTGCGCCGTGCGGGCTGGGCGGCGTACTCAACAGCCACAGTGTGACCAAGTTGCGTTGCGCTGCAGTGGCGGGCGGCGCCAATAACCAGCTGAGCTGCGCCGCCATTGCCGACCAACTGGAAGCGCGCGGCATTCTGTATGCCCCGGATTACGTGATCAATTCCGGCGGTTTGATCTATGTCGCGCTGCATCATCAGGGGCAAAGCCCGGGGACCATCACTGCGCATCTGTCTCAGATCGGCACGCGGCTGACCGAAGTGTTTGCCCATGCGCAAGCTGAAAAGCGCTCACCCGCGCGGGTCGCAGATGAGCTGGCAGAACGGCTGCTGGACATGGACTGAATCGCTTTCGTGTCAAACCTGCATTCAACTTTCTGAAGCTGAAGTCGCCGGCCTGATTACTCTGCCGGCTCCGCCGCGGGTGCCAGCTCGTTGAGGGCCAGGGCATTGCTCTTGAACGCGGCAGCGAAGACGGCGCGGTTCTTTGCCATGAAAATACTGGCGTCTTCGGCGTGTTTTTCGGAGAGGCCGGCGACGTTCTTCATCAGCACATCGGTGAGCAGTTCGGCCAGTTCCAGCATCTGATCATGGGCATCGGCGAGTTTGCGGTCCACGAACGTAGTCTCCAAATCACGGGTACTGCGGTAAAGGGTTTCAACAGCCATTGTTGGCCTCGTCGTCATTTCCAGAGTTGTAAGGGATCAGCCCGGGCGCTCAACGCTTCGGCCGACGGATGATGCAAAGACAGCGTACTCCGTCTTTTTACTGTTTATTTATACAGTGCGCAGCATAGGTGAATCGCCGCAGCTTGGGTAGGGGGTGCGCGCTCACTTTTTTCGCCATGCGCGGCCTTGCGACATCTGGTCACGTTCTCAAGCTTAGCCGATGGCCCTATTAATGCTTGCCCTCGGACATCCCGCACGCGCAAACCGTCATGCGCGCGCAGCATCATCCGGTCCGGGTCACTCAAGGAAGTACATCGTGAACATCAATGCGGCCTTAGGCCTGCGTCGACAGATCCACCGCTGCGCTGAATCGCAGCGCTCGTTATGAACAGTTTTGGTTGGGTCAGGGGAGGTGAGGGATGGGTGGTGTGAAATGGGCAGATCGGATGCGGGCCAAGCTGCATGGCGGCGCCAACAGCCTGGGCAACTTGGCCGTTGAAGCGTTTCACTATCTGGCGCTGTTCGGCATTGGCGCGGTGACCGCTTACGCCGCGATTAAAGCGTTCGTCGGCATGCTCGGGCAGGAATACATCGCCGTGGATGATATTTTGCTGTTGTTCATCTACCTCGAATTGGGCGCGATGGTCGGGATTTATTTCAAGACCAACCACATGCCCCTGCGCTTCTTGCTGTACATCGGGGTGACCGCTTTGATCCGTTTGCTGATCAGTGACGTGTCGCACCACAAGGCGCCGGATCTGGGGATTATCTACGTCTGTGGCGGCGTGCTGTTGCTGGCGTTCTCGATTCTGGTCGTCAGGTACTCCTCGTCGAGGTATCCGTCGGTGCAGGAAAAAGTGGAGTAGGGATGGGTGAGTCCTTGTCGTTTAGGGCTCATTCCACACTTGTCCGACTAATTCTTGGCGTTTGGCGTGCATGCGGTTAGCGGCCAACGCCGAGAAGTCGCGGTACGTTTCCGCAGCGTTCGTATCGGTCCACGATTGCCCGGATATAGCTCTTTTACATTCTTGCCTTTTTAGCAATTTCTTCTACCATTTTGAGCATGTCACGGCCTTCGATAAGTTCTATATAAAAATTGCTATACGCTCCAGAGAGGTCACGATATTTTCGGAGGTTTGATTCATCCATAATTCGATGGCCTGGTATGTCTCGTGCTTCGACCTGGGTATTAATCTCACCTCGCTCGGCGGCCGATATTAAAGGCTCCATATGCTCATACAAAGCGAGTGCTGCCGGTTCCTTTTCTTTATACCGTTCTAATTGCTTGCGTAACTCGATTGCAGTCTGTTTCAGCGCTAGTATGTCCATACTGATTCCTAATTGTCGATTTCGCCAATGAGCTTTGCTGCGGACCATTCTTGCCGATTAGGCACTAAATATTGTGCCGCCCCGCCTGTTCTGGTGATTCTCCCGCCGAATTCCACTGTCGGTGCAACCGTGCTCTTGAAAACTTCGGTGGGCTGGAGTGGCGTAATTTCAAACACGTGATATCTAGCATTTTCACTCGTAACCGGTAAGCCGAGTGCATCCGCTAGAGTTTTATCGGATTTAGCCGCCGCTTGCAATTCTTCCATTGTGGTGAAGAATGGTGAGAAGGCAGAGACGCCTTCTTGTGTCACAGGTACGATTTTCACAAGTGGTGTTGTAATGTTGGTGGTGACCGGTACGGTACTTCCTGAAGCTACATGACTGATGGCTCTTTCCAAGATATCTGGAAATGGTAACTCAGGGTCTGCCTTTGCGATTTTAGCGATATATTTTTGTCCGTCAACGCTTTGCAGATAATCACGGACCTGCTGGTTACTTAAGCCCTTTGGCTCAAGTGTCTTCACAGAGTTTCGTTTATGCTCGACTGACACGAACTCTGGGTCTTGCTTGGCGTAAAAGTCACGCATCTTACTTTCCCGCACCAGCTGCTCGACTGAAGTGACCCCCCTGATCTGTAATTCAGGATGTCCCAAAAGGTTCTCTTCATTTTTTGTGAGCCATTCAACGATTGGTTTGCTGGAAATATCTGCTCGTAGCTTGGCACTCCTCGTCGCGATACTTTCCAAACTGTTGGATACCCCCGCTCTCATCTGCCCTCGAGTGAGATAAGTGACAATAGCCATCAGTAATAGCAAGACCAATTGCTCTTGCCCTTGGGCCAGCAGCCGAGCTGCGCGCTCTATGCGGTCTTGGATCATCGCAGCGGAACCGCCAGTGGGGTCAAGGCCTGGATCTTTCAAGCCGTCTTCAGCTTGCCACGCAGTGCATAGCCCTTCGTATATCGTCGATAGGCATGGCCCGATACCTGCCGAGAAATAACCAGCGATTGCATATAACCCAAGCGCTGCCATGATCAAGTTTCCGACCTGCAACCCTACACTTGCGCCGATTGCCGCGCCGGGCAAGGCTCCAGCACCTAAAGCAAGTGAGCCGGCTGCGCCACCCATCGCAGCTCCCATCATTACGCTGCCGCCCACGATCATCACAACTTCCTGCAACAGCTTAATCAACTCCGGCAGAATTTCCTCAATATTGATCGACGCCCATTTGCGCCGAATGTTCATCTGCATGATGGGGGAGGATAAGTCCAGCGCGTGGCGAACATTATCGATCTTATGCCCACCCACGTATCTGTAGGCTTGAGTTGCGCCGTTACTGATGCGGCGGGTGAAGCCGTTCCAGCCGTCATCAACGCCCTGATTCAGCTCACTGAATTTTTGGTCGAGGTTTCGCTCGATGTCGCCCCAGCTAGGTAAATTAGCGAAAAAATCCATTTAGCGGTTAGGTCTCCATTGTTGGGCGGCATTTACGCCCAGATGGTGGTCCGACAGGACCACGGCATGCCGCTAATTTAGGACTACAGCCGCAAGAAAACAACTGAGAGTGGATTCTATCCTTCGCCATTAGCGCTACGACCAGTGATGCTTCAAGCAGTTGGCAGGTTGTTGCTGCAGCGGCGACCGAGATACTTTGCAAGATGGGATGGTCGTTCGGTACGAACTTGCCTCTCCCTTGTAATCGCCGCTTGCAATCAGCGAGCTGTTTTACGATGAGCTATCCACCAGCGAATCCAAAAAAATGCCCCGTCTAAGCGGGGCATTTTTGCGTGCGGCAGTTCGTTAATTCACCCACACCCCAACATGGTAATGCCAGCCATCGCCTCGACTTTCCCAGTACGGATGTTGATAGCGATAGCCCGGCCGTACCGCTTCCCAGTGGCCGTGCTCGGCGACGTAGCGGTTGCCGTTCCAGCGCCAGTAGCCGCGGGACCAGATGTAGCCCGGGCGCGGGGCCGGTTCTTCTTCGATGACGCGCACGGGCGGCGCTTGCGGGGCGACGACTTCGACATACTCGGCGCGGGGTGCGGGTCGGTCGACCACTCGACGTTCGTGTACCACTCTTTCTTCCACGCACCCGGTCGCCAGGGCCAGCGCGCCAATCAGCGCTATGTATCGTAGAGACATATCGTCACCTCAGACTTGTCCAGACTCTGCTGCTCGCCGTTCAGTTGTGTAACGGGGCAGCCGGCTTGCTACAGGTTTGTTGTAACAGGTGCTTTCTGTCTGGGGGCTGAATCGGCGGGACTTAGAGGGGAATCGGCGATCATTGGCGGGGGCAGGGCGCATCAACAATGATGCCCGGCAGAGGCTGCGCTGGAGAGGTGACAGAGATCACCTCACTCCATGCGCATCGAACAATCAGATGCCGGCAGTCAGCTGCGGACGGCCAAGGAAGCTGGTTCGGGTGGGCGGCGGCGAGAGTTGCTTGAGGTCGCCGTCGGTCATGGCTGCCAGGATCTTGATGGCGCTGTGGCCCTGTTCGATGGCGATACCGAACTGGATGCTCTCGATCAAACGACGCAGACGCTTGGGCGAGTTGCGTTGCTCCGCGCTGAGCAGGCGTTTGGCGACCACACCTGACTCATTCGACAGCGTCAGCATGATGGTCCCGTCGAGACCCTGAATACTCAGGTTGACCCGGTAGTCGGGGTGGAAGGCGTCAGTGATCAGTTGAAAAGGGTTATCCATGGCCTGTTACCTGTTAACGATCTGCATAAGTTGACTGGGGGTGAATCCTTTTAGTTCTCGAAGCCGATCAACGGTTAATGATTCCTGCCTTGGCCGCTCTCGCTGAAGTCGCGGTGATATCCATCAGTGGTCCGTTGAAACGTCGTCTCATTGAGCGAGTCACTGCGCGCGGAGCTATTAAGCATGCGGCGTGCAGGTGAGGTGTAAGCTCGACGATACAAAGCTTGCAGGGTTTGGGCCACAAGGGACGAAAGGAGTAAATGCTTTCAACAGGTGGACCGCGGGCCGCTGAATCGAGAAGCAGGTCATGGTTTAGGCGTCCATTTTGTACTGGCTAACTGTTTGGATAATTCCCACTCGGCACCATTTGCGCGCCCCATGCGTCCTTTGTGTGCGAAAGGTTGGCCAGTGAAGTCGCCGCGTGTTTAGCGCAGCTCACAAGGCGAACGTTCGGCGCTTAACGAACGCGCAAAAAGAAGGGGCGGGCCCGTTTCCAGGCCCGCCCTCCATCAGCAGTTCAGTGTTTCAAGGCTGCTGCATCAGCCGTGCAATGCTTCATCCTTCTCGAGAAATTCTTCTTCGAGCAACGCGTCAGCACTGACCGGCTCGTCATCCAGATCGCTTTCAATCACCGGCGCCGCGCCTCGTTTGTTGCCGCGCAGCTTTCCGAAAAGATGTTCCAGGGCGTGGTCCAGTTTGACCGCTGCGCCATCCACGGCCTGATCAATTGAATCGGCCTTGTGGGTAACAGAAATGGGTTGGTGTCCTTTTGGCCGGGCTTCCATCTGGCAACGGATGTCGTGGGGGCCGGGCTTGTCGCCGTTTTCGTCGTTGATGTGGACCTCAACGCGGGTCAGATCCTCTTCGTATCGTTCGAGCGTAGTTTCAACCGTGGTTCGTACCCACTCCTCCAGACGGACGCTGTTTTCGATGTGGTTATCGCTGTTGACCTGGATTTGCATAGTTCTTCCCTTACTTTGGCTTGCTCGGGAGAGTCTGGACGAGGTGTTTTTCGTCTGCCCTCATTCACAGTGTTGGCGCCGATCTACTAACAATTCAACCCCTTGGAACCGAGAATATATTTCGCGGACGCGGGAACTCGACCGGCAAGTCCATTTTTACTGGGCTGCGCCTTTTCAGGGTCTGGTTTCAGGCGCTGCAGATTTGTTGCGAGATTCGTCGGACATCTTTTGCGCATGAGAATATTTATCATTAATATCGCGCCTCGCATCCTCTCACCCAGTGCCTGACCATGATCGATCAGCCTCCGTCCTTGAACTCAGCGCGTCAGGACCTCGACCACGAGGCCCCGAAAGCTGCACGCGCGCGGTTTCTGGAGGTGTTTCTGTCACAGCGCCCGCAAATGGAGGCGCTGGTCAGCCGAAGGGTGGGTTGCCGGGCGACGGCGGCGGACCTGGTGCAGGACCTGTTTCTCAGGTTCTGGCGGCGTCCGCTGGTGCAGGTCGAGGAACTCAACACCTACCTGATGCGCTGCGCTGGCAATATCGCCATTGATCATCTGCGCAATGAAAGCACTCGCGCCCGGCTCAGCGACGAGTTGCTGCCTGACGCGCATCGGCCCGAGACTGACGAACCCCAGGCGGCGCTGGAGGCGAGCAATGATCTGCGCCACATCGAAGCGGCGTTGCGCGGATTGCCGGAGAAAACCCGGCAGATCTTCCTGCTCAATCGTATCCATGGGCGCAAGTACGCCGAAATCGCCAAGGCCATGGGCCTTTCGCAGAGTGCCGTGGAGAAACACATGATGCGCGCCTTGCAGGCCTGCAAGGCGAGCGTTAATGAGGACGCCGCGCGGATTGTGCCCCTTGGTGGGAAATCCGGGGGCTTACGTCGATGAACGCCGTTTCTGATCAAAGTGCCGATCCGCACACCATCGCGCTGAGCTGGCTCAGTGTGTTGCACAACCAACCGACGGTCGCCGATCAGGCGTGTTTTAGCCGCTGGCTGCACGCCGACCCCGCCCATGCCGAGGCGTACGCTCAGGCCCAGGTGCTGTGGGAACTGAGCGAAGAGCCTGCCGCCACACTGGCCGAAGAGGACGCCGCCGCGCTCGACGCCTTGTTGCGGAAAATGGACGCGCCCACGCTGCAACGGCTCCCGCGCTGGGGAGCGGCGCTGGCGATGGCGGCGTGTCTGGTGCTGATGGTGAGCGTCGGGATGGGCTGGAATCCGCAGCGCTGGGCAGAGGATCTGAGCGCCGATTATGTGTCCGCACCGGGGCAGGTCCGGACCGTGGCGCTGGCCGACGGCTCGCAGGTGACGATGGACGCTGACAGCGCGATCGCCGTGCATTTCGATGCGGGTGAGCGGCACGTCGAGTTGCGCCGTGGCGCCGCATTCTTTCAGGTCACCCATACCGGCCAGCCGTTTGTAGTCGATGGCGGACGCGGGGAAACCCGGGTGCTGGGCACGCAGTTCGAAGTGCGGTTGCAGCCCGTCGGGGCGCAAGTCACCGTGCTGTCGGGACGCGTTGGCGTAAAGGCGGCCTCCGATGCGCCGCAGCAGATTTTGACGGCCGGTCAGCGGGTCACTTATGACCGCGAACGCACCAGTGATCCGCAGCCTGTCGACAGCGAAAGCCAGTTGGCCTGGCGTCAGGGCTGGCTCAATTATTCCCGCACGCCGCTCGCCGATGTCATCAGCGACCTGAACCGCTATTACCCGGGGCGAATCATGTTGCTCAACGATCAGCTGGCCGCGAAGACCGTCAGCGGCAGCTTTCCCAGCCGCGATCCGCAGGCCGTGCTGGCGGCGTTGAAGTCCGTCATTGGCTTTGAGCAGTACGAAGCGCTCGGGCGCGTGATCGTGATCCGTTGATCACAGGCGAGCTGTTGCGGTGTAGCGCATTCATACGGGGTTGATCGATGTGAGAAGTGGGTATGTCGTTTGGGTTGTAGCGGTCTGGAGCGCGTGCGCTCAGGCAGCCGTGCCGGCCTACGACTTTTCGATCCCGGCCAAACCGCTGCCCCAGGCGCTGAGGGATTTCAGTCGGGTGACAGGGCGGGGCGTGATTTACACCCAGGAAACGCCCTACGCCGTGGATGCCCCGGCGGTGAACGGCTCGTTCAGTGCGGAGCAGGCGTTAGGCGTGCTGTTGAGCACGTCTGGCCTCACCTTCCGCCGTGCCACCGACGACACCTTCACGCTGCAATCCCGACCCGCCGAGGGCACGGTCACCCTTGGCGCGACGCAGATCGATTCCACACGCAGCGGTGCCTACAGCTATCAGCCGCCTGCTGTGACATCGGTGATGCGCAGCGCAACCCCGCGACTGGAAAACCCCCAGGCGGTGAGCGTCGTTCCGGCGCAGGTGTTGAGCGATCAGGCGCCGCGCAACCTCGATGACGCGCTGGCAAACGTAAGCGGCGTGACCCAGGGCAATACCCTCGGCAGCACCCAGGACACGCTGATGAAGCGCGGTTTTGGCGACAATCGCGACGGTTCGATCATGCGCGACGGCATGCCGGTGGTGCAGGGCCGCAACCTTAATGCCACGGCCGAACGCGTCGAAGTTCTCAAGGGTCCGGCATCGCTGTTGTATGGGATTCAGGACCCGGGCGGTGTCATCAATGTGGTCAGCAAGCGCCCGCAGTTGCAGTCGGCCAACGCCCTCACAGCTCGGGGATCAAGCTACGGCGCAGGCAAAAACGGCAGCGGCGGAACACTTGATAGCACCGGCGCCATTGATGGCGTTGATGGGGCGTCAACCGGTCTGGCCTACCGCTTGATCGTTGACCACGAAGACGAAGATTACTGGCGCAATTACGGCGTGCACCGTGAGTCGCTGGTGGCGCCATCGCTTGCCTGGTATGGCGATGACACCGAAGTGCTGGCGTCCTACGAGCACCGGGAATTTCTCTCGCCGTTCGATCGCGGCACGGCCATCGATCCGCGCACCAACCGTCCATTGAACATCCCAGCGACCCGGCGTCTGGACGAGCCATTCAACAACATGGAGGGGCGCTCGGACCTGTATCGATTCGAGGTCGACCAGACCTTCGACGACAACTGGAAGGGCCACCTCGGCTACAGCTACAACCGCGAGACCTACGACGCCAGCCAGGTGCGCGTGACTGCCGTCGATCCGGCAACCGGGACGCTGACCCGCTCCATCGACGGCACCGGGAGCGCCCTGAGCACCGATCGCTTCACCACCCTCACCTTGAGCGGCGACACCTCGCTGGCCGGCATGCGGCACGAGCTGCTGATCGGCGTCGATGACGAATACCGCAAGATTGCGCGCGGTGAGTTAATTCGCCAGAAAAGCCTAAGCACGTTCAGCTATTTGAATCCGGTGTATGGCCAGGAAGCGGAGGGTACTCAGGTCAGTGCGGCGGACAGCCATCAGCTCGACATTTTGCGCACTGACTCGGTGTTTGCTCAGGATTCCGTGCACCTCACCGATCGCTGGATTTTCGTCACGGGCGCGCGTTATCAAGTGTTCGATCAGCAGGCAGGCAAAGGCTCGCCGTTCATGCGCAACACCGATTTGAACGGGCAAAAGTGGATTCCGCGAGCGGGGCTTGTCTACCGCTACAGCGACGAGCTGTCGTTCTATGGCAGCTACACCGAAGCGTTCAAGCCCAACTCCAGCATCGCCACGCTGGCGGGCGGCACCGTGCTGGATTCGGCGACGCCGCCCGAAGAATCGAAAGCGTGGGAGATGGGTGCCAAGTGGGATTCGTCCGATGGCATCAGTGCGACGCTGGCGCTGTTCGACATCAGAAAGCGCAACGTGCTGGTGGCGAATTTTGACTCGCTGACCGCAGACACGGTGTACACGACGGCGGGCCAGGTGCGCTCGCGGGGTCTGGAACTGGACGTGGGCGGGCAGCTGTCAGAACGCTGGAGCCTGATTGGCGGTTATGCCTTCACTGATGCCTGGGTGGTTGAGGACCCGACATTGAAAGGCAACCGCTTGCAGAACGTGCCCCGGCACAGCGGGTCGGTCTCGGCGGTGTACGACTTTGGCGCGGTGATGGGGGCAGACCGTTTGCGAGCGGGCTTGGGCGGCCATTACGTCGGCGAACGCCCGGGCAATCCCGACAACGATTTTGATCTGCCCGGCTACACCGTCGCCGATGCCTTCGCGACCTACGAAACCCGTCTGGACGGGCAGAAAGTGAAGTTTCAGCTGAACGTGAAGAACCTGTTTGATCGCACGTATTACAGCTCGGCGGTAAGCCGTTATTTCGTGTCGCTGGGAGATTCGCGGCAGGTGGTCATGGCGACGACGCTGGAGTTCTGAAGGTCTTCCCCTTCCGAGGCGAAGTCCTGGCGATTTACGCAAACCCTGTAGGAGTGAGCTTGCTCGCGAAGGCTGTGGTCCGGCCGGTAAGCGGTCGGCGGATGTACCGGCCTCTTCGCGAGCAAGCTCACTCCTACAGTTGATATAGGTTGGGTCAGTTGGAGTGGGTGACACTCGAAGAGCATTTACTGAAACGCAGCCCGGTACTCACTCGCCGTTGCGCCGACTGACTGTTTGAACCGGTTGCTGAAATGACTGGCGCTGGCGAAGCCGCATTCCAGGGCGATCTCGCCAAATGGCTTGCGCGTCGAGCGCAGCAGCTCCCGGGCGCGGTTGAGGCGTCGGGCGAGGAGGTATTGGTGGGGCGGCAGGCCGAAGCTTTCGCGGAACATCCGTGCGAAATGGTATTCCGACAACGCGCACATGCCCGCCAACTGGCCGAGGCTCAAGGGATCGGCCAGGCTCAGCTCGATGAACTCGACCAACTGACGGCGTAAGTGCGGCGCCAATCCGCCTTTCAAGCGCAACCCTTCGCGCAGCCCCACCTGGCGCAGGACCATGTGATCGAGCAGCTCATGGGCGAGACTGCTGGTGAGCATGCGTTCGCCGGGCTCGCTCCAGTCCATGCGGATCAGGCGATGAAAGCGCTCGGCCTGCAGCGAGTCGTCCAGAAACGTGTGTTCCTGCAACGCCAGCTGGCGCGGCTCGCGATCCAGCAGCGTGACGCAATTGAGGGCGAACTGCTCGGGGCTGATGTACAGATGCGCCAGGCGGATTTCCCCGTTCACCACCCAGGAAGACTGATGGCCGGCCGGCAGCGTGCAGATCTTGTCCGGGGCGCCTTTCTTGTCTGGTTGATCGCGGCGGAACGTCCCGGTGCCGCCGTCGATGTAGCACGACAGGGTGTGGTGCGTCGGCGCGTGGTAGTTCTGCGCGTCGTGGCGGTTGTTCCACAACGCCGACATCACCCCGTCACCCAAGGGCGCGCACTTCTCCAGCTGCGCGTGGGGCGAGCTGTTCAGGGATTGAAAAACCTGGATGGTTTCGAGTGACGACATGGGGACTCCTCTACGCCTCGCATCCTACTCCGCGCCAAGCCGCCTGCCAGCGGGGCGACGATCAAATGCGCAAGTTTCTGCAAGTGAGCGCAGACCCGCGCCGCCAGACTGAGGCTTCACTGGGGAGCCTGACATGAACATCACGTTGTATCTGCTGACCGTTTTGATCTGGGGCACGACTTGGATTGCCTTGAAACTGCAACTGGGCGAAGTCGCCATTCCGGTGTCGATCGTCTATCGCTTCGGCCTCGCGGCGCTGATCATCTTCGCCCTGTTGTTGGCGACCGGGAAACTGCAGAAGGTCAATCGGCGCGGGCAGCTCATTTGTCTGGCGCAAGGGCTGTGCCTGTTCTGCGTCAACTTCATGTGCTTCTACACCGCCAGCCAGTGGATCCCGACCGGTCTGGTGGCGGTGGTGTTTTCCACTGCGACACTGTGGAACGCGCTCAATGCGCGGATCTTCTTCAAGCAGAAAATCGCGCGCAACGTGGTGATGGGCGGCACCTTGGGCCTGATCGGTCTGGCGTGCCTGTTCTGGCCGGAGCTGGCCGGGCACAGCGCCAGTCGCGAGACCTTGATCGGCCTGGCGCTGACCCTGCTCGGCACGCTGTGTTTCTCGGCGGGGAACATGCTTTCCAGCCTGCAACAGAAGGCCGGACTCCGCCCGCTGACCACCAATGCCTACGGCATGCTGTATGGCGCGACGATGCTGTGCGTGTATTGCGTGCTGAGCGGCACGCCGTTCGCGTTTGAGTGGAACGCGCGGTACATCGGCTCGTTGCTGTATCTGGTAATCCCGGGTTCGGTGATTGGCTTTACGGCTTACCTCACTCTGGTCGGCCGCATGGGCCCGGAACGCGCAGCGTATTGCACGGTGCTGTTCCCGGTGGTGGCGTTGAATGTGTCGGCGTTTGCCGAAGGCTACCAATGGACCGCCCCCGCGCTGATGGGGCTGGTGCTGGTGATGGCCGGCAACGTGCTGGTGTTCAGGAAGCCGAGGGTGGTTGTGCCGGTGGGCGCGAAGCTAGCGTAAGGAAGGCTGAGACCTTTGATCGTTCCCGCGCTCTGCGTGGGAATGCAGCCTGTGACGCTCCGCGTCAACCTGCCCTAATGGCGCGGAGCGCCGGGAGCGGCATTCCCACGGGGACCGTGGGAACGATCATCACAAGAGCTGTGACGCTCAGCCCTTCCACACCTGCGCATTCACCAGATCCTGCGGCTTCTCGCCCAGCAGCGCGGCGCGCAGGTTGGCGTAGGCGCGGTCGGCCATGGCCTGGCGGGTTTCGTCCGTCGCCGAACCGATGTGGGGCAGCGTCACCGCGTTGCTCAGCGCAAACAGCGGCGATTCAGACAGCGGCTCTTTTTCGTACACGTCCAGACCGGCGCCGCGAATGGTGCCGTCCTGCAGCGCCTTGATCAGCGCCGGTTCGTCGACGATCGGACCGCGGGCGATGTTCACCAGAATCGCGCTCTTCTTCATCAGCGATAGCTCACGGGTGCTGATCAGGTGCGTGGTCTTTTCGCTGAGTGGCACCACCAGACAGACGAAATCCGACTCAGCCAGCAACTGATCCAGCGTACGGAATTGCGCGCCCAGTTCCTGCTCGAGGGCGGTCTTGCGGCTGTTGCCGCTGTACAGGATCGGCATGTTGAAACCCAGACGACCGCGCCGCGCGACCGCTGCGCCGATGTTGCCCATGCCCACGATGCCCAAGGTCTTGCCGTAGACGTCGGTGCCGAAATGCGGCGCCTCGATGCTGCGCTTCCAGTTGCCGGCCTTGGTGTAGGCGTCCAGTTCGGCGACGCGGCGGGCGCTGCTCATGATCAACGAGAAGCCCAGATCGGCCGTGCTTTCCGTCAGCACGTCGGGGGTATTGGTCAGCATGATCCCGCGTTCGGTGAGGTAGCCGACGTCGTAGTTGTCGTAACCGACCGAAATGCTCGACACCACTTCCAGCTGCTTCGCGTTCTCCAACTGCTCACGCCCCAGCTTGCGACCGGCGCCAATCATGCCGTGGCTGTGGGGCAGGGCTTCGTTGAACTGCGCGTTCAGATCACCCTTTTTCGGGTCGGGGATGATCACGTTGAAGTCTTGCTGCAGGCGCTCGGCCATTTCCGGTGACACGCGGCTGAAGGCAAGGACGGTCTTTTTCATCGGATAGCTTCTCTCGGCAGGTCAGAAGGGCAATGCGTAGCACGCTAACATTCTTGCCGAGGGATTGGCAGGGTTCCGCCGTAACGCTCACGTGATGACTAAACCGTCTCCGGCAACACATGGGTCTGCAGGTCCGCTTCATGGGCGGCCATGATTTCCGGCAGGGACCCGCGCAGGTACTCGACCCAGGTTTTGATCTTCGCATCCAGGTACTGCCGCGACGGGTAGATCGCGTACAGGTTCAGCTCGTGGGAGCGGTACTGGGGCAGTACTCGCACCAGCGAGCCATTACGCAAACCCTCGATCGCCGAGTAGATCGGCAGAATCCCGATGCCCATGCCGCTGCTGATCGCTGCCTGCATGGCGTCGGCCGAATTCACCAGAAACGGCGAGTTGCCGATGGTCACGGTTTCCTGACCTTCCGGGCCGTCGAACGCCCACTTTTCCAGCGGGAACACCGGACTGACCAGACGCAGGCAGGCGTGATTGAGCAAGTCGGCCGGTCGATGCGCCATGCCGAACGCCTTGATGTAGGCCGGCGAGGCGCAAACGATGCTGTAAGTGATGCCCAGCCGCTGGGACACGAAGCCCGAATCCGGCAGCTCGCTGGCGAGCACGATGGACACGTCGTAACCCTCTTCGAGCAGGTCCGGGACGCGATTGGTCATGGTCAGGTCGAACGACACGTCCGGGTGATTGCGCCGGTAGCGGGCAATCGCGTCGATGACGTAGTGCTGGCCTACGCCGGTCATCGAGTGGACTTTCAGCTGCCCGGCCGGGCGCGCATGGGCGTCGCTGGCTTCGGCTTCCGCTTCTTCCACGTAACCGAGGATCTGCTCGCAACGCAGCAGGTAACGCTTGCCCGCTTCAGTCAGGGCGATGCGGCGCGTGGTGCGGTTGAGGAGTCGGGTTTGCAGGTGGGCTTCGAGGTTGGAGACAGCGCGCGAAACGTTTGCGGTGGTGGTGTCCAGTTGAGCGGCAGCAGCGGTGAAGCTGCCCGCCTGCGCCACGCAAGTGAAGGCGCGCATGTTTTGCAGAGTGTCCATTGGCCGTTCTCAGGTGAGATAGCAAATTGTGACATGAAGTAACTGATCCATGTCAGCCATACCAAAGGATTATCTCCTGTTCGGTAACAAAGATTCGCAGAAGTCCCGGCTTATCGCCGGACTAGACGCCCCCTAGAATCGCCGCATCATCGATTCCCCCTCCATTCAGGTAATTGCAGCAGTGCCGCGTCGTCTCGTCAGAGGGCTCAAGCCCCTCAGTGTGTGGGCTTTAACGTTACTCATCAGCGGCTGCATCGGAACTGGCGGAATCGCCCCACAAGGCACAGCGTTGTCCCCCGACGCGCTGGCCACCGACGACGCCATCAAGGCGGCCGACACAGACGCCCACTGGCCGGCCGGTCAGTGGTGGCGCGCCTATGGCGACGAACAACTCAATCGCTGGATCGAACTGGCCGCGCTCGGCAGCCCCAGCCTGGCGATTGCTGCCGCGCGGGTGCGTCAGGCCAAGGCCATGGCGGGCATCGCGGAATCGGCGGAATCCCTGCACATCTCCGGCGACAGTACGCTGAAACGCCACAACTGGCCGACGGATCAGTTCTACGGTCCGGGTGAGCTGTCGAACACCAGCACGTGGGACAACAACGCCTCGCTGGGCCTGAGTTATTCCCTTGATCTGTGGGGCCAGGAGAGCAACCACTCCGAACAGGCGCTGGACATGGCGCACATGAGCGCGGCCCAGGAACGTCAGGCGCAACTGGAATTGCAGGACAACATCGTCCGCGCGTACATCCAGTTGTCCCTCAACTACGCCCAGCGTGACATTGCCCAAGCCACACTCGCGCAACAGCAGCAGATCGTTGATCTGGCCCAGCGCCGTCTGAAAGGCGGCATCGGCACCCATTTCGAGGTCAGCCAGGCGGAAACCCCGCTGCCGGAAACCCATCGTCAGATTGACGCGCTGGACGAGGCAATTGCCCTGAGCCGCAATCAGATCGCCGCGCTGGCGGGCAAAGGCCCGGGCGAGGGCGCACGTCTTCAGCGCCCGACGCTGTCGCTGAATGCTGCATTGAAATTGCCGTCGGCGCTGCCGGCCGAATTGCTGGGACAGCGCCCGGACGTGGTCGCCAGTCGCTGGCGGGTGGCGGCGCAGGCGCGGGGCATTGATGTGGCCCATGCCGGGTTTTATCCGAACGTCGATCTAATGGGCAGCCTCGGTTACATGGCCACCGGCGGCGGCATGCTGGAATTCCTCGCCGGCAAGAAATTCAATTACAGCGTTGGCCCGGCGATCACGTTGCCGATCTTCGACGGCGGGCGTTTGCGTTCGGAGCTGGGCGTAGCCTCAGCGGGCTATGACGAAGCCGTTGCGCAGTACAACCAGACCCTGGTGATGGCGCTGAAGAGCATTTCCGATCAATTGATTCGCCGCGAGTCGATGGACAAGCAGCAACAGTTCGCCGATCAGTCGGTAGCCGCCGCGCAGAAAACCTACGACATCGCGATGGTCGCCTATAAACGCGGCCTGACCGATTACCTCAATGTGCTCAACGCGCAGACGCTGTTGTTTCATCAGCAGCAGGTGCAGCAACACGTCCAGGCCGAACGCCTGACGGTGCACGCAGAATTGGTGGTGGCGCTGGGGGGAGGGTTGATGGCGGGCAATGATTCGCCTGCGCCGGAAAGGACCGCTGCGCCGAAAACGCCGGTGTCGCTGGCGGTGTTCGATAAATGATGCGCTCCGGCAGGGCCTGGCGATGAGCGCCGCTTTTAACTGGCTCAAATCCCTCGAATGGCGTCGCGGCCTCAATGACTGGGCGCGCAGCGATGGCGTGACGTGGATCTACATCGCCAAGGTGCTGATCGCGGCATTCTTGACGTACTGGATCGCCATGCGCCTGGAACTGCCGCAGCCGCGTACGGCCATGATCACCGTGTTCATCGTGATGCAGCCGCAGAGCGGTCAGGTGTTTGCCAAGAGTTTCTACCGCTTGCTCGGCACGCTCGCCGGGTCAGTAGTGATGGTCACGTTGATGGCGCTGTTCGCGCAAAACAGCGAGCTGTTCCTCGGCAGTCTGGCGATCTGGGTCGGCTTCTGCTGCGCCGGGGCCGCGCGCTATCGCAACTTTCGCGCCTATGGTTTTGTGCTGGCCGGCTACACCGCCGCAATGACTGGGCTGCCCGCGCTCGCTCACCCCGATACCTCATTTATGGCCGCCATGTGGCGGGTGCTGGAAATTTCCCTTGGCATCGTCTGCTCCACTTTGGTCAGCGCTGCAATCCTGCCGCAAAGCGCCGGCGCGGCGATGCGCAACACCTTGTATCAGCGCTTTGGCACCTTCGCCCAGTTCGTCATCACCGGCCTGCGCGGCGAGAGCGATCCGGCGTCGTTCGAGGCCAGCAACGTGCGCTTCATCGCCGATGCCGTGGGACTCGAAGGCCTGCGCGCGGTCACGGTGTTCGAAGACCCGCACATGCGCCGTCGCAACGGCCGATTGAATCGCCTGAACAGCGAATTCATGACCATCACCACGCGCTTCAACGCCCTGCATCAATTGCTGGAACGCTTGCGTCGACGCGGTGTGACACCGGCCGTTCAGGCCATCGAGCCCGGCCTGACTGCGCTGACTGGATTGCTAGAGCCTTTCGCCGGTCGCGCGCTGACCAACGCCGACGCCGCGCTGCTCGCCAATCGGTTGAGCGTGTACAAGGCCGACTTGCCCGAGCACGTGCGCAGCCTGCGCGCCCAGTTCGTCAAGACCGAGCCCGGCGACGATGACCTGCTGGATTTCCATACCGCTTACGAATTGCTGTATCGCTTCGTCGATGACATGCACGACTACGCCCAGACCCACGCGTCCCTGGCCGATCACCGCCATGCGCGGGAGAAGTGGGTCGAGCCCTTCGTCTCCACCACCAGTTGGCTGTCTTCGCTGGCCTCCGGCGTGCGCGCGACCTTTATTCTCGCGGTCATGTCGGTGTATTGGGTGGCGACGGCCTGGCCGAGCGGTGCGTCGATGACCCTGGTGTCCGCCGCCACGGTGGCGCTTTCCGCGACGACGCCGAACCCGAGGCGCATGTCGTTTCAGATGGCGTGCGGGACGTTTCTGGGGGCGGTGCTGGGTTTTTTCATCACGTTTTTCGTGCTGCCGCGCATCGATGGTTTCCCCCTGTTGTGCATGGTGCTGGCGCCGGTGTTTGTGCTCGGGACGTTCCTGACCACACGGCCGCAATGGGTGGGATACGGACTGGGGCTGCTGATTTTCTTCAGCATCGGTTCGGCGCCGGACAACCTCACGGTCTACAACCCGTATGCGTTCATCAACGACTACATCGCCATGGTCCTCGGCATGCTGCTGTGCGCGGCGGCGGGGGCGATCATTCTGCCGCCGAACAGTCGCTGGCTGTGGCAGCGGCTGGAAGGCAATCTGCGTCAGCAAGTCAGTTTCGCCATCAGCGCGCCGCTGCGCGGAATCCGCTCCAGCTTCGAAAGCCGCACCCGTGACCTGATGCATCAGGCCTATGGCCTGGCCGCTGGCAAACCCGAGGTGCAACGCAACCTGCTGCGCTGGATGTTCGTGGTGCTGGAGATTGGCCACGCGATCATCGAGTTGCGCCGCGAGCAGGACATCCTGCCGGTGCACCCCAGCTATGCCGAATCGCAACCCTGGCGGCAGGCGATTCGCGCCATGGGCCGCTCGCTGATTCGCCTGTTCATCCAGCCTGATCGCCACAACCTGGCGCGCAGCCTGTCGGCCGTCGATCACGCCATCGTCTGCGTGCAGAACACCGACGAGCCCTTCGCACCGCACTTCGACACCTCGGCGTTGCGCCGGGTGAAAAGCTACCTGCACTTCATCCGCACCTGCCTGCTGGACCCGCAATCGCCGCTGGCAGGCGCTGCGTCAGAGCCGGCGTCTGTGGCCTCGCCCCAAGGACAACTCAATGCCTCGTGAACTCGCCTTCCACGGCGTGTACATGCCGACCGTGACCGTCATGTTTCTGGTCGCGATGGTGCTTTCCTGGGCGCTGGACCGCTTTATGTCCGGCCTCGACCTGTACCGTTTTTTCTGGCATCCGGCGCTGCTGCGTCTGAGCCTGTTCAGCTGCATTTTCGGCGCCATGGCGCTCACTGTTTACCGTTGAGGCACGTTGGTTGAGATGAAAAAGCTCTTCAGTCTGATCGCGACTTTGTTGATTCTGGCGCTGGCCATCTGGATCGGCCGGCTGCTGTGGATTCATTACATGGACACGCCATGGACCCGCGACGGCCGGGTGCGCGCCGACGTGATCAACGTCGCTGCCGATGTCAGCGGCGTGGTGATCGATGTGCCGGTGAAGGACAACCAGCCGGTCAAAAAAGGCGACCTGCTGATGCAGATCGACCCTGAGCACTATCAGCTGGCGGTGAAGCAGGCCGAGGCCATGGTGGCGTCACGCAAGGCGACGTGGGAGATGCGCAAGGTCAACGCCAATCGGCGCAAGGACATGGACGCCCTGGTGATCTCCGCCGAGAGCCGCGAAGACGCCAGCAACGTCGCCACCTCCGCCCAGGCGGATTATCAGTTGGCGGTCGCCCAGCTCGAAGCCGCGCAGTTGAACCTGCAACGCACCAAAGTGCTGGCGGCGGTGGACGGCTACGTCACCAACCTCAACGTGCATCGCGGCGACTACGCGCGCATCGGCGAAGCGAAGATGGCCGTGGTCGACAGGAATTCGTTCTGGGTCTACGGCTTCTTCGAAGAGACCAAGCTGCCCCACGTCAGGATCGGCGATCCGGCGGACATGCAGTTGATGAGCGGTGAAGTCATGAAGGGCCACGTCGAGAGCATCGCCCGCGCCATCTACGATCGTGATAACCCGGAGAGCCGCGAGCTGATTGCTGACGTCAACCCGACGTTCAACTGGGTACGACTGGCCCAGCGCGTGCCCGTGCGCATTCACCTGGATCACGTGCCGGAAGGGGTTGTGCTGGCGGCGGGGATCACCTGCACGGTGATTGTGGATCCCGTAGTCGAGCCGTAACGCAGAGGGCAAGGTATGACGGGTATCTCCCTGAATGATTGAGCTCCTGTGGGAGTGAGCTTGCTCACGAAGACGGCGTTTCAGGCGCTAAAGCTGTAGCGGATGTTCCGCCCTCTTCGCGAGCAAGCTCGCTCCCACGAGTTCCATGACCGCAGGTTCATCTGCGGTGGCCGTCAATGGCGCTTATCCAGCTTGAAGCGTTTGCTCAGAATCCACTCCAGCAAGGCCTTGGGCAGCAAGCGCTCCATGAGCGGCAGCGCGCGGCTGCCATTGCCGGATCGCAGCAAACGCGGTGGATGGCTGCGTTGCACGGCGTTGAGCACGTCGCGGGCGAAGTCTGTGGCGGGTGTCGGATTGCCCTGGGACGCGTTGGCCCTCGCGCGGATGCCTTCACGCCACGGCCACCACGACGAATCCTGATGAATCACTTGCTCGGCCTCATGGCTGGCGTTTTGCGCGAAATGAGTGTCGATGGCGCCCGGCTGGACTTCCATCACCCGGATGCCGAAAGGCGCCAGCTCCATGCGTAAAGCGTCGGTCATGGCATGGACAGCGGCCTTTGAAGCGCAATATGCCCCCGCGAACGGCGTCACCAGCACGCCCGAAACGCTGCCGATGTTCACCACCAACCCCTTGTTGCGACGCAGCATTGGAAACAGCGCGCGCGTCACCCCGACCACGGAAAACACATTGGTTTCGAACTGTCTGCGCATGGCCTCGACACCGCCATCCAGCAGCGGGCCAATGCCACCGTAGCCTGCGTTGTTGACCAGCACGTCGAGCCCTTTGCCGTGTTGATCAAGCTCGCAGACCAGCAGATCAATCGCTGCGCTGTCATTGACGTCCAAGGCCACGGCACGAAAACCTGCAGCGGTCAGTGCTTCCACATCGGCCGGCTTGCGTGCCGTCGTCCAGACCTCATGGCCTGCCGCTTTGAAGGCATCCGCCATGGCGCGGCCGATGCCGCTGGAACAACCGGTGATCAACACCACAGACATGGTTCAATCCTTGAAAAAAGAGAAGGGCGGCGCTCAGCCGGAGAACGTGCCTTGCAGGCGTTCGGCACGAAACTCCAGGGTCTGCGGCCGATAACCCGGACGCAGCGGCGGCATCGGCAAGCAATCTTGCCACTGACTGCCGGGCAACAAATCGCCCGGCCCGCGATAACGCGGTGCGGTGTAGGTGTCTTCGGCCAGATTCACGGTATCGCCCGGCGCGTAGGCCGCGATCTTCCAGCGCAGTTCGGTAAGCGAGACCTTATTACCGTTATCGATCAGCACCAGCAACGGGCGGCCCGTCGGGCATTGCTGCGGCGCATAGTTAACGCGCATCTGCAGGCGCTCAAGGCGCTGCTCATCGCGGCTGTCCTCCCAGACCACAAACGCCGCCACCACACCCAGCCCGACTGCCGCCGCCAGAGAAACAGGCAGGGCTTTGGAGGGATAGCGCAGGAGCAGGACCAGCCAGGTGAACAGGAGTACGGCGCCGAAAATCATCGTGTCGATCTCGCGATTGCAGATGCGGGCATCGTACCGAAAGGGGAGGGGATTGGGCTAATGGTGGTTCGTCTGATTCAAGGTCGCACAGGTATGAAAGCCCATAAAAAAGCCCCCGAAAACCCTCTGCGGATGGGGAATACGCAGAGGATTGACGGGGGCCTAGTACTACTCGGTGAAGCGGTATTAACGCGCGATGGTCTGGGTCTTCACGCCGGCTTCGATGCCAGGGGTGGAGCGGCCGTAGACGTCTTCGAAACGTTCGATGTCGTCTTCGCCCAGGTAGCTGCCCGATTGGACTTCGATGATTTCCAACGGGATTTTGCCCGGGTTGCGCAGGCGGTGAACCGAGGCGATCGGGATGTAGGTCGACTGGTTCTCGGTCAGCAGGAACACGTTGTCGTCGCAGGTGACCTGAGCGGTACCCGATACAACGATCCAGTGTTCAGCGCGGTGGTGATGCATCTGCAGCGACAGGCTGGCGCCCGGCTTGACGGAAATGCGCTTGACCTGGAAACGGCCGCCCATGTCCACGGAGTCGTACGAGCCCCATGGGCGATAGACTTCGAGGTGGTTCTGGGTTTCGCTGCGGCCTTGCTCATTGAGCGTGTTGACCAGTTGCTTGACGCCCTGAACCTTGTCTTTGTGGACGATCATCATGGCGTCTTTGGTTTCGACGACAACGACGTTGTCCAGGCCGATCACGGTCACCAGTTTGCCGTTGCCCTGAATCATGCAGTTGCGGCTGTCCTGGATCACGACATCGCCTTTGGCAACGTTGCCGTTTTCATCTTTGGCGCTCACGTCCCACAGGGAAGACCAGCAGCCGACATCGCTCCAGCCCGCATCGAGTGGAACCACGCAGGCGCGCTGGGTTTTTTCCATGACGGCGTAGTCGATGGAGTTGTCAGGGCAGCAGGCGAAGCTCGCCTCGTCCAGGGAGATGCTGTCGCCGTCCTGCTTGCTGCGCTCGAGGGTCAGCAGGCAGTTGTCGTAGATATCCGGATCGTGCTTTTTCAGCTCTTCCAGGTAACGGCTGGCGCGGAACAGGAACATGCCGCTGTTCCAGTAGTAACCGCCGGCCTGGACGAATTCCTGGGCGCGTTGTTCATCAGGCTTCTCAACGAAGTGCTGCACGCGGCTGACGCCTTCCGGCAGCAGGGCGTCGGCGGTGGACTTGATGTAGCCGTAGCCGGTTTCAGGCTTGGTCGCCGGGATACCGAACAGCACCATTTCGCCACGCTCTGCAGCAACGGTGGCCAGGGCCAGCGCACGTTGCAGGGCTTTCTGATCGTCGATCACGTGGTCGGCTGGCAGCACCAGCATCAACTCGTCACGACCTTCGTTGGCCAGCATCATCGCGGTGATGGCAACGGCAGGCGCAGTGTTGCGACCAAACGGTTCCATGATCACGGCCTGAGTTTCCAGACCCAGTGCATTGAGCTGCTCGGTGACGATGAAGCGGTGATCCTTGTTGCACACCACGACAGGGTGCTGCATGCCGTCGAATTGCAGGCGCTCGACGGTCTGTTGGAACAGAGTGTGTTCGCCGGTCAGCGCCAGGAACTGTTTAGGAAACTGTTTACGCGAAAGAGGCCAGAGTCGGGAACCGCTACCACCTGACAAGATCACTGGAATCATTTTGTTTCTCCGTTAAGCAAAAATCGTTCGAATGGGCTGTAGGTCTTTTCGGTCTTTCTGGTTTTTGTCTTGCATCGCCCGGCGTCCTCTTGGCTGTCTGCTTGCTCCGCAGTGCCTGACGCCGAACGCTTAATTCCGTAAATCCGTGGCAGCGCGCGGTTGATCACGCGCGCTGCCGGCGGCCTCTCGGCCAGATTCAACGCTTACTGAGTGCCCGTCGGGCGCTTGACCCAGACTGGCGACAGGCTGCTGCCGCTGCCGGTGACGTAGAGAACGGCGGCTTCACCGCGCTCCAGTGCAACCGGCTTCAGGTCAGCCACTTTCTTGTCGCCGTCGAACAGCGCGAAGCTGACTTTGACCGGGTTGATTTCACGCTCGCCGGTGCCCTTGGCAGACACAGCCTTGACCACGTCGGTCTTGCCGTCAGCGGTTTTCAGGGTCAGCGACTTGTCACTCAGGTTCTGTACGCGAACCAGGGACTTCTGCTTGTTCTTGAACGGAGGCTCTTCGACCAGTTGCGGCGCGCCCGAAGTGTTGTTGACGATGGTGTAGTAGTGATCGCTGGCCAGTTTCACCGGCAGGGACTGGCTGCCGACTTTGGCGGTGTAGTCGCCCTGGGGCATGAAGCCGAAGTCACTGCTGGCCAATGGGCCGATTTCGTTGAGGCTGGTGTTGCCGACGCTGGCGGAGATTTCGCTGCTGCTGGCGTTGTACACACGCACGAAGGTCGAGCCTTTTGGTGCGGTCGGGCCGTACAGCGCGGCGTCGCCACCGGCGAATGCGGAAAGGGATACGAAGCCCAGGCTCGCGGCCAGCACGCAGGTTTTCAGCAGGTTGGTTTTGCTCGAACGAACTGGCATTGGGTTCTGCGAAGTCATAGTCAAAGAGTCCTCTCAGTTTTGCGCCCGGGTGGGCGACTTGGAGTTGTTGGCGTTGTCCGCCAGATTCTGTTGGGGGTCACGGGCCTTTTTGAGTTCAGCGATCCACTGTGGGTCGAACTCGGTCAGGTCGTTGTGAGCGGGCAGGTAGCGTTCCGGGAATTCCCAGATCAGCACCTGCGGGGGGCTGCTTTTGAAGGCGTCGGTCTGCAGGTACTTGAGCATCGGCAGGATCGGGCCATGGCCGTCTTCGGCGTAATTCACGACGTCTGCGTGCAGGGCCTGTTTGAGCGCACCGGCGAAGTTCCAGTTGGGGTTGGCGCTGTAGCTGGTGCCAACCAGGCCGACCGCAACCGAATTGTCAGCGAACAGGGGGTCATCACTTTCGGCGCCAGCCTCAGCCGGGTTGGTGCTGCGCTGTTGCAGGTCGTCCGGCTTGGGCAGCAGGTTGCTGAACAGCGGATCCAGCGGCAGGAAGTTGGTCAGATCGCCCTTGTAGGGTTCGGTCGTCTTGGCTTCAGTGACGAAGTTCTGCGGTTCAACGTTCAGCGGCAGCTGCTTGCTGATCACGTCACCCAACTGCTGGGCAACGATTTCCGCGCCCATCGGCGTCCAGTGAGTGTCGGTGCGCAGGAACACCTGGCCCTTCTCTTTGGCGCTTTGCAGCGGCGTGAGCAGATCAGGGGCGAGGATGCCGGCCTGATTAACCTGAGCGTGGAACTGCTGATACAGATCGGTGTGCAGCGTGGCCGGTTTGTTGTCACCGACGTGCTCCGGGTACAGACGCGTCTTCGCCGGAATGATCGCCAGCACCAGCTGCGTGCCTTGCTTTTTCAGGGTGTCACGCACGCCCTGAATGATCGCCAGGTTGTCTGCTTCGTTCTGCTCGCCGTTGGCAACGGCGTCGAATTCTTCGTCGGTGTACAGCCACTGGTCCTTGCCCAGGATCACGCCCGGACGACCTTCGTTGAACACCTTGTAGTCCAGCGCTGCCCAGAGGTTGGTGCCCAGACGCTTGATCGGGAATTCTTCGTCGTAGTGGGTTTCCACCGCTTTGGTCCAGTGACCATTGAGCACGGTGGTCTCCTTCGACGTCGAGAAACCGATGAAGCTGCGCAGCGACCACAGGCCCAGCACCAGCAGAATCGCCAGGAACAGGAAGATGTAGAGGAAACGTAATGAACGGGTCATGTCAGGCTCCTCAGAACTGGAAGTAAAGGAACGGCGAGAAACTGGCCGCCGAGAGTTTCAGGATCGATGCAACGAACATCAGCAGGATCAGGGCGCGCATGACATAGCGCGACCAGTCGACGGTCCAGTAGGCAGGCTGAACCTGCGCTTCGGTGCCGACGATGTAACCCGGTTGATGGATGCTGCCCGGCTTGTCGCCCGGCACGGCCTTGATCAGGCCGGGCTCGGCAGCGGCAGGGCCATCGGCCTGTACGGGCTTGTCGGTCGGCTTGCCCGGTGCACGGTTGCGGTAGAAATCACGCAGGCCGAAGAAAGCGAGGGTGATGTACGCCACAACCAGGGTCGCTACTTGCAGGCCGGTGAGGCTGGCGCGGTTGAGTTCCGACAGGCCGAGATCGCTGAAGCTGAACATGGCGCCGTACATACGAGCGGCAACGTGCAGGTTTTCCGAGCGGAAGATGACCCAGCCCATGACCACCAGCAGGAAGGTGAACGCCCAGCGAACGACGTTGAAGGTGCGCGGCGCGGTGTTCAGGCCGATGGCTTTTTCGATCGCCAGCCACACACCGTGCCAGGCACCCCAGACGATGTACGTGATGTTGGCGCCGTGCCACAGACCACCCAGCAGCATGGTCAGAAACAGGTTGCGGTAGGTCGCGACCTTGCCGCCGCGGTTGCCGCCCAGCGTGATGTACAGATAGTCACGCAGCCAGGTCGACAGGCTGATGTGCCAGCGGCGCCAGAACTCGGTGATCGATTGGCTGATGTAGGGCTGTTTGAAGTTTTCCATGAAGCGGAAACCCATCATCAGGCCCAGGCCGATGGCCATGTCGCTGTAACCTGAGAAGTCGAAGTAAAGCTGCGCGGTATACGCCAGCGCGCCGAGCCATGCGTCACCCGTGGTCGGGTTCTGCAGGGCGAAGCAATGATCGGCGACCACTGCCAGCGTGTCGGCAATGAATACCTTCTTGATGAAACCCTGCATGAACCGCGTGCAGCCCTCGGAAAACTTGTCGAGGGTGTGCGTGCGGTTGTTGAACTGATCGACCAGGTCGCGGAAACGCAGAACCGGCCCTGCGATCAGGTGCGGGAAGATCGCCACGAACGCTGCAAAGTCGATGAGATTTCGCGTCGCCGGTGTGTCGCCACGGTAGACGTCAATGATGTAGCTGATGGACTCGAAGATGTAGAACGAGATACCGATCGGCAGCAACACGTGGGTCAGGATGAAGGGCTCAAGGCCGATCGACGTCATCATCGCGTTGATGCTGTCCACGCCGAAGTTGGCGTACTTGAAATAGCCAAGGATGCCCAGGTCGACCACCACGCCGAGCAGCAGCCAACGCTGAGCCGGTTTGGTTCTGACCCCGGCGGCGCCTACGCGCAGGCCGATCCAGTAGTTCCACAGCGTCACACCTGCGAACAGCGCCAGAAAGTCCACTCGCCACCACGCGTAAAACACGTAGCTGGCGACCAGCAGCAGCAGGTTGCGATAGCGTTGCCCGCTCAGGTAGTACAAGCCGAGAAACACCGGCAAGAACAGGAACAGGAACACGTTGGATGAGAAAACCATCCTTTATCTCTCCATTTGTCCAACTTCAAAGGCCGAAGCCCCCCCAAACCCCCCACGAAAAATGGAGGGGTGAAACATGCATCCGCCGACTCCCCGCAGGAGTGAGCTTGCTCGCGATACGTCAGTCCGGTTGATGCCGCTCTGACTGATACATCGCTATCGCGAGCAAGCTCACTCCTACAGTGGGTTCGCTGTGGATCACACCACGGCGAACACTGCTGGAGCCTTTGCTCTTACGAACCGCCCTTGTCACCCTTTTCATGGGTCGGGTCATAAGTGCGGGTCAGGTCGCCGCCAAGACGGAAGTTCTTGAACGGCTGCATCTTGTGTTTCTGTTCAAGCACGTCCGGGCCGCAGTCATACAGCGAGCAGTACGGTTCCAGCCAAGCGAATTTCATGTCGGTCTTCAGATCCGTCATGTCCTGCTTTTCGCCATCGCGGGCGGCGAATTCGCTGCCGGAGTTCTTCACGCCAGCCAGCACGCGATCACCCAGACGCTTGAGCGCACCGTTGTTTTCCTGACGCAAATCGACACCGTTGGCCTGGGCGAAACTCGCGATCATGGCCAGAGGCGGAAGTGCGTAGTTGTGGTACGCCAGCGCACGCTGTTTGCGCTTGAGCTCGTTCGGCAGGAAACCTTGCGGGTCAACCTGATTGGCGCCGATCTTGAATTCCTTCACTGCCCAGTCAAACAGGTCTTGGCGATTGGTCGCGACTGCGGTGGACATCACGGCCCAGGCGGCCCAGTAGGAGTGGTTGTTAGTCTTGTCGAGCGGCAGATTGTTCCAGTCGCTTACGACGTGATCCGCCAGTTTGCTGAACCAGGCCTCAATCACCTGCGATTCCTGCTGGCGGGTGGCCAGAGGATGCGACTCGGAGAACTTCAGGCGCAGATAGGCGGACGACATGCTGCCCAATGCCCATTTGCGCATCGACTTGCCGGTGTGGTTGAAGTCGGTGGACTCCAGCGCATCGGCCTTGGCCCAGGTGGTCAGCATGTTCAGCGCGCAATCGAGCTGTTCCGGGCGACCGTCACGCATGTACTGCATCACCACCTTGCTGGTGGCGCGCTCCATGGTGGTGATGTCTTTGGTCGCATCACGAAAAGCCTGATCGGAGACCATATTCAGCGTCGCGCGGGCTTTGTCCGAGCCTTCGTATTTGCTGCGAAACTGCAGCGGACCGGTGTAGGGCTGCGGAATGGAGTCACAGCTGAACTTGCCCTGGCCCGTCTTGAATTTCTCGACACCTTCGTAGTAACCCTGCGGCGGGACGAGTGTCGACGCAGCGCTGGCGCCGGTGGCGAACAGTGCCGAGGACATCATTGCCAGCGACAGAAGGGTAGGGAGCATCAGTTTTGGAGTGTGCATAAGAGCCTCATAACCCGGCTTGCGCGGTTTGATGCGCGACATTCGGGAACACGTTGCGTTTGCATACTTTCGCTTCGACCTGCTGTGCCGCAGCGCCCGCTTCCGGACCCTGCACTTCCAGTGCGAGCAATTGCTGGTCAGCCCAGTCTTTGTCATCGCGCAGTTCGAAGGAGAAGCGCCCGTCGGTTTCAGATGTTTCAGGTTTCTCGATCTTCAAGTCTTCGTGGCGACCGTTCATGTACCAGAGGCGCGCCTGAAGGGTTTTCACCGAGTTGTCGGCGAACTTGATGTCGATCTGATTACTGCCGTTGCGCACATCCTTGATGCCGTTTTTACCGTTGACCAGCAACTCGTTGATCCCTGGTTTGAGGGTGGTGCTGGTGCTCATGATTGCCGGTTTGCCTTCACAGCCGTTGTCCAGCAGCGACATCATCTGGCGATAGATGGTCTCCTGATCCAGGCGGTAAAGCGGCGAGAATTCCCAGATGAGAATCTTCGGTGGGTGTTTCTGGAAGTCTTCGCTGCCCAGGTACTGCAGCATCGAACCTTCAAGGCCGCCGCCCGGGAAGGCGACGTTCAGCACATCAGCACCAATGTATTCCTGCAAAAAGCCGGCAAAGTTGTAGTTCTTGCCGCTGTGACTGGTACCGACCAGCGTGATCTCCGGATTGCCGGAGTCACCAAACAGGTCGCCGTCGGCTGCTTCGCCTTTGGGTTCCGTCTCGAACTGGTCCATGTACTGGATGGCGTAGCTCGTGCCGCACAATTGACCGGCCATGTTGTGAAGAGTGCCCTTCTTGCCCATGCGACCTGACAGGTGGGTCTCGAACTCACGGCGTGGAACACCGGCGAAGGCCTGCATTTTCTTCACGGAATCAGCGACGATTTTTGCTGTGCGCTGAGCGCCATACGGCGTCCAGTGCTGGTCACCGCGGAAGTAGAAATCATGGGCCTGTTGCTCGTTGGTCAACGGCGACAGGTCCGGCACGGTGTAGCCCATCTTCGCGAAACGACCGAGCATGGCCTGGTAGTTACGCAGCGCGGTGTTGTAGTCGAACTTGTCGCGCTCGGCCGGGAACAGCTTGTTGCGATCCACCAGCCCGCGGGTTGGCTGATATACGACGACCAGCTCTACACCCTTGCTCTTGAAGGCGTCGTGCAGCATTTGCATGCGGCGATAGCCTTCAGGCGTGGTGTCGAATTCGGTGCGCAGATCTTCGCGGGTCCGGAACAACCAGTCGCCCTGGGCCTGAACCAGCGTGGTGAAGTTCTGCTGGTAGCGGCTGACGTAGTTTTTTTCGTCGTGCGCTTCAGGGCACAGACTGCAGCAAGGCTCGGCCGTGAAGGTCGGGGCTGTAGTGTCCGCTGCATACGCGCTATTGCTGGCGGCGAACAGTGCAGCGGTCAGGCCCGAGAGGCTGAGCAGTTTGATCAAATGTGCGTGCATAGAAATATCTTCCTCAGTCCCGGAGTTGTTTCTGGCTTTCGACCGGGTCGATCAACACGGCTTTCTGTTGGCGCACCAGCAGATCGAGGATTTCGTCCTGACGGTCGCCCAATACACCGTTGAAGCTGATCCCGCTGGCTTTGGTCGGTGCGAGCATCGAGACTTTGTACAGCTCGACGCTCAGAGGCGAGTCGATGGACAGCGGGCCTGAACCGTTGGAGGTCAGTTCGCCGCCGACCATGATCAGCGAGACTTCGGCATCGAACGGGTCGAGCTTGATGTCGCGGTCAGTGTCCGACAGGTCCTTGATGTGGCCGTAGACGCCCATCAAACCGTTACCGATGGCCAGGTTTTCGTACAGCTTGATGTTGGTGCTGTTGCGAACCCGGATACCGTGACGCTTGTTGGCGAACACACGATTGCCCCACAGCAGGTTGTCGGCACTCTCATACAAGGTGATGCCGTCGGTGTGGTTGCGGTAGATCTCGTTGTACGCCACCAGGTTGTTCACGCTGTTACGGTCAAGGACGATGCCGGACAGGTGGTTGTCGTAGCTCTTGTTGTTGATGATGAAGCTGTCGTTCACCTCACGGGAGACGATGATCCCGTGCTTTTTCTTGGTCCCGTACACCGTGTTCTCGGCAATGATCAGACCGTGGGAACGGTCATGGGGGTCGATGCCGTAGATGATGTTGTCGTGGTAGGTGCTGCCCTTGACCACGAAGTCGCGGGTTTCATAGCAGTAGAAGCCGTACCACATGTCCGAGAAGTCAGAATTGACGATCCAGCCGGTTGGCTCGGCGCGGTTCATCTGCGCCTTCATGTTCGGTGTGTACTGGGAAATACTGACGCCGTACGACTTGCTGTTGTTGTAACCCAGGCTCGCCACTTTGGTGTTGAACATGTAGGTCTGGGTGCCACCCCAGGACAGCAGGAACGGGCGGAATTCCTTCGGCGCCTTGAACGTCGACGGGCCGTTGGACTTCTCGCTCCAGCCGGTCAGCTTGGTGTCGGACATGAACAGCAGGTTGTCGTTGACCAGAAACGCACCGGCATCCTGAGACAGGCGCAGCTCGGTGGTTTTCTTGTCGACTTCAAAGATGCCGTTCTTGCCGACAACGATCGGCAGACGCGCCAGAAAAACGCCCGGCGAGGTTTCGCTCAGGTATTGTTTAGGCACCTTCTTCGCCAGCTCCTGCAAGGTCATGTAGCCATCTTCGATGAAGATCGCCTGGGGGATGCCGTGCTGACGGGCCACCCATTCGGCCATCTTGTTGTCACCGCCGATGAATTCTTTCAGCGAGTCTTCCTGCATCATGCGTTTGATCGCAACCTTGCCCGGCTTGCTGCGCACGATCTTCTTCTGCATGGCCTGCTGGGTGTAACCCGAGAGGTCAGGCAGTTTTGGTTTGTCCATCAACAGCGGCTCAATGGGCGGACTGCTGATGGAGTAGGTCTTGGCCTGATGCAGGCCTTTGACCAGCACATCCTTGCCATCCGCCGGATGCGCCGCAGGGGCGGGAACCGGCAGCGGGCTGTTGGCCATGGCCGCAGTGCTGGCGAGCAGCAAGGCGCTGCTCAGCACAGCGCTTTCCAGCAGGGCATAGGGCCATGCCCGGTGACGCAATCTGCTTGCTTGACTGTTCATCTCATTGCACTCCTATCGCGGCTTGCATCAGAAGCGCCAGATGACGTCGACGATGGCGCGGTGCATGTAATCGTCTACACCGCTGTGGTACGCATCGCCCGGTTTGAACACGCCTGCACGCAGACGAATCAGCGCCGACGGTTCGTCGAACGACTGGCTTACCGCAGCAGGCAGCAGGCCTTGCTTGAAGTACTTGGTGACGACGAGGTCCATTTCCTGGCCCAGGTCCTTGCGGCCGTCTTCGAGGGGCAGCGAGGCAAAGGTGCTGACGCCATCGTCATCGACATTTTCCTGAGCAGGGTTGATGCCCGCGCCGCCGATGCCCGAATGGCCGTCGACGCGACGGAACTTGTGGTAGATCAGCGAGGCGTCGTACTCGTCCTGCATCTGCCAGGACGCGAACAGCGAGCCCGACTCTACGTTGGCCATTTCGCCCTGGAACGCTTCACCGAAGCGATGCACGCGCGAGCGGGTACCGGTCCAGTTCGAGCGGTTGCTTTCCAGACCGTTCTGCTCGTAGTTCTTGCTGGCGCGGGAGTAGGCGCCGCCCACTTGCCACATCGGGTCCAGACGGAAACGCAGGCCCAGGTCGGTGGCCCAGCCGTTGACGTTTTCGCTGTTCTTCTCACCGGCCACGTACTGATCTTCGGCCGCGTTGTAGGTGGTGCCGATGCGGTCACGATCACCGGTCAGCCAGGTCAGGCTGCCCCAATAGTTGACGGTGTTCAGGTTGCGGTAGTTGTACGCGTCGCTGTTGGCCTGCAGACCCAGCCAGGTCAGGTCGCCACGCGAAGTCTTGTCCAGGTCGTCGATGGCTGAGCCCTGTTGTTTCAGGCTGCCGCCGTCATGACTGTGGTGCGCACGAACGCCTGCCCATTGGCCTGGCGTCCATTGGTATTCCACGTCGCCATACAGGTGCGAGCGATCCTTGTCCTGTGCCGACAGCTCGGTCAGGTCGGTACGGTATTCGCTGAAACGCTGGGCGGCGCCCACTTCTGCCTTGAGCAGGGTGGTGTCGAAGGTCCAGTTCACCGCTTCGATGTTGGTGTCGTGCCACTGACCGTCGTCATTGCGCAGACGCTGACGACCGACTTTCAGGATCTCGCCAGGGTAAGGCGTGAAACCGCTGTAGCCGATCCAGAATTCGCGCAGGGCAGCGTAGCTGTCATCCACTTTGCGGCTGTTCGACGTGCTGCGCGAACGCTGGGCGCTCTGACCGTTTGCGTCAGTGACCTGCTGATCCAGCGGGTCGGTCTGAATGGTGTCGGTAGCAGTAACTACCTGGCCCATCGCGTAACCGCTCCAGTTGCCCCACTCGCCATAGGCCCACGGACGCAGATCCAGACCGACACCGTTGACGTCGCCACCGCTGCGGGTGCCGAGGTCACGGTCGTCTTCCATCTGGCCGGTCGCTTTGACTTCGATGCCGAAATTCTGAGTGTCGGTCAGGGCTGCCAGTGTCGGCGTGGCCCAGATCAGGGAGAAGCCCAGACCGAATCCGGCCGCCATCAGAGGGTTCAACTTAAGCTTCATAGAGGTGCGTCCCCGCCGTCTTTTTCTTCTTGCAGTGTCTGCAAGGCCAACGCGTTTTGCGCGGTTGTGCCGCGGACCTGCTGTTCTCGCTGGAGAAGGCTCTGCGCCTGGGCGCGCTTCTCAGGCGGCAATTGTTCGTTCAGTTGTTGCGCAAGATCCGTCGCTTGCGGCGTGCCCTGAGCCAGTGCGAGCTGGCCGAAGACCCATGCGTTGACCGGATCAGGCTTGATACCTTTGCCTTGCGAGAACAACTGCGCGAGGGCGAAGTCGGCACTGTTCTGGCCACCGCGTGCGGAGGTCAGCAACTGGTCGACAGCTTTCTGCGGGTCTGGATGGCCCAGATAACCCCGGCGATACAGCTGACCCAGGTAGTAATGCGCGGAGATTTGCGTCGCAGCGGCCTTGGTCAGGTGCTCTTCGGCTTTCTTCGCATCCGGCAAGACCAGCTTGCCTTCGTAATACAGCTTGCCCAGCAACAGTTCGGCGCGCGGTTGATCTGCAGCACGGCCGTTGTCCAGGTATTCCATCATCTTGTTGACGTCGCCCAGTTCGGGGAAGTCGTACAGCAACTGCGCCAGGCTGACCCACGAAGCGGGGTAACCGGGGGCGACTTTCTCCAGCAGCGATTGCGCGGTCTTTTCGTCCGGCTTGCCGATTGTCGAATCCGCCAGCACGCGAGCGACGCTGTCGACACGCATGGCAGGCACGCTGCCCATGGCGTAGCCGCTTTGCATCTGCTCGATCAGCGCAGCCTGTTTGTCGGCTTCGCCACGCTTCTGGTAGACCGTCGCCAGCTCGGTGTAGCAAACGTCAGTGGTGCGCAGGGCTTGCTTGCAGATGCTTTCGACTTCAGCCAGATGCTGGTCGTAGGTGCCCTGGGTGCGATATAGCAGCACCTGGGCCAGACCCGCTTCCGGGTAACCGCCAGCGCGCCATTCGTTGATCTTCTGCTGCGCGTTCACGTTCGGGAACGTGTGCGGGTATTGCAGATAGAGCATCGCCAGCGGAATCAGCGTGCCGGCTTCGCCATTGGCGAAGGCTTTCTTCAGCAGACCTTCGGCTTCACGTTGCTCGGCCTCGGTGGAGTTCGGCTTGACCGCCAGCAACTTGCCCAGGCGCGATTGCGCCCGAGGCGAAGTGGCGGCTGCAGCGCGATACGTTGCCTCGGCCTGCTTGATCAGCTCCGGGTCGCGGGTACCCACCTGGATATCCGCGAGGCCGACCTGTGCATCGCTATAGCCCAGGTCCGCCAGTTGCCGATAGTTTTGCTCCGCCAGCGCGGTGTCGCCGCGTTTCAGGGCTTCGTTGGCCAGGCGCTGATCGGGCAGGCCGGCACAGCCGCCCAAACCGATAGCGATCGCCAGGCTCAACAATGTAGGGGCTGACAAGCTTCGTAGTGGGCTAGCCATGTTTAGAAACCTGCCGCCGTGGCTTTATCGATCAACCAGTTCAGCGACGGGCCACGAGTGCTCACCACTTCAACCGGGCGACCTGCCAGGCTGCTGTTGATGGCTTCGTCAGGCTGGATCTGAACGCGGATGTCAGAAGACAGGTCAGCAGGGCTCAGGGCCGTGGCGCTGACGATCTTGCCGCTGTGGTCGCCGTCTTCGCCAGCGACCTGGAAGGTCACGCGAGCGCCCGGCTGTACATCGGCGAACTGACGATAGGTGAAGCGAGCATCGACATTGGCTGCGACGTTGCGCGGGACCATCTGGAAGATCACTTGACCTTTGCTGGCGTACTGACCGTCGGCGACCAGTTGCTTGGCCACGACGCAATCGCAAGGGCTGGTCATGGTGCCGGCCAGTTGACGACCGAACAGTTCTTCAATTTTGGCCGGCTGCATTTCGTCCGGGTCCAGGTTACCTTTCAACATGTCCAGCATGCTGGTGTTGAAGGTCGCCAGCGGAGCGCCTTTGGCGACGTTGCCGTTAGGGGCGACCAGACTGGTCACAGTGCCTTCACGTGGCATAGTGACATCCAGGCTCGGCACGCTGACCAGGCCCGACGTGGAGTGGCTGACGAAGTACATGCCGTAGACCGATTTGGCGACGAAGCCGAACGCAATCACACCGACGGCGAAGATGCCGATGCTGAAGGTCACGGCACGCAGACGACCGAATGCGCTCAGGCCGCTGCCGCCGTCCTTGGATTTGCGTGCCTTGGTGAAGTTATCGCGCTGCAGGGTCGCCAGCACTTCGCCCATGCTGATGAGGTCGCCCGACAGGTGCGAAGTGATCAGATGACGCAGAGTCGAGATGTCTTGCGATTCCAGATTCTGGAACTGGCAGCCGACACGGCCGGTGCTCGAATCGATGGTGCGCACCTGCAGGTCGACGTCCATGGCCAGACCGAGGTTGTCGATCAGGAACTGCAGACGACCCTTGATGACCTCACCGACGGCTGGACGCAGGTTGGCAGGCGCTACAAAGCTCAGACCGCCTGCGGAAAGGTCCTCGACACGCACCAGCGGAGCGTTCGGCTGACCATTTAGCAGTCGCAGTTTGGCCGGGATCTTGACCCGTGCGTGCTGACGCTGGGCTTCGGATTCATGTACGACATTGGCATTCACGGCTGTATTCATGGTGGTAATTCCTGATTAATCGAGTTGATCCATTGTTTCGGTCAGAGGCCCGGTCAGACCATTGTCAGCAGCACGGCAACGAAGATGCTGCCAGCCGAGAAAGTCATGGTCCGCGACGACCAGGTGTTGAACCAACCCTGGAAGCTGGCCATGTCGCGGCTCAGTTTTGTGTCCTGGCGGGTCCAGGACTGTCGGTCGAGACGGAAGAAGACGTAGATCTTCATCAGTGCGCCAACGATCTGGTTGTAATAGAGAATCATCGGATAGGCCGGCCCGATCTTGTGGCCGCTGCACGACAGCAGCAGCGTCAGGATCAGACGGGTGATGCCAATCCAGAGCAGGTACGCCAGCAGGTATTCGATACCGAACTTCAGGCTCGCCAGCATCGCCACGGTCAGGCCAAGGATCGACGTCCACATCGACACGCGCTGGTCGAACAGCACGATGCTGGTGAAGACCCCGAGACGACCAACGCCCAGACCCAATGCACGGGAGTTCTGCCGAAGGTTGTTGCCGTACCAGCGGTACATCAGCTTGCGGCTGGCCTTCAGGAAACTTTTTTCCGGCGGGTGCTCAACGGTGTTGATCGCGGCATCCGGTACGTAGAACGTGTCGTAGCCCAGGCGCATCAGGCTGAACCAGCTGGACTTGTCGTCGCCGGTCAGGAACTTGAAGCGGCCCAGACGCCAGTGCTGCAGCGAGTCGCTTTCCACGTCGGCGATGAACGCCGGGTCCGTCACCACGGTGGCGCGGAACACCGACATACGGCCGGTCATGGTCAGCACGCGCTTGGACAGCGCCATCGAGCACATGTTGATGTGACGCTGAGCGAAACGCAGCTTGTGCCACTCGCTCATGATGTAGCCGCCGCGGACTTCACAGAACTCGTTGGTGGTCAGGCCGCCGACGTTGCCGAACAGCTGGAACCACGGCACGGTTTTCTGCACCACGCCCTCAGCCAGAACGGTGTCACCGTCGATCACCGCAACCACGGCGCGGTCGTCGGGCATGTGGCGGGAGATGGCGCGGAAACCGAACGCCAGGCCGTCACGCTTGCCGGTACCGGCGATGCGCACGAAGTCGAGCTTCACGTGCTCCGGCGGGTTGTACTTGGCCCACAGTGCCTTGACCAGCAGCTCGTCGGACATTTCCACCAGGGAGCACACGATGGTGGTCGGGAAGCCGCATTTGATGGCTTCGCGAATCACCGAGCTGTACACCTGAGCGGTGGTCAGCGCATCGATACGAAAGCTGGTGACCATCAGGAACACGTGGGATGGATCGGCTGCCTTGCCCAGCTTGCGCACTTTACGGCGCAGGTGCGGGTAGACGATGTACAGGAAAATCATGCCGCGCACGAAGTGCGTTGCGCCCATCGAGTAACGCCAGATGCCGACGATACCGATCAGGAAAATAAAATCTTTGGAGTGCGAGTCAAACAGCGATGCAGGCAGCGCCATGGCTATGGCCGCCAGCAACGTCAGATAAAACAGCCAACCTGCGGCCTGGAGGAAGCCGTGCTTCAGCCTTTGCATAGTGTGTATCCCTAAGTCAGTTGCAACCTCAAGCCGCAAGCTTCAAACCTCCAGTCGCTGGCGCTGACGCCCGGGACTGGAGGGATGAAGCCTGAAACTTGCAGCTCGTGGCTTGCAGCTCGCTGTGTGTTACCAGCAGATACCTTCGATTTGACCGTTTTCGGTGGTGGTGCCTTTCATGAAGCCCACCAGGTCAATCACACGCTTGCCGGCTGGCGCGTTGTTGGCGAGTGCACGGAAGCGCTCGTCGCGGTTACCCAGGATGATCACGTCGGAGTTGTTGATGACCGCGTCGAAGTCCGAGTTCAGCAGGGACGAAACGTGCGGGATCTTGGACTCGATGTAGTCTTTGTTGGCGCCGTGAACGCGAGCGTATTCGACGTTGCTGTCGAAGATGCTCAGGTCGTAGCCTTTACCGATCAGCATTTCTGCCAGCTCGACCAGTGGGCTTTCGCGCAGGTCATCGGTACCGGCCTTGAAGCTCAGACCCAGCAGGGCGACTTTGCGAGTGTCGCTGGCGGCGACGATGTCGAAAGCGTTCTGAACCTGGGAAACGTTGCTGCGCATCAGGGAGTTGAGCAGGGGGGCTTCAACGTCCAGAGAGCTGGCGCGGTAGGTCAGGGCACGGACGTCTTTCGGCAGGCAGGAACCGCCGAACGCGAAGCCTGGGCGCATGTAGTACTGCGACAGGTTCAGAGCCTTGTCCTGGCAGACCACGTCCATCACTTCACGGCCGTCGACGCCGACTGCCTTGGCGATGTTGCCGATTTCGTTGGCGAAGGTGACCTTGGTCGCGTGCCATACGTTGCAGGTGTACTTGATCATTTCGGCAACGGCGATGTCCTTGCGGATGATCGGTGCGTCGAGTTCTTCGTACAGGGACTGCAGAACGTCACCGGACGCCTTGTCGAATTCGCCGATAACGGTCATCGGAGGATGGTCGTAGTCGGCAATCGCGGTGCTTTCACGCAGGAATTCAGGGTTGACCGCGACACCGAAGTCGACGCCGGCTTTCTTGCCCGAGCAGTCTTCGAGGATCGGGATGACAACGTTTGCGACGGTGCCCGGCAGAACGGTGCTGCGCACGACGATGGTGTGACGGGTGCTCTTGTCACGCAGTACGAAGCCGATTTCGCGGCAGACCGATTCAATGAAGTCCAGCTCCAGATCGCCGTTCTTTTTGCTTGGCGTGCCGACGCAGATCATCGACAGGTCAGTGTCGCGAATGGCGGCGGAGAAGTCTGTGGTGCCGCGCAGTTTGCCGGTCTTGATGCCGGTTTCCAGCAACTCGCCCAGACCTGGCTCAACGATTGGCGACTTGCCCTTGTTGATCAGATCGATCTTGGCGGCGGAGATGTCCACGCCAACAACATCATGACCACGCGCCGAGAGGCAGCCTGCGCAGACTGCACCGACATAGCCCAAACCAAAGATGCTGATACGCATAGTAATCTCCTCGATGTTTACGCCATTAGTTGGCCGAATATAAAAACTGTCTTACAACTTTTGCGCACTCGTACGCACGGCAATGAATGTCGCGTGACAAGCACAGGCAGAATTAAGGGGTGAGTTACCTATATGAAAGGCAAACCCGAATGTTACAGATCAAAAGTGTCGAGTAGCCCATACATATTTATATAGGTTCCCGATCTGGGATGTGGCAGGCACTCCAGCGGATGGTTTGCGCGTCGTGCTCAGGCGTTCAAGGACAAGGCTTTTAGCCGTCTCCCGATGAATCAGCCCCGATTCACGACTGCGGGCACCCGAATGGTGCTAGCTCAATTCACTTCAACTAGTTTGGTGCGTGACTCCTTGTACGTACCACTTGACCGACGGGTCTAACTTCGTTGAGAAGCAACTTCCAGATCTGTCCATGTGCCATGTAAGAGATGTCCTACATGGGGGACGAGAATTGTTACGGGATGTAGGAGCGTGGGCATTCCCCATAAGTTCCGGGCCGCTCGTCCTCTTTTTGAGATTTTTCGTAACACCAGGCGGTTTTCAGCAGGATCCAACGTGGGGCCAACCAAGGTTTGAGCCTTAGTTTGTAAGGCTTTGGCCGACGTGCAGACTGGAGTACCACTCGTTCAAATCAACGTGCCGAAATCTGCAAAAAAAGTTGTTAAATTTTTGAGAAAAAAAAGAGCACTTAGTTTCTGACTGTTAGTTGGCGCCAATTAGTCGGCAGCACTACCGTTCGTCCGCGCAAACTGCAGGTTATGAACTAAGTAAGTGTGGGAATTTGCGAACAGAGTCACTGTTAATCTTTACTTTCGGTTGGATGGATAGACGCATTCGAATGATGGGACCAACCGATGCGCACTAAAAATGCAAGGCAGGTGTCCTGAGAAGTGCACCGAAGTGGGATTGAATAACGTCGCGGCGCCCGTCAACGATTGAAGACGGGCAATGCTTGCTGGCGAAAGGACGGGTAGGTGCAGGTCAGGCGTCTTGCTCATCGCGCAGGAAAATGAGCTTGTCCGGGGAGGACAGCTCTTTGCTGTATCGATAGCCGTGAGCATCGAACTGCGTCAGGTCTTTGGGCTTGCTGATACGCTCGGAAATCACGAAGCGAGTCATCATGCCCCGGGCTTTCTTGGCGTAGAAACTGATGATCTTGTACTGACCGTTTTTCTGGTCGCGGAACTCGGTTTCGATCACGCGGGCATTCAGTGCCGGACGCTTGACCGCTGAAAAGTACTCGTTCGACGCCAGGTTGAGCAGCACATCGTCGCCTTGTTCTTTCAGCGCTTCGTTCAGCCACTCGCTGATGCGGTCGCCCCAGAATGCGTAAAGGTCCTTGCCCCTGGCATTGGCCAGCTTGGTGCCCATTTCCAGGCGATAGGGTTGCATCAGGTCCAGAGGACGAAGCAATCCATAGAGCCCGGACAACATACGCAGGTGCTTTTGGGCGTACGTCAGATCGGGTCCGCTCAGGGTGTCGGCGTCGAGACCGGTGTACACGTCACCCTTGAATGCAAGCAGCGCCTGTTTGGCGTTTTTTGGGGTGAACGCCGGATTCCAGCTGCCAAAGCGGGCGGCATTGAGGCCGGAGAGCTTGTCGGACAGATGCATCAGCTCACCGATCTGCGCCGGGGTCATGTCGCGCAGCTGGTTAATGAGCTCCTGAGAGTGATCCAGAAATTCCGGCTGGGTGTAGCGCTTGGTGGTGGGCGGTGTTTCAAAATCGAGGGTTTTGGCTGGGGAAATCACCATCAGCATGGGCAGGTCTCCTTTGATCGTCGGGCGATTCTAGGGGTTGCGTGCGGATCACTCCAGCTATGGTGTCGATAGGCGCGCTCCTGCAGCAGCGGTGCCGGAATCCGGCATTCTGGCCCAAGGCAAATCCGCTATAGTGCCTCGCCGGTTTTCGGCCTCTTTATCAAGGATTGGGAGCACGTCGTGTTGCGCATGCTGTTATTGATCGGAGCCTGTTTGCTGGGGCTCAACGCACAGGCGGCCACGGGCGATATTGCGATGCTGGATCGCGCAGTCTGGCCGGAGGCTCTGGAAACGCCGCAGCTGTTCGACGTGGCGTCTCGTGCGCAAATTCTCAGCTTCGCCCATCAGTTGCTGGAAAGCGAAAACCTCAGCGACGCCCAGCTGAGCGCGCGTCTGGGCCTGCGGCAGATCAACCTGCCGACGGTGAACCTGATCCGCACACGGCTATGGACGCGGCTGTTCGAGAACTGGACATTCGCCGAAAAAACCTGTGAAGCCGACGCATCATTCTGTGTGCTGGTTGACGACGTGCCGATGCTGCGTCAGCGCGCCGCCGAATACAAAGTGGCCGATGACTCCTTCTATGCCAAGTGGGCTGCGCCGGCCGATGCCTTCAACCAGCGTTATCTCAACGAACTGTTGCGCATGGCCGCCTTGTTCCCGCAGACCAGCAGCGAGATCGAGCGCTACAACTCAGACGAACTCAGCGGCGAAGAAATGCCCGATAGGACCTTCCTGCTCAATTTCGAGAGCGGTCCGACCGTTGCTGACGGGGCGACTGACTGGCTGGCCGACTTCATGCGCCAACAGAAGATCACCGCCACGTTCTTTGTGCTGGGCAAGGCCCTGCAAAGTCGTCTGGACAGCACCTCGCCCCAGGCGCTTCAAACGCTCTACCGCCAGCAATGCGTCGGCCTGCAGGGCTGGGAGTTCAGATCCCACGCCCACTGGCGCGACTGGCAAGACTCCATCGAGCGCACCGCCGCGCTGGTTCAGCAGCTGCTACCGGACAATTTCGTGCCGCTGTTCCGCCCGCCTTACGGCCATCGTCGTGCCGACAGCGCGCCATTCTTCCGCGACCAGCAGCTGCGAGTCTCTCTGTGGAACATTGATTCCCAGGACAGCACCGGACGCATCAGCGCCGAGCAGGCTGCCAACCGGGTGCTCACGCTGATGCTGCTCTGGCGGCGCGGCAATGTGGTGTTTCATGACAGCACGGACAAGCCGCAGCAGGCGGTGCCATGGCTGATGGCCAATACCGCGCAAAGCGGCGTGATGTGGGAAGACTGCCATATCTATCCGCAGCAGTTGGCGGACGAAGAAGATGCACCGGATGAGGAGGATGATACGCCCGACGATGACGCCGCAGACGAACCAGCCGAGCAGCCGGGCGCAGCGGTTGAGCAGACGGTGCCGCCAGTGAAAGAAGGGGAACAATGAAAGGGTAGGTGGGAAATTTCTGAGGATTTGTCCCGGACCGGACTTCCGACTTTAAACGCGGCTGACCCATCCGCCAAGGGCTAATTGTCCCCCCGAGAAATAAACTTCAAAAAGCGCCGAAACGCGTTTTTATGTCATCGGTTTTGCGGTATTACGACAACAGACCGCCGAACCCTGCAACACAGGTGGCGTCATTCCAGACCCCACTTTGCGCAATTTTCTCCTGCCTCAAGGGGAAAGCCTCGGCGGCCTTTTCGTGGCGCAGCATCGCTGTGTGTTGCGTCACTTGGCTACTACAAAGGTGAGCGAGTATGGATGACCACGGACGCACCCCTTCCTCTAACCAGCCAATCCTTTACGTGCTCGATACCAACGTATTGATCCATGATCCAAACGCGCTTCTGAATTTCGAAGAACATCACGTAGCACTCCCCATGACGGTCCTGGAAGAACTGGACAAGCTCAAGGCGGGCAAGCACTCGGTGGCTGCTGAATGTCGGCAGGCGATCCGGTTGATTGACAAGACACTCGGCGAAGCGACCCCGGAGGAGGTTGAAAAAGGCGTACCGATCGATCGCGGTACAGGCGTATTCAAGGGTTATCTGTCCATCCTCATGAACAAGCGGCAAGAGCCCAACCGGGTGCTGCCTGACAACCTCAATGACAACATCATCATCAACCAGCTGATTGACCTGCATGCGCGGAAAAAGGACACGCGCATCGTACTGGTCACCAAAGACATCAACATGCGCCTGAAGGCGCGGGCCTGCGGCATCGAGGCCGAGGACTACAGCACCGACCAACTGGTCGACGACGTGTCGATGCTGTCCCGCGGCTACCACACCATGACCGGCTCTTTCTGGGACCGGGTGAGCAAAGTCGATACCCTCCAGGATCATGGCCGTACCTGGCACAAAGTGCAGATGATCGAGCAGATTCCGTCTGTGCACATCAACGAGTTCATCATCGATGAGCAAGGCTTCGTCGGTTGGGTCAAAGGCGTCAAGCCTGACGAGCTGCTGTTGCTGGACATGCACCAGGAGCCGCTGCTGCACCAGGAAGCGTGGGGACTGAAGCCGCGTGACATCTATCAGGGGCTGGCGCTGTTTGCGCTGCTCGATCCGGACATTCATCTGGTCAACCTGTCCGGCGCGGCCGGTTCGGGCAAGACCATTCTTGCCCTGGCCGCTGCCATCGAGCAGACCATGGTCAGCAAGCGTTATCGCCGCATCATCGCCACCCGAAGCGTGCAGGGGCTCGACCAGGAGATCGGCTTTTTGCCCGGCACCGAAGCAGAAAAAATGGAGCCATGGCTCGGCGCGATCACCGACAACCTGGAAGCGTTGCACATGGATGATGAAAACACCCATGGCAGCGTCGATTACATCCTGAGCAAGGTGCCGCTGCAGTTCAAATCCCTCAACTACATCCGGGGCCGAAGCTTCCAGCAGAGCCTGATCCTGATCGACGAATGCCAGAACCTCACGCCGCACCAGATGAAAACCATCATCACCCGTGCCGGCGCGGGCTCTAAAGTGGTCTGCCTGGGCAACCTGGCGCAGATCGACACGCCTTATCTGTCGGCAACCAGTTCGGGGCTGACCTACCTGACGGAGCGTTTCAAGGACTTCCCCAACGGCGTGCACATCAGTCTGCAAGGTGTCCCACGCTCGATCCTGGCTGAATACGCGGAGAGCCATCTCTAAAAGGTTCAAGCGTCAAGCCTCAAGCTGCAAGCTCGCGCTCACTCAATGTCGCTAGCTTGTAGCTTGTAGCTTGTAGCTTGTAGCTTGTAGCTTGTAGCTTGTGGCTAGCAGCCCTAACTCCCTACAATCCCCGCTCCTGTTCAGGAGTCATCCCGTGCTCACTCATCTCGATTCCCAAGGTCGCGCCCACATGGTCGACGTCACTGAAAAAGCCGTGACGTTCCGTGAGGCGGTGGCCGAAGCGCGCGTGCGCATGCTGCCCGAAACCTTGCAAATGATCGTCGCAGGCGGGCATCCCAAAGGGGACGTATTTGCCGTCGCGCGCATCGCCGGCATCCAGGCCGCGAAGAAAACCAGCGATCTGATTCCCCTCTGTCATCCGTTGATGCTTACCGGTGTGAAGGTCGAACTCACCGCCGAAAGCCCTGACACCGTGCACATCGTTGCGCGCTGCAAACTCTCCGGTCAGACCGGGGTGGAAATGGAAGCGTTGACCGCCGCCAGCATCGCCGCCCTGACCATCTACGACATGTGCAAGGCGGTTGACCGCGGCATGACCATCGAACACGTGCGGTTGCTCGAAAAGCTCGGTGGCAAGAGCGGACACTTCATCGCCGACGACCAGGTGCTCGCCCAATGACCATTCACGTACAAGTCCAATATTTCGCGCGTTTTCGCGAAACCCTCGGCACCGAGAGCGAGAACCTCGAAGGCTCATTCGCCACCATCGACGCCGTGCGCCAGCATTTACTCGAGCGCGGCGGTGTGTGGGAAGTGCTGAGTGAGAAAGGCATCATGTGCGCCCGCAACCAGGAGCTGTGCTCGCTGGACACGGCCGTCGAACCGGGCGATGAGGTGGCGTTCTTTCCGACCGTCACCGGAGGTTGATATGGCCGTTCGAGTACAAGCCGCCGCGTTCGATCCGGGCGCGGAACTCAATGCCATGCACGACGCCAACGTCGGCGTGGGTGCGGTGGTCAGCTTTGTGGGCTATGTGCGGGATTTCAACGACGGCCGTGAGGTAGCGGGGATGTTTCTCGAGCATTACCCCGGCATGACCGAGAAGGCGCTGGTTAAAATCGCTGATGAGGCGCGGCAGCGCTGGCCGTTGCTCAAGCTGGAAGTGATTCATCGCGTGGGCGAGTTGGAACCGGGCGAGCCAATCGTGTTCGTCGCGGCGGCCAGCGCCCATCGCCAGGCCGCGTTCGAGGCCTGTGATTTCGTCATGGACTACCTGAAAACCCGCGCGCCGTTCTGGAAGAAGGAAAACACTTCAGAAGGGCCGCGCTGGGTTGAGGGCCGCGACAGCGATCACATGGCTGCAGATCGCTGGAAATAGGCTGCGGGCTCAGCATTCGCAGGCGCGTGGAGTCATTCCGCCGCAGGAATCGCTCGCTGCACGCGCACCACCGGCCGTAGCAACACGGTCGGCGGCGTTTCGCAGCTGATCTTGCGGCCCAGCTTCTCTTCGATCGACGGCAGCTGATACGAATCGTCTTCCCCGGCGAAGCTGATCGACACGCCGTCTGCGCCGGCACGACCGGTCCTGCCGATGCGGTGCACGTAGTCGTCCGGGACTTCCGGCAGGGTGAAGTTGATCACGTGGCTGATGCCGTCGATGTGAATCCCGCGACCGGCGACGTCGGTGGCCACCAGCACGCGAATCTTGCCTTCGCGAAACCCTTCCAGCGTCTTGATGCGCTTGTGCTGCGGCACGTCGCCTGACAACTGCGCGGCATTGATGCCGTCACGCACCAGACGCTCTTCGATGCGTCGCACTTCATCCTTGCGGTTGGCGAACACCATCACCCGCTCCCAACCGTGGTCGTTGATCAGGTTGAACAACAGCTTGTACTTGTCGGCGCCGGCCACGGCATAGATGTGCTGCTCGACGGTGTCGCTGGCGACGTTCAGGGATTCGATCTCGACGATCGCAGGGTCCGTCGTCCACTGCTTGGCCAGGTTCATCACGTCTTCGGTGAAGGTGGCGGAGAACAGCAGCGTCTGACGTTCGCCCTTGTGCGGAGTCTGGCGAATGATCGAGCGGACCTGAGGGATGAAGCCCATGTCGAGCATGCGGTCGGCTTCGTCCAGGACCATCACCTCAACCATGTCCAGGTGCACTTCGCCGCGCTGGGCGAAGTCCAGCAGACGGCCTGGCGTGGCAACCAGAATGTCGCAGTGGCGCGCTTCGAGGTGCTTGAGCTGCTTGTCGAAATCCATGCCGCCCACGAACGTCATCACGTTGAGGTCGGTGTATTTGGTCAGCGCCTCGGCGTCCTTGGCGATCTGCACCACCAGCTCGCGGGTCGGCGCAATGATCAGCGCACGGGGTTCACCCATGTAGCGCTCTTTCGGCGGAGGCGTCTGGGTCAGCTGAGTGATGATAGAAATCAGGAAGGCGGCGGTCTTGCCGGTGCCGGTCTGGGCGCGGCCGATGGCATCGCGGCCTTTGAGGGTGTAACCCAGAACGCCCGCCTGGATCGGCGTGCAGTACGGGAAGCCCAGGTCCTGGATCGCGTGCATCAGTTCGGGAGCGAGGGGGAAATCGTGGAAACGGGTTTTGCCTTCCTGGGGTTCGACGACGAAGTCTTCGGGTTTCCAGGGAATGACGACGGGCTTGGGCGCACGTTCTCGGCGCGGGCGTTCAGCCCTAACGGGCGATGTAACGGCCGGTGCGGTGGCTGCCAAATGCTCGGGCGCAGGCACGTGCACTTCTGCTGCTGACGGTTCCCGGGAGACGCTTTCGGTCTGGCGCTCGGGGACGGGGAGGGGAGCAGCAGGCGCGAGCGGCTCAGCCTCGCTTTTTCCGAACATCTTTTTAAGTGCTTTGAGCACGGTGATCTCATCGATAGATTTAGGAATGTACGCCGGGGAGTGTAAAGCAAGAACCCGGCGCGGCGTAGTGTCCTAGCAAATCCGCAACGTAATTGGAAGGATCAATTGAGTGGACTAGCGAAGCTTATCCGCGAGCCAGACACCTATGTCGGAAATTTCCTGCGGTAACACTTCGTGCTCCATTGGGTATTCCTGCCATGTCACGGTGACGCCCTGGGCCTTCAAATGCTCGTAAGCCGCTCGCCCCATGGCGTGCAACACCACCGGGTCATTGCTGCCGTGCAAGCAATAGGCCGGGATGCGTTGCTGGCTGGCGGACAGGCTCATTTCGTCGCTGAAAGTCGGTGCGTACGTGGACAGCGCAAGTACGCCGCCGAGGGGGCCTTCCAAGCGCAGGAAGGCGGTGTGCAACACCACGGCGCCGCCCTGGGAAAACCCTGCCAGGAAGATTCGGGCCGGGTCTATGCCGCTGTCCCGTTGCTGTTCAATCAGCTTGATGACGTCTTGCGCCGAGCCTTCCAGCTCGCCGCTGTCGATGGCGCGGGCCGGGCTCATGGCCTTGATGTCGTACCAGCTGGGCATCGCGTAGCCACCGTTGATGGTGACGGCCCGGGTCGGCGCCTGCGGCAGAATGAATCGCGTGGTCTTCAGCGTCTTCTGCAGCATCTCGGCCACCGGCAGGAAATCGTAGCGATCAGCCCCCAGGCCGTGCAGCCAGATGACGCAGGCGTCGACTGCCAATTCCGGGTCGATGATCAGCGGTTCAGTCATGTGTGCTCCATTAGTGTGCGGCACCTCTGGCGCAGCGCTTTAAGGCGGTGCGCCAGCTCGTGTGCGGGTGAATGAAAGATGTCGCAAGGTTACAAGTTTTGATCTTGACCTGTCGCTAATTCGACATTGCCAGCATGGTGGTACGGGCTTTGCTACACAACCCGCGGAGTGAAGGCGCTCACCTCGGGCGGTAACACTAATAGGCTATCAAGCAGACAGCCGCGTGTTGCGTTAGAGGCAGCATGGAATCATCGAGCAGGATTCCCGGCACGATTCGCTTTGAACCTCGGGGTTCAAGGACATCATGGGGCTTCAGTCTGCTGGACTCGCAACATGCTGAACACGCGATGACCAGATGCCTGGCGTCGGTGGCGGTAAACGGGTTCAACGTCGCATGACCCAAAAACAAGCCAGCACGGGTCATGAATGCCTCACAAGGGTGCGACGGGGCTAAGGCTCCCACACAACAAAGAGCAAACTGGAGGTTTGAATGAAGATGTTGAAATCCACCCTGGCTGTAGTGGCCGCCGCTGCAGCGCTCGGTCTGACCGGGTTCGCTCAAGCGGGTGCCAAGCTGGACGCCATTCAGAAGAAGGGCTTTATTCAGTGCGGCGTCAGTGACGGTCTGCCAGGCTTCTCGGTTCCAGATGCAAGCGGCAAGATCCAGGGCATCGACGCCGACTTCTGCCGCGCTGTTGCTGCCGCGGTGTTTGGCGACGCGACCAAGGTCAAGTTCAGCCAGCTGAACGCCAAAGAGCGTTTCACTGCGCTGCAGTCCGGCGAAATCGACATCCTGTCGCGTAACACCACCTGGACCAGCTCCCGTGACGCGAGCATGGGCCTGGTATTCCCGGGCTTCGTGACCTATTACGACGGCGTTGGCTTCCTGGCCAACAGCAAGCTGGGCGTGAAAAGTGCCAAGGAACTGGACGGCGCGACCATCTGTATTCAGGCCGGTACCACCACTGAGCTGAACGTGTCGGACTACTTCCGCGCCAACAACCTCAAGTACACCCCGATCACCTTCGACACCTCCGACGAAAGCGCCAAGTCGCTGGAATCCGGTCGTTGCGACGTACTGACCTCCGACAAATCCCAGCTCTACGCACAGCGCTCCAAGCTGGCCTCGCCGAAGGACTACGTCGTCCTGCCTGAAACCATCTCCAAAGAACCGCTGGGTCCTGTTGTCGCACGTGGCGATGAAGACTTCAGCACCATCGTTCGCTGGGTGGGCTACGCGCTGCTGAACGCGGAAGAAGCAGGCGTGACGTCGAAAAACGTTGAAGCCGAAGCCAAATCCACCAAGAACCCGGACGTAGCCCGCTTGCTGGGTGCCGATGGCGATTACGGTCCGCAGCTCAAGCTGAAGAAAGACTGGGTCGTGCAGATCGTCAAGCAAGTCGGTAACTACGGCGAAATCTTCGAGAAGAACCTGGGCGCAGCCACTCCTCTGGAGATCGCTCGCGGTCAGAATGCTCTGTGGAACGCTGGCGGCATTCAATACGCACCACCAGTGCGTTGATTGACCTGCACCCGGCTGCGTGAATCGCAGCCGGGCGCTTTGTTGCATTTCTTCCGGGGCACTCCATGCAAAATCAAATCAGCGCACCCAAGCAGAGGCTCAGCCTCAGCGACCCTAAAGTGCGTGCGTGGCTATTTCAGATAATTACGGTTGTCGCCGTAGTCGCGATGGGTTGGTATCTGTTCGATAACACCCAGACCAACTTGCAACACCGGGGTATCACCTCAGGTTTCGGTTTCCTTGAAAACAGTGCCGGCTTCGGCATCGCGCAGCACCTGATTCCGTTCACGGAGTCGGACACCTACGCGCGGGTTTTCCTGATCGGTTTGCTCAACACGCTGCTGGTGACGTTCATCGGCGTGATCCTCGCGACCCTGCTGGGCTTCATCGTCGGCGTCGCGCGCCTGTCCAACAACTGGATCATCAACAAGCTGGCGACGGTTTACGTTGAAGTCTTCCGTAACATTCCGCCGCTGCTGCAGATCCTGTTCTGGTACTTCGCCGTGTTCCTGACCCTGCCGGGGCCGCGGGCTGCCCACGGGTTTCTCGGCTCGTTCTTCGTCAGCAGCCGTGGCCTGAACATGCCGGCCGCGATTGCCACCGATGCGGCGTGGCCTTTCGTGATCAGCGTGGTGCTGGCCATTGTCGCCATCGTGCTCATGGCGCGCTGGGCGAACAAGCGCTTCGAAGCCACGGGCGTACCGTTCCACAAGTTCTGGGCAGGCCTTGCGCTGTTCATCGTGATCCCGGCGCTCTGCGCGTTGATCTTCGGTGCGCCGGTGCATTGGGAAGTGCCCGAGCTCAAAGGCTTCAACTTCGTTGGCGGCTGGGTATTGATCCCTGAACTGCTGGCCCTGACCCTCGCCCTGACGGTCTATACGGCGGCATTCATCGCCGAAATCGTGCGTTCGGGCATAAAGTCGGTGAGCCACGGCCAGACCGAAGCGGCACGTTCGCTGGGCCTGCGTCCAGGGCCGACGCTGCGCAAGGTCATCATTCCGCAGGCGCTGCGGGTGATCATCCCGCCATTGACCAGCCAATACCTGAACCTGGCGAAGAACTCGTCGCTGGCCGCCGGTATCGGTTACCCGGAAATGGTTTCGCTGTTCGCCGGTACCGTGCTCAACCAGACCGGTCAGGCGATCGAAGTCATTGCCATCACCATGAGCGTGTACCTGGCGATCAGTATCAGCATTTCCCTGCTGATGAACTGGTACAACAAGCGCATTGCGCTGATCGAGCGGTGAGGAAACGCGCATGACATCCCATACTTTCAAACCCGACATGCCACCGCCGAGCAAAGTCTTCGGCCCGGTGGCATGGATGCGCCAGAACCTGTTCTCGAGCTGGATCAACACGCTGTTGACCCTGTTCGCGATCTACTTGATCTGGCTGGTTGTTCCACCGCTGCTGAGTTGGGCCATCTTCGATGCCAACTGGGTCGGTACCACGCGCGAAGACTGCACCAAGGCCGGCGCCTGCTGGGTGTTCATCGAACAGCGCTTCGGCCAGTTCATGTACGGCTACTACCCGCAGGCACTACGCTGGAGGGTTGATCTGACCGTCTGGCTGGCGATCATCGGCGTCGCGCCGCTGTTCATCAAAGTGATGCCGCGCAAGGCGATCTACGGCCTGTCGTTCCTGTTCATCTACCCGATCGTTGCGTACTTCCTGCTGCACGGCGGCGTGTTCGGCCTGGACCTGGTTGCGACCAGTCAGTGGGGCGGCCTGATGTTGACCCTGGTGATCGCCACGGTGGGTATCGCCGGCGCGTTGCCACTGGGTGTAGTGCTGGCTTTGGGGCGTCGCTCCGAAATGCCGGCCATCCGCGTGATGTGCGTGACGTTCATCGAGTTCTGGCGGGGCGTTCCGTTAATCACCGTGCTGTTCATGTCGTCAGTAATGCTGCCGTTGTTCCTGCCTGAAGGCATGAACTTCGACAAACTGCTGCGCGCACTGATCGGCGTGATTCTGTTCCAGTCGGCGTATGTGGCCGAGGTGGTTCGGGGCGGCATGCAGGCCATTCCGAAAGGTCAGTACGAAGCGGCTGCGGCCATGGGCCTCGGCTACTGGCGGCGCATGGGGCTGGTGATTCTGCCGCAGGCCCTGAAGCTGGTCATTCCCGGTCTGGTCAACACCGTGATCGCGTTGTTCAAGGACACCAGTCTGGTGATCATCATCGGCCTGTTCGACCTGCTCAACAGCGTCAAACAAGCTGCCGCCGACCCCAAGTGGCTCGGCATGGCGACCGAGGGTTACGTGTTCGCGGCCCTGGTGTTCTGGATCTTCTGTTTCGGCATGTCCCGCTACTCCATGCACTTGGAGCGTAAGTTGGACACAGGCCACAAGCGTTAGGAGTTTTGTGATGAGTGAAGCTATCAGTAAGCCTCTGGGCGCCGAAGGCATGATCCGGATGGAAGGCGTACACAAGTGGTACGGCCAGTTCCACGTGTTGAAAGACATCAACCTGAACGTGCGTCAGGGCGAGCGCATCGTCTTGTGCGGCCCGTCGGGTTCGGGCAAGTCGACCACCATTCGCTGCCTCAACCGTCTGGAAGAACACCAGCAGGGTCGCATCGTGGTCGATGGCACCGAACTGACGTCGGACCTGAAGCAGATCGAGACGATTCGTCGCGAAGTCGGCATGGTGTTCCAGCACTTCAACCTGTTCCCGCACCTGACCATCCTGCAGAACTGCACGCTGGCTCCGATGTGGGTGCGCAAGATGCCCAAGCGCAAGGCCGAAGAAATCGCCATGCACTATCTGGAGCGCGTGCGCATTCCGGAGCAGGCGCACAAGTATCCGGGCCAGCTGTCCGGTGGTCAGCAACAGCGTGTGGCGATTGCCCGCGCGCTGTGCATGAAGCCGAAGATCATGCTGTTCGACGAGCCGACCTCGGCCCTCGATCCGGAAATGGTGAAAGAGGTGCTCGACACCATGGTCGGCCTGGCGGAAGAAGGCATGACCATGCTCTGCGTGACCCACGAAATGGGCTTTGCCCGCACCGTGGCCAACCGCGTGATCTTCATGGACAAGGGCGAGATCGTCGAACAAGCCGCGCCGAACGACTTCTTCGATAATCCGCAAAGCGACCGTACTCGGCTGTTCCTCAGCCAGATCCTGCACTGAGTCAGGAGCAACGCACCACAGAAACCCGGGCCCAGTGCCCGGGTTTTTTCTTTGTGGGAGCGAGCTTGCTCGCGAAGACGGACGTCATCAAATGAGGAGTGGACACGTACTCCACCGCAAAACTGTACCCAATCCTCGTAAAACTTGTGTTCTCTGCCGATCTCCAACAGGATTACTCCTTTGCGCAATGCGCTGTTACATCCTCCTGCCCCCACGAGAATCCCATGACGACCAAGGCGCCGACGGCGAGCAGTTCCCGTTCCAATGCTTCGACTCCCCATGAAATTGACAAGCTGCTGATCGACGCGGAAGCGGATGACGAGCAAGTTCAGCAGCAACATCCTGTGCTCAAGCGCCCATGGTTCCTGTTGTTGGGCCTGGTGCTGGTGGCGCTGAACCTGCGTCCGGCGTTGTCGAGCATGGCGCCGTTGTTGAGTGAGGTGTCGCGAAGCCTGGGACTTTCGGCGGCCACGGCCGGCTTGCTGACCACGCTACCGGTGTTGTGTCTGGGTTTGTTCGCGCCGCTTGCGCCGATCCTCGCGCGGCGTTTCGGCAGTGAGCGCGTGGTGCTCGGCATATTGCTGACGCTGACCTGCGGCATCATTCTGCGCAGCTCGCTCGGCGAGTTCGGTCTGTTTGCTGGCAGCATCATGGCCGGTGCCAGCATCGGCATCATCGGGGTGCTGCTGCCCGGCATCGTCAAACGCGATTTCGCCAAACAGGCCGGCGCCATGACGGGCGTTTACACCATGGCGCTGTGCCTGGGTGCTGCCGTTGCGGCGGGCTCAACGGTGCCGTTGAGCGAAGTGCTGGGTAGCGGCAACGGCAGCGACTGGACGCTTGGCCTCGGCTTCTGGATCGTCCCGGCGATTCTCGCCGCGATCTTCTGGTGGCCGCAGACGCGTCAACGTCATGGCCAGCATCAGGTGGCTTATCGGGTGCGCGGTTTGCGCCGGGATCCTCTGGCCTGGCAAGTCACCCTTTATATGGGCCTGCAATCGTCACTGGCCTACATCGTGTTCGGCTGGCTGCCGTCGATCCTCATCGGGCGAGGACTGACTGCCGTTGACGCCGGCCTGCTGTTGTCCGGTTCGATCATGGTGCAACTGGTCAGCTCGCTGACCGCGCCATGGCTGGCCACTCGCGGCAAGGATCAGCGGATTGCGATTGTGCTGGTGATGCTGCTCACACTGGCGGGGCTGTTTGGCTGCCTTTATGCACCGCTTGAGCAATTGTGGGCCTGGGCCATCGTGCTTGGGCTGGGGCAGGGCGGCACGTTCAGCCTGGCACTGACCCTGATCGTGTTGCGCTCGCGGGACTCCCATGTCGCCGCCAACCTGTCGAGCATGGCCCAGGGCTTCGGCTACACCCTGGCGTCGCTCGGGCCTTTCGCGGTCGGCGTCGTGCATGACTGGACCGGCAACTGGGACTCGGTCGGCTGGATCTTCGGCATCATCGGCGTCGCCGCGATCATCGCCGGTCTCGGCGCCGGGCGCGCGCTTTACGTGGGTGTCACGAGCGAGAAAATCTGAGGGCTGACATTTTTTCCCCTGCGAATGCCCGTGCAAACCACGGTGCGGCCGCTTATCGTGCAGGCATCCTATTTCCATGGACGGCGTTCCCATGAGCGAGACCTTTACCAGCGAACACAACAGCACGCTGATTACGCGCTTTTACGAGGCGTTCAGCCGTCTGGACGCCGAGGCGATGGCCGCGTGCTACAGCGAAGACGTGGTGTTTTCCGACCCGGTGTTTGGCCAGTTGCACGGGCAGGATGCCGGCGATATGTGGCGCATGCTGACCTCCCGCGCCCGTGACTTCTCGGTGGTGTTCGACCACGTCCGTGCCGATGCCACGACCGGCGCTGCACACTGGGTCGCGACCTACCTGTTCAGCCAGACCGGTCGCACGGTGGTCAACGACATTCAGGCGCGGTTTGTTTTTCGCGACGGCAAGATCTGCGAACACAACGATCAGTTCGATCTGTGGCGCTGGTCGCGTCAGGCGCTCGGCACAAAGGGCGTATTACTGGGCTGGACGCCGCTTGTGCAAAACGCCATCCGTGCGCAGGGCCAGAAAGGGCTGAAGGCTTTTCAGGCCAGTCGCTGACGCTTGATAGAATCCGTTCCCCTCGCTACTGGTCCACGGTCCCGCATGTCTGAAGCCGAAATCGCCACCGCACCCGTGCCCGAAGCCGTGCCGGTCAAATCCTGGTTCGTGTATCTGGTGCGCGCGGCCAACGGTTCGTTGTACTGCGGCATCAGCAATGACCCGCAACGCCGATTCGCCCAGCATCAAAGCGGTAAAGGTGCGCGCTTCTTCAGCTCGAGCCCGGCGATGGCGCTGGTGTATGTGGAGGCCTGCCGCGACAAGGGCGACGCATTGCGGCAGGAGCGGTTGATCAAAAAGCTGCGCAAAAGCGCCAAGGAGTGCCTGGCCGCCGGCTACATCCAGCCGAGTGATGCCGCGCCATCACCCTGAGCGGGTATGCCGTGGGGCTTCGGGGGGATAAGCTGGTGGTTTCTCCCTGCGGATGGCCCGAAGCATGTCTGAGTTGATTCTTCACCACTATCCAACGTCCCTGTTCGCCGAAAAAGCCCGTCTGATGCTGGGCTTCAAAGGCCTGTCATGGCGCTCGGTCAACATCCCGTCGATCATGCCCAAGCCCGACCTCATGCCCCTCACCGGCGGCTATCGTAAAACCCCCGTCCTGCAAGCAGGCGCCGACATTTATTGCGACACCGCGTTGATCGCCCGGCGCCTGGAGCAGGAAAAATCGTCACCCACGTTTTATCCCGAAGGCCAGGAGTTCACAGCGGCGAGTCTCGCGGCGTGGGCGGATTCGGTGCTGTTCCTGCACGCGGTCAGCCTGGTGTTTCAACCGGCCTCCCTCGCTGTGCGGTTCGCCAAGGTTCCGCCTGAGGCTGTTAAGGCATTCGTTGCCGACCGCGCCACGTTCTTCGAGGGCGGCAGCGCCAATCGTGTGCCACTGGAAGTGGCGCAGCATCAATGGCCGACGCTGATGGCGCGTCTGGAGACCCAGCTTGAGCGCAACGGTGATTTCCTCCTGGGTGTTCCCTCGATCGCTGATTTCTCGGTGGCTCATACCCTGTGGTTCCTCAAACAAACCCCTGTGACGTCCCCGCTGGTCGATGCCTATCCGGCGGTGTTGAGCTGGTACGAGCGCCTTATTGCATTCGGTCATGGCGCACCGAGTGAATTGAGTTCGGGCGACGCGGTTGAAATCGCGCGTGCGGCTACCCCGGCGCCGGTGCCCGATGAAGATTTCACCGACCCCAATGGTTTTACTGTCGGCCAGCAGGTCACCGTGTCTGCCGTGGATTACGGGGTTAACGCAGTGGCGGGAGAGTTGGTATTCAGCGGCCGTGAAGAGATTATCCTGCGCCGCGAAGACGACCGCGCCGGCACCGTGCATGTGCACTTCCCGCGCTTTGGTTTTCAAATCAAGGCTGTTTAAACACCTCATGCGCAAATAAGCCCGGTGCAATGCCGGGCTTATCGCGATGCCTGATAATCGCTTTGTTTTAATTGCGGATTGATGTGGCTGATGGCGCGAAGTTGTCGTGACTGTCAGTTGTGACAGTTGTTACCCGATGCTACTTGAGTGCAGCGAGAATCTGCTCTTCGCTGAAGCCTCTGATCAGCGTGCCGTTTACGTCGATCAGAGGAATGCCGCGACCGCCGAGCGCTTCATAGGCCTTGCGGCCTGCAGCGTCTTTTTCGATATCGAACTCGGTGTAGCGAATGCCCTGGCTGTCGAGAAAACGCCGTGTCTGTTTGCAGTAGCCGCACCAGTCGGTGGCGTACAACGTCACCTTGGCGTTGGCCTGGGCGTGCTCCGATAAAGCTGAGGAGGGGTGAACCAGATTTTCGATCTTGCCCCAGTTCTGGTACACGACCACCGCCAGCATGATGAGCAAGAACTTCTTCAGGGTACGAACGAACATTCGGGTGTCGGCTCCTCGGCAAGGCTTAGCGGCGTTTAAGCTGATCGGTCAGCTGGGTCGGCAGTCCCTTGATGATCAGCGTGCCTTTCTCTTCGTCGTACTCGATCTTGTCGCCCAGCAGGTGCGCTTCAAAGCTGATCGACAGGCCTTCGGCACGGCCAGTGAACCGACGGAACTGACTCAGCGTGCGCTTATCCGCAGGAATCTCGGGCGACAGGCCGTAATCCTTGTTGCGGATGTGATCGTAGAAGGCCCGCGGGCGGTCCTCGTCGATCAGGCCGGACAGCTCTTCCAGAGCGATGGGCTCGCCCATTTTGCTCTGGCTGCTGGCATAGTCGACCAGCGCCTTGGTCTTCTCGCGGGTCGATTCTTCTGGCAGGTCTTCGCTCTCGACGAAATCACTGAAGGCCTTGAGCAGGGTGCGGGTCTCGCCCGGTCCGTCGACGCCTTCCTGGCAGCCGATGAAGTCGCGGAAGTACTCGGAAACCTTCTTGCCGTTCTTGCCCTTGATGAACGAGATGTACTGCTTGGATGCCTTGTTGTTCTGCCACTCGGAAATGTTGATGCGGGCCGCAAGGTGCAACTGGCCCAGATCCAGATGCCGGGAGGGCGTCACGTCCAATGCCTCGTTCACCGCCACGCCTTCGCTGTGATGCAGCAGCGCGATCGCCAGGTATTCAGTCATGCCCTGCTGGTAGTGCGCAAACAGCACGTGGCCACCGACCGACAGGTTCGACTCTTCCATCAGCTTCTGCAGATGCTCGACCGCGATGCGGCTGAACTGGGTGAAATCCTTGCCCTGATCCAGGTATTCCTTCAGCCAGCCACTGAACGGGTGCGCGCCGGACTCGGCATGAAACAGCCCCCACGCTTTGCCCTGTTTGGCGTTATAGCTCTCGTTGAGGTCTGCCAGCATGTTCTCGATGGCCTGCGACTCGGCGAGCTCCGAGTCCCGGGCATGGAGCACGGCAGGCGTGCCGTCGGGTTTTTTGTCGATCAGGTGGACGATGGCGTGACGGATCGGCATGGATTTCTCGGCTGCTGAAGGGGAACTGACCGGGACCAGACCAGGCCCGTGCGAAAGTCGGCAAGTGTACCGCAGACGGGGGGCGGAACGCTCTGGAAGGGCCGAAAACGCTGACCTCGGTCCATTAATATGACTTTTTTACGCCTCATGGGCGATAAAGCTGACCAAATGGGTAGGTAGGGGCGGATATTTGCGTTGCGCTGTGCTAGTTTTGCCCGGTCCTGAGCGCCCAAGCGCGCCAGGCGTGCAGTTTGTGGGCGTTCGGCCGAACCAAAGGCCGTTTACAGTATCTACATTTCGCGTCTGTACCACACTCTGCAAACCATTCGAATTTGATAGGGAAGGAACACCACCATGGCTCTGACTAAAGACCAATTGATCGCCGATATCGCAGAAGCTATCGACGCGCCTAAAACCACCGCGCGCAACGCTCTCGACCAATTGGGTCAAATCGTCGCTGACCAACTGGAAAACGGTAGTGAAATCACTCTGCCAGGCATCGGCAAACTGAAAGTCACCGAGCGTCCAGCACGCACCGGCCGCAACCCTTCGACTGGCGCAGCCATCGAAATCGCTGCCAAGAAAGTCGTCAAGTTCGTACCAGCCAAAGTGCTGACTGACTCGGTCAACAAGTAAGCGAAAACGCTGCTTGGTTGAGGAAACCGTGTGACGGAGCGATCCGGACACGGTTTTTTTGTGCCTGCGATTCGGTTATCGCTTCGGTCGCCGGCGTCCTAGCGCGGTGAAACCCAACGTGTCGCCTTCCAGGCGGCTTGCTGCGTCTTGTCGTGAAAGGTCCAGGCAACGAAGCGGCTCTGTTTCTGACCCTGGCCCATCTCCACCGTATGGCTCTCAACGGCCCCGGCTTTTTTCAGCGCGCTTTGAATCAGCGGCAGATTCGAAGCCTTGGACACCAGCGTACTGAACCACAGCACCTGCTGCCCGACCTGAGCGCTTTCGCTGATCAACTGCGTCACAAAGCGCGCCTCGCCACCTTCGCACCACAGCTCCGCCGCCTGGCCGCCGAAATTCAGCACCGGCAGCTTGCGCTTGGGGTCGGCCTTGCCGAGGGCGCGCCATTTACGCTGGCTGCCGCTTAACGCTTCCTCAGCCGAGGCGTGGAAAGGCGGGTTACACACGCTGATGTCGAAGCGCTCATCGGGCTGCAGCAGGTGGGTCAGGATGTGTTTAGGGTTGGTCTGCTCCCGGAAGCTGATGCTCTTGCTCAAGCCGTTGGCTTTGACGATGGTCGCCGCCGAGGCCAGGGCGATCTTGTCGATGTCCGAGCCCAGGAACGACCAGCCGTATTCGCCCTGACCGATCAGCGGATAGATGCAGTTGGCGCCGGTGCCGATGTCCAGCGCTGTGACAGACGCGCCGCGCGGGATGACGCCGTCGTTGCGCTCTGCCAGCAGGTCGGCGAGAAAGTGCAGGTAGTCCGCACGCCCCGGGATTGGCGGGCAGAGGTAGTCCGCCGGAATATCCCAATGGGCGATGCCGTAGAACGCTTTGAGCAAGGCGCGGTTGAACACCCGCACCGCGGCCGGATTGGCGAAGTCGATGCTTTCCTTGCCGTAGGGATTGAGGATCACGAACTTGCCCAGTTCGGGGCTGCTTTTGATCAGGCGCGGAAAGTCGTAATGGCCCTGATGGCGGTTGCGCGGGTGCAGGGTGGCTTTCTCACGCGGCGCGGCAGGCTTGGCCTGTTGAGCAGGTTTGGCTTTCTTGCGTGGGGTGTTGCGTTGGGGCTTGGGGGCGTCGGGGCTGGTCATCGGTGATGCGATTCTCGTGAAAGCACAACCCCTGTAGACGTGAGCTTGCTCGCGATAACCGTGTGTCAGTCAACGGTTAGGTTGCTGATTTACCGCTATCGCGAGCACGCTCACGCCTACAGGGGTCGTGGTCGTCAACCGGCCTGCGATTCAGGCCGGCTGATTTGGTCGGATTACAAACTCGCGATGCGGGCGTGCTGCTCCGCCAGTTTGCCCAGTGCCTGTTCGGCTTCGGCCATCTTCGCGCGTTCCTTGGCGATGACCTCAGGCGGCGCCTTGTCGACGAACGCGGCATTGGACAGCTTGCCGCCAACCCGCTGGACTTCGCCCTGCAGACGCTGGATTTCCTTGTCCAGACGCGCCAGTTCGGCGTCCTTGTCGATCAGGCCGGCCATCGGGACCAGCACTTCCATCTCACCGACCAGCGCGGTCGCGGACAGCGGTGCTTCGGCGCCGGCTTCCAGCACGGTGAACGATTCAAGCTTGGCCAGCTTCTTCAGCAGGTGCTCGTTCTCGTTCAGACGGCGCTGGTCTTCGGCGCTGACGTTCTTGAGGAACAACTGCAGCGGCTTGCCCGGGCCGATGTTCATTTCGCCACGGATGTTGCGCACGCCGAGCATCAGGCTTTTGAGCCATTCGATGTCGCCTTCGGCCGCGACGTCGATGCGCGCATCATTCGCCACCGGCCACGGTTGCAGCATGATGGTCTTGCCTTCGATGCCGGCCAGCGGCGCAAGGCGCTGCCAGATTTCTTCGGTGATGAACGGCATGAACGGATGCGCCAGACGCAGTGCGACTTCCAGCACGCGCACCAGCGTGCGACGGGTGCCACGCTGACGCTCGATCGGCGCCGTCTCGTCCCACAGAACCGGCTTGGACAGCTCCAGGTACCAGTCGCAATACTGGTTCCAGATGAACTCGTACAGCGCCTGGGCCGCGAGGTCGAAACGGAATTGATCCAGCTGACGGGTCACTTCGGCTTCAGTGCGTTGCAACTGCGAGATGATCCAGCGATCCGGCAGCGAGAGCTCGAACGCTTCGCCGTTCTGACCGCAGTCTTCGCCCTTGTCGAGCACGTACCGCGCGGCGTTCCAGATCTTGTTGCAGAAGTTGCGATAGCCTTCGACGCGGCCCATGTCGAACTTGATGTCACGGCCGGTGGAGGCCAGCGAGCAGAAGGTGAAACGCAGGGCATCGGTGCCGTAGCTGGCGATGCCGTCGGCGAATTCGTCGCGAGTCTGCTTCTCGATCTTTTTGGCCAGCTTGGGCTGCATCATGCCGGAGGTGCGTTTCTGCACCAGGGCTTCAAGCTCGATGCCGTCGATGATGTCCAGCGGATCAAGGACGTTGCCCTTGGACTTGGACATCTTCTGGCCCTGACCATCACGCACAAGGCCGTGGACATAAACGGTCTTGAACGGCACCTGCGCCGTACCGTCTTCGTTCTTCACCAGATGCATGGTGAGCATGATCATCCGGGCAACCCAGAAGAAAATGATGTCGAAGCCGGTGACCAGCACGTCGGTCGGGTGGAAGGTTTTCAGGAAGTCGGTCTGCTCCGGCCAGCCCAGGGTGGAGAACGTCCACAGACCGGAACTGAACCAGGTGTCGAGCACGTCGTTGTCCTGCTGCAGGGCAACGTCAGGACCGAGGTTGTGCTTGGCGCGGACTTCGGTTTCGTCGCGGCCGACGTAAACCTTGCCGGACTCGTCGTACCAGGCCGGAATGCGGTGGCCCCACCAGAGTTGGCGGCTGATGCACCAGTCCTGAATGTCACGCATCCAGGAGAAGTACATGTTCTCGTACTGCTTGGGCACGAAGGCGATGCGGCCGTCTTCAACGGCGGCGATGGCCGGTTCAGCCAGCGGTTTGGTCGACACGTACCACTGATCCGTCAGCCACGGCTCGATGATGGTCCCGGAGCGGTCGCCCTTCGGTACTTTCAAACCGTGGTCGTCGACGCTGACCAGCAGCCCGGCGGCGTCGAACGCAGCCACGATCTGCTTGCGCGCTTCGAAGCGGTCGAGGCCGGCGTATTCGGCGGGGAGGGTGCCGTCTACGGTGTCGTTCAGCGTACCGTCGAGGTTGAACACCTGGGCAGCGGGCAGCACGGCAGCGTTCTTGTCGAAGATGTTCAGCAGCGGCAGGTTGTGGCGCTTGCCGACGTCGTAGTCGTTGAAGTCGTGGGCCGGGGTGATCTTCACGCAGCCGGTGCCGAATTCAGGGTCGCAGTAGTCGTCCGCGATGATCGGGATGCGACGACCTACCAGCGGCAGCTCGACGAACTTGCCGATCAGCGCCTTGTAGCGCTCGTCGTTCGGGTTCACGGCGACGGCGGCGTCGCCGAGCATGGTTTCCGGACGGGTCGTGGCGACGATCAGATAGTCCAGACCTTCAGCGGTCTTCGCGCCATCGGCCAAGGGGTAGCGCAGGTTCCACAGATGCCCCTTCTCGTCGTGGTTTTCCACTTCGAGGTCGGAGATCGCGGTGTGCAGCTTGGTGTCCCAGTTGACCAGACGTTTGCCACGGTAGATCAGGCCGTCTTCGTGCAGACGCACGAACGCCTCTTTAACCGCTTCGGACAAACCGTCGTCCATCGTGAAGCGCTCACGGCTCCAGTCGACCGACGAGCCCAGGCGACGGATCTGGCGGCTGATGTTGCCACCGGACTGATCCTTCCATTCCCAGACTTTTTCGAGAAATTTGTCGCGACCCAGGTCGTGACGGCTCTGACCCAAGGCTTCGAGTTGGCGCTCCACCAGCATCTGCGTGGCGATACCGGCGTGGTCGGTGCCTGGCTGCCACAGGGTGTTGCGACCCTGCATGCGGCGGAAGCGGATCAGGGCGTCCATGATCGCGTTATTGAAACCGTGCCCCATGTGGAGGCTGCCGGTGACGTTCGGCGGCGGAATCATGATGGTGTACGAGTCGCCCGCGCCTTGCGGAGCGAAATAGTTTTCGGACTCCCAGGTCTGGTACCAGGAAGATTCGATGGCGTGCGGCTGGTAGGTCTTGTCCATGCGAGGCGGGAACCTGATCTGCTTTGAGTCGGAAAAGCCGACGAGTATAGCTTTTCAAGGCGGCGTCAAGCTACAAGCGGTAGGTCGGGTGCTACGAGCGGTGATGCCCGGAATCATCGCGGGCATCTGTAGGACTGTGCTTGCGCACGTTCCCGGGTGGGGGCAGAAGACAGCTTCAGTTGTTGTATTGACTCAGCAGCCGTTCCATTCGCGCATCAAGGCGGCGTTTGATCTCGTTCTCGATGTGCGGGGCGAAATCGTCGATCACGTCTTGCATGATCAACTGCGCGGCGGCACGCAGCTCGGCGTCCAGATGCAGCAGCGCCTCTGCATTCGGTGCTTTGGCGCTCGACGCGCTCGATACGTTGGCAGCTGGCGCGGGGGGTGTCGCCGCAACCGGCTCGGGGGTGAGCAGGGGAATGTCGTCGGTGTCGGCTTCGTGCTCATCGAGGGTCACGACCTGGCCGGTGACAACGTCGAACAGCAGCGGGATCTGCTCGTCGCTGTGCACGGACTCGGTCAACAGAGGCGGCTGGGCCGGATCATCGCCCAACAGCTGGCGAATCGACTCGAGGTCATCCAGCAGGTGCGCTGAATCTTTCAGGTGTTTTGAATTATCCATCGTGTGCTCAAAGACGCTGCAGCCGGTGATCTTGCAGAGGATAGCCCTGTTCGCGGTAGAAGCGAAAACTCTCGCGCGCCGCGAGGCGGATGGCGGGATCCTCGACAACGATCTCGGCGACACGCGCGAATCGTTTGAAGAAGTCCGGGATGCGCAGGTCAAGATTGACCAGCAGATCCTGATGTTGGCCGGGGTCGCTGCCGATACCCAGCGCCACGGGTGCGTCCTGGTCGTCTTCGACCGCGCCATGGGGAACGAACGCTTCGCCCCGGAAGCGCCACAGTCGGGCGTCCAGTTCCTCGCGTTGCCCGGCATCGCTGCAATGCAGGTACACCCGATGGCCGAGGCGCCAGGCCTTGTCGGTGAGTTTGCAGGCGAAGTCCAGGCGCGCGACGGGGTCGGCACTCGGCAGAATGTAGAAATCGACTTGGGTCATGGGTGATTCCAGAACGCTGGACGCGCCGACCGGGGAGGCCGACGCGTTTGCAGCGGCTTAAACGCCAGCGCGGTCGATCAGGTATTGGGTCAGCAGCGGAACCGGACGGCCCGTGGCGCCTTTGTCCTTGCCGCCGCTCAGCCATGCCGTGCCGGCGATGTCCAGGTGCGCCCACTCATAGGCCTTGGCGAAGCGCGAGAGGAAGCACGCCGCGGTGATGGTGCCGGCTTTCGGACCGCCGATGTTGGCGATGTCGGCAAATGGGCTGTCCAGTTGCTCCTGGTACTCATCGAACAACGGCAGCTGCCAGGCACGGTCGTCGGCGCGTTTGCCGGCTTCCAGCACCTGAGTGATCAACGCGTCGCTGTTGCCCAGCAGGCCGGAGGTGTGACCGCCCAGCGCGACGACGCAAGCGCCGGTCAGCGTGGCGATGTCGATCACGGCCTGTGGCTTGAAGCGTTCGGCGTAGGTCAGCGCATCGCACAGCACCAGACGGCCTTCGGCGTCGGTGTTGAGGATCTCGACGGTCTGGCCACTCATGGTCTTGACGATGTCGCCCGGACGCGTGGCGTTGCCGCTCGGCATGTTTTCAGCCGCCGCGACGATGCACACCAGATTGATTGGCAGTTGCAGTTCAAGCACGGCGTTCAACGTGCCGAACACACTTGCGGCGCCGCACATGTCGAATTTCATTTCGTCCATGCCCAGGCCCGGCTTGAGGCTGATACCGCCGGTGTCGAAGGTGATGCCTTTACCCACCAGCACGAAAGGCTTTTCGCTTTTCTTGCCGTTGGAGTACTGCATGACGATCAGGCGTGGCGGCTGAGCGCTGCCTTGACCGACCGCCAGGAACGAACCCATGCCCAGCTTTTCGATGTCTTTCTCATCGAAGACTTCGACTTTGAGGCCCTTGTTGGCTTTGCCCATCGCCTTGGCTTGCTCGCCCAGGTAGGTCGGGTGGCAGATGTTCGGTGGCATGTTGCCCAGGTCGCGGGTCACGGCCATGCCGGCAGCGATGGCCTGTGCGTGCTTGGCCGCGCGCTCGACGTCGGCGACGTTGGCCTTGGCGGTCAGCAGGGTGACTTTTTTCAGGGCGCGGGGATCGACTTTCTGACTCTTGAAGCGATCAAAAACGTATTCGCCGTCGGCCAGGGATTCGACCAGCAGGCGATTCTTGCCATACACGTCGCGATTTTTGACGTTCAGTTGATCGAGGGCAAAGGCGGCATCAACGCCACCCAGGCTTTTCAGGGTGCTGAGCGCGCCGCTGATGATTTTGCGGAATTGGCGATCGTTCAGCTCCGGCTCTTTGCCCGAACCGACCAGCAACACGCGTTCGGCTTTCAGGTTGGGCAGGCTGTGCAGCAACAGGCTCTGGCCGATCTTGCCCGACAGGTCGCCGCGCTTGAGAACAGCGCTGATTGCGCCGCCGCTCAGGGTGTCGAGGGTGTTCGCGGTGTCGCTCAGCGTGCGGCCTTCACCGACGGCGACCACCAGTGTGGCGGTCTTCAAGGTTTCTGCACTGACGCTTTTAACAACCAATTCCATGTCGGGGTCCCCGAATAAACTGTGAGTTATCGCACTTGAGCACACGGCTCGGCAGCGGCGCAGAGGTATTTACACCGGCATGCCTGCGGCAAGGCCCGCAGTTTGACCCTGCGAGCCAATGGATGACAACCCCGTCCGGGTGCGCGCGTGTGCCGGTTGCAGAAGTATCCCGCGCGCGCAGTGACAGACACACCCAATCACAGGATAATGCCGCATATTTTTTTGGTGGTACGCCGTCGCGCGCATCATGGCTGATTCATTTCATTGTCATGCCGCCTTAGCGTGACAACCCTGGAGTGTCTGGTTTGATTGTCTTCCGTTACCTGTCCCGAGAAGTGCTGGTTACCCTGAGCGCTGTCAGTGCCGTGCTGCTGGTAATCATCATGAGTGGCCGCTTCATCAAATACCTGGCCCAGGCTGCATCGGGCGCACTCGATCCGGGTGTCCTGTTTCTGATCATGGGTTTCCGTCTGCCGGGCTTCCTGCAACTGATCCTTCCTCTGGGGTTGTTCCTCGGGATTCTCCTGGCCTATGGCCGGTTGTACCTCGAAAGCGAAATGACCGTGCTGGCCGCCACTGGCATGAGCCAGCAACGCCTGCTGCTGATTACCCTCGCGCCGGCTGCGCTGGTGTCACTGCTGGTGGCCTGGCTCAGCTTCAGCCTCGCCCCCCAAGGCGCGACCCAGTTCCAGTTGCTGATCAACAAGCAGGACGCGATGACCGAATTCGACACGCTGGTGCCGGGTCGTTTCCAGCTTCTGCGTGACGGCAGCCGGGTGACCTACACCGAGACCATGAGCGACGATCGCATCAACCTGGGCGGCGTGTTCATCTCCGAGAAGAAGCTCGACGAGAAGAAAGACCACGGCATCACCGTGCTGGTCGCGGAAAAAGGCCGGCAGGAAATCAAGCCTGACGGCACGCGCTACCTGATTCTCGATAACGGCTATCGCTACGACGGCAACCCCGGCCAGGCCGATTACCGCGCGATCAAATACGACACCTACGGCGCTTTGCTGCCCAAGCCGGACATCAGCGATGAGGTCACTGACCGCGATGCCATCTCCACCAGCGAATTGCTAACCGGCGAAGACAGCCTGCGCAACCGGGCCGAGCTGCAATGGCGGGTCTCGCTGCCGATTCTGGTGTTCATCGTGACGCTCATGGCGGTGCCGCTGGCACGGGTCAACCCGCGTCAGGGCCGCTTCCTCAAGCTCCTTCCGGCGATTCTTCTTTATATGGCCTATCTCACCATCCTGATCGCCGCGCGCGGTGCGCTGGAGAAGGGCAAGATCCCGATGGGCCTCGGCCTGTGGTGGGTGCATGCGCTGTTTCTGTCCATCGGACTGGGGTTGCTCTACTGGGAGCCTCTGCGCCTGAAGATCGCGAGTCGCCGCAGCGTGTCGGGGGTGGCTCATGGTTAAGCTCGATCGTTACATCGGCAAAAGCGTGTTCATGGCGATTCTGGCGGTACTGGGGATCATCCTCGGGCTCGCCTCGCTGTTTGCCTTCATCGATGAAATGGCCGACATCAGCGATACCTATACCTTCTGGGACGCTGGCAGTTTTGTGGTGATGACGGCGCCGCGTCGCCTCTACGACATGCTGCCGATGGCTGCGCTGATCGGTTGCCTGATCGGTCTCGGCGCGCTGGCGAGCAGCAGCGAACTGACGATCATGCGTGCCGCCGGTGTGTCGATCGGCCGTATCGTTTGGGCGGTCATGAAACCCATGCTGGTGTTGATGGTTGCCGGGCTGTTGATCGGCGAGTACGTCGCGCCGGTGACCGAAGCCTCAGCCCAGGCCGCGCGCTCGCTGGCTCAAGGCACCGGCGACGCCCAGAGCGCCAAACACGGTCTGTGGCACCGTCAGGGTGAGGAGTTCATCCACATCAACACGGTGCAACCGAACGGCCTCCTGTATGGCGTGACCCGTTACCATTTCGACGACCAGCGCCACATGCTGACGTCGAGTTTTGCCAAGCAAGCCAACTTCAAGACCGATTACTGGTTGCTGAAGGACGTCACCACGACGGTCTTCCACGACGGTCGCACCGAAGTGGTCACCGCACCCGAAGAGCGCTGGAACGTCGCGTTGAGCCCGCAGTTGCTGAGCACGGTGGTGCTGCCGCCGGAGTCGCTGTCGATGACTGGCCTCTATGGTTACGCGCGTTATCTGGCCGATCAGGGATTGAACAACGGTCGTTACTGGCTGGCGTTCTACACCAAGATCCTGCAGCCGCTGGTGACCGTGGCGCTGGTGCTGATGGCGATTTCCTTCATCTTCGGTCCGTTGCGCTCGGTGACGCTGGGGCAACGGGTGTTTACGGGCGTGCTCGTGGGCTTCACCTTCCGCATCGCTCAGGATCTGCTGGGCCCGTCGAGCCTTGTATTCGGTTTCTCGCCCCTCTTCGCCGTGCTGGTGCCGGCGGGCGTGTGTGCGCTGGCGGGCATCTGGTTGCTGCGCCGCGCGGGCTGATATTCACCGCGCTATGAAAAGCCGACCCCTGGGTCGGCTTTTTTGTGGGCGAGATGCAGAAGGTTCAATTCCTGGTGCGGGGCACCCGCACCAGTTGCGTCTCGGAATACAGGTCATGCCAGCAGCGTTTCTGTTTGTCCATCAGGCTCCAGAAGAAACCCAGCCCGACACACAGCCACGATGCGATGGCGACGACGAAGCGCAGCAGCGCTTGCCACAGGCTGATGGCCGTTCCGTCGGCGTTCTGCACGCGTATCCCCCAGACCTGCATGCCCAGCGTCTGGCCCCCATGGGTCCAGAATTTGGCGAAGAAGCCGAACAGCGTGACCAGCAGAATCGAGGACAGCAGCGGGTCGGCGTCGAGCGCGCCGGACTCGGAGAGCTGGCGCAGTCTGGCTTCGCCGATAAAGCCCATCCAGACCAGCTTGTAGATAAACGTAATGACCATCAGCAATGCCACGCACAGCAGCGCGTCGTAGCTGATCGCAGCCATGCGCCGGCCCAATCCAGCGGGGGGAAAGTCGCCCCGAGGGCGTAACATCTGCGCATCATCGTTAACTGAGGTCATGGCTGCGCTCATTCACATGGGAGCGGCAGTTTACGGAATCGCAGGCATAAAAAAGCCCCTGATGTTGGCCATCAGGGGCTTTTTGCGTCGGCTGATCAGGCTTCAGCTTGTACTTCGTCAGCCTGCATGCCTTTTTGGCCCTGCACTGCGACGAACGTCACTTTCTGGCCTTCTTTCAGGCTTTTGAAGCCGTTGCCCTGAATAGCGCGGAAGTGGACGAACAGATCCGGACCGCTTTCAGGAGTGATAAAACCAAAACCTTTTTCATCGTTAAACCACTTAACGGTGCCGCTCTGACGTGTAGACATTTTCTTATTCCTTGACGCATTAAATTAATGACAGCCTCTTTCACGGGAAAGAGTACTGGGCTGGTTGCAGGAAGAAGAAACGTAGAGCGGGATGTAGCATTGCTTTTGGCGCTACTGCCCGGGTCACGATCCCAGCGACCCATGCAAACACAGTCCGAGAAACTCTACGCTAACTCTCGTTGAAAAAACAAGCCCCGGCTGGGCCAGTGTTCATGGGGGTTTTCGGCTTTTTTGAAAACATTAACCACGTTCGCAAGATCGATAGTTTTTAATGTTTAGAGGAGTATCTAAGTTCAATATTTTGACAGTTTAACGGTTGTAAACATTGGCGCCCGACTGCGGCACTCGCACAGTTTTATGCACTGTTGCGGTGCCGCATTTTTTGACGATGTTACTTAGCCGCGGAAGTAACGTGGCGGAACGAAAGGAGTTTTTGTCACTTGCATCGGGACTTTCTTGCCGCGGACGATTGCCCACACCGGTGTTTCCAGCGCGGTGAAACTGGCGTCGACATAGCCCATCGCCAATGGCGCGCTCAGCGTCGGGCCAAAACCGCCGCTGCAGACAGTCCCGATGGTCTTTCCATCGGCATCGACGATTTCAGCGCCTTCTCGCACGGGTGTGCGTTCCTGTGGCAGCAGGCCGACACGTTTGCGCGCCGCACCGCTTTGGTGCTGGGCGAAGATCTTGTCGGCACCGGGGAAGCCGCCTGCACGTGCACCATCGGCACGACGAACCTTGGAAATCGCCCACAGCAGGCTGGCTTCAATCGGTGTGGTGTCGGTGTCCATATCATGGCCGTAGAGGCACAACCCGGCTTCCAGTCGCAGCGAGTCGCGCGCGCCCAGGCCGATCGGCGCCACTTCGGGCTCCGCGAGCAGTCGACGTGCAAGGGCTTCTGCCTGATCTGCCGGCACTGAGATCTCGTAGCCGTCTTCACCGGTGTAGCCCGAGCGGCTGACGTAGCAGTCAATGCCGTCGATTTTCGCCGAGGTGTACTGCATGAAAGTCATTTTCGCGACTTCCGGCGCCAGCCGCGCCAGTGCGGTGACGGCGTGCGGGCCTTGCAGCGCGAGCAATGCGCGTTCGTTGAACAGCGGCGTGATCTCGCAGGGGCTACCGATGTGTTGCTGCAGGTGCGCCAGGTCTTGGTTCTTGCAGGCGGCGTTGACCACCAGCATGAGCTGATCGTTACCCAGATTGGCAACCATCAGGTCGTCGAGAATGCCGCCGTTCTCGTTGGTGAACATCGCGTAGCGCTGCATGCCGACCGGCAGATCGATGATGTCTACGGGCACCAGGGTTTCCAGCGCTTTCGCCGCGTCCGCGCCGCTCAACAGGATCTGACCCATGTGCGAAACGTCGAACAGGCCGGCCTGATCGCGGGTGTGCAGGTGTTCTTTCATGACGCCAGCGGGGTACTGAACGGGCATGTCGTAGCCGGCGAACTCGACCATCTTCGCGCCGAGTTCACGGTGCAGGGCATTGAGCGGGGTCTTCAGCAATTCGGTGGTCATGGGTCACTCCTTGAAAGCGGTTCCGGGTTCCCCGCGCAGGGCAGGGGACCCTATGAATTCGGGCTGATGTCAGCACTCGATAATGTTCACGGCCAGCCCGCCACGGGCTGTTTCCTTGTATTTGCTTTTCATGTCGGCGCCGGTCTGGCGCATGGTGCGGATCACTTTATCCAGCGAGACAAAGTGCTGGCCGTCGCCGCGCAAGGCCATGCGCACTGCGTTGATGGCCTTCACCGAGCCCATTGCGTTCCGTTCGATGCACGGCACTTGAACGAGGCCGCCAATCGGGTCGCAGGTCAGGCCGAGGTTGTGTTCCATGCCGATTTCAGCCGCGTTTTCCACCTGTTGAACGTTGCCGCCCAAGACTTCGCACAGGGCGCCGGCCGCCATGGAGCAGGCCACGCCGACTTCGCCCTGACAGCCAACTTCGGCGCCGGAGATCGACGCGTTCTCTTTGTAGAGAATGCCGATGGCCGCCGCCGTGAGCAGGAAACGCACGACGCCGTCCTCGTTCGCCCCGGTGATGAAGCGCATGTAGTAATGCAGCACCGCAGGAATGATGCCGGCCGCGCCGTTGGTGGGCGCGGTGACCACACGGCCGCCGTTGGCGTTTTCTTCGTTGACCGCCAGCGCGTACAGGTTGACCCAGTCGAGCACCGACAACGCATCGCGCAGCGCGGCTTCCGGGTTTTTGCACAGCTGGCGATGCAGCGCCGCCGCACGCCTTTTGACCTTCAGGCCACCCGGCAAAATGCCTTCGTTGCGGCAACCCGCCTCGACGCAGTCCTGCATGACCTGCCAGATGTGCAACAGGCCCTGACGGGTTTCGGCTTCGGGGCGCCACGCGGCTTCATTCGCCAGCATGATCTGGCTGATGGAAAGACCGCTGGCAGTGCAATGCACCATCAGGTCCCGTGCAGTTTTGAAGGGATACACCAGCGGCGTCTGGTCCTCCACGATGCGATCCGCGCCAGCCGCGTCCTCATCCACCACGAAGCCGCCGCCGACGGAGTAGTACTCGCGGCTGCGGACCTGTATGCCGGAGGCATCGAAGGCACGGAAAATCATGCCATTGGGATGGTAGGCCAAGGGCTTGCGAATCATCGCCAAGTGATGCTTTTCGATGAATTCGATACTGTGCTGGCCGAGCAGGTTCAGGCGCTCGCTGCTGCGAATCTGCTGCAGGCGCGCCGCAACGGTTTCGGTATCGACGGTGTCCGGGTGCTCACCTTCTAGGCCCAATAACACGGCCTTGTCGCTGCCGTGGCCTTTGCCGGTGGCACCGAGTGAGCCGTACAGCTCGACTTTGACGCAGATGATGGTTTCCAGCAGGCCATCGCGCTGCAAGCCTTCGGCAAAACGCGCCGCCGCTCGCATCGGGCCCACCGTATGAGAGCTGGAGGGACCAATGCCGATCTTAAACAGGTCAAATACGCTCAGCGACATGATGGGATTCCGGGAGGTGAAGCAGTAGCAAGCAGCAGGCTGCAAGCCGCAAGCGAAACCTCATCGGCTTTCGCTTGCGGCTCGCGGCCAGGCGCCTGTGGTTGTTTAAGCGTAGTCTTCGATCGACGGGCAGGCGCAGACCAGGTTGCGGTCGCCGAACACGTTGTCAACGCGACCGACCGGCGGCCAGTATTTGCCTTCGATCAATGACGCCACCGGGTAGACAGCCTGCTCGCGGCTGTACGGATGGCTCCATTCGCCCACCAGTTCAGCGGCGGTGTGCGGCGCGTTTTTCAGCGGGTTGTCGTCCTTGTCCAGCGCGCCGCTTTCGACCGCGCGGATTTCTTCGCGGATCTTGATCATCGCGTCGCAGAAGCGGTCCAGCTCCTCTTTCGATTCGCTTTCGGTCGGCTCGATCATCAACGTACCCGCGACCGGGAAGGACATGGTCGGGGCGTGGAAACCGAAGTCGATCAGGCGCTTGGCAACGTCATCAACGCTGATGCCGCTGGTTTCCTTCAGCGGGCGCAGGTCGAGAATGCATTCGTGGGCGACCAGGCCGTTGCTGCCGGTGTACAGCACGGGGTAGTGCTCTTCCAGACGACGGGAAATGTAGTTGGCGTTGAGGATCGCCAGTTGCGAAGCGCGCTTGAGGCCTTCGCCGCCCATCATGCGGATGTACATCCAGGTAATCGGCAAGATACTCGCGCTGCCGAACGGCGCCGCGCAGACCGCGCCTTCCTTGCGTTCCATCTTCGCGTGACCCGGCATGAACGCCGCCAGGTGCGATTTCACGCCGATCGGGCCAACGCCCGGGCCGCCACCGCCATGGGGGATGCAGAAGGTTTTGTGCAGATTCAGGTGAGACACGTCGCCGCCGAACTTGCCCGGTGCGCAGAGGCCGACCATGGCGTTCATGTTGGCGCCGTCGATGTACACCTGGCCGCCGTTGTCATGAACGATGCCGCAGATTTCGCGGATGCCTTCTTCGAACACGCCGTGGGTCGACGGGTAGGTGATCATCAGTGCCGCGAGGTGTTCGCGGTGCTCGATGGCCTTGGCGCGCAGGTCTTCGATGTCGACGTTGCCGCGGGCGTCGCAAGCGGTCACGACCACGCGCATGCCGGCCATGTTGGCGGTTGCCGGGTTGGTGCCGTGGGCCGAGGACGGAATCAGGCAGATGTCGCGACGCTCATCGCCACGGCTCTGGTGGTAAGCACGGATGGCCAGCAGACCGGCGTACTCGCCCTGGGAACCAGCGTTTGGCTGCAGAGAGATCGCGTCATAACCGGTGGCGGCGCAGAGCATCGCTTCCAGTTCGTCGGTCAGTTGCTGATAACCGGCGCTTTGCTCGGCCGGGGCGAAGGGGTGCAGGTTGCCGAATTCGGCCCATGTCACCGGGATCATTTCGCTGGCGGCGTTGAGCTTCATGGTGCACGAGCCCAGCGGGATCATCGTGCGGTCCAGTGCCAGGTCCTTGTCCGCCAGGCGACGCAGGTAGCGCATCAGCTCGGTTTCGGAGTGGTAGCGATTGAACACCGGATGGCTGAGGATCGCCGACTGGCGCTTCAGCTCGGCAGGCAGGCGCGCTTCCACGCTGTCTGCCAGCGCGGCGAAGTCAGGCAGGGCCTGGCCTTCAGCAGCGAAGAGAGACCACAGCATTTCGACGTCGGCTGGCTTGGTGGTTTCGTCCAGCGAAACGCCCAGACGCTCGGCGTCTACTTCACGCAGGTTGATTTCGTGGGCGCGTGCCTTGGCGTGCAGGTCGGCCGTTTTCGCGCCGGTGTTCAGGGTGATGCTGTCGAAGAAGAACGACTGCTCGGCCTTCAAGCCCAGCTGATTCAAGCCCTCGGCGAAAATCGCGGTCAGGTGATGCACGCGGTTGGCGATGCGGGTCAGGCCGCGCGGGCCGTGGTAAACGGCGTACATGCTGGCGATGTTGGCGAGCAGCACCTGCGCGGTGCAGATGTTGCTGGTGGCCTTCTCGCGACGAATGTGTTGCTCGCGGGTTTGCATGGCCAGACGCAGGGCGGTCTTGCCGAAGCGGTCAATGGACACACCGACCAACCGGCCGGGCATGTCGCGTTTGTAGGCGTCACGGGTAGAGAAATAGGCCGCGTGCGGGCCGCCAAAACCCAGCGGCACGCCGAAGCGCTGCGCACTGCCGATGGCCACGTCAGCGCCAAATTCGCCGGGCGGAGTGAGCAAGGTCAGGGCCAGCAGATCCGCTGCCACGGCGACCAGGGCATTGGCCGCATGGAAGCGCTCGACCAGTTCGCGGTAGTCGAACACGTCGCCATTGCTGGCAGGGTATTGCAGCAGCGCGCCGAAGAACTCGCTGACGTCGGTCAGTTGAGCTTCGTCCGCGACGACCACTTCAATGCCCAGCGGCTCGGCGCGGGTTTGCAGCACGTCGAGGGTCTGCGGGTGGCAGTGGGCGGAGGCGAAGAACTTGTTGCTGCTTTTGTTCTTGCTCAGGCGTTTGCAGAAGGTCATGGCTTCGGCAGCGGCAGTGGCTTCGTCGAGCAGCGAGGCATTGGCGATCGGCAGGCCGGTCAGGTCGCTGATCAGGGTCTGGAAGTTCAGCAGCGACTCCAGACGGCCTTGGGAAATCTCCGGCTGATACGGCGTGTAAGCGGTGTACCAGGCCGGGTTCTCCAGCAGATTGCGCAGGATCGGCGCTGGCGTGTGGGTGTTGTAGTAACCCTGGCCGATGTACGTTTTGAACAGCTGATTCTTGCCGGCGATGGCTTTGATGTCGGCCAGCGCGTCGGCTTCGCTTTGCCCGGCGGACAAGCCAAGAACGCTGGTACCTTTGATGGATTCAGGGATGACGCTGGCGGTCAGCGCGTCGAGGGAGTCATAGCCCAACGTGGTGAGCATGGCTTTTTCATCAGCGGCACGCGGGCCGATGTGGCGGGCGATGAACTCGTTGGCGGTGCTCAGTTCAATACGGTCAGTCATTGCGCGCTCCTCAGGCTTCGGCGTTGGCTTTGATCAGACGATCATAGGCGTCTTGAGTCAGCAGTTGGCCGACAGCATCGGGATTAGAGGGAATAAAGCGAAAGAACCAGCCCTGGCCGAGCGGGTCTTTGTTGACCAACTCCGGGTTGGCATCCAGCGCGGAGTTGGTTTCGACGACTTCGCCATCAAGGGGCATGTACACGCCGCTGGCGGCTTTAACCGATTCGACGGTGGCGGCTTCGTTGCCTTTGTCGTAGGACTGCAGCTCCGGCAGTTGCACGAAAACCACGTCACCCAGTGCGTCCTGCGCAAAGGCGGTAATGCCGACTGTCACGCTGCCGTCAGCTTCGGCGCGCAGCCACTCGTGGTCTTCGGTAAAGCGCAACTCGCTCATGAAATCTCCCCAGATGATAAATCGCCCGTTATGCCCGGGCGTGATGGGGTGAGTGCATAGCAAGTTTGCGGCCAAAGTGGGGAAGGGGGCGTAAACGTTGGGCTGCGCGAGTTGGCGTAGTGTGGGTCGCGCGGGCTTCTGGAACGAAATCGATACGGAGTACAGGAGCTTCGGTCGAGTTTTAACGTCCGAACGCCAAAAGACGTTATGTCTGGATGGCTGGAATGTTTTCGATACGGTGTTTCGATTTCGTTCCGGGCGCCGTGGGTGAGTGGGGTGTCTCGGACTTGTGGGAGCGACCGGGATGGCGCTCCACCTTGCTCGCGAAGGGGCAGGTACAGTCGCCGAATATGCAGCGGCAGGGATAATGTCTTTGCGAGCAAGCTCGCTCCCACCCGACCGGGGATTGATTCGAGATGGCGGCGCTTGAGTGACCGTGAATCTCCGTCGAGCTTTTTAGCTTTTTCCGGGAATGCCGTATTTGCGCAGCCGGTGCGCGATCGCAGTGTGGGATGTTTGCAGCCGCGCGGCCAGTTGCCGCGTCGATGGGTATTGGCTGTAGAGCTTTTCCAGCAGCGACTTTTCAAAATCCTCGACCGCCGCTTCAAGGCTTTCGATTTCGCCATCACTGCCCCTCGCCACCGACGTGCCGGCGATGTCGAGGTCGCCGATGTCGACCAGCGAGCTGTCGCAAATGGCCGCCGCGCGGAAGATCACGTTCTGCAACTGGCGAACGTTGCCGGGCCAGCGATTGCCAAGGAGAGCAGGGTAGGTGGTCGGGGCGAGGCGGCAGACCGGTCGCTGAATCTGCGTGCAGGCCTGCTCCATGAAATAGCGTGCCAGCATCAGGATATCCTGACCGCGTTCACGCAAAGGCGGCACGTCCAGATTGAGCACGTTGAGGCGATAAAAGAGGTCTTCGCGAAAGGTGCCCTCCGCGACCATTTTCTCCAGGTCGCGGTGGGTGGCGCTCAGGATGCGCACGTTGACCTGCACCTCCTTATCGCCGCCGACCCGCCGAAAACTGCCGTCGTTCAGGAAGCGCAGCAATTTGGCTTGCAGATACGGCGACATCTCGCCGATCTCATCGAGAAACACGGTGCCCTTGTTGGCGAGCTCCATCAGCCCGGGTTTGCCGCCCCGTTGCGCACCAGTGAAGGCGCCAGGGGCGTAGCCGAACAGTTCGCTCTCGGCGAGGTTCTCCGGCAACGCCGCGCAGTTCAGCGCGAGAAAAGGCGCTCCATTGCGCGCGCTCACGGCATGACACGCCCGCGCCACCAGTTCCTTGCCCGTTCCGGTTTCGCCCTGAATCAGCAGTGGCGCATCCAGTGCCGCGACCCGCTGTGCGCGTGCTTTAAGTGTGCGGATTGGCGCGGAGTCGCCCAGCAGCGCATCGAACCCTTCGGCGTGATCGTGGTGCAGTGCCGACAGGCGTTCGCCGATTCGGCTCGGTTGGTAAAGGGTCAGCAATGCGCCCGCGTCGGTGATTGGTGTGGCATCGAGCAGCAAGGCCTCGCCGTTGAGCGTGACTTCGCGCAGTGGCAGACGAAAGCCGTTTTCCAGCAGCGCCGATTGCAGGCCATCATCGGAGAACAGTTCGCCAATCGATTCCCCCGTCGGTTCCCGGCCATACAACGCAACCAGCGCCGGGTTTGCCAGCAGCACATGGCCTGCGCTGTCGAGGGCAAGCACCGGGTCGGTCATTGCTGCCAGCAGGGCATCCAACTGCAAGTGGCGGCGCTGGCCGGGAAGGATGTCGACCACCGTGATCGCTTCCACGCCGCGCACGCGAAACAGCCGGTCCTTGAGTTCTTCAAGCACGTCATGGCTCAGCGTCGGCGCGTCGATATAGACGTTGGGCGGCACCATTTCCACGGCATCGAGGTTCAGGTTGCGTGCGCCGAGGATGGCAAGCACTTCCTGAGTGATGCCGACGCGGTCGATGAACGTGACGTGAATGCGCATGGGGAGAGAAAGGACCCGCGGGAGTGAGGGAGGCGATTATGCCAGTAATCTCATCACCCATCGCGGTCCCGAGACGGGTCAGCGTGCTGGTCTATTCCAGATGCTCCGGCTTCACCGGATCACCGGATTTCATGTCGAGCGTGTGGCGGATGTCTTCGAACATCCGGTCGTACTCGCCGTGCATCGCGTGCAGGTCAGTGGTTCTCGGCAGGCCATGCTTTTCGAGTCTGCGCGAGGCATCACTGGCGAAATTGTAGGCCTTGTCCTTCGGCAGCTCGAATGTTTCGCTGACCGCCTGGCCATTGATGTCGCCTTCCAGGGTGAACTGCATGCCCGGTCCCGAATCGGTCTGGCTGACTTCGTAACGAATGTGAAGGTCGTAGCCGACATCGTGTGGTTGCAGAGCGGGGTGGACGATGTGCAGATGACCTGGCTCGAACATGACGATGGCTCCTGGGAAAGGTGATGGACCTAAGAGGACAGACCTGCAGGGCTGCCTCGGGTTCAGGTTCATATGCCGCGCATTGATTGTAGGACCGGCTTCAGCCGGGAAGGGGTCAGAGGTCACACTTCAGAACCAGGTGTGAAACCGGCCCACTTCCCGGCTGAAGCCGGTCCTACACCTGACGCCGCGAAGGCTCAGGCCGTGACCAGATCCACAGATTGACCAGCACCATGCCGGCTACCGCGAAGTAGATCCACCAATTGTGTTTCAGCAGCACCAGCATCATGACCGCGCAGATCAGCATGGTGACCGTGGCGCTGATCTTGGCCTTGCGCGCAATCATCTTGCCGTTTCGCCAGTTGCTCAGCATCGGTCCGAACACCCGATGATTCTCGAGCCAGGCGCTCAAGCGCGGCGAGCTACGCGTCGCCGCCCACGCCGCCAGCAGAATGAATTCGGTGGTGGGCAGGCCCGGAATGAAAATCGCGATGATGCCGATGGTCAGGCTCACGTAGGCGAGAATGCCAAACAGGATGCGGGACAGTTTACTGCCGGGTGGAGTACGGGTCATGGTCTCGGTAATGCAGAGTGAACAGGTGTTGCGGGATTTTCAGGTCCCGCAAAGGCGCTCAGCTTATCAGTGCCGGGCGCAAAAGGCCCGGCGTCAGGCGGGTTCCGCTTCAGACGCTGGAGCGTAGGCGTGCTGCAGCAGCACGTTGAAACGTTCGAAGGCCGCCACTGCGCCACGGTCTATCTCGCGCTCCTGTTCGGCGTTGAACGGCAGATCGTCAATGATCCGGACAAAGCGTTTCCAGCCTTCGGCGCGACCGCCTGACGGCTCACCCAGATGGCGCGCGCCGAACGTCTCGCTGAGGTTCAAGGCCACGGCGCGTTTGATCAGAAAGGCGGCGCCCAGCTTCGAACCCTCCGAGACGAACAGCCAGCCCAGCGCCTCGGCGAGGCTGGGCCCATCGACCGCGCCAGCGACCGGGGCAGGCATGTCAGCCTGAAGATCAAGCAGATCGGCTTTGGCCTGTTCGGCGCGGCATCGATCGGGCAGGTCGGCAATCAGCTCGATCAACTGCGGGTGCGTGTACAGCGTTTTCAGCTCTTCCTGGAACAGGTATTGGGCGCTGAGGAATCGGCGGTAGCTGGCCAGTGTCTCGAACGGCGCGTTGGCTTTCACCGCCTTGTCCAGTTGTTCATGGGGGGCATGGGTGATCTGGTTCAGTCGTTGCGAGCGACGAATGGCGTTGTCGGTCATAGGGTCTTCCTTGTAAATGAGGCGTTTGTTAACAAGACGAACGAGCGTTGCAGGCGCGTAAAAAATCACGCACCTGCAACGGGGATCGGTCAGATATCCCACACCACGTTCACGGCAAAATTGCGGCCTGGCTGGGTCAGCCGGTCGAGGTTGGCGGGGGCGGTGGCGCCGGCTTCGCCAACACCGTCGTAGCCGCGCACGTCATCCCACAGCCAGTATTTTTTGTCCGCGAGGTTGTACAGGCCACCGCTGACCGTGATGTCGTTGGTGACTTTGTAATAGCCCGTCAGATCGACGAGGCCAAAGCCCGGCGTCTTGAACCGGGTGGCACCGTCGGGGGCGTAGTAGTTACTGGTGTCGACCCGCGTCTTGCGCTTGACCAGCGTCCAGTTAAGCAAACCGCCGTAGTTGTTCTGGTCATAACCCAGCCCGACTACGCCGGTGAGCGGGTTGATGCTATTGAGGGGCTGGCCGGTGTCGTTGTTGCGGCCGTACAGATAGGCCAGCGAGCCTCGGGTGTAGAGGCCTTCGGGTGCGCCGAAGCTGTCCAGGTGCAGCCGGCCCTTGAGCTCAACGCCCTTGATCGTGGCGTGCCTGATGTTGTTGGACTGGAAGGTCGTGGTGGTGGAGTTGGCTGGAATCACTGCGTCCTCATTAATGAAGTCGCGATACGTGTTGTAGAACACCGCCAGATCAAACGTGCCCTCGTCGAAGTGACCGCGCAGCCCGGTTTCGTAGCTCTTGCTGGTCTCCGGTTTCAGGTCGGGATTGGGCTCGACGACGTAATTGCCCCGGGTGTTTTCGAAGCGGCCATACAAGGCTTTGGCGCTCGGCGTGCGGAAGCCCTCGGCGTACTGGCCGTACCAGGTGTAGGCGTCGTTGAACGCATACGTCAGCCCCAGCTTGGGTAATAGGCGATGCCATTTTTTGGTGCTGTCGTCGAACTGGCTCTTGCTGGTCAGGTTGACGCTCTTCAGAAATGAATCCGTGGCGTGCGGTTCGAGCGTGGTGTAGTCGTAGCGGGCGCCGGGCATGAAGGTCCAGTCGCCCCATTTGATCTGATCCTGGGCGAACAGCGCGTAGGTGGTGATCGTCGGATTCGGGAAGTCGTGGGTGGGTGCCACGATGTCGGAGGCAGTGGTGCTGACTGCACCGATGGTGCGGCAGGTTCCGACGACCGACGCACAGGTGGCTGATCCTGTTCGAAGCCCTGTCACCTTCTGTTGCTTGAGGGTCGTGCCGTACGTCAGCAAGTGCTGGGTGTCGCCAATGTCGAACGCTTTATCCAGCTGTGCGTCGAGGATCCATTGGCGTTCCTTGTAGTGGGTGTCGCGGGTGCGCCAGACATCTCGCAAAACCGCCCCGCTTCTGGGGTTAGAGGGAAGATACCTTTCAAGCGTATTTTGATCGGTCTTCGCAATCTGGTAGTTCAAGCTCCACTTGGCGTTGTCAGCCAGCACGCTGTCCAGCGCAAAGCTGTTTTCCAGGCCAAACCGCTCTCGGGTGATAACGTCGTTTCCTTCGCGTGAACCGTAGTAGCCGAAGCCAACACCAGCATTGAAAGGCCCACCCACCACACTCTTCTGATTGGTATGGGTATCGTCCTTGTACTTCTCGTAAGTGAACGCCAGACGATCATTGTCGCCATAGTTCCAGCCCAGCTTGGCCAGCACATTGGTTGCGCGGGCGTCTTCCGGGTTGGCTGCCGTGCGGGACAGCCCGGTCCCGCCATGCTCACCGTAGGACTCGGTCTCGTGGCCGTTGCGCTGGCTGACGTGCAGCAAACCGTCGACATTCCCCGCGCGGCCGGCAACCGTAGATGAATTCAACCAGCTGTTGTCTGCCGAGCTGTAGCCGGTTTTCAGACGGGCGCCCACATCCTTGCCCGGCTTGATGATGTCCTCGGGGTCGAGGGTGTAATAACTCACCGCGCCGCCGATGGCGCTGCTCCCATACAGCGCCGACGCAGGCCCGCGCAGGATCTCGACGCGCTTGATGATCTCCGGATCCACGTAATTGCGATGGGTGTTGGCGAAAGGGCCCTGGAAGAAGTTGTCCGGCACTTCGACGCCATCCACCTGCGTCAGGATCCGGTCGCCATCGATGCCGCGGATGTTGTAGCCGCTGGTGCCCGCACGCTGGCCGGCCCCGCCCACGGACACGCCAGGCTCGTCGCGTACCAGGTCGCGAATGCTGTTGACGTTGCGACGATCCAGCGACGCTCGGTCCTGCACGGTCACCGTGCCGGGTACCGAATCCACCGACTGCGCCTGACGCGTGGCGCTGACCGTGATCTGCTCCAGTTCCAGCGCGCTGGTTTGCTCGGCGGCAGTGACGGCGGGACTGTGCACTGCAGCCGCTAAAACGGTGATGGTCAGCAGGGAAAGCCCGAGGTGGTGAGTGGCGTTTGCCGAGGCGGATGAGGCGGGGTTGAAGCTGGACAGCATGGATAGCGCTCCCTGTCGTGCGGGTCGTCATAGTTGTTGCGAGATGATTCAAATAGGAATCAGTTGCATTGGCTATGACTAGACGTACGGGTCGCGGCTATCGCGTAAAAATAATTTCGGTGAGTGTCAGATCATCAGGTTTGAAGCAATGGCGCCGCAGCTTGGCGAGCAGTCCGGCGTCAGGTTTTTTTCCGCACAGCCAGCACCGCTGCTGCATCGAATACCGTTTGCGAGTGCCACACGGCCTCGGCGCTGGCAAACGCTTCTCGGTGGGCGGGATCGGCTTCGAGCCATTCCAGAAAGCGCGCGTGGGTTGCGGCATCTGCGATTTCCAGCTCGATCAGCCAGGTCAGGGCCTGGTCCATCGTCTCGGCAGCGCCCGCTGCATCGGCTTGAGCGCGGCGGGGTGATTGGGAGTCCGTCAAGGAGCGTCCTCAGGTCCACGGTTTGGCCGGCATTGTAGCGTCACTCAGAAGCACCCACTGACGAATTCTTGCGGATGAAACTCAGTGATCCAGGCGCGCCGCGACACTCAGGCAGAGCGTCATGATCAGCTTCAATTCTTTTTGCACGGTGCTGGTGGACACGCCCAGTTGCTCGGCGATCTCCAGATAACTTGCGCCGTGAAGCCGACTGAGGGTGAAGATTTTCTGCTGCCGGGGCGACAGGGTTTCCAGGCTCGCGCTCAGGCTTTCCAGCAGACGGTTGGCGTGGGCGGCGTCCTCCAGCGCGGAGTGGGGGGCGACGACATTATGAATATCGCTGATCGGCGCATCGTCATTGATGGTGCGCGCGTGAACGCGGCGGGCGCGCAGATGATCCAGGGCCAGATTGCGCGCGGTCTGGAAGACGAAGGGTTCGAGGTGCTCGATGGCTCGCTCGGTGAGTGCGCGGGTGACATGCAGGTAGGTTTCCTGGAGCAGGTCTTCGGCGGTGGTGTGGCTGCGGACCATGCGCTGAAGCGTGCGCAACAGCATGGTTCGCCGGGCGAGAAAGACAGTATTGAAGTGCGACTGAGTCACGGGGACACCCGACCAGAATTCAGCAGATGATAATGCTTATCATCTAGACGTCAGGTCAAGGCAGGGATTTGCACAGATTGTAAGGGCCGTTCGCCGGGACGGCAGTCATTACCGGGGAGGGAGCTGATCGCGAAGAGCCTGGTAAATCCGCTGACGGTCCAGCGGCTTGAATTCCGTCTTCGCGAGCAAGCTCGCTCCTACATTGAGGGGATCCCGTTACTTGCTTACTCGGCGTTCATCAACGCCAGGCAGTTATCCAGCATGCGGTTGGAGAAGCCCCATTCGTTGTCGTACCACGCCAGCACCTTCAGCAGGCGACCGCTGACTTTGGTGTGGTTCGCATCGAAGATCGACGACAGCGGGTTGTGATTGAAGTCGTGGGAAACCAGCGGCAGGGTGTTGTATCCGAGGATCTTCGAATGCTGGGCCGCTTCTTTCATGATCGCGTTGACTTCTTCGGCCGTCGCATCGCGCTTGAGCTGAATGGTCAGGTCGACCAGCGACACGTTGATCACCGGCACACGCACGGCCATGCCGGTCAGCTTGCCCGCCAGTTCCGGCAGCACCAGGCCGACCGCTTCGGCAGCGCCGGTCTTGCTCGGGATCATCGACTGGGTAGCCGAACGCGCGCGGTACGGGTCGGTGTGGTAGACGTCGATCAGGTTCTGGTCGTTGGTGTAGGCGTGGATGGTGGTCATCAGACCGCTCTCGATGCCCAGTTCACGGTTCAGCACCTGAGCGACCGGCGCCAGGCAGTTGGTGGTGCAGGATGCGTTGGAGATGACCTGATGGGATTGGCGAAGTACATCATGGTTAACGCCGTAGACGATCGTCGCATCGGCGCCTTTGGCCGGTGCAGAAATAATCACTTTCTTGGCGCCGGCGGTGATGTGGGCAGCGGCCTTGGTGCGGTCGGTGAACAGGCCGGTGCATTCGAACACCACGTCGATGTCCAGGGATTTCCACGGCAGCTCGGCCGGGTTGCGGATCGCACTGACCGCAATTCGGTCACCATTGACGGTCAGGCTTTCCTGATCGTGTTCAACGGAGCCGTCGAATTGCCCGTGAACCGTATCGAATTTCAGCAGGTGGGCGTTGATCTCGCTGTCGCCCAAGTCGTTGATGGCGACGACTTGCAGGTCCTGACGGTAGCCTTGGGTATAGAGTGCGCGTAGGACGTTGCGGCCGATTCGGCCAAAGCCATTGATTGCGATGCGGAGAGTCATACACCCGTCCTCAAGAATTTGTTGTTGGAATTACAAGATTATTCTCATAAAAATAGAAAACAACCCCTTTTAGTGGCAGTATTTTGTTTTATCTACAAATAGAAACCCGTCTGGCCGTCACAACTGGCTGAAAATCAAGTGCTTGCCGTCGCTCTCGTCTGAGCCCCGGATTTGATCGCAGCCTGGTGAAAGCGCCTGAACGAGTGACCACATCGCTAGCCTGGAGTCCATGACATGCATCCCCGCGTCCTTGAGGTAACCGAACGGCTGATTGCTCGCAGCCGTGAAACCCGTCAACGCTACCTGCAATTGATCCGGGGTGCGGCGAGCGACGGGCCGATGCGCGGCAAGTTGCAATGTGCCAACTTCGCCCACGGCGTCGCGGCATGTGGTCCCGAAGACAAGAACAGCCTGCGCATGATGAATGCGGCGAACATTGCCATCGTCTCTTCCTACAACGACATGCTCTCGGCGCATCAGCCGTACGAACACTTCCCCGAACAGATCAAAAAAGCGCTGCGCGAAATTGGCTCGGTGGGGCAGTTTGCCGGTGGCGTTCCGGCCATGTGTGACGGTGTCACCCAGGGCGAGCCGGGCATGGAGTTGAGTATCGCCAGCCGAGAAGTCATTGCGATGGCAACGGCGGTGGCGTTGTCCCACAACATGTTCGACGGTGCGCTGATGCTGGGCATCTGCGACAAGATTGTTCCGGGCTTGCTGATGGGCTCGCTGCGTTTCGGTCATCTGCCGACGATTTTCGTGCCGGGCGGGCCGATGGTCTCGGGCATCTCCAACAAAGAGAAAGCCGACGTGCGGCAGCGCTACGCCGAAGGCAAGGCGACCCGCGAAGAGCTGCTGGACTCGGAGATGAAGTCCTACCACGGCCCGGGCACCTGCACGTTCTACGGCACGGCGAACACCAACCAGTTGCTCATGGAAGTCATGGGTCTGCATCTTCCGGGCGCCTCTTTCGTCAATCCCTACACACCGCTACGCGATGCCCTGACACGCGAGGCGGCGTTCCAGGTCACGCGTCTGACCAAACAAAGCGGCGACTTCATCCCTCTCGGAGAGATTGTGGACGAACGTTCGCTGGTCAACTCGATTGTTGCCCTGCACGCGACGGGCGGTTCCACCAACCACACGCTGCACATGCCGGCGATTGCCCAGTGCGCGGGCATTCAGCTGACCTGGCAGGACATGGCCGATCTGTCGGAAGTCGTGCCGACCCTGTCCCACGTCTACCCGAACGGCAAAGCCGACATCAACCACTTCCAGGCTGCCGGCGGCATGTCGTTCCTGATCCGTGAGCTGCTCGACGCGGGCCTGATGCACGAAGACGTCAACACGGTCATGGGCCGTGGTCTGCGTCGCTACACCCAGGAGCCGTTCCTGGAAGAAGGCACACTGGTGTGGCGCGATGGCCCGATCGAAAGCCTCGACGAAAACGTCCTGCGCCCGATTGCCCGTCCGTTCTCGGCCGAGGGCGGCCTGCGGGTGATGGAAGGCAACCTGGGCCGTGGCGTGATGAAAGTCTCTGCCGTTGCGCTGGAGCATCAGATCGTCGAAGCCCCCGCCAAAGTATTCGAAGACCAGCAGGACCTCGCCGACGCCTTCAAGGCGGGCGAACTGGAGTGCGATTTCGTGGCGGTGATGCGCTTCCAGGGGCCGCGCTCCAACGGCATGCCGGAGCTGCACAAGATGACGCCGTTTCTGGGCGTGCTGCAGGACCGTGGGTTCAAAGTGGCGCTCATTACTGACGGGCGCATGTCCGGCGCGTCCGGGAAAATCCCGGCGGCGATTCACGTTTGCCCGGAAGCCTCCGACGGCGGACCGCTGGCGTTGGTGCGTGATGGGGATCTCATTCGTGTCGATGGCGTGAAAGGAACGTTGCAAGTTCTGGTCGAACCGGCAGAATTGGCCGCCAGAGAGCCGGCCATCGGTCGCTTGTCCCATAACGTGGGCAGCGGGCGCGAATTGTTCGGCTTCATGCGCATGGCCTTCAGCTCGGCAGAGAAGGGCGCCAGCGCCTTTACTTCGAATCTGGAGACGCTCAAGTGACATTGGCGATGGTGGGTGATATCGGCGGCACAAATGCGCGGTTTGCCATTTGGGAAGACGACCAGTTGCATTCGATTCGCGTATTCGCGACGGTCGATTACGCCAGTCCTGAAAAGGCCTTGACGGTCTATTTGCAGGACCTGGAATTGCAGCGCGGTGATGTCACCTCCATTTGCCTGGCCGTGGCCGGGCCGGTGACCGGCGATGATTTCCACTTCACCAACAGCCACTGGAAGATCAATCGGCAGGCATTCTGCGCCGAGCTGAAGATCGACCACCTGATCCTGGTCAACGACTTCACCGCCATGGCGCTGGGCATGACCCGCCTGAAGGACGACGAGTACCTGACCGTGCGTCATGGCAAGGGCGACCCTCGCGGCGCGCGGGTGGTGATCGGGCCAGGCACCGGACTTGGCGTCGGCACGCTGATCCGCAGCGGCGAAGCGCGATGGACTGCGGTGCCGGGGGAGGGCGGTCACGTTGATTTGCCGATCGGCACGCCTCGCGAAGCCCTGCTGTGGATGCGGTTGATGGCGACCCACGAGCATGTCAGCGCCGAGACGATTCTGAGTGGCGCCGGGCTGTTGCTGCTGTATCAAGTCAGCTGCGGGTTGGACGAGATCGAGCCTGAACTCAAATCCCCGGCGGCCATTACCTCGGCGGCGCTCAAGGGCGATCCGGTCGCCAGCGCGGTGCTCGAGCAGTTCTGTGTATTCCTCGGCCGGGTGGCGGGCAACAACGTACTGACTGTCGGCGGACGCGGCGGCGTGTATATTGCCGGTGGCGTGATCCCGCGGTTCGTTGATTTCTTCATGCAGAGCGGCTTCAACAAGGCGTTCGCCGAGAAGGGACTGATGAAGGATTACTTCAATGACGTGCCGGTCTGGCTGGTCACGGCCGAGTACCCCGGCCTGATGGGCGCAGGCGTGGCGCTGGATCAGTTCGCGGCGAGCGCAAGCGGCAAGCTATAAGCTGCAAGTCAATGCCGCGCATGGCTGGCTTGCGGCTTAAAGCTTGAAGCTCGCAACTGCTCCACCTATAACAACAATCCATTGCTCACAAGGACGACCATGTGAACGCTGTCAGTAAATCGATTCTGGTGGTCGACGATGACCAGGAGATTTGCGAGTTGCTGCAAGCCTACCTGAGCCGATCCGGTTTTCAGGTGCGCACGGTCGGCGATGGGGCGGAGTTTCGCCAGGCATTCAACGAAGAGGCCAGCGACCTGCTGATTCTCGACGTGATGCTCCCTGATGAAGATGGCTTCAGCCTGTGTCGTTGGGTCAGGCAGCATCCGCGTCAGCCGCATATTCCCATCATCATGCTCACCGCCAGCTCCGACGAGGCTGATCGCGTCATTGGTCTGGAGCTCGGCGCCGATGATTACATGGCCAAACCCTTCAGCCCCCGTGAGCTTCAGGCCCGGATCAAAGCCCTGTTGCGCCGTGCCCAGTTCGGCCAGGAACGCAGCGGCGGTGAAGTGCTGGTGTTCGATGAATGGCGGCTGGACATGGTCAGTCATCGGCTATTTCACAACGACGGTGAAGAAGTGATTTTGTCCGGCGCTGATTTCGCGCTGCTCAAACTGTTTCTCGACAACCCCCAACAGATTCTTGATCGCGACACCATCGGCAACGCCACCCGCGGCCGTGAGCTGATGCCGCTGGAGCGCATCGTCGACATGGCGGTCAGCCGCCTGCGTCAGCGTTTGCGTGACACTGGCAAGGCGCCGCGACTGATCCGCACCGTGCGAGGCAGTGGTTATCTGCTGGCAGCTAATGTGCTGCCCCAAGCCGGCAACGGTTACTGATACTCGATGGTGACCGACAGGAAACGCCGCTTGCCGGTGCCGCGTTCGCTGCTCGGACGCATGCTGCTGCTGACCTTGCTCGCTGTGTTGCTGGCGCAAACCCTGTCCAGCCTGATCTGGCTCTCTCAACTGCGCGCCACGCAGATGGAAGGCCTGGTCACCAGCGCCCGCAGTCTGGGTTTTTCCATGGCGGCGAGTGTGAGTTACTTCCGCTCGCTCCCCGTTGCGTTTCGGCCGCTGGTGCTCGATCAATTGCGCAGCATGGGCGGCACGCGTTTCTTTGTGTCCCTCAACGATCGGCCGCTGGAAATGCAGGTGCTTGAGCCCACCGTGCGCAAGACGGCGGTCATCGATGTGGTCGGTCAGGTGCTGCGGCAAAACCTCGGCGCTGATCCCGACATCCTCGTCCGCTTCGTGCGTCCCGAAGACCTGCGCATTTTCAACAGCGGTCTCAGACTCGACGAACTTCCGCGCTCATGGGCCCATTACGCGCTGACCCTTGAACCGGTCAATCCGCCCGTGCTGGTCACGCAGATCGAGCTGTCGCCCGGCGAATGGCTGTACATCGCCTCGCTGCTGCCTGAGCCCTACACCATGCTCGAAGCGGAAGGCCTGCCCTCGCAGCAAGTCTGGTTCATTGCTTTGACCAGTATTTTTCTGCTGGTCTTCATCGGTCTGCTGGTGCACTGGCAGAGCGGCCCGCTCAAGCGTCTGGCCCATGCCGCGCGGGATCTGTCGTTGGGCGCCGACGTCGAGCCGGTGGTGGAGGGCGGCGGCAGTGAAGTGGTGGAAGTGACCCGCGCGTTCAACACCATGCGCGATCGCATCAGCCGTTACCTGACCGAACGCGGCCAGCTGTTCAGTGCGATTTCCCACGACCTGCGCACCCCGATCACTCGCTTGCGGCTGCGCGTCGAGCTGCTCGAAGACGAACAGATGCAGGCCAAATTCACCCGTGATCTGGATGAGCTGGAGTTGCTGGTCAAAGGCGCGTTGCAGTGCGTGAAGGACACCGACATTCACGAGAACATCGAGCCGGTCGACCTCAATCACGCGCTGGATTGCCTGATCGAGCCCTATCTCTCCGCTGACGGTGCAGGCCGTGTCACGTTGCACGGCAAGGCGATGTCGATGTACTACGGCAAGCCCCTGGCGCTGCGCCGGTGCATGGGCAACCTGATAGATAACGCCATCAAATACGGCGACCGTGCGCACCTGTTCGTTGAAGACGACGCCGACGCGTTCATTCTTCACGTCGAAGATGAAGGCCCGGGCGTGCCTGAACAGCGAATGGAACAAGTCTTCGAACCGCACTTCCGGCTGGCCGGCAAACACCAGCAGGGTTACGGGCTGGGGCTTGGCATCGCCCGCAATATTGCCCACAGCCACGGCGGCGAAGTGACGTTGCAGAACATGCGCGAAGGCGGGTTGCGGGTCACGCTCTATCTGCCGCGTGGAGTGGAGTAATCCGGTCCCTTTCCTCAATGTCACAGCCCTGTGACATTTGCGCATCCCTTCGTTACCGTCCGCTCTAACCCCTTGGTTAGAATCCACGCAGCGCAAGCGCCACGACTTGCTCATGCATAACAACAAGAAAGGTCAGATATGAATTCGATTTCCCGTCTCGCTGCACTTATTTCCCTCGCCTCGTTGTTCCCTCTGAGCGCCATGGCGGCTGATGCCAAGGGCACCGTCGAAGTTGTGCACTGGTGGACGTCCGGTGGCGAAAAAGCCGCTGTCGATGTGCTCCGCGCGCAAGTTGAAAAAGACGGTTTCACCTGGAAAGACGGCGCTGTCGCAGGCGGCGGCGGTGCAACTGCAATGACCGTGCTCAAAAGCCGCGCCGTTGCTGGCAACCCGCCTGGCGTTGCCCAGATCAAGGGCCCGGACATCCAGGAATGGGCCTCTACCGGCCTGCTTGATACCGACGTGCTGAAAAACGTCTCCAAAGAGGAGAAGTGGGACAGCCTGCTGGACAAGAAAGTCTCCGATACCGTGAAGTACGACGGTGACTACGTCGCCGTGCCGGTGAACATCCACCGCGTCAACTGGCTGTGGATCAACCCGGAAGTCTTCAAGAAAGTCGGTATCGAAAAAGCCCCTACCACCCTCGAAGAATTCTACGCAGCGGGCGACAAGCTCAAAGCGGCAGGCTTCATCCCTCTGGCCCACGGTGGCCAGCCTTGGCAGGACAGCACTGTTTTTGAAGCCGTCGTTCTCTCTGTCATGGGCGCTGATGGTTACAAAAAGGCACTGGTCGACCTCGACAACGCTGCGCTGACCGGCCCTGAAATGGTCAAGTCGCTGACCGAGCTCAAGAAAGTCGCCACCTACATGGATGCCGACGGCAAAGGCCAGGACTGGAACCTGGAAGCCGCCAAAGTCATCAACGGCAAGGCCGGCATGCAGATCATGGGTGACTGGGCCAAGAGTGAATGGACCGCCGCCAAGAAAGTCGCCGGCAAGGACTACGAGTGCGTAGCGTTCCCGGGCACCGACAAGGCCTTTACCTACAACATCGACTCCCTGGCTGTGTTCAAGCAGAAGGACGCGGGTACTGCTGCCGGTCAGCAGGACATCGCCAAGGTCGTGTTGGGTGAAAACTTCCAGAAAGTCTTCAGCATCAACAAAGGCTCGATTCCTGTTCGCAACGACATGCTGGCTGACATGGGCAAGTACGGTTTCGACTCGTGCGCCCAGACCGCTGCCAAGGACTTCCTGGCTGACGCCAAAACCGGCGGCCTGCAACCAAGCATGGCGCACAACATGGCCACCACACTGGCCGTGCAGGGCGCTTTCTTTGACGTCGTGACCAACTTCATCAACGACCCGAAAGCCGATCCGGCCGACGCGGCGAAGAAGCTGGGCGCTGCGATCAAGTCTGCCAAGTAAGCCGTAACACCGCTTGCTCCATGTAGGAGTGAGCTTGCTCGCGATGGCGTCATGTCAGCCAATTCAGACGGCACTGACACGCCGCATCGCGAGCAAGCCCACTCCTGCAGAAGGCGGCGTGTTTGCACTCTTCATTCTTCTGTACTGGATTTCACCATGAGTTCTGTTGCTGTGTTCAGCAAAGCCTCGCCGTTCGATGCACTGCAGCGCTGGCTACCCAAACTGGTGCTGGCGCCCAGCATGTTCATCGTATTGGTGGGCTTCTACGGCTATATCCTGTGGACGTTCGTTCTGTCGTTCACCAACTCGACTTTCTTGCCGACTTACAAATTCGTGGGTCTGGCGCAATACGCGCGGTTGTTCGATAACGACCGCTGGTGGGTAGCCAGCAAAAACCTTGCGGTGTTCGGTGGCATGTTCATCGGCATCAGCATGGTGGTTGGCGTGCTGCTGGCGGTCTTCCTGGATCAGCGCATCCGCCGCGAAGGCTTTATCCGCACCATTTATCTGTACCCGATGGCGCTGTCGATGATCGTCACCGGTACGGCCTGGAAATGGCTGCTCAACCCGGGCATGGGCCTGGACAAACTGCTGCGTGACTGGGGCTGGGAAGGCTTCCGCCTGGACTGGCTGATCGATCCGGACCGCGTCGTTTACTGCCTGGTGATCGCTGCGGTATGGCAGGCGTCGGGCTTCATCATGGCGATGTTCCTGGCCGGCCTTCGTGGCGTTGATCAGTCGATCATCCGTGCTGCGCAGATCGACGGCGCGAGCATGCCGAAAATCTACTGGAAGGTCGTGCTGCCAAGCCTGCGTCCGGTGTTCTTCAGTGCGGTCATGATTCTGGCGCACATCGCCATCAAAAGCTTCGACCTGGTCGCGGCCATGACGGCCGGTGGCCCGGGCTACTCGTCTGACCTGCCCGCGATGTTCATGTACTCGTTCACCTTCAGCCGTGGCCAGATGGGCATGGGTTCCGCCAGTGCGATCCTGATGCTCGGCGCGATTCTCGCCATCCTCGTGCCTTATCTGTATTCCGAGCTGAGGGCCAAGCGCAATGACTAGTCTCGCCAACAAGCCCGCCCTCAGCCTGAGCCGCGTCGCCATCTATGTGGTGCTGATCGTTGCGGTATTCATTTATCTGGTGCCGCTGGTGGTCATGCTGCTGACCAGCTTCAAGTCGCCGGAAGACATCGGCAGCGGCAACCTGCTCAGCTGGCCGACCGAAGTGACGGCCATCGGCTGGATCAAAGCCTGGGCGACGGTGAAGGGCTACTTCTGGAACTCGTTCCTGATCACCGTTCCGGCGGTGCTGATCTCCACCACCATCGGTGCGCTGAACGGCTACGTGCTGTCGATGTGGCGCTTCCGCGGTTCGCAGTTGTTCTTCGGCCTGCTGCTGTTCGGTTGCTTCCTGCCGTTCCAGACCGTCCTGCTGCCGGCGTCTTTCACACTGGGCAAAATGGGCCTGGCGAGCACCACCACAGGTCTCGTGTTCGTCCACGTCGTTTACGGTCTGGCGTTCACCACGCTGTTCTTCCGCAACTACTACGTCAGTATTCCGGACGCACTGGTGAAAGCGGCACGTCTGGATGGCGCCGGCTTCTTCACCATCTTCCGTCGGATCATTCTGCCGATGTCGACGCCGATCATCATGGTCTGCCTGATCTGGCAGTTCACCCAGATCTGGAACGACTTCCTGTTCGGCGTGGTGTTCTCCAGCGGTGATTCGCAGCCGATCACGGTCGCGCTGAACAACCTGGTCAACACCAGCACAGGCGTCAAGGAATACAACGTTGATATGGCGGCGGCGATGATCGCCGGTCTGCCCACCCTGTTGGTCTACGTGGTCGCAGGCAAGTATTTCGTGCGCGGGCTCACGGCCGGCGCAGTCAAGGGGTAATCATGGCAACGCTTGAACTACGCAATGTAAACAAGACTTACGGGGCCGGTTTGCCGGACACCCTGAAGAACATCGAACTCTCCATCAAAGAAGGCGAGTTCCTGATTCTGGTCGGCCCTTCGGGCTGCGGTAAGTCGACCCTGATGAACTGCATCGCCGGGCTGGAAAACATTACCGGCGGCGCGATCATGATCGGTGATCAGGACGTCAGCGGCATGAGCCCGAAGGATCGCGACATCGCGATGGTCTTCCAGTCCTACGCGCTGTACCCGACCATGAGCGTGCGCGAGAACATCGAGTTCGGGCTGAAGATTCGCAAGATGAATCAGGCCGACATCGACGCCGAAGTGGCGCGGGTCGCCAAGCTGCTGCAGATCGAACACCTGCTCAATCGCAAGCCGGGGCAGCTCTCCGGTGGTCAGCAACAGCGCGTGGCCATGGGCCGGGCGCTGGCCCGTCGGCCGAAGATTTACCTGTTCGACGAGCCGCTTTCGAACCTCGATGCCAAGCTGCGCGTCGAGATGCGTACCGAAATGAAGCTGATGCACCAGCGCCTGAAGACCACCACGGTCTACGTGACCCACGACCAGATCGAAGCGATGACACTGGGCGACAAAGTGGCGGTCATGAAGGACGGCATCATTCAGCAGTTCGGCACGCCAAAGCAGATCTACAACGATCCGGCCAACCTGTTCGTGGCCAGCTTCATCGGCTCGCCGCCGATGAACTTCATCCCGCTGCGTCTGCAACGCAAGGACGGTCGCCTCGTCGCGCTGCTCGACAGCGGTCAGGCCCGTTGCGAGCTGCCGATGAGCATGAACGACGCCGGTCTTGAGGACCGTGAGGTGATTCTGGGCCTGCGTCCCGAGCAGATCGTGCTAGCGTCCGGTGATGCTGTCGGTCTGCCGACCATTCGCGCCGAAGTCCAGGTGACCGAGCCGACTGGCCCGGATACGCTGGTATTCGTTACCCTCAACGAGAGCAAGGTCTGCTGCCGTCTGGCGCCGGATATTGCACCCGCTGTGGGCGAGACCTTGACGTTGCAGTTCGATCCGGCGAAGGTTCTGCTGTTCGACGCCAAAACCGGCGAGCGCCTTGGCGTCCTGGCACCGAGTCAGTCGGTGGAGAACATGGGGAATGTCACGCGGCTCAACCGCAACTGATCCCGATGTGCAGGAGCACTGCACAAACGAGCACCTGTGACGGGTGGATGTCTGCCGTACAAAACCCGTCATGCACACGATGTACGTGGTTACAACGCTGTTCAAAAGCTAATAACAATAAAACGAGGATCCAAGGGATGAAAAAGGTACGTAACAAGTCGCTTAACCAGTTTCAGCTGATCGGTGGGTTGTCTGTCCTGAGCGCGTTGACGATTTCCGGAACGGCGTCTGCAATGGAGCCTTTCAAAGCCAGCGAGCACATGACCGGCGATTGGGGTGGTCTGCGTCAAGAGCTGTACGACAAGGGTTACGACTTCCCGATCGAGTACGTAGGCGAAGCCGCCTCCAACCTCAACGGTGGTTATAACGACGACAGAACCGGCCGCTACAGCGACCAGTTTGCGTTCGGCGTACAAATGGACCTGCAAAAAATCCTCGGCTGGCACGACGCAGAGTTCAAGCTCGCGATCACCGAGCGTAGCGGCAACAACATCTCCAACGACCGTATCGGCGATCCGCGTGCCGGCACGCTCAGCTCCTCCCAGGAAGTCTGGGGCCGTGGCCAGACCTGGCGTCTGACCCAGATGTGGGTCAAGCAGAAGTACTTCGACGGCAAGCTGGACATCAAGGTTGGTCGTTTCGGTGAAGGCGAAGACTTCAACAGCTTCCCTTGCGACTTCCAGAACCTTTCGTTCTGCGGCTCGCAGGTCGGTAACTACGTCAACACCTGGTACAACTGGCCTGTCAGCCAGTGGGCTGCCCGCGTGAAGTACAACATCACGCCTGAGTTGTTCGCCCAGATCGGCGTCTACGAGCAGAACCCTTCGTACCTCGAAACCGGCAACAGCTTCAAACTCAGCGGCAGCGGCTCCAAAGGCACCGTCGTACCGGTTGAAGTGGTGTGGTCGCCAAACGTCAACTCTCTGCCAGGCGAATACCGTCTGGGCTACTACGTGAGTAACCCGAGCGCCGACGATCTCTACGAGAACGAAAACGGTCAGCCACAGGCAATCGCCGGCGGTGACTTCAAGTCCCACAAAGACAAGCACGGCTGGTGGGTCGTGGCTCAGCAACAGCTGACCGCGCACAACGGCGACGCATCCCGTGGTCTGAGCATTTTCGCCAACGCGACTGTGCATGACAAAGCCACCAACTTCGTCGACAACTACCAGCAGGTCGGCTTCGTCTACAAAGGCCCGTTCGATGCACGTCCGAAGGATGACATCGGTATCGGCGTCGCGCGTATCCACGTGAACGATGATGCCCAGGACAACCGTCGTCTGGTCAACGCCGTCAACGGCATCGAAGACTACGACAACCCAGGCTACCTGCCGATCCAGAAGACCGAATACAACTCGGAAATCTACTACGGCGTGCACGTAACCGACTGGCTGACCGTGCGTCCCAACCTGCAGTACGTGAAGAGCCCTGGCGGTGTGGACGACGTTCAGAACGCACTGGTTGCCGGTATCAAGATTCAGTCGAAGTTCTAAGTTAAGCGGACGCTCCTCCGCGCTCCACAAACGATCAAGGGTCGTGTGTGCTTTACGGGCAGCCAAGCTGCCCGTTTTTTTTCGCGCTATTTATTCCGTAGCAATGGCTCCGCGTTCGGGGCATTTTTTCTCGCGTGACGAGTGACCGCCATCTGGAGTGCGACAACGATGCCCTTCAGGGACCCCGGCTCAACCGAGCACCCTCTTCAGCGTTTCTTCACCGCGGTGCGACCGCAACCGACCTTTCAGTGGGAACGCTACCAACAGCGTGATGTGCTGGTGATCAATCATGCGCAGTGCCAGGCCGTGTTCAGTCGGCAGGGCGCTCAGTTGCTGCATTTTGAACCTGCCGGGCAGAAGCCCTGGCTGTGGTGTGCCGCCCACTGGCCCCTGGTCGGCGCGATCCGCGGTGGCGTGCCGGTCAGTTGGCCCTGGGTCGGACGTCATCCGGGGGAGAGTGGTTGGCCGGCCAATGGCTGGGGCCGACTCCTCGACTGGAAACTGGTCGAAAGCCGCGAGCACGAGGCGGGCGTCACATTGCGCTGGCAACTCAAGCTGTGGGACTGGCAGGCCGATCTTTATGCCGAGCTCGGGCATTCGATGGACCTGCGCCTGGAGACGCGTCACGACGACAGCGAGCCTTGTCACTTCGGCCATGGCTTGCACGCCTACTGGCGCATCAGTGATGTGGCGGACGTCGCTTTGCAGGGGCTCGACGGTGCCCACGGCTATGACGAACTAAGTCGCAGCGCTTGCGAGCAGCGGGGCGAGCTTCGGGTTCATGGCAGTTGTCAGCGGGTGTTCGAGCATGCAGGCCTGTTGGAACTACAAGACGACGCCTGGCAGCGGCGGTTGAGCATCGACACCGGCGACAGCGACAGCACCGTCGTCTGGCACCCCGGCAGCCGACCCTTGCTCGGTGTGGGCGGCGATGAAGCGATGGGTTTCTTGCGCGTCGAGGCGGCGTCGGGTGTGGATGATTGCTTGAGCCTGGCGCCCGGGCAGCACGCCAGCTTAAGCCTGCAGGCAAGCCTGGTTCACTGAGTGTGGGAGCGGGGGATCGCCTGCAAATGAGGCGTTCCCTTAATTCAGCTCGTCGTCCGCCGGGTACCGGCTCGCGTTCAGGCTTTCCTTGATCTTGCGCAGGTGCGGCTGGAAGTCGACGCCCCGACGCAGGGTCATGCCGGTCGCCAGCACATCCAGCACCGTCAGCTGGACGATCCTCGACGTCATGGGCATATAGATGTCGGTGTCTTCGGGCAGCGGAATGTTCAGGCTCAACGTGCTGGCCTTCGCCAGCGGCGAGTCGGCAGCGGTCAGGCCCAGCACCGACGCGCCATTTTCACGGGCGATGCGCGCCACTTCCACCAGCTCGCGGGTGCGCCCGGTGTAGGAAATGATCACAAACAGCTCGCCGGTGTGGGCCACCGAGGCCAGCATGCGCTGCACCAGCACGTCGGCGTGGGCCGTGACGGCGAGATTGAAGCGGAAGAATTTATGCTGCGCGTCCAGTGCCACCGGCGCCGAAGCCCCGAGGCCGAAGAAGTGAATCTGCCGCGCCTGAATCAGCAGGTCGACCGCTTTGCTGATCAGGTTTGGGTCAAGCACCTGACACACACTGTCGAGGGACGCGATGGCGCTGCCGAAGATCTTGCGGGTGTAGGCTTCCGGGTTGTCATCGGCTTCCACGGCGCGGCTGACGTAGGCGGCGCCGCTGGCCAGGCTCTGGGCCAGTTGCAGCTTCAGCTCGGGATAGCCGCTGACATCGAACGAGCGGCAGAAACGGTTGACAGTCGGTTCACTGACCTTCGCGGCCTGGGCCAGCGCAGCGATGCTGAACCGGGTGGCCTGCTGCGGATTGCTCAGAATCGCCTCGGCGACCTTGCGCTCGGCCTTGTTCAGCTCTTCCAGACGACTCTGGATCTGCTCCAGAAGATTGCGTACGCGGTCCATTGTTTGTCCTTCTGATGAAACGGCGACAGGCCGGTCGACAGGCCTTTATTTGCAGTGGGGGAATTTCGGCCTTTAGCCTGTCGCAAAGGTGGCCTATCGTACTGAGGGCCTGTGGTGATCACCACTCTAATGTGGTTAAGGTGGGAATGTTGTGGTTATTACTACATTCGGCCTTGAGTAACGCCTTTAAAAAAGGTATTTGTAGCTTAACTTGATAAAAGAACCAACATTATGCTCTCGATTACGGTTGAACCGTGCACTTTTGCGTTGTTTGGCGCCTTGGGTGACCTGGCGGTACGCAAACTGTTTCCTGCGTTGTACCAGCTTGATCGAGCTGGACTGCTGCATGCCGAGACCCGAATTATTGCGTTGGCCCGTGAGCCGGGGACTCCTGAGGAGCACCTGGCCTACATTGATAAAAGCCTGCGCCGCTTCGTCCCCGAGGCGCAGCTTGAGACCGAACACGTGGAGCGTTTTCAGGCCCGCCTGAGTTACCTGCATGTGGACTTCCTCAAGGGCGAGGACTACGTCGCGCTTGCCGAAGCCGTGGGCGACGCGCCGACCATGATTGCCTACTTCGCGACCCCGGCGTCGGTCTATGGCGCCATCTGCGAAAATCTCGCGCTGGTCGGCTTGACCGATCGCACCCGCGCCGTGCTGGAAAAACCCATCGGACATGACCTCGCGTCGTCCCGTCGCGTCAACGATGCCGTCGCCAAGTTCCTGCCTGAAACCCGCATCTACCGGATCGACCACTATCTGGGCAAGGACACGGTGCAAAACCTCATTGCCCTGCGGTTTGCCAACAGCCTGTTCGAGACACAGTGGAACCAGAACCACATCTCCCACGTGGAAATCACCGTGGCGGAGAAGGTCGGCATCGAAGGGCGCTGGGGCTATTTCGACCAGGCCGGTCAGCTGCGTGACATGATCCAGAACCACCTGTTGCAGCTGCTGTGCCTGATCGCGATGGACCCGCCCAGCGACCTGTCCGCCGACAGTATCCGTGACGAGAAGGTGAAAGTGCTCAAGGCACTGGCGCCGTTCACCCCGGAGCGTCTGGCTACCCAAGTGGTGCGCGGTCAGTACATCGCCGGCTACAGCGAGGGCAAGCCGGTGCCGGGTTATCTGGAGGAAGAAAACTCCAACACCCAGAGCGACACGGAAACCTTCGTCGCCATTCGTGCCGATATCCGTAACTGGCGCTGGTCGGGCGTGCCGTTCTATCTGCGTACCGGCAAGCGCATGCCGCAGAAGCTGTCGCAGATCGTGATCCACTTCAAAGAGCCGCCGCATTACATCTTTGCCCCTGAGCAGCGCTTGCAGATCAGCAACCGCCTGATCATCCGCCTGCAGCCCGATGAAGGCATCTCGCTGCAAGTGATGACCAAGGATCAGGGTCTGGACAAGGGCATGCAGCTGCGCAGCAACCCTCTGCAACTGAGCTTCTCCGATGCCTATCGCAGCGCCCGTGTGCCGGACGCCTACGAGCGGTTGTTGCTGGAAGTCATGCGGGGCAATCAGAACCTGTTTGTCCGCAAAGACGAAATCGAATACGCCTGGCAATGGTGCGACCAGTTGATCGCTGGCTGGAAAAAGGCGGGCGATGCGCCCAAGCCTTACCCCGCTGGTTCCTGGGGGCCGATGAGCTCCATTGCTTTGATTACGCGTGACGGGAGGTCCTGGTATGGCGATATGTGAACTTGAATTTCCGGCGGGCCTGAAGGCCCACGAATTCGATAACCCCGAAGTCCTGGCGAACGCGCTGGCCGATCACGTGGCCGAGCGTTTGACGGCTGCGATTTCCAGCAACCCGCACGGCACGGCCACGTTGGTGGTGTCCGGCGGCAAAAGCCCGGTGGCGTTTTTCAAGGCGCTGGCACAGAAGCCCCTCGAGTGGTCGAAAGTCTGCGTGAGTCTGGCCGACGAGCGCTGGGTGCCCGTCGAGCACGCCGACAGCAACGAAGGCCTGCTCAAGCGTTTCCTGCTTCAGGGGCCAGCGGCGGAAGCGGAATTCTTCAGCCTCTATCGTCCGACCACGACGGTGGATGAAGCTGCAGCGGCGACTGACGAGGCGCTCAAGGCGCTGCCTAAGATTGACGTGCTGATTCTGGGCATGGGCGATGACGGGCATACCGCGTCGCTGTTCCCCAACAGCCCGCATCTGAAAGAAGCGCTGGACCTCAACAGCGACCGTCGTTGCCTGCCCATGCTCGCACCGACCGTCCCCCATCAGCGCCTGACCCTGACGCGTCCGGTCCTGGCGTCGGCAGCGACCACCATCCTGTCCGTCTCCGGTCAGGCCAAACTCGACACATTGCGCGCTGCACTGGCAGGCGATGACCTAGCCGAAATGCCAGTGCGCGCGTTCCTCAACCCGTCTCTAGAGATCTACTGGTGCCCATAAGCAAAGGATCAGCCGCCATGGAAAATACCCAAGTGAAACAGCCGTTGAATAGCATGGCGAGCAAGATTGCCCAGATCGACGCACTCTGCGCGAAAGCGAAGATTCTGCCGGTCATTACCATTGCCCGCGAACAGGATGTCCTGCCGCTGGCCGATGCCCTGGCCGCTGGTGGCCTGAATGCGCTGGAAATAACCCTGCGTTCCGAGTTCGGGCTCAAAGCCATTCGCATGCTGCGTGATGCGCGTCCTGAGCTGAGCGTCGGCGCCGGCACCATTCTCGACCGCCACATGCTCAAGGCGGCCGAGGAGGCGGGTTCACAGTTCATCGTCACCCCCGGCAGCACGCAGGATCTGCTGGAAGCCGCCGCGCTGAGCGAATTGCCGCTGCTGCCAGGCATCAGCAGCGCTTCGGAAATCATGATCGGTTACGCGCTGGGTTATCGCCGCTTCAAGCTGTTCCCGGCGGAAATCAGTGGCGGGGTTGGTGCGATCAAGGCGCTGGGCGGTCCATTCCCGGAAGTGCGCTTCTGCCCAACCGGCGGCGTCAGTGCGGCCAACCTGAAAAGCTACATGGCGCTGCCTAACGTGATGTGCGTCGGCGGCACCTGGATGATCGATAACGCGTGGGTGAAAAACGGCGACTGGCAGCGGATTACCGACGCCACGGCCGAAGCCATCGCGTTGTTCGACTGAGTCTGAATTTGCCGGTCAGGCTCCGCTTTCGACAGCTTCCGTTCAAGTGGAGGCTGGTTAACTGCTGAGCATGATCCGTTTATGGCGCCCTGTCGGGGCGTTGCTGCAGAAGTCGTTGTTGCATGGCTTTTTTACGGTGTTCCTTGGTCGGGAACGCCGTTTTTTTTTGCGCTTTTCATACGCAATAGATATGTACCGCACAGGCAGCGGCAGGAGCGCTTATCCTTGCCGCTCCTTTGTAGTTCGTTTCTCGATGGATTTACGGCGCCTTCGTCATGAAGGCGCCGTCTTTTTTTCTACGGGCTCACCGAAGGCTTTGATCCCGGCGCGGCCACTCGGGAGCAGACCCTACGCCAGCGCACGAAGTGCTGCCACCAACTGCTCGACATCCCTTGCCGATGTGGTGAATCCCGGTGTAATGCGGATGCACGTCCCGCAGGCCGAGCCTTCCCGCGTGACCGCAAAAATGCCGTGCTCATCTAGCAGGCGCTTGACCATGAGTTCCTGATCCGCGTGACGGCTGAAGCGGAATGACGTGATGCCGCAATAGAGCCGAGGGTCGTCCGGCGTCAGCACGTCGATGCCTTCGATGGTCCGCGCCTGAGTGACCCACAGGTCTCGCAGATAGGCCAAACGTGCGCCTTTGGCGGGTGCGCCGCCCATGGCGCGATGGTCGGCGAAGACTTTTGGCAGGGTCATCAAGGCCGGAATGTTCGGCGTCCCGTAAGGTACGCGACCGAGGATATCGTCAGCACTGTAGCGCTCGTCGGCCATGTCGGGGTCGATGGCGCTCAGGCGTTCCTCCTTCACGTAGATAAAACCCAGGCTCAGCGGTGCGCCAATCCATTTCTGCAGGTTGAATCCGGCGAACGACACGCCAAGGTCAGCCAGTTCGAAATCCAGCAGGCCTAGCGCGTGGGCGCCATCCAGAATGACTTCGATGCCGTGGGCCTTGGCCAGCTCGGCGATCGCTTTCACCGGCATTACCAGACCCGTGCGATGAGTGACGTAGGTCAGCGCCACCAGCTTGAGCCGCGGATGTGCGGCAAAGGCGTCGCGGTAAGTCTGCAGCAGCCCGTCATGGCTGGCGGGGTGTTGGTGAGTGACCTCAATGACCTCCACGCCGCGATTCTTCGCCAGCCAACGCATGCCGGTCTGCACGCTGTTGTAATCCAGGTCGCTGACCAACACCTGGTCGCCTGCCATGAGGCCGTTGTAGTTGCGAATCAGCCCTTGGACCGACTCCGACGCGGAGCGGGTGATGGCCACTTCGCGGACTGGCACGTTCAGCAGATCGGCCAGGTCAGCGCGAATGGTCTCGCTGTCTTCGGTATCGAACTTCTGCCGCACGTAGACCGAGTTGCTGCGATTGACGTAAGCGAGGTTCTGCTCGTAATCCTTGAGTGCTGCGCGGGTCATACGGCCGAAATAGCCGTATTCGAAATTGACCGGCCCGGGCTCGACGTCGTACTGCGCCGCAACCTGCTGCCAGAACGCTTCGTCCCGAGCCTGTTCATCCGCCAATTCCGTTATTGCGTATGCAGTGCTGTTCATCAAGCGGCTCGCTTTTATCTATGGGCGTTTAGTTGAAGCGTATGGGGGCTTTCGGCATGCCCTGGCGCAGCGGCTCGCGGGGCCGCGTGCGCAGCGGGTCCAGTAATGCCGAGAGGCCGTTGTGATCGATTTCATGCATCAGGGCCAACAGGCTGCCCAACTCTCCAGCCGGAAAACCTTGTCGGGCGAACCAGTTCAGGTAATCACCTGGCAAGTCTGCCAGCAACCTTCCCTGATACTTGCCGAACGGCATCTCGCGTGTGACTAACAATTTCAATTTCTCTGGATTCATCCAATAACCGTTTATCCGTTCGAGTGAACTTGAACGATACGTGCATTCTGCAATTGCTCAAACACACAGATCATGCATAAAGCGCGGCGCAACTGTCGCTTGATATTGTTAACTAATTGAAAAATATAGATTTTATTTATCAGCTAAAGCTGGCATGCACAGTGCAATATCCCCTCTATCGAGTGTTTCGTTAACAAGACCTTTGATAAACCTGCCAGAAAGGAACCGCAAAATGTCGGATATCAACAAAGAAGCCATCTCTATTCTGAATGACTTGATCGAAACCAGCATTGACGGTGAGAAAGGTTTTCACACTGCTGCTGAAGACGCCAAGAACCCGGAAATCAAGGCTTACCTGCTTTCCCGTTCTTCTGGCTGCAAGACTTCCGTTGCCGAGCTGCAGGCTGAAGTGCGTGCACTGGGCGGCGATCCAGAAGACTCCTCCAGCATTGCTGGCGGCGCACACCGTCTTTGGGTCAACCTGAAAAGCGCTTTGAGTGGCAAGAACGACGAAGCAGTCCTGAATGAAGTCGAAAGTGGTGAAGATCACGCGCTGAAGGCTTACAAAAAGGCCGCACAGGAAGCGACTGAGAAGAACCTCCCAGTCAACGTCACCACCCTGATCCAGCGTCAGCTGCAGGGCGTGCAAGCGAACCACGACAAGGTCAAAGCCCTGCGTGACACCGTTCGTGCTGCCAACAAGTAATTTGTAGCCGCTCGAAAAAATGCCAGCCAGTCTGGCGTTTTTTTATGCCTGCAGTTCGGTGGAGGGCGCGACATAAGGTTCGAATTCCACGCAATTCCTGCCATTTTTCTTGGCGCGGTACAGGGCCCGGTCCGCGGCCTGAAACAGCAGCTCGGGCACGTCATGGTTTACCGGCAGATGCGTGGCGACACCGATGCTGACAGTGATGGGCGCTGTGTCGTCAGCGAACGCCGGCAGCGCTTCAATCGCCAGGCGCAGCTTGTCTGCAATGACACAGGCACCTGCCTTGTCGGTTTCCGGAAGCACCACCATGAATTCCTCACCGCCGTAACGCGCGGCCAGGTCACCGGGCCTGCGGATACTGGCGGCCAGTGTCTGGGCAACGCTGCGCAAGGCGACGTCGCCGCCATGATGCCCGTGCCGGTCATTGAACGCCTTGAAGTGGTCCACGTCGATCATCAGCAACGCTAGGGGCCTTCCCGAACGCATTCCGCGAGCCCACTCCTGCTTGAGCACTTGGTCCAGCCTGCGCCGATTGGCCAGACCGGTCAGCCCGTCCGTTGACGCCAGCGCGGCCAGCTCGCGTTCGGCGTTCTGGCGCAGGCGCAGCTGGCGGCCCAATAGCCACGACAGCCAGAGAATCCCGATGCACAGCAAACCTGTGGCGCCCGCCACCAGCAACGCGTTGCGTTTCCACACGGCGTAGACATCGTCCCGCGATTGAGCGACCACGACGATCAATGGCAAGTCTCCAACCCGTGAGAAGGTGTAAAGCCGCTGTGCGCCGTCGAGCTCGGACACCGCCGCAAAGCTGCCGTTTACCTCTCTCAGAATGCGTTTGAAGTTGGGCCGCATGCTGAAGTTCTGGCCGATGAAGGTCCGGTTGTTGTCATCGGGTTGCCGGGCCAGCATCACGCCATCCGCGCTGAGCAGGTTGACGGTGCTCGTGGGGCCGATGTCCAGGGTGCGAAACAGTTGATCGAAGTACGACAGGCGCATTGATGCACTGGCAATGCCGACGAACTGGCCGTTGTCGGAGGGGAGGCGGCGACTGAAACTGATGCACAGGTCCTTGAAGCCCCAGCGTGACAGGAAGGGCCCGTCGACCACCAGCGCCAGCGAACCGCTGTCCCGGTGTTTCTGAAAGCCCGGCCGGTCGGAAAAGTTGTCCAGCCGAGGCGTCAGCGAGGTGGAGTCGGCGACGATGCGCCCGGTTTCATCCAGCAGCACCACATCGCCCTTAAAGGGCGCCGCCGTGGCCCGGTCGAAGAGCACCAGTTGCCGTAACTCCGGCGAGATCGTCATCACGTCGGGTCGTCGCCATGCAGTGATCAGGCCCTGAAGTGAGGTGTCGTACAGCTCGGCGTTACGCTGCACATCTGCGTCGATCAACTGCACCACGTTGTTTGCGGAGCGCACGGCGGCTTCGTTGGCCGTGCCCAGCTCCCGAAACAGCAACGAAGTCACGATGGCTAAGATGGCTGCCACCGCCAGGGTGCTCCCCAGCATCAGCATCTTCTCGGACCTTGATCTGACCCCTCGCGCTAATGGAGGCATGGCTGTCAGTGGCATCGCTCATCTCTGACGGTAATGGACGCGTCGGGCAGCGGTAAGGCTTATTCGCCTTCGTCGAACTTGTTATTGATCAGTTCGACCAGTCCCGCCAGCGCGGCATCGGCTTCTTCACCTTCGGTGGCCAAGTGAATCAGGGTGCCCTTGCCGGCCGCGAGCATCATGACGGCCATAATGCTTTTGCCGTCGACCATCGTCTCCGGCGTGCGACCGACCCTGATCTGGCAAGGGTACTTGCCGGCGACGCCCACGAATTTGGCGGCGGCCCGGGCGTGCAGACCCAGCTTGTTGATGATGGTGATTTCTAGAGCGGGCATCGCGATGGAGGTCCTTTCAGCTTAGGTCGCGGTGGCGGACCTGAACATTCTTGAGCGATTGCTGCAGCACCTGACCCAGACGTTCGGTCAGGTAGACGGAGCGGTGGTGTCCGCCGGTGCAGCCAATGGCAATAGTAACGTAGGCGCGGTTGCTGGCGGCGAAGCGCGGCAACCACTTATTGAGGTACGAAAAGATGTCCTGGAACATTTCTTCGACGTCCGGTTGAGCCGCGAGGTAATCGGCAACCGGCTTGTCGAGGCCGGACTGCTCGCGCAGCTCGGGCTTCCAGTACGGGTTCGGCAGGCAGCGCACGTCGAACACCAGGTCGGCGTCCACGGGCATGCCGCGCTTGAAGCCGAAGGATTCGATGAGGAAGGCAGTGCCCGGCTCGGGTTTGTTCAGCAGGCGCAGTTTGAGAATGTCGCGCAGCTGGTAGAGATTCAGGTGCGTGGTGTCGACCGTCAGATCAGCCAAGTCGATGATCGGACCGAGCAGGGTTTTTTCGTCACGAATCGCTTCGGCCAGCGAGCGGGTTGCCGTGCTCAGCGGGTGACGACGGCGGGTCTCTGAAAAGCGCTTTAGCAGGGTGGCTTCATCGGCGTCGAGAAACAGCACGTCGCACTGGATGTGCCGGGCCCGAACTTCGGCGAGCATGCGCGGGAATCGCGTCAGGTGACTGGGCAGATTGCGCGCGTCGATCGAGACCGCCAGCAGGGGCTCAGCCAGTTCGGTGTTGATCAGCGCGCGCTCCGCCAGCTCTGGAAGCAGGCCGGCGGGCAGATTGTCGACGCAGTAGAAACCGCTGTCTTCAAGGACATCGAGGGCCGTGCTCTTGCCGGAGCCGGAGCGGCCGCTGACGATGATCATCCGCATGATCAGTGACCGTTCTGGACGTCGAGCACGACGCTGTAGAGCTCTTCGTCGGTTTTGGCACCGCGCAGGCGCTTACGCACATCATCACGGTCGAGCATGCTGGCGATCTGGCGCAGCAATTCAAGGTGAGCATCGGTAGCCGCTTCCGGGACCAGCAACACAAACAGCAGGTCAACCGGTGCGCCGTCGATGGCGTCGAAATCGATGGGTTTCTCGAGATGCAGTACGGCGCTGACAGGCGTTGAGCAGCCCTTCAGGCGGCAGTGGGGAATGGCGATGCCATTACCGAACCCGGTAGAGCCGAGCTTTTCACGGGCAATGAGGCTGTCAAACACGACCTGCTCATCCAGATCAGGCACTTGCGTGCCGATCATTTTGGCGATGTTCTGGAGTACGGCTTTTTTGCTGCCGCCTGGCACGTTCACGAGTGAACGGCCAGGGGTCAGGATATTTTCAAGTCGGATCATGGGTGGGGAGTGTCAGCGAGCAGTCGCGCCTTGCAGCAGACTTTGCTGTTTTTCCTTATGTTTTTTGAGTTGGCGGTCAAGCTTGTCGGCAAGCAGGTCAATGGCTGCGTACATGTCGTCGTGTTCGGCGTTGGCAACCACTTCAGCGCCAGGAACGTGCAAGGTGGCTTCGATTTTCTGCTTGAGCTTCTCGACCTCCATGGTGACCTGCACATTCGTGATCTTGTCAAAGTGGCGTTCCAATCGGGCGAGTTTCTCGCCGATGTAGGTACGCAGAGGTTCAGTCACTTCCAGCTGGTGTCCACTGATGTTGACTTGCATACAGCTTCTCCTTCGTTGCCAGTGCATTAAGAGGCAGGCGTAATGCCTGCCACTGGAACGCTTTGACGTGTGACCTTTACATCAGTCGCTTGCGTTCGCTGGACGGCGAAATCCCAAGGGATTCGCGGTACTTGGCGACTGTGCGACGGGCCACTTGAATGCCTTGTGCTTCCAGTAAACCAGCGATCTTGCTGTCACTCAACGGCTTTTTCTGATTTTCCGCAGCGACCAGTTTTTTGATGATCGCGCGAATCGCCGTGGACGAGCATTCGCCGCCTTCGGAGGTGCTGACGTGGCTGGAAAAGAAATATTTGAGTTCGTAGATCCCGCGCGGGGTGTGCATGAACTTCTGCGTGGTCACCCGGGAGATCGTCGATTCGTGCATGCCGACCGCTTCAGCGATGTCATGCAGAACGAGGGGCTTCATGGCTTCGTCACCGTACTCGAGGAAGCCTCGCTGGTGTTCGACGATTTGCGTGGCCACCTTCATCAGCGTCTCGTTGCGGCTCTGCAGGCTCTTGATGAACCAGCGAGCTTCCTGCAGCTGATTGCGCATGAATGTGTTGTCGGCACTGGTATCGGCGCGACGCACAAAACCGGCGTACTGCGGATTGACCCGCAGGCGCGGCACGGATTCCTGGTTCAGCTCCACCAGCCAGCGCTCGTTGTCCTTGCGCACGATGACGTCAGGCACGACGTATTCGGCTTCGCTGGACTCGATCTGCGAGCCGGGGCGCGGATTGAGGCTCTGGACCAGTTCGATGACCTGACGCAGGTCGTCTTCCTTGAGCTTCATGCGGCGCATCAGTTGCGCGTAGTCGCGGCTGCCGAGCAGATCGATGTAGTCACTGACCAGCTTCTGCGCTTCCGCCAGCCACTTGGTTTTGGCGGGCAGCTGGCGAAGCTGCAGCAGCAGGCATTCACTCAGGTTGCGAGCGCCGATGCCGGCAGGCTCGAACTGCTGAATGCGGTGCAGAACGGCTTCGATTTCGTCCAGCTCGATATCGAGCTCAGGGTCGAAGGCGTCGAGCATTTCTTCGAGTGTTTCGTCGAGGTAGCCCTGATTGTTGATGCAGTCGATCAGCGTCACGGCGATCAGGCGATCGGTGTCCGACATTGGCGCCAGGTTGAGTTGCCACAGCAGGTGGCTTTGCAGGCTCTCGCCAACGGAGGTGCGGGTGGTGAAATCCCACTCGTCATCGTCGTTGCTGGGCAGGCTGCTGGCGCTGGTCTGATAGACGTCTTCCCACGCAGTGTCGACGGGCAGCTCGTTGGGAATGCGCTCGTTCCAGTCGCCGTCCTCCAGATTGTCGACGGTAGGCGCCGATTCCTGGTAGGTGGGTTCCTGAACATCAGCGTTGGGCTTTTGCTCTACGTTATCCGCCAAGGGGTCGGCGTTGTCGAAATCGTCGCCTTCCTCCTGCCGTTCCAGCATCGGGTTCGACTCCAGCGCCTCCTGAATTTCCTGTTGGAGATCCAGCGTCGACAACTGAAGCAAGCGGATTGCCTGTTGCAGCTGAGGTGTCATCGTCAGCTGCTGGCCCATTCTCAAGACTAGCGAAGGTTTCATGGCAGGGCTTAACACCTTATTCGCCGGCGCACTGCGCGCCATTTACTAGCAGGGCGCCGAGGGCGCCAACTTAAGCAAATTATATGCCTGAAGCTGGAGGGTTTGCCTAGAGTGTGATGACAATTAAAAAACGAGGTTGGCGATGGCGCACATTGCGGGAACCGCACAACCTCATGTCATCACTGCGGTTACAGGCGGAACTCGTGACCCAGATACACTTCCTTGACCAACTGGTTGGCCAGGATGGATTCGGCGTCGCCTTCGGCAATCAGCTGTCCATCGTTGACGATGTAAGCGGTTTCGCAGATATCCAGCGTCTCACGCACGTTGTGGTCGGTGATCAGCACGCCGATCCCTTTGGCCTTGAGGTGGTGAATGATCTGCTTGATGTCGCCTACGGAAATAGGGTCAACACCGGCGAAGGGTTCGTCGAGGAGAATGAATTTCGGCGAAGTGGCGAGGGCGCGTGCGATTTCCACACGGCGACGTTCACCGCCCGACAGGCTCATGCCCAGGTTGTCGCGAATGTGGGTGATGTGGAATTCCTGCAGCAGGCTTTCCAGCTCCTTGCGGCGGGCAGCGCGATCGAGCTCCTTGCGGGTCTCCAGGATCGCCATGATGTTGTCCGAGACGGAGAGCTTGCGGAAGATCGACGCTTCTTGTGGCAGGTAGCCAATACCGGCGCGTGCACGGCCGTGCATCGGCTGATGGCTGACGTCCTGGTCGTCGATCAGGACGCGACCCTGATCCGCTTGAACCAGGCCGACGATCATGTAGAAACAGGTGGTCTTGCCGGCGCCGTTGGGGCCAAGCAGGCCGACGATCTGGCCGCTCTCGATGGACAGGCTGACGTCACGTACGACCTGGCGGCTTTTATAGGCCTTGGCCAGGTGCTGGGCTTTCAGCGTCGCCATTACTGGGCCTTCTGCTGGTCGGTTTTCTTTTTCGGCTGGATGACCATGTCGATACGAGGGCGTGGTGCGGTGACCTTGGTGCCATTGGCACGACCGGCGTTCACGACCTGCTTGACGGTGTCATAGACGATTTTCTCGCCTTCGGACGTGTTGCCGTCGTTGACCACTTTGGCCTTGTCGATCAGCACGATGCGGTTCTGGGCCGCGAAGTACTGGATAGTGACGCCCCAGGCCTGAACGATCGGCTTGTCCACCGATGGCTTCTGCTCGTAGTAGGCCAGGTTGCCCACGGACGTGAACACGTCCACGTCGCCTTGCGGTGTACGGGTGATGGTCACGGTGTTGCCGGTGATCTTCATCGTGCCCTGGGTGATGATGACATTGCCTTTGTAGGTGGCGATGCCTTGCTTGTCGTCCAGCTGCGCGTCATCCGACTGGATGTGGATGGGTTGATCGCGATCCGTCGGCAGAGACCAGGCGCTCGCGCTTCCCAGTGCTGCGCCCAGGCCGAGCAAAAAAGGAAGGGTTTTAACGAGCCTCATACTGTCCTCTTACGTTGGATAGCAGGTTCATCCTGCTTTCTTTCAGATACGCTTTCATACCCGTGCCGGTCGTTACACCGCCAAGGCCGTCGATTCTAACGGGTTGGGCAGTCTCCGCATATTGCTTCTGCGGGAATACAGTCATGCGGCTGCTGGTGATGATGGTGGTGCGGTCTTTTTCGTCGGTGCGGTTGATGCGCACCGAGTCGATCAGCTCGACGTGATCGCCCCCCGGCGACACTTCGGCGCGAACGCTCTGTACGTGCCACGGGAAGGTAGAACCTCGATACATCTGCAGCACCGGCGTGGTCATCAGGGTGACGTCGGTGGCTTTCAAGTGCTCTACCTTGTCCGCGGTCATGTCGTACTGCATGGTCCCGTCGGGCAGGTACTGAATGCTGTGGGCGTTGGTCGCGTAGTAATCGACGGCGCTCTCATCCACGGCAGCCTTGGGTTGATCGAGGAAACTTTCCGGACTGATGTTCCAGTAGCCGACCGCTGCCAGCAGCAGTGCCAGCACACCGAACAGCAGAAACGTTCGAAACTTTTTGCTCAGCATAAATGCACTTCTATAGGTAGGCGGCGTGAGCCGCTTCGAGGTTGCCCTGAGCCTTCAGGATCAACTCGCAGAATTCGCGGGCAGCGCCTTCGCCGCCACGTGCCTGGGTAATGCCGTCGGCATGCTCGCGGACAAAGCTGGCGGCATTGGCAACAGCCATGCCCAGGCCCACCCGGCGAATGACCGGCAGATCAGGCAAATCGTCGCCCAGATACGCGACCTGCTCGTAGCTTAGATTCAGTTGCTGCAAAAGCTCGTCGAGTACCACGAGTTTGTCTTCGCGGCCCTGATAAAGGTGCGCGATGCCGAGGTTCTTCGCGCGCCGCTCAACCACGGGGGTCTTGCGTCCGCTGATGATGGCAGTCGTCACACCCGAGTTGATGAGCATTTTGATGCCCTGGCCGTCGAGGGTGTTGAAGGTCTTGAATTCACTGCCGTCTTCGAGGAAGTACAGGCGTCCGTCGGTGAGTACGCCATCGACGTCGAAGATCGCCAGTTTGATGTTCTTGCCGCGTTGCATCAGGTCATTCATATCGGCGCTCATTTACATGACTCCTGCGCGGAGCAGGTCTTGAAGATTGAACGCGCCAACCGGGCGATCGTTCTCGTCGACCACGATGAGTGCGCCGATCTTGTTGTCTTCCATGATTTTCAAGGCTTCGGCCGCGAGCATTTCCGGGCGCACGGTCTTGCCGTGGACGGTCATGACTTCATCGATGGTCGCCTGGCGTATGTCGATCGGGCGATCCAGGGTGCGACGCAGGTCGCCGTCCGTGAAGATACCGGCAAGGCGGCCGTCGCTCTCGAGGATGGCGGTCATGCCAAGCCCCTTGCGGGTCATTTCCATCAGCGAATCGCGAAGCGGCGTGCCGCGCGCAACCTGCGGCAGGTTGGCGCCAGTGTGCATGACATGCTCGACCTTCAGCAGCAGCCGACGACCCAGTGCACCGCCTGGATGGGAAAACGCGAAGTCTTCGGCGGTGAAGCCTCTGGCGTCCAGCAGCGCAACGGCCAGGGCGTCGCCCATGACCAGCGCCGCCGTGGTGGAGGAGGTGGGCGCCAGATTCAACGGGCAGGCTTCTTTTTCGACCCGCGCATTGAGGTTGACGTCAGCGGCCTTGGCCAGTGTTGATTCCGGGTTGCCCGTGAGGCTGATCATCTTGATGCCCAGCCGCTTGATCAGCGGCAGCAACGTGACGATTTCGGCCGTCGTGCCCGAATTGGACAGGGCCAGAATAATGTCGGCGCTGGTGATCATGCCCATGTCGCCGTGGCTGGCCTCGGCGGGGTGCACGAAAAAGGACGGGGTGCCGGTGCTGGCCAGCGTAGCGGCGATCTTCTTGCCGATATGCCCCGACTTGCCCATGCCTACCACGACCACGCGGCCCTGACTGCCCAGAATCATGTCGCACGCGTTGACGAAATCGGCATCTATATGCGCAAGCAAACCTTCCACGGCTTCTATTTCAAGGCGGATGGTGCTCTGTGCCGATTCAATCAGGTTGCGCGCATTGGACATATCGGAAGGGGTCGCATGGTGAAAGGCCGGGGATTATAGCGGCAATGTTCAAAAGCCTCACGCTTCATCGTTGCTGTTTGTTTAATGAACGGAGACGTCCTTCAGCAACAGCGTGATAAAGGCTGGCGGTGGGTACGAAAATTCCACACCGTCCTTAATACCCTTCTTTGTTTGCGACTCGACACGTTGGAGCTTGGGCGGCGTGCGACAGCGGTGGTATAGTCCGCCGCTTGTTCGGCCCCTCCAAAAGTGTGTCGTTCGTCAAGAACGCGGCATCTGAGAGACAGGTTGCATCGCAAGGAGTTTAGATGAGTGCCGATAACGCCTACGCGGTCGAGCTGAAGGGCGTTTCCTTCAAGCGCGGTGCGCGCAGCATCTTCAATAATGTGGACATCCGCATCCCCCGGGGCAAAGTCACCGGCATCATGGGGCCGTCGGGCAGTGGCAAAACCACTCTGCTGCGATTGATGGGAGCACAACTGCGTCCGAGCGCAGGTGAAGTCTGGGTCAATGGCCAGAATTTGCCGAAACTCTCGCGCAGCGATCTTTTCGATGCGCGCAAGCAGATGGGCGTGCTCTTTCAGAGCGGCGCGTTGTTCACCGATCTCGACGTTTTCGAAAACGTGGCGTTCCCGCTGCGGGTTCACACCAAGCTGCCTGAAGACATGATTCGCGACATCGTCCTGCTGAAACTGCAGGCGGTCGGACTTCGTGGCGCAGTCGATCTGATGCCCGACGAACTCTCAGGTGGCATGAAGCGCCGTGTTGCACTGGCGCGCGCCATCGCGCTGGATCCCCAGATCCTCATGTACGACGAACCCTTCGTGGGGCAGGACCCTATCGCCATGGGCGTGCTGGTTCGGCTCATCCGGCTGCTCAATGATGCGCTGGGTATCACCAGTATCGTGGTGTCCCACGACCTCGCCGAGACCGCCAGCATCGCCGACTATTTATATGTCGTCGGTGACGGTCAGGTGCTGGGGCAGGGCACGCCGCAGGAACTGATGGAGTCGGATAACCCTCGTATACGTCAGTTCATGACGGGCGATCCCGACGGGCCGGTGCCTTTCCATTATCCGGCGCCGGATTATCGCGACGATCTTTTGGGGAAGCGCTGATGCGCAGAAAGTCTTTAATGGATCGCGTACGCCTGATGGGGCGTTCGACGATCGATATGGTTGCAGTGCTGGGTCGTTCAGGGATTTTTCTGGTTCATGCGTTGCTTGGGCGCGGCGGAATCGGTGGCGGTTTTCAGCTGCTGGTTCGTCAGTTGCACTCGGTGGGCGTCATGTCCCTGGCCATCATCGTCGTGTCCGGGGTGTTCATCGGCATGGTGCTGGCGCTGCAAGGTTTCAGCATTCTCGCCAAGTACGGCTCCGAGCAGGCTGTGGGGCAGATGGTTGCCCTGACGTTGCTGCGTGAACTCGGTCCGGTGGTCACTGCTCTATTGTTCGCCGGTCGTGCAGGCTCTGCGCTTACCGCTGAAATCGGCAACATGAAATCCACCGAGCAGCTGTCCAGTCTCGAAATGATTGGTGTTGACCCGCTCAAGTACATCGTTGCACCGCGTCTGTGGGCAGGCTTCATTTCGCTGCCAGTGCTGGCGCTGATTTTCAGCGTGGTCGGCATCTGGGGTGGTTCGTGGGTGGCGGTCGACTGGCTGGGCGTCTATGAAGGCTCCTTCTGGGCCAACATGCAGAACAGCGTTTCGTTTTCCGATGATGTACTCAACGGTGTCATCAAGAGCGTCGTGTTCGCTTTTGTCGTCACCTGGATTGCCGTGTTCCAGGGCTATGACTGCGAGCCCACGTCCGAAGGGATCAGTCGCGCCACGACCAAGACCGTGGTCTACGCCTCATTGGCCGTACTGGGCCTGGACTTTATTATGACCGCCTTGATGTTTGGAGACTTCTGATGCAAAACCGCACCCTCGAAACCGGTGTAGGCCTGTTTCTGCTGGCCGGGATCCTGGCTTTGCTCCTGCTCGCCCTGCGCGTCAGCGGTCTGAGCGCCAGCGCCAACACCGACACTTATAAACTTTACGCAAATTTCGACAATATCGCCGGTTTGACTGTCAGAGCGAAAGTGACCATGGCCGGTGTGAACATTGGCAAGGTCACTGCAATCGATCTGGATCACGATACCTTCACGGGGCGTGTGACGATGGAAGTGAACAAGCGGGTCAACAACCTGCCTTCGGATTCCACCGCTTCCATCCTGACCGCAGGCCTGCTGGGTGAAAAATACATCGGCATCAGTGTCGGTGGCGATGACCAACTGTTGAAAGACGGCGGCGTCATCCATGACACCCAGTCCTCGTTGGTACTCGAAGACCTGATCGGTAAATTCCTGCTCAATTCAGTGGGCAAAGACGCCAAATGAGGAGTTTTTTCATGATCTCGATTCTGCGCCGTGGCCTTCTGGTGCTACTGGCCGCCCTGCCTTTGTTTGCTAACGCAGCCGCGTCCGATTCCGCTCACGATCTGGTTGATCGCACCACCAAGCAGTTGCTGGCTGACCTGTCCGCCAACAAGGAAACCTACAAGTCCAATCCGCAAGCCTTCTACGATGCACTTAACGGCATCGTTGGCCCGGTCATCGACGCTGACGGCATCTCCAAAAGCATCATGACCGTGAAGTATTCGCGCAACGCCACCCCGGCGCAGATGCAGCGCTTCCAGGAAAACTTCAAGCGCAGCCTGATCCAGTTCTATGGCAACGCGCTGCTCGAGTACAACAACCAGGGCATCACCGTTTCCCCGGCCAAGCAGGAAGCGGCCGATCGCACGTCCGTCGACATGTCGGTCAAGGGCAACAACGGCGCGGTCTACCCTGTTTCCTACACCCTCGTCAAAATCGGCGGTGAGTGGAAAGTGCGTAACGTGATCATCAACGGCATCAACATCGGCAAGCTGTTCCGCGATCAGTTCGCTGACGCCATGCAGCGCAACGGCAACAACCTGGACAAAACCATCGACGGCTGGGCTGGCGAAGTCGCCAAAGCCAAGCAGACCTCGGAAAGCTCCAGCGACAAGGTCGTCAAATGAGTCAAGCGTCCGTAACTGCCGCTGGCGCCGGAGAGCTGATGCTCTCCGGCGTGATCGACTATCGGACCGGCCCGGCCTTGCGTGAACAGGGCGCGGCGCTGATCAAGTCAAATACCGCTGCAGCCCTGACGCTCGATTGCTCCGGCGTCGAGAAGTCCAGCAGTGTCGGCCTGGCTCTGCTCCTTGCGTTCATGCGTGATGCCCAGGCCGCAGGCAAGTCAGTCACCGTCCGCGCGTTGCCTGAAGACATGCAGGAAATCGCCCAGGTCTCCGGCCTGACCGAGCTGTTGCAGCATCATTAATTGCTTTCATCGATCAAGCCCCTCGTCCGGCCCCTGCAAAGTAGGGTTCGCAACGAGAGGGCTTTTTTGTATGATGGCCGACCCGCGCGCGTAGGGCGCCGATTGAGGTTAAGCATGCAGGCCGTAGAAGTTAAAAGCTTCCTGGAAGCTAAGTTGCCAGATATCCAGGTCGAAGTTGAAGGCGAAGGCTGTAATTTCCAGCTGAACGTGATCAGCGACGAACTGGCCGCACTGAGCCCGGTCAAGCGCCAGCAGCAGATTTACACGCATTTGAACCCATGGATCGCCGATGGCAGCATCCACGCGGTCACCATGAAATTTTTCAGCCGCGCTGCGTGGGCCGAGCGCACCTGAGCCAACACGGCGTCGAGATTCCAATGGACAAACTGATTATTACTGGCGGCATTCGTCTTGATGGCGAAATCCGCATCTCCGGGGCGAAAAACTCTGCCCTGCCGATTCTCGCAGCCACGCTGCTGGCTGATGGTCCTGTGACCGTCGCCAACCTGCCGCACCTGCACGACATCACCACCATGATCGAGCTGTTCGGTCGCATGGGCATCGAGCCGATCATCGACGAGAAGCTCAGCGTCGAAATCGACCCGCGCACCATCAAGACCCTGGTCGCTCCGTACGAGCTGGTGAAAACCATGCGTGCGTCGATCCTCGTTCTGGGTCCGATGGTTGCCCGCTTCGGTGAAGCCGAAGTGGCACTGCCTGGAGGTTGCGCCATTGGTTCGCGTCCGGTCGATCTGCACATCCGTGGTCTTGAAGCCATGGGCGCGGTCATCGACGTCGAAGGCGGTTACATCAAGGCCAAGGCGCCGGAAGGCGGGCTGCGTGGCGCCAACTTCTTCTTCGATACCGTCAGCGTGACGGGCACCGAGAACATCATGATGGCCGCTGCCCTGGCAAACGGCCGCAGCGTCCTGCAAAACGCCGCGCGTGAGCCTGAAGTCGTCGACCTGGCGAACTTCATCAACGCCATGGGCGGTAAAGTCTCTGGCGCCGGTACCGACACCATCACCATTGATGGCGTCAAACGCCTGGGTTCGGCGACCTATCGGGTCATGCCCGACCGTATCGAAACCGGCACCTACCTGGTGGCGGCGGCGGCAACCGGCGGCCGTGTGAAACTCAAGGACACCGATCCGACGATCCTCGAAGCGGTACTCGAGAAGCTGCGTGAATCCGGCGCCGAGATCACCACCGGCAAGGACTGGATCGAGCTGAATATGCACGGCAAGCGTCCGAAAGCGGTCAACGTGCGCACTGCACCGTATCCGGCTTTCCCGACCGACATGCAGGCGCAGTTCATCTCGCTCAACGCCATCGCCGAAGGCACGGGTGCGGTCATCGAGACCATCTTCGAAAACCGCTTCATGCATGTGTATGAAATGCACCGCATGGGCGCGCAGATCCAGGTCGAAGGCAACACCGCGATCGTCACCGGCTGCACCAAGCTCAAGGGCGCGCCAGTGATGGCGACCGACCTGCGTGCTTCGGCGAGCCTGGTCATTTCTGCGCTGGTTGCCGAAGGCGACACGCTGATCGACCGCATTTACCACATCGACCGTGGTTATGAGTGCATCGAAGAAAAACTGCAGATGCTGGGCGCGAAGATCCGTCGCGTTCCGGGCTAGTCAGCAGCTGCGCGTTCGCCCGTGTCGATGTGATCGACGCGGGCGACGTGTCTGGCCATAGCGCCAGGATTTTCTGATTCGTTCCACTCTGGCTTCTTGAGCCGGAGGTAGTCGGGCGCCAGTTGCGACCCGGCACGCGCTGCTGATAAGGACTGACGTTTCCCATGTTGACCATCGCATTGTCCAAGGGCCGCATCCTCGACGACACCTTGCCGCTGCTCGCTGCGGCGGGCATTGTGCCGACCGAGAATCCGGACAAGAGCCGCAAGCTGATCATCCCGACGACCCAGGCCGACGTGCGCCTGCTGATCGTGCGTGCCACTGACGTGCCGACCTACGTTGAGCACGGTGCTGCAGATCTCGGCGTCGCGGGCAAGGACGTGCTGATGGAATACGGCGGCCAAGGGCTGTATGAGCCGCTCGACCTGCAAATCGCCCAGTGCAAGCTGATGACTGCAGGTGCAGTCGGCGCCGTCGAACCCAAGGGTCGGCTGCGTGTGGCGACCAAGTTCGTCAATGTTGCCAAGCGCTACTACGCCGAACAGGGCCGTCAGGTCGACATCATCAAGCTGTACGGTTCCATGGAACTCGCGCCGCTGGTAGGCCTGGCCGACAAGATCATCGACGTCGTCGACACCGGCAACACGCTGCGTGCCAACGGCCTCGAACCCCAGGACATGATTGCCCACATCAGCTCACGGCTGGTGGTGAACAAGGCATCCATGAAAATGCAACACGCCCGCATTCAGTCGCTGATCGACACCCTGCGCGCTGCCGTGGAGTCGCGACACCGCGGTTGACTGCATCGCGTGACCCTCATCAGGATCACGCCCAGCTATCCGTGTCATAGCCAAATTTCTCAGGTGCCCGCGCGGATGGCTTGCTAGCTTAGGCATCTGCCTATACGCGGCATCTGAGAAATCGCCATTCATTGAGGCCCACGCTATGACCACTCCCAACGCTATTCGCCGACTCAACGCTGCCGATCCGGACTTCGCCCGTCATCTGGATCATCTGCTGAGCTGGGAAAGTGTGTCTGACGACTCGGTCAATGAGCGTGTGCTCGACATCATCAAGAACGTGCGCGAGCGCGGCGATGCGGCGCTGGTGGAATACACCCGTCGCTTCGACGGCCTGGACGTTGCATCGATGGCCGACCTGATTCTGCCGCGCGAGCGTCTTGAGCTGGCACTGACCCGCATCACGCCGGCCCAGCGTCGGGCCCTCGAAAAAGCGGCTGACCGTGTGCGCAGTTACCACGAGCGGCAGAAGCAGGATTCCTGGAGCTACACCGAGGCCGACGGCACCGTGCTGGGCCAGAAGGTCACTCCGCTGGATCGCGCCGGGCTGTACGTGCCGGGCGGTAAAGCGTCTTACCCGTCTTCGGTGTTGATGAACGCCATTCCGGCCAAGGTCGCCGGCGTAGGCGAGGTGGTCATGGTCGTGCCGACACCTCGCGGTGAGCTCAATGAGCTGGTACTGGCGGCGGCTTGCATCGCTGGCGTCGATCGCGTGTTTACCATCGGCGGCGCCCAGGCGGTTGCAGCGCTGGCGTATGGCACCGAAAGCGTCCCGCAGGTGGATAAAGTCGTCGGCCCGGGCAACATTTATGTGGCCACCGCCAAGCGTCACGTGTTCGGCCAAGTGGGCATCGACATGATCGCCGGCCCGTCGGAGATTCTGGTGGTGTGCGACGGCCAGACCGACCCCGACTGGATCGCCATGGACCTGTTCTCCCAGGCCGAGCACGATGAAGACGCCCAGGCGATTCTGGTCAGTCCGGATGCCGAGTTCCTTGATCGCGTCGCCGCCAGCATCGCCAAACTGATGCCGACGATGGAGCGCGCGGAAATCATCCAGACCTCGATCAATGGCCGCGGCGCCTTGATCAAGGTAGCCGACATGACCCAGGCCATTGAAGTCGCCAACCGGATTGCGCCGGAGCACCTGGAGTTGTCGGTGGCTGACCCTGAGGCCTGGCTGCCGCAGATTCGCCACGCTGGCGCGATCTTCATGGGTCGTCACACGTCCGAAGCGCTGGGCGACTACTGCGCCGGTCCCAACCACGTGCTGCCGACTTCGGGCACCGCACGGTTCTCGTCGCCGTTGGGCGTGTACGATTTCCAGAAACGCTCATCAATTATTTTCTGCTCGGAGCAGGGTGCGTCCGAACTGGGCAAAACGGCCTCGGTACTGGCACGCGGCGAGTCATTGACCGCCCACGCCCGCAGCGCCGAATACCGCATCGTCGACACCGAACAAGAGGGCAACTGAGCATGAGCAAATTCTGGAGTCCCTTCGTCAACGACCTGGTGCCGTATGTGCCGGGCGAGCAGCCCAAGCTGACCAAACTGGTGAAGCTCAACACCAACGAAAACCCCTATGGCCCGTCGCCCAAAGCGATCGACGCCATGCGTGCTGCGGTCAGTGACGACCTGCGCCTGTATCCCGATCCCAACAGTGACGTGCTGAAGCAAGCCGTAGCGAGTTACTACGGCGTCGACGCCAATCGCGTGTTTCTCGGCAACGGCTCGGACGAGGTGCTGGCTCACGCCTATAACGCCTTTTTCCGGCAGGAAAAACCGCTGTTGTTCCCGGACATCAGTTACAGCTTCTATCCGGTGTACTGCGGCCTGTATGACGTCGACTACGAAGCCGTGCCGCTGGACGAGCAGTTTCAGATTCGCGTCGAAGATTACGCGCGTCCCAATGGCGGCATCATTTTCCCGAACCCGAATGCACCCACGGGCTGTCTGTTGGCCCTTGATGCCGTCGAGCAGATCCTCAAGAACAGCCCGGATTCAGTGGTGATCGTCGACGAGGCGTATATCGACTTCGGTGGCGAAACCGCGATCAGTCTGGTGGACCGCTATCCGAACCTGCTGGTCACTCAAACGCTGTCCAAATCGCGCTCCCTCGCCGGGTTGCGAGTGGGCCTCGCGGTGGGGCATCCGGACCTGATTGAAGCGCTGGAGCGGGTCAAGAACAGCTTTAACTCGTATCCGCTGGACCGCATGGCCATTGTCGGCGCAGCAGCGGCATTCGATGACCGTGAGTATTTCGAGCACACCTGCCAGCGCGTGATTGCCAGCCGTGAAGCGCTTGTCGAGCAGTTGGAGGGCAAGGGCTTCGAAGTGCTGCCCTCGGCCGCGAACTTCATCTTCGCCCGCCACCCTCAGCATGACGCTGCGGGTCTGGCGGCGAAGGTGCGGGAGCAGGGCGTGATCGTCCGCCACTTCAAACAGGCGCGCATCGCGCAATTCCTGCGCATCACCATCGGCACGCCCGAACAGAATCAGGCGCTGGTGGATGCGTTGGGGGACTTGTCGAACTGAGTTGACGGTTGCCTAACGGCAACCGATCAATTCTCCGCCGCAGGCGCCGTTGTCTGCGGTGGACGCACGCCCACTTCGGCGGTCAGTTTCAATTCCTTGCCGTTGCGCATGACCTGAATGGCAATCTTGTCAGTGGGTTTGGTGCGGGCCACCTGATTCATTGAGCGACGGCCGTCGCCCGCCGGCTCGCCGTTGATGCTCAAGATCACATCACCCAGTTGCAAGCCTGCCTTCTGCGCCGGGCCGTCGCGGAAAATCCCGGCGACCACGATGCCCGGACGATCCTTCAGCCCGAACGATTCCGACAACTCCTGAGTCAGCGGCTGTACCTCGATGCCCAACCAGCCGCGAATCACTTGGCCGTGTTCGATGATCGACTTCATCACCTCCAGGGCCAGCTTGGTCGGAATTGCAAAACCGATTCCCTGCGAGCCACCGGATTTGGAGAAGATCGCCGTGTTGATCCCGGTCAGGTTGCCGTTGGCGTCCACCAGCGCGCCGCCCGAGTTGCCGGGGTTGATCGCCGCGTCGGTCTGAATGAAGTCTTCGTAGGTGTTGAGGCCCAGTTGGTTTCGGCCGGTGGCACTGATGATGCCCATGGTCACGGTCTGGCCAACGCCGAACGGGTTACCGATGGCCAGGGCAACGTCGCCGATGCGGATAGCGTCGGAACGGCCAAGGGTAATGGAGGGCAGGTTCTTGAGGTCGATCTTCAGCACCGCAAGGTCGGTCTCGGGGTCGCTGCCGACGACTTTGGCTATCGTCTCGCGGCCGTCTTTAAGCGCGACGACAATCTGGTCGGCGCCGGAGGTCACGTGGTTGTTGGTCAACAGGTAGCCTTCCGGGCTCATGATCACCGCCGAACCCAGGCTCGACTGCATGCGCTTTTGTTTGGGCAGGTTGTCGCCGAAGAAACGACGAAATTGCGGGTCGTCGAACAGCGGATGGTTGGGTTTGTTGTTGTTATTGACCATCTTGGTCGTGTACAGATTGGCCACGGCCGGGGCGGCGTTGCTGACAGCGTCCGCGTACGAGACCGGCCCCTGTTGCACGAAGGTCTGTTGCGGCGCTTGCTGCAGGTTCACGTCCTGGCTTGGCAGCCCAACCCATTGGGGATAGCGCTGGATAATCAATAAAGCGATAAGCACACCAGCGAGCAAGGGCCAGCCGAGAAAACGCAGCGCTTTGAACATTGAGCGGAGTCCTGAAGGTAGAAGCGCCTAGCTGCGCCATAATGGCCGGCATTATACGAGGACCGACACGGTCTGGACTGCATATTTAGGAGACTTTTATGGCGGTTGCCTTGAGCACCCTGGTGGAAGAAGCGGACCGCTATCTCGGTAGCGCACGCATTCAGGATTATTGCCCCAACGGCTTGCAGGTCGAGGGCCGGCCGCAGGTCAGCCGAATCGTCTCCGGTGTCACCGCGAGTCAGGCGTTGCTGGACGCAGCCGTGGAGGCCAATGCGGATCTGGTGCTGGTGCATCACGGCTATTTCTGGAAAGGCGAGAATCCCTGCATCACCGGCATGAAGCAGCGTCGGCTGAAGACGCTGCTCAAACACGACATCAGCCTGCTGTCCTATCACCTGCCTCTCGATTTGCATGCTGAGGTAGGCAATAACGTTCAACTCGCCCAGCAACTGGAGATCACCGTCGAAGGCCCGCTGGACCCGGACAACCCGCGCATCGTCGGGCTGGTGGGCTCACTCAGCGAGGCCATGACCCCACGGGATTTCGCCCACCGCGTCCAAACCGCTCTGGGGCGCGAGCCGCTGTTGATCGAAGGCGACGGCATGATACGCCGGGTCGGCTGGTGCACCGGAGGCGGGCAGGGCTACATCGATCAAGCCGTGCTGGCCGGCGTGGACCTGTATTTGAGCGGTGAAGCGTCCGAGCAGACCTTTCACAGCGCCCGGGAAAACGGCATCAGCTTCATTGCCGCCGGCCATCACGCCACCGAGCGTTATGGTGTGCAGGCCCTGGGTGATTATCTGGCGCGGCGCTTTGCTCTGGAGCATCTGTTCATCGACTGTCCGAACCCGATTTAAAGCGTCTGAGGGTCCAAAGCATGAGGTATATGGTTAGATCGTTTCGATCTATCCCCGCCGCTGAATAGAATCAGGCCCCATGATAAAGTGCCTCGCTCGATAGAGCCCGCAGGCTCTCCATACACGTACGTTATCCCGTGAGTAACCATGGTCGACAAACTGACGCATCTGAAACAGCTGGAGGCGGAAAGCATCCACATCATCCGCGAGGTCGCTGCCGAGTTCGATAACCCGGTGATGCTGTACTCCGTCGGTAAAGACTCTGCCGTGATGCTGCATCTGGCGCGCAAGGCCTTCTTCCCGGGCAAGCTGCCGTTCCCGGTGATGCACGTCGACACCCGCTGGAAATTCCAGGAGATGTACCGCTTCCGCGACAAGATGGTCGAGGAAATGGGCCTGGACCTGATCGTGCACGTGAACCCGGACGGCGTCGCGCAGGGTATCAACCCGCTGACCCACGGCAGCTCGAAGCACACCGATATCATGAAAACCCAGGGCCTCAAGCAGGCCCTCGACAAGCACGGTTTCGATGCCGCGTTTGGCGGCGCCCGTCGTGACGAAGAGAAATCCCGCGCCAAAGAGCGTGTGTATTCCTTCCGTGACACCAAGCACCGCTGGGACCCGAAAAACCAGCGTCCCGAGCTGTGGAACGTGTACAACGGCAACGTCAACAAAGGCGAGTCGATCCGCGTGTTCCCGCTCTCCAACTGGACCGAGCTGGACATCTGGCAGTACATCTACCTCGAAGGTATCCCGATCGTCCCGCTGTATTTCGCCGCCGAGCGCGAAGTCATCGAGATGAACGGCACCTGGATCATGATCGATGACGACCGCCTGCGTAATCACCTGTCCGACGAGGACAAGAAGCGCATCGTCAAGAAGAAGGTCCGCTTCCGCACACTGGGCGACTACCCGTTGACGGGCGCTGTCGAGTCCGAGGCCACCAGCCTTACCGACATCATTCAGGAAATGCTCCTGACGCGAACTTCCGAGCGCCAGGGCCGGGTCATCGACCACGATGGCGCAGGCTCGATGGAAGAAAAGAAACGTCAGGGTTATTTCTAATTAGGGTGTCTGAACATGTCGCATCAATCTGAATTGATCAGCGAGGACATCCTCGCCTATCTGGGCCAGCACGAACGCAAGGAAATGCTGCGTTTCCTGACCTGTGGCAACGTCGACGACGGCAAGAGCACGTTGATCGGGCGGCTGCTGCACGATTCCAAGATGATCTACGAAGATCACCTGGAAGCCATCACCCGTGATTCAAAAAAATCCGGCACCACCGGCGACGAAGTCGATCTGGCGCTGCTGGTTGACGGCCTGCAGGCCGAGCGGGAGCAGGGCATCACCATCGATGTCGCTTACCGCTACTTCTCCACCGCCAAGCGCAAATTCATCATCGCCGACACCCCCGGCCATGAGCAGTACACCCGCAACATGGCCACCGGTGCGTCCACCTGTGACCTGGCGATCATTCTGGTCGACGCCCGCTACGGCGTGCAGACCCAGACCAAACGCCACAGCTACATCGCCTCGTTGCTGGGCATCAAGCACATCGTGGTCGCCATCAACAAGATGGACCTCAACGGCTTCGACGAGAACATCTTCGAGCAGATCAAGGCCGATTACCTGGCGTTCGCCGACCGCATTGCGCTGAAGCCGACCACGATGGAATTCGTGCCGATGTCGGCCCTCAAGGGCGACAACGTGGTCAACCGGAGCGAGCGTTCGCCGTGGTACACCGGCAAGTCGCTGATGGAAATTCTTGAAACCGTCGAGATCGCCAACGACCGCAATTTCACCGACCTGCGTTTCCCGGTGCAGTACGTCAACCGTCCGAACCTGAATTTCCGCGGTTTCGCCGGCACCCTGGCAAGCGGCATCGTGCACAAGGGCGACGAAGTCGTTGTGCTGCCGTCCGGCAAGAGCAGCCGCGTGAAATCCATCGTCACCTTCGAAGGCGAGCTGGAACATGCGGGCCCGGGTCAGGCCGTCACGTTGACCATGGAAGACGAGATCGACATCTCCCGTGGCGACCTGTTGGTGCATGCCGACAACGTCCCGCAAGTGGCCGACGCCTTCGACGCCATGCTGGTGTGGATGGCCGAAGAGCCGATGCTGCCGGGCAAGAAATACGACATCAAACGCGCCACGTCCTACGTGCCGGGTTCGATTGCCAGCATCACCCATCGTGTTGACGTGAACACGCTGGAAGAAGGCCCTGCCAGCTCGCTGCAGCTGAATGAAATCGGCCGCGTGAAGATCGCACTGGACGCGCCGATCGCCCTCGACGGCTACGACAGCAACCGCACGACGGGCGCGTTCATCGTCATCGACCGTTTGACCAACGGGACTGTTGCGGCCGGCATGATCATCGCCAAACCCGTGGTTGCGGGTGGCGGGAGTCATCACGGCGCGCTGGCCCATGTGTCGGCAGAAGAGCGCGCTCAGCGCTTCGGCCAGAAGCCGGCGACCGTGCTGTTCAGCGGTTTGTCGGGTGCGGGCAAGAGCACGCTGGCGTATGCCGTGGAGCGCAAGCTGTTCGACATGGGCCGTGCGGTGTTCGTCCTTGATGGCCAGAACCTGCGTCACGACCTCAACAAGGGCTTGCCGCAGGATCGCGCCGGTCGCACCGAGAACTGGCGTCGTGCCGCCCACGTTGCGCGTCAGTTCAACGAAGCGGGCCTGCTGACCCTCGCAGCGTTCGTCGCGCCGGACGCGGGCGGTCGGCAGAATGCCAAGGCGCTGATCGGCGATGATCGACTGATCACCGTGTACGTTCAGGCGTCGCCGCAGGCCTGTCGTGAGCGTGATCCGCAAGGGCTCTACGCCGCCGACAAGGACAACATCCCGGGTGAATCCTTCCCGTATGACGTCCCGCTGGACGCCGACCTGGTCATCGACACGCAGTCGCTGAACGTCGAAGAAAGCGTCAAGCAGGTGCTGGACCTGCTGCGGACCCGCGGCGTGATCTAAGCGCCGGTCGCCGAACAAGAAACCCGCCAGTGATGGCGGGTTTTTTGTTTCTCTTGCCATTGCGGATCGGGATCAATCCGCCGCCCACAAAAAAGCCCGCCCCTGATCACCCCAGGGGCGGGCTTTTTGCGAAACGTGTGTTCTTACTTCTTCAAACCGTAATGCTCATCCAGCATGCCGGGGGAGTCTGGCGACTTGGGCGCGTAGTCCTTCGGTGGTTCAGCAGCCGTGCGCGGCGGCGTCAGGCGATCGCGGTGCGGATGGAGCGCCTCCGGATGCAGCGCGGCCAGCAGGCGTTGACGGGTGATGTCGTCGGTCGCCAGGCGGTTGGCGCCTTCGGCCAGATGCTCCTGAACATCGTGGTAGCTCTGCGACAGCTTCTGCACCAGATTGGCGGTGCTGTTGAAGTGAGTGATCACTTCGTTCTGATAGGTATCGAAACGCTCCTGAACGTCATCCAGCTGGCGCTGAGTCCCGTTAGGCACGGCATTGGGCAGCGCGCGCGCCACGAAGAAACCGATGATCACACCGACCACCAGGGCGATGGTCGGCAGCAACCAAACTAAGAGCGAGTAATCCACGAGTCCTTCCTCTATAAACGGCTTTGCTTTACGTTAACGGCTCGAACCTGCGCTGTATAGCGGCGACGCGTCGCCAGCCTGCCAGCCACAGACAATCAGCTAGACGAGTCGACCCAATTGAAGGTCACGGAGTTCATTCTTGCTCATGCGTGAGACCCCTGTATTCATCGATGGCCCGGTGGGCCAACTCGAAGCGTTGTACCTTGATCTGGACGAGCCCAAGGGCATCGCGCTGATATGCCATCCTAACCCGGTTCAGGGCGGCACCATGCTCAATAAAGTGATCTCGACCCTGCAGCGCACCGCGCGTGATGCTGGTCTGATTACGCTGCGCTTCAACTATCGCGGCGTCGGCGCCAGCGCTGGCAGCTCGGACATGGGCGAAGGCGAAGTCGACGATGCACAGGCTGCCGCAAAGTGGCTGCGGGATAAACATCCCGATCTGCCCATGACGTTGTTCGGCTTCTCCTTCGGCGGTTTCGTGGCGGCTACCTTGGGCGGGCGTCTTGAGGCTGAAGGCGAAACCCTGAAGCATGTGTTCATGGTCGCACCCGCCGTAATGCGGATTGCCAACGTAGAGGCGTTGCCGCAGAAGGGCGCGCTGACGCTGATTCAGCCGGAAACCGACGAAGTCGTTGACCCACAACTCGTGTACGCATGGTCTGACACGCTTCAGCGTCCCCATGAGCTGCTGAAAGTGGCAGAATGCGGGCACTTTTTTCACGGCAAGCTGACTGATCTCAAGGATCTGATTCTGCCGCGCCTTTCGAATTGATCGCAGCACCCAAATAAGCGACTAGCCATGACCACTCGTATCCTGACCGGTATCACCACCACCGGCACGCCGCACCTGGGCAACTACGCCGGCGCCATCCGCCCGGCCATCGTTGCCAGCCGCCAGAGCGACGCTGACTCTTTCTACTTTCTGGCCGACTACCACGCGCTGATCAAATGCGATGACCCGCTGCGCATTCAGCGCTCGCGTCTGGAAATCGCCGCGACCTGGCTCGCGGCAGGGCTGGACGTCGAGCGCGTCACGTTCTATCGCCAGTCCGACATTCCGGAAATTCCCGAGCTGACCTGGCTGCTCACCTGCGTTGCCGGCAAGGGCCTGCTCAATCGCGCCCACGCCTACAAAGCCTCGGTGGACAAGAACGTCGAAGCCGGTGAAGACCCGGACGCTGGCATCACCATGGGCCTGTTCAGCTACCCGGTGTTGATGGCCGCCGACATCCTCATGTTCAACGCCCATCAAGTGCCTGTCGGTCGCGATCAGATCCAGCACGTCGAAATGGCGCGCGATATCGGTCAGCGCTTCAATCACCTGTTCGGCAACGGCAAAGAATTCTTCGTGATGCCGGAAGCGCTGATCGAGGAAAGCGTCGCGACACTCCCTGGCCTGGACGGCCGCAAGATGTCGAAGAGCTACGACAACACCGTGCCGCTGTTCACCAGCGCCAAAGACATGAAGGAAGCAATATCCCGCATCGTCACGGACTCTCGTCTGCCGGGCGAGGCCAAGGATCCGGACACTTCGCATCTGTTCACGCTGTACCAGGCATTTGCTACCAAGGAACAGGGCGACGAGTTCCGCGCCGACCTGCTCCAGGGGTTGGGTTGGGGCGATGCCAAGCAACGCCTGTTCCAGTTGCTGGACGCGGAGCTGGGCGAGGCACGGGAGAATTACCATCGCCTGATCGAGCGGCCAACCGACCTGGAAGACATTCTGCAAGCGGGCGCCGAGAAGGCCCGTCGTGTGGCCACGCCGTTTCTGGGCGAGCTGCGTGAAGCGGTTGGCCTGCGTTCATTCCGTACCGCTGCGCAAACCGTCACGGCGACCAAGAAGAAGGCCAGCAAAGGCCCTCGCTTCATCAGTTTCCGCGAAGACGACGGCAGCTTCCGCTTCCGCCTGCTGGCGGCCGACGGCGAGCAACTGCTGCTGTCGCGCAGTTTCACAGACGGCAAGGCGGCCGGCGCCGTGACCAAACAGCTGCAGCAGGGCGGTGAGCTGGACATTCGGCCCGAAGGCGATGCCTTTACCCTGTGGCTGAGTGATGCCTGTGTCGCCGACAGCCCGGCGTTCGCCGATGCCGCCGCCCGCGACGCCGCGATCGAGAGCCTGAAACTGGCGCTCGCGCCACAACAGGATTAATTGCCATTCCAATGGGCCATCGCTACAGTGACGGCCCGTTTTTGCTCCCTTGCAAGCGACTATGACCCCTCTAGAACGATACCAAGCTGACCTGAAGCGTCCGGACTTTTTCCACGACGCCGCGCAAGAGAATGCGGTGCGCCATCTGCAGCGTCTGTACGACGATCTGGTCGCCGCCCATGACCGCAAGCCGGGATTGCTGGGCAAGCTGTTCGGCAAGAAAGAGGCCCCGATTGTGAAGGGGCTGTATTTCTGGGGCGGTGTGGGCCGGGGCAAGACCTACCTGGTCGACACATTCTTCGAAGCGCTGCCGTTTGAAGACAAGACGCGCACGCACTTCCACCGCTTCATGAAGCGTGTGCACGAGGAGATGAAAAACCTCAAGGGCGAGAAGAACCCGCTGACCCTGATTGCCAAGCAATTCTCTGAAGAAGCGCGGGTGATCTGTTTCGACGAATTCTTCGTATCGGACATTACCGACGCGATGATCCTCGGCACGCTGATGGAAGAGCTGTTCAAGAACGGTGTGACCCTGGTCGCGACGTCGAACATCGTTCCCGACGGTCTGTACAAGGACGGTCTGCAGCGTGCGCGTTTCCTGCCGGCGATTGCGCTGATCAAGCAAAACACCGAAATCGTCAACGTCGACAGCGGCGTCGACTATCGACTGCGCCATCTGGAGCAAGCCGAGCTGTTCCACTTCCCGCTGAACGAAGCGGCGGAGGAGAGCCTGGGCAAAAGCTTCCGCGCGCTGACTCCTGAATGCACCAAGGCCATCGAGAACGATGTGCTGATCATCGAGAATCGGCAGATCAAGGCCATCCGTACCTGCGACGACGTGGCGTGGTTCGACTTCCGTGAGCTGTGCGACGGGCCGCGTAGCCAGAACGACTACATCGAACTCGGGAAGATCTTCCATGCGGTGCTGCTCAGCGGCGTCGAGCAGATGAGCGTGACCACCGACGACATCGCGCGCCGGTTCATCAACATGGTCGACGAGTTCTACGACCGCAACGTCAAGTTGATCATCTCGGCGGAAGTCGAATTGAAAGACCTGTACACCGGCGGCCGCCTGAACTTCGAATTCCAGCGCACGCTCAGCCGGTTGCTGGAAATGCAGTCCCACGAGTTCCTGTCGCGGGCGCATAAGCCCTAGGGAGCAGCTGCAAGCTTCAAGCGACAAGCTGCAAGAGGTCATCTCGCCACTTGCAGCTTGAGACTTGCCGCTTGAAGCTGACTCTAGGCCGCCTGCTGAAACTGCTGCCGGTATTGGTTCGGTGACAGGTCGGTGTGTTGGCGGAACAGGCGCGCGAAGAAGCTGGCGTCGTCGTAGCCCACTTCATAGCTGATGGTCTTGATGCTCTTTCGTGAGCCTGACAGCAAGCCCTTTGCGGTTTCGATCCGCAGCCGTTGCAGATAATGCAGTGGCTTGTCGCCCGTTGCCGTCTGGAAGCGGCGCATGAAGTTGCGGATGCTCATGCCGTGCTCCCGGGCCACATCCTCGAAACGGAATTTGTCGGCGAAGTGCTCTTCAAGCCAGTGCTGAATCTGCAGGATGATCACGTCCTGGTGCAGCTTCTGCCCGCCAAAACCAATCCGTCCCGGTGCGTAGCTGCGCTGCACTTCATAGAGAATGTCGCGGGCGACGGTCTGCGCGACATGGGCGCCGCAGAAGCGCTCGATCAGGTAGATGTACAGATCACACGCTGAAATCGTGCCGCCTGCGCAATACAGGTTATCGGCGTCGGTGAGGTGCTTTTCCTGATTCAGCAGCACGTTCGGAAAGCGCTCGGCGAATTCGTTGAAGAACCGCCAGTAGGTGGTCGCTTCCTTGCCGTCGAGCAATCCAGCGTCTCCCAGCCAGAATACGCCGCTGGCTTCACCGCAGAGCACGGCGCCGCGCGCATGCTGCTCACGCAGCCACGGCAGGATTTGCGGATAGCGCTCGCGCAGGGTGTCGAAGTCTTCGACAAAGGCGGGAAGGATGATGATGTCGCTGTGTTCAAGCACGCCGTCTACAGGGATCACGACGTCGCTGAAACTGCGGACTTCCTTGCCGTCCGGGCTGACCAGTCGGGTTTCAAACGCCGGCTTGAAGCCCTGTCCCAACTGCTTGCCGTAGCGCAGGCTGGCGAGGTGAAAGAAGTCTTTGGCTTGCATGAGCGTGGAGGCAAAAATTCCATCGATCGCAAGAATGCTGACACGCCGCAACGGCGCGTTTGGTTGGATAGACATAGTCTTTTGTTCTTATATGGGAAAGTGGTCAAGCAACGGCGTGATCGTCTTATTTTTTGTCGGATGTGTCCAGTGTCGCCGTCAACCGGCTGCGCCTACGCTCTGCTGACGTTTTGTCCGACAATTCTTCGCATCAGGTGCAGCCATGCTTCCCAGAACACTCTTCAGCTCGGAGCACGAGCTTTTCCGAAATAGCGTGCGCAAGTTCTTCGAACAGCACGCGGCGCCCTTTCATGCCCAGTGGGAGAAGCAGGGCCACATCGACCGCACGCTGTGGAACCGGGCCGGGGAGCAGGGCATGTTGTGTTCGCATTTGCCGGAAGAGTACGGCGGCATGGGCGCGGATTTTCTCTACACCACGGTGGTGATCGAAGAAATTTCCCGCCTCGGCCTGACCGGCATCGGCTTCTCCCTGCATTCGGACATCGTCGCGCCGTACATCCTGCATTACGGAAGCGAGGCGCTGAAGCTCAACTATTTGCCCAAGCTGGTTTCGGGGGAGCTGGTCACTGCCATCGCGATGACCGAGCCTGGCGCGGGTTCCGACCTGCAAGGGGTCAAGACCACTGCGGTGCTGGATGGCGACGAGTACGTCATCAATGGTTCGAAGACGTTTATCACCAATGGCTTTCTCGCCGATCTGGTGATCGTGGTCGCGAAGACCGACCCCAAGGCAGGCGCGAAGGGCACCAGTCTGTTCGTTGTGGAAGCGGGCACGCCCGGCTTCGCGAAGGGCAAGCGACTGGAGAAGGTCGGCATGAAGGCGCAGGACACGTCGGAACTGTTCTTCCAGGACGTGAGAGTGCCCAAGGAGAACCTGCTCGGCCAGGCCGGGATGGGTTTTGCGTATCTGATGCAGGAACTGCCCCAGGAGCGTCTGACGGTCGCCATCGGCGCCATTGCCTCCGCCGAAGCGGCCTTGCAGTGGACGCTCGATTACACGCGTGAGCGCAAAGCCTTTGGCAAGGCCATCATCGACTTCCAGAACACCCGCTTCAAACTGGCCGAAATCGCCACCGAAGTTCAGATTGGTCGTACGTTCATCGATCGGTGCCTGGAGTTGCATCTGGAAGGCAAGCTGGATGTGCCGACGGCAGCCATGGCGAAATACTGGTCAACCGACCTGCAGTGCAAGGTGCTGGATGAATGCGTGCAGCTGCATGGCGGCTACGGCTTCATGTGGGAGTACCCGATCGCCCGGGCGTGGGCCGATGCGCGGGTGCAGCGGATTTATGCCGGGACCAACGAAATCATGAAAGAGATCATCGCCCGGTCTCTGTAATCCTGTGCGGAACCCCAGAGGGGCCTTGTAAAGACCCTCTGCGGTTCCACAGTCAATCAGCGATCACGCAATCACCGATCAAGGCGCAGGATTCGGTTGATCCTTGTGAATCGCGTCAATGCCCGCCAGCACTTCATCCGACAGCACCAGTTCCGCGCTCGCCAGGTTGCTTTCCAGCTGCTCCAGCGTCGTTGCACCGATAATGTTGCTGGTAACGAAGCTGCGCCCGGTCACGAACGCCAGGGCCATTTGAGCCGGATCAAGACCGTGCTCGCGAGCCAGCGCAACATAACGCGCGCAGGCCGCTTCCGATTGCGGATTGAAGTAGCGCGTGAAGCGGCTGTACAGGCTCAAACGGCCCTTGGCAGGACGGGCGCCGTCGGCGTATTTGCCAGACAACATCCCGAAGGCCATGGGCGAGTAGGCTAGCAGGCCACATTGCTCACGAATCGCCACTTCCGCCAGACCCACCTCGAAGCTGCGGTTGAGCAGGTTGTAGGGGTTCTGAATGGACACGGGCCGCGTCAGACCATGGGCGTCGGACTCAGCAAGAAACTTCATGGTGCCCCACGGCGTTTCGTTGGACAGACCGACGTGGCGGATCTTGCCGGCCTTGACCTGCTCGTCCAGCGCTTCGAGCACTTCCAGCAGCGGGGTGAAGTGCTCCTCGCTGTGGTTGTAACCGAGCTTGCCGAAGAAGTTGGTGCTGCGCTCAGGCCAGTGCAATTGATACAGATCGAGGTAGTCGGTCTGCAGGCGTTTCAAGCTCGCATCCAGCGCCGCGACGATGTGATCGCGGTTGAATTTCAGCTGGCCGTCACGAATGTAATCAATGCCGTTGCCGGGACCGGCGATCTTGCTGGCGAGGATCCAGTCAGCGCGGTCGCCGCTCTGCTTGAACCAGTTGCCGATGATGGTCTCGGTGCTGGCGTAGGTTTCTTTCTTCGGCGGCACCGGATACATCTCGGCGGTGTCGATGAAATTGATGCCGGCGGCCTTGGCCCGTTCTATCTGCGCGAAGGCCTCGGACTGGCTGTTCTGCTCGCCCCAAGTCATGGTGCCGAGGCAGATTGCGCTGACATTGAGGTCGGTTCTGCCCAGTTGGCGGTAGTCCATTTGGCTCTCCTGTTTAAAAGAGCCATAAAAGCAGGTTGAAATTTTTTTCGCAATCTGCATAATTCCGCTCCTCTTTGTCGCTGGAGTGATGCCCCGCGCCAAAAGAAACCGCTGCGATCGAACGCGCTGACCCGAGCCCCCTATAGCGTTCGTGCCCGGCGGCCTTTGACTTGTCAAAGACCGTACTAATGAGTATGCTCCGCCGTCTATTTTTCAGGGCGGCCTTTGAGGCTATAAAGAATGAAAACTTTTACCGCTAAACCGGAAACAGTAAAGCGCGACTGGTTCGTCGTCGACGCTGCTGGTCAGACCCTGGGTCGTCTGGCCACTGAAATCGCGAGCCGTCTGCGTGGCAAGCACAAGCCGGAATACACTCCGCACGTTGACACTGGCGACTACATCGTCGTGATCAATGCCGAGCAGATCCGTGTGACCGGTGCCAAGACCACCGACAAGATCTACTACTCTCACTCCGGTTTCCCGGGCGGGATCAAGTCGATCAACTTTGAAAAGCTGATCGCCAAAGCTCCTGAGCGCGTGATCGAGACCGCGGTCAAAGGCATGCTGCCTAAGAACCCGCTGGGTCGCGACATGTATCGTAAGCTGAAAGTCTATGCGGGCGCTGCACACCCTCATACTGCTCAGCAGCCCCAAGAACTGAAGTTTTAACGGAATAGTTCATTATGTCGGCGACTCAAAATTACGGCACTGGCCGTCGCAAGACCGCAACCGCTCGCGTTTTCCTGCGTCCGGGCACCGGTAACATCTCCATCAACAACCGTTCCCTGGACTCGTTCTTCGGTCGCGAAACTGCCCGCATGGTAGTTCGTCAGCCGCTGGAACTGACTCAGACTGTCGAGAAATTCGACATCTACGTCACTGTCATCGGCGGTGGTGTGAGTGGTCAAGCTGGCGCAATCCGCCACGGTATCACCCGCGCTCTGATGCAGTACGACGAAACCCTGCGCGGCGCTCTGCGCAAAGCAGGCTTCGTCACTCGCGATGCTCGCGAAGTTGAACGTAAGAAAGTCGGTCTGCGTAAAGCGCGTAAGCGTCCGCAGTACTCGAAGCGTTAATTCGCTTCCGTTCAAAAAGAACGCTCAGTTTCTATACGAAGCTGGGCGTTTTTTTATGGCTGTCTTTTATTGATTCCGAGGGCCTGGTCAAGGAGATCTCGGATGCTGACGGGAGAGGGCGCCATGGGCAATGACGGCGTAAACACGGGCCGGCGTCGCTTCCTTGTGACGGCCACGTCTGTGGTGGGCGCAGCAGGGGCGGTCGGCGCCGCCGTGCCGTTCGTGGGCTCATGGTTCCCGAGCGCCAAGGCCAGGGCTGCGGGAGCGCCTGTCAAAGTCAACATCAGCAAGATCGAGCCCGGCCAGCAGATGATCGCCGAATGGCGCGGGCAGCCGGTGTTCGTTGTCCGTCGTACGCCCGAGATCCTTTCCCGTCTGGGCCAGCTTACCGGCAAGCTCTCCGACCCCGAGTCAAAGGCCTCCACCCAGCCTGGCTACGTCGATCCGGTGGTGCGTTCCATCCGGCCGGAAATCCTGCTGTTGGTCGGCATCTGTACCCATCTCGGCTGCTCACCGACGTTTCGCCCCGAAGTCGCCCCCGCTGACTTGGGCAAGGACTGGGTCGGCGGATATTTCTGTCCCTGCCACGGCTCCCGTTACGATTTGGCTGGCCGCGTGTACAAGGCACAGCCTGCACCGCTGAATTTGCCAGTGCCGCCGCATTCCTACGAGTCGGACTCAATCATCGTCATTGGCGTGGATCAGGAGGAAGCGTGATGAGCAGGCTCATGGACTGGATCAATGCGCGCTTGCCCGTGACCTCAATGTGGGAAAACCACCTCAGCAAGTACTACGTGCCCAGAAACCTGAATTTTTTCTATATCTTCGGCGCGCTGGCGTTGCTGGTGCTGGTCAACCAGATCCTCACGGGCATCTGGCTGACCATGAGTTACACGCCCACGGCAGAGGGCGCCTTTGCCTCGGTCGAGTCCATCATGCGCGACGTCGAATACGGCTCGATCCTGCGGTTGTTGCATTCGACCGGCGCGTCGGCATTCTTCATCGTCATCTACCTGCACATGTTTCGCGGCCTGCTGTACGGCTCGTATCAGAAGCCACGCGAGTTGGTCTGGATCTTCGGCATGCTGATTTATCTGGCGCTGATGGCGGAGGCGTTTACAGGCTACCTGCTGCCGTGGGGGCAGATGTCGTACTGGGGCGCCCAGGTGATCATTTCCCTGTTTGGCGCCATTCCGGTGATCGGCAACGACCTCGCACAATGGATCCGCGGCGATTATCTGGTCTCCGCGATCACCCTCAACCGCTTCTTCGCGCTGCACGTCGTGGCGCTGCCAATCGTGATCCTCGGGCTTGTGGTGTTGCATATTCTGGCGCTGCATGAAGTGGGCTCGAATAACCCCGACGGCGTCGACATCAACAAGTACAAGAACGAGAACGGCAACCCGCTGGACGGCATTCCCTTCCACCCGTACTACACGGTCAAGGATCTGCTCGGCGTCGTGGTGTTTCTGTTCATCTTTTGCTCGGTGGTGTTTTTCTTCCCGGAGATGGGTGGCTACTTTCTCGAGCAGCCCAACTTCGAGCCAGCGAACCCACTCAAGACCCCGGAGCACATTGCGCCGGTCTGGTACTTCACGCCGTTCTACGCGATCTTGCGCGCCATCCCGGACAAGCTTCTCGGCGTCATGGCCATGGGTGCGGCCATTGCCGTACTGTTCGTGCTGCCGTGGCTTGACCGCAGCCCGGTCAAATCGATGCGCTACAAGGGTTGGCTGAGCCGCGCGGGGCTTACGGTGTTTTGCGTGTGCTTCGTGACGCTCGGGATGCTGGGCGTTCTTCCGCCGAGCCCCGGGCGCGCATTGCTGTCACAAGTCTGCACCTTCACGTATTTCGCCAACTTCATCCTGATGCCGTTCTACACGCGCATGGAGCGGACGAAGCCGGTACCGGACAGGGTGACCGGCTGATGAAAACCCTGCTCGTTGTTTTGCTCATGGCCCTGTTGCCGGCGCTGTCGTTCGCGGATGAGCATGGCGCGGGCCTTGAGAGCGTTGATATCGATGTGTCCGACAAGTCCGCCCTGCAGGATGGCGCACGGACGTTCGTTGATTACTGCATGGGTTGCCACAGCGCCAAATTCCAGCGCTATGAACGCGTCGCGGACGATTTAGGCATTTCCCACGAGCGCATGCTGGAAAAGCTGGCACCTGCCGGAGCGAAGATCGGTGATCACATGACCATCGGCATGCAGCCCGCGGATGCAAAAGCCTGGTTTGGCGCGGCACCGCCCGATCTGACCCTAGTCGCCCGCGTGCGCGGAACTGACTGGCTCTATGGCTACCTGCGTTCGTTCTACGAGGACTCAACGCGGCCCTGGGGCGTGAACAACACCGTTTTCCCCGGCGTGGCCATGCCCAACGTGCTGGAAGGGCTTCAGGGGCGTCAGAGGCTTGCCTGCAAGGAGGTTCAGCGCGTCGAGGATGGGGGAAAACACACCGACACGCCCCTGAATCACGAAGCCTGCAATCAGCTGATCATCGTGCCCAACACTGGCACGTTGACCGAAGCGCAGTTCGACGAGAAGGTGAAGAACCTCGTCACCTTCCTCGCCTATTCGGCCAACCCGGACAAGCTGCAGCATCAGCGCATCGGCACCTACGTGCTGCTTTACCTCGCCGTGTTGTTCATCCTGGCCTGGCTGCTCAAGCGTGAATTCTGGAAAGACATTCGTTGAGCAGGCGTCTGATTCGCGTGTCGCGGCCACCTGCAGCAGCGCTGTTTCAGGTAATGGAGGCAGAGCGGGTATAGTGGCGGGCTGAAGATTGCAGAATCTACCTTGAGTAAATGAGCTATCTTGTCGCCCGCGTTGAACACCCGATCATCGTGGACGTCGCCGAAAGCGCCCTCGCGGCGCATCCGTATTTCTGCTTTTTGAATATCTACAAGCGAGGAGGACCGCCATGGGCGTGACCAATCGGTTGGCCTGTTACTCCGACCCCGCCGACCACTATTCCCATCGCGTGCGCATTGTGCTCGCCGAGAAAGGTGTCAGCGCCGAGATCATTGAAGTTGTCGAGGGCCGTCATCCGCCCAAATTGATCGAGGTGAATCCGTACGGCAGCGTGCCGACCCTGGTTGATCGTGACCTGGCGTTGTACGAGTCGACGGTGGTAATGGAATACCTGGACGAGCGTTATCCCCATCCGCCGCTGCTCCCGGTCTATCCGGTGGCGCGTGCCAACAGCCGCTTGCTGATCCACAGGATTCAGCGCGACTGGTGCGGTCTGGTGGATCTGATTCTGGACCCGCGCAGCAAAGAAGCCGCACGTGTTCAGGCGCGCAAGGAGCTGCGCGAAAGTCTGACCGGCGTATCGCCGTTGTTCGCGGATAAGCCTTTTTTCCTGAGCGACGAGCAAAGTCTGGTCGACTGCTGTCTATTGCCCATACTCTGGCGCCTGCCGATTCTGGGTATCGAATTGCCGCGGCCCGCCAAGCCGCTGCTTGACTACATGGAGCGCCAATTTGCGCGTGAGGCATTTCAGGCAAGTCTGTCTGGTGTCGAACGCGACATGCGCTAAGGCCTTAGGAGCCGTTTGATGAACTCCAGTCGCCCTTATCTGATCCGCGCGCTGTATGAGTGGATCGTCGATAACGATTGCACACCGCACGTACTCGTCAATGCCGATTACCCAGCGGTGCAAGTCCCGCAAGGCTTCGCCAATGACGGGCAGATCGTTCTGAACATCTCGCCGAGCGCCGTTCGCCATTTGCACATGGACAACGACGCGGTGAGTTTCGAAGGCCGCTTCGGCGGCGTTCCCCACAGCCTGTACGTGCCCATTGCCGCGATCATGGGCATTTATGCCCGCGAGAACGGGCAGGGCATGGTCTTCGACCTGGAGCCTGCTGTGGATGAAGACGAAGATCTGGACGTCGAAGACGACATGCCGCCACCGAACGACGAGCCACCACGCCCTACGGGCCGGCCGAGTCTGAAAGTGGTCAAGTAAGTCGCTTCTGCAGCAACGAAAAAGGCGATCCCAAGGGATCGCCTTTTTTGTGTGTGCCGATTGGCGGCTATCACACCGTCAGTCAATGTACTCAAACAGCTTCACGATCTTCTGCACGCCGCCGACGCCTTGCACCAGGTTGGTGGCGCGGGTGGCTTCGGCCTGGGTCAGCAGGCCCAGCAGGTAGACGATGCCGTTTTCAGTCACGACCTTGATGCGCGAGCCCGGGATGGCGCTGTCGGTGAGCATCTCGGTTTTGATCTTGCTCGTCAGCCAGGCGTCATTGCTGCGCGCCAGCATCGAGGACGGGCCGGTGACCTGCAGCTCGTTGTTGACCTTCTTGACCTTCTGCACCTGGCTGGCGGTTTGCTCGGCCAGTTGCTTGAGGTCGGCGCGCGGGGTCTGGCCGGCCAGCAGGACGATGCCGTTGAAGCTGGTCACGACGATGTGCGACGCGTTGTCCAGATCAGGGCTGGCCTTGGCGATGTTGACCGCGACCTTGGTCTCGATCAGCGAGTCGTCGATCTTGCTGCCGAAGGTGCGTGTACCGCGATCGTCATCGATCGGCGCTTCACGGCTGGCGTTGATCACCGAGCTGCATCCGCTGATGCCCAGGCAGAGCGTCAGGGCCAGCAGGCTAAGACGTTTGGATATCATTCTTCACTCCCGAACAGTTGGCTGTCGATCAAGTCGCAAAGGCAGTGGATCGCCAGCAGGTGGACTTCCTGAATACGTGCGGTGACTTTCGCCGGGACGCGGATTTCAACGTCCTCCGGCAACAGCAACGACGCAACGTCGCCGCCATCGCGACCGGTCAAGGCTACGACAATCATTTCACGATCATGTGCGGCCTGGATGGCCTGAATAATGTTCGCCGAATTGCCGCTGGTGGAAATCGCCAGCAGCACATCGCCCGGCTGACCCAGCGCACGAATCTGTTTGGAAAAGATTTCGTTGTAGCTGTAGTCGTTGGCGATGGAGGTGATGGTGGAGGTGTCGGTGGTCAGCGCGATGGCGGGCAGGCTCGGTCGCTCGCGTTCGAAACGGTTGAGCAGCTCCGAAGAAAAGTGCTGGGCATCGCCAGCCGAACCGCCATTACCGCAAGCGAGCATCTTGCCCTCGTTGAGCAGGGCGTTGACCATCACTTGGCTGGCTTGCTCGATGTGGGGTGCAACAACATCCATCGCCTGTTGCTTGGTGTCGATGCTGGCCTGAAAAAGCTGGCGAATTCGGGATTGCATGTCCATCTATGAAAACCTTAATAGGGGCGGCTGGTCGGGGCGGCGTCCGATAAGTCATCGGCGTCCCGGCACAAAACTGTGCAGCCCGCAAAGCAAAGAGCAAAAGAGCCAGTGTGGTTCGTTGGGTTGGTGCAGTAGGACCGGCTTTAGCCGGGAAGGCGGCCGATCTTACGCTGCAATCCCACGGAATCATCGCGTTTTCAGCAATCGAAAGCGTTGGTCAGCCAGTTAAGCGCGGGTGATGTGCCGGGAGCGCCATTGATCGCGACGACGTCGAAGCGGCACGGCGAATCGGCCCAGCGCACCTCGCTTTGCAGAAAGGACTGAGCCGCCAGCGTGAGCTTTTCCTGCTTGCGAAAATCGACGCTTTCCAGCGCACCACCCCAGCCGGCGTGGCGACGATACCGAACTTCGACGAATACTACTGTATCGCCGTCGAGCATGACCAGATCAAGCTCGCCGCGTTTGCATGACCAGTTGCGGGTAATCAGCCGCAACCCATGCTGTTGCAGGTGACGCAGGGCGTAGGCTTCGGCCTCGCGCCCTGCGGTTTGACGGGTCGTGCCTGAGGTCAAGGCGCGGTGTCCGGCAGGCGCTGGACCTTGCCGTCTACGAACTCTGCCCATGGCAGTTGACGCTCGATGCGTTGGCCCTGGCCGATCGCCAGGCTGCCGGACAGGCCGTCGATGCGGCTCTCAGGCAGCGTTTTCAACTGCGTCAGTCGTGGCGCCAGACGGTACGCGTCGATGCCCATGGCGTAGAGACGGCCAAGGCTGCCGGAGGCTTGTGGCCATTGCGCCGTCACTTGCTGGCGCAGTGGGTCGTTGGCGTTCAGCAGCCACGGGGTTTCGCAGAAGCGCACGCCGTTCAGGTCGTTGTACATCGCCGGGTCGCCGCTGTTGGTGAACAGGTGCGAAGTGGCATAGACCGGCACATCGCCGGCGTACTGGAAGACCATGGTCGGCTTGATCTGCTGAGCCTGCTGAGGCGTTGCAGCGAGGAACATGAAGTCCACGTCCTGGCGACGGGAAGGCTGAGCGGCCATCTGCGTGCCAGTGGCGCTTTGCACGCGCTGGGCGCGACCTTCGCTGTTGCGCAGCTGGAACAGATCGGCAACCTGTTGAGCGAGTGCGACCGGCTGGTCGATGCGCTCAGCACCCAGCAAGGTGCCGCCTTTGGCCTGCCAGCTTTGACGGAAGGCCTCCAGCACGCGATCACCCCATTCGCCCTTCGGCACCATGGCAACCGCACTGCGCTTGCCATCGGCCCAGGCACGGCGGGCCACTTCGCGGGCTTCGTCTTCCGCTGCCAGACCGAACTGGAACAGCTCGGCAGGGCCCTGGGTGCCGGAATCGCTGTAGTTCAGCGCCAGCGTGGTGATCGGCAGTTGAGGGCGAGCGCTCAGCTGTTTAACCAGTGGCTTCTCCAGCGGACCCACTACCAGTTGCACGCCTGCAGCCTTGGCTTGCGCATAAAAGGCGTCCATCGAGGTCACGCGGGAGCTGTCGAATACTTCGATCGCAGGTGGCTTCTCGCCGGCCTGCTGCGCTTGGTAGTTCGCGGCCATGAAGCCGTCACGCAGGGCGCGGGAGACCGAGGCGAGCGGACCGTCTTGCGGCAGCAGCAGCGCAATCTTGGTCAACGGCTGGCTCTTCAGGTCGCGCAGCTGCGCGAGGGCAGTCGGCAGCTGGCGCGCAGCCGGGTGTTGCGGATTCTGCGCCTTCCAGTTGTCGATGGCCGCCTGTTGCTGTTCCAGCGTGCCGGCGCCTTTGACCGCGCGGGCCAGGCTCAGCCAGCCGCCCATGTCATCGTTGGCCGAGCTTTGCAGCTGCTCGGGTGGCAGCGCAGCAACCAGCGTCCAGATGGCGTCGTTGTTGGCATTCAGGGCGTCGCCTTGCAGCAACGGGCCCATGAACACACGCTCGCTCGCAGCAGCGAGGGTCTGACCATCTGCTTCGAAAGCCCGGGCGCGAACGGTGTGGGTGCGGGTCTGCAGGTCAACCGGCATCTCGCCCAGATGCTGCATGCTCGGGTGGTTGAGGGCGGTCAGCGCAGCTTTCGGCTGGCTGCGACCCAATGCCAGTTCGGCAGACAGGGTGTTGGCGTAGATTTGCTTGTCGGTCTTGAGCTGATCCATCTGGACCTGCTCGAGAATGCTCGCGGCGCGGCTCGGGTTGTTCTGGCGCGCTGCCAGGTCGGCCGCCGTCAGTTTCAGCAACGCTGCCTGATCAGGCGATTTTGCCGCAGCGGCCTGTTCGAGCAGTTGTTCGATGCTGGCATCGGGGGAGCGAGGCAATTCGCCAAGGCTGGAGGAGGGCGAACCGGCACAGGCAGCCAGAAGGGCAGCGAGGCAGAGGGCAGAGAACAGCCGCAGGCAAGCGATCATGTGTATGTTCCTGATACTCGAGCAAATTAGCGTGGAAGTGTACCCAAGCACTGGCCGGGGCGCGACGTTGAAGGCGTTAAAGCGGCGATATTGATCGTCTCCGGGCGCGTCAGTTGACGTGAGTCGGACTGTCGCGGAGTCGCTGCCATGTTGCGGGTGTTCGAGCTGCTTTTCTGAACTCACGGGGTGCGACGTCCTGTTTTGTCGGCCGCAGCCTGTACAATGCAGGCTTTTACACAACATGAGGTGTGCGCTTTGACTGCTCCGGGTGCTTCGAATTCCACTACAGGCGCGCTTTATGTGGTGGCCACGCCGATCGGCAACCTGGATGACATCAGCGCCCGCGCCTTGAAGGTGCTGCGCGATGTTTCGCTGATTGCCGCAGAAGATACCCGCCACTCGTTACGGCTGATGCAGCACTTCGGCATTCCGACGCCATTGGCGGCCTGTCATGAGCACAACGAGCGCGAGGAGGGGAGCCGCTTCATCACGCGCCTGCTGGCCGGCGATAACGTCGCGCTGATTTCCGATGCCGGCACGCCGCTCATTTCTGACCCCGGTTACCATCTGGTGCGTCAGGCCCGGGCAGCCGGTATTCAAGTGATCCCGGTCCCGGGCGCCTGCGCCTTGATCGCGGCGCTCTCTGCGGCGGGGTTGCCCTCGGACCGCTTCATCTTCGAAGGCTTCTTGCCGGCCAAGTCGGTGGGCCGAAAGGCGCGGCTCGAACTCGTCAAGGAAGAACCGCGCACGCTTATCTTCTATGAAGCGCCCCATCGCATTCTCGAATGCCTTCAGGACATGGAAGCAGTCTTCGGTCCGGACCGTCCCGCCGTGCTGGGCCGCGAATTGACCAAAACGTTCGAAACCCTCAAGGGGCTGCCGCTGTCCGAGCTTCGTGCCTTTGTTGAGGGCGACAGTAATCAGCAGCGCGGCGAGTGCGTGGTGCTTGTGGCGGGCTGGAGCGAGCCTGAAGGCGAAGATGTGATTGGCGCCGAAGCGCGGCGGGTTCTGGATCTGCTGCTGGAGGAAATGCCCCTCAAGCGTGCGGCCGCACTGGCAGCAGAGATCACCGGCGTACGCAAGAACCTGCTCTATCAGGTGGCGCTGGATAAGCAGAAAGGCGTGTGACGGGATGTCGCGGGCAGCTCTGCAAATGGCGCGAGAGCCGATTAAAGCTTGTTCTTGAGCCGCCCTCCCATTAACCTTGGCGGCGGAGAGTCGATTGGACAGTCGCTGCCTTTCATTGTTCTGCAATGGAGGGGGGAGGAAAGTCCGGGCTCCATAGGGCGGAGTGCCAGGTAACGCCTGGGGGGCGCGAGCCTACGGAAAGTGCCACAGAAAATAACCGCCTAAGCACTTCGGTGCCGGTAAGGGTGAAAAGGTGCGGTAAGAGCGCACCGCACGTCTGGCAACAGTTCGTGGCTAGGTAAACCCCACTCGGAGCAAGACCAAATAGGGTTCCAAGGCGTGGCCCGCGCTGGAACCGGGTAGGTTGCTAAAGATGTCCAGTGATGGCCATCGTAGAGGAATGACTGTCCTCGACAGAACCCGGCTTACAGATCGACTCTCCACCTCCTTTTCTTCCCCTCGTTTGTACGATTTATCCCCTTCCGTAATACCAAAAAAATCTTAAACCTCACAAATCACTTTAACTTCAGACCTCATCTGTTTGTTCATCCACGGAAATATCCGTAGGACGGGTCTGAAATCCGCTACATCTCCTGCGTAAGTGTTCCTAAATATCCGTCCTGTAAGGGTTTTCCTCGTGAAGTCGCCTTGACGGTGTGGTGGGCGCATTCCTATAGTGTGCGCAAGTGGCGGAAAGTGGCGTGAAGTGGGTTTTTTGACCGCAAAAAGATAATATCTGGAGATCGCGCCTGTGTTCCGTGGTGCAAACGCAATCAATCTCGACGCAAAGGGCCGTCTCGCTATGCCGAGCCGGTACCGTGACGAGTTGGATTCGCGTAGCGCCGGCCAGATGATTGTCACCATTGATACCGTCGACCCGTGCTTGTGCATCTATCCGCTTCCCGAGTGGGAGTTGATTGAGGCCAAGCTGCGCGAGCTCGCCACATTCCGTGAAGAAAACCGTCGCCTGCAGCGGCTGTTGATCGGTAATGCGGTTGATCTGGAGTTGGACGGCAGCGGGCGTTTCCTGGTGCCGCCACGTTTGCGTGAATACGCCAAGCTCGATAAGCGAGTGATGCTGGTAGGCCAGCTCAACAAGTTTCAACTGTGGGATGAGGACGCCTGGAACGCACTTGCTGATGCGGACCTTGCGGCCATTCAAAAACCGGGTGCGATGCCCGATGAACTGCGTGATTTGATCCTGTGACTACGAATAGCGGCTTTACCCACATCACCGTACTGCTCGAAGAAGCCGTCGAGGCTCTCGCGGTGCGCGCCGATGGCTGCTATCTGGATGGCACGTTCGGTCGTGGCGGACATAGCCGCCTTATATTGCAGAACCTGGGGCCGGAGGGTCGGCTTCTCGGATTCGATAAAGATCCCCAAGCGATTGCCACCGGGCAAACGCTGGCGGCCGAAGACGGCCGCTTTGTCATTGTGCAGCGCAGCTTTGCTGAACTGGGCGCCGAAGCTCAAGAACGCGGGTTGGCGGGCAAGGTCAGCGGCATTCTTCTGGATCTCGGTGTGTCGTCGCCACAACTGGATGACCCCGAGCGCGGCTTCAGCTTCATGAACGACGGCCCCCTCGACATGCGCATGGACCCGTCCCGCGGCATCAGCGCAGCCGAGTTCGTCAATACCGCGCCCGCCGAAGAAATCGCCCGCGTTTTCAAGGAATACGGCGAAGAGCGTTTCTCCCGCCGCATGGCCGGTGCTGTCGTGGCCCGCCGCGAGACTCAGCCGTTCGAGCGCACCGGCGATCTCGCCGAAGTGCTGAAAGTCGCCAACCCGGCGTGGGAAAAGGGCAAGAACCCGGCGACCCGTGCGTTCCAGGGTCTGCGCATTCACGTCAACAACGAACTGGGTGATCTGGAAGCCGGCCTTGACGCTGCGCTGGACGCCCTTGAAGTGGGCGGCCGCCTGGTGGTCATCAGCTTCCACTCGCTGGAAGATCGCATCGTCAAATTGTTCATGCGCAAGCTGGTCAAGGGCGAAGCCGACAACCTGCCGCGCAACCTGCCGATCCGTCATCAGGCCTTCGAGCCGCGTATCAAACTGATCGGCAAGGCGCAGTTCGCGTCCGATGATGAAACCCGCGCCAATCCGCGTTCGCGCAGCGCCGTCATGCGCGTCGCGGAGAAACTCCGATGAACCGCGGTTTCTTCAAGCCCCTGCCGGGCGGCAGCTTCTTCATGCTGATGCTGTTTATCGCCGTGCTGGTGTCGGCGATCGGTGTGGCGTACAGCGCGCACTGGAACCGTCAGCTGCTCAACTCCCTTTACGGTGAACTCAGCGTGCGCGACAAGGCGCAGGCCGAGTGGGGTCGCCTGATTCTTGAGCAGAGCACCTGGACTGCCCACAGCCGTATCGAGGCCCTGGCCACTGATCAGCTGAAAATGCGCATCCCGAACGCCGCCGACATCCGGATGGTGTCGCCATGATGAAACTCGAAGGGGCGCTCTACCCGTGGCGGTTTCGCGTCGTGGTCGGCCTGCTGTCGGTCATGGTCATCGCGATCTGCTACCGCATCGTCGACCTGCAAGTCATCGATCACCGTTTCCTCATTGAGCAGGGCGATGCGCGCAGCCTGCGCACCGTTTCGATTCCTGCCCACCGTGGTCTGATCACCGACCGCAACGGTGAGCCGCTGGCCGTCAGTACGCCGGTCACCACCATCTGGGCAAACCCGTCCGAAATGCAGGCCGACAAGACCAAATGGGTCCAGCTTGCGCAAGCATTGGGGCAGGATCCCAAGGCATTGACGGATCGCCTCAACGAACAGGCAAGCAAAGAATTCATCTATCTGGTCCGTGGCCTGACTCCGGAGCAGGGTCAGTCGGTACTCGACCTGAAAGTCCCGGGCGTTTACGGCAAGGAAGAATTCCGCCGTTTCTACCCAGCGGGCGATGTCACCGCGCACATGGTCGGCTTTACCGACCTCGACGATCACGGCCGTGAAGGCGTAGAGCTGGCCTACGAAGACTGGCTCGCAGGCGTCCCCGGCAAGCGGCAGGTCATCAAGGACCGGCGCGGCAGGATGATCAAAGACCTGCAAGTGAAGAAAAACGCCAAGGCCGGCAAGACCTTGGCTTTGTCTATTGATCTGCGCCTGCAATACTTGGCGACCCGCGAGCTGCGCAACGCCATTCAGGAAAACGACGCCAAGGCCGGCAGCCTGGTGATCATGGACGTGAAAACCGGCGAAGTACTGGCGATGGTCAATCAGCCGACGTACAACCCGAACAACCGTCGCACCATGGTGCCGGCGGCGATGCGTAACCGCGCGATCATCGACGTGTTCGAGCCGGGTTCGACCATGAAGCCGATCTCCATGACTGCCGCACTGGAAAGCGGCCGCTGGAAGCCTAGCGACAAGGTCGAGGTGTACCCGGGCACGTTGCAGATCGGCAAATACACCATCCGTGACGTGACCAAAACCGAAGGCCCGATCCTCGACCTGACCGGCATTCTGATCAATTCCAGTAACGTCGGCATGAGTAAAGTCGCGTTCGACGTGGGTGGCGAAGCGATTTTCCACGCCATGCAGCGTGTGGGCCTGGGCCAATACACCGGCCTCGGCTTCCCGGGCGAGCGCGTCGGCAACCTGCCGAACTACCGTGAGTGGCGCAAGGCTGAAACCGCAACGCTGTCGTATGGCTACGGCCTGTCGGTGACGGCGCTGCAGTTGGTCCACGCCTACGCGGCGCTGGCCAACAACGGCAAGATCGTGCCGCTGACCATTCTCAAAACTGATAATCCAGCCGAGTCGGTTCAGGCCATTCCGGAAGCGACGGCCAAGACGGTGCAGGGCATGTTGCAGCAAGTGATCGAAGACCCGCGTGGCGTTTACCGTGCGCGCGTTCCGTCGTATCACGTGGCGGGCAAGTCCGGTACCGCGCGTAAGACATCCGTGGGCACCAAGGGCTACGCGGAAAACTCCTACCGTTCGCTGTTCGCCGGCTTCGGCCCGATGAGCAACCCGCGTTACGCGGTTGTTGTGGTCATTGATGAGCCGAGCAAAGGCGGTTACTTCGGTGGTCTGGTTTCCGCGCCTGTATTCAGCAAGGTGATGTCGGGCACGCTGCGCTTGATGAACGTGCGCCCCGACAACCTCGCGCCGATTCCGCCTGAGCAACAAGCCAACGCTGTGCCCGCCGCCGCCCCAGTCAAGGGAGGACGTGGCTGATGTCTTTGAATTTGAGCAAGCTGTTTGCGCAGTGCAACCGCGATCTGCTGATTCGCGAACTGACCCTGGACAGCCGCAAAGTGCGTCCGGGCGATCTGTTTCTGGCGGTTCCGGGCCTCAAGGTTGACGGCCGTGAGCACATCACCGACGCCATCGCCCACGGCGCGGCGGCCATTGCTTACGAGGTCGGAGGCGCCAAGGTGCTGCCGATCACCGATATCCCGATGATTCCGGTCAAGGGTCTGGCAGCGCAGTTGTCCGACATTGCCGGGCGCTTTTATGGCGACCCGAGCCGCAACCTGAACCTGATCGGTGTGACTGGCACCAACGGCAAAACCAGCGTGACTCAATTGGTCGCACAGGCGTTAGACAAGCTCGGCCAGCACTGCGGCATCATTGGCACGCTGGGCACCGGCTTCTATAGCGAGCTGAAAAGCGGCATCCACACCACGCCGGATCCGATCTCCGTGCAATCGACCCTGTACGACCTGAAAAGGGCCGGGGCCAAAGCGGTTGCCATGGAAGTTTCGTCCCACGGGCTGGATCAGGGCCGGGTTACTGCGTTGGCTTTCGACGTGGCAGTGATGACCAACCTGTCCCGTGACCATCTTGATTACCACGGCACCATGGAGGCTTACGCGGCTGCCAAGGCCAAGCTGTTCGCCTGGAATGACCTGCGCTGCCGTGTGGTCAATCTTGACGACGGGTTTGGTCGCCAGCTCGCCGCTGCGCCGCACCCTTCAAGGCTGATTACCTACAGCCTGGAAGACAGCAGCGCTTACCTGTTCTGCCGCGATGCGCATTTCGATGACGATGGCGTGCGCGCGACCCTGGTAACGCCCCAGGGCAGCCATGCGTTGCGCAGCAGCCTGCTTGGCCGTTTCAACCTGAGCAACGTGCTGGCTGCGGTCGGCGCGTTGATGGGGCTCGATTACCCGTTGGACGACATCTTGAAAGTCCTGCCGACGCTGGAAGGCCCTGCGGGCCGGATGCAGCGTCTGGGTGGTGGCTCGCGTCCGCTGGTGGTGGTCGATTACGCCCACACCCCTGACGCGTTGGAAAAAGTGCTTGCCGCCTTGCGCCCACACGCAAAAGGCCAACTGACCTGCCTGTTCGGCTGCGGCGGCGATCGCGATCGCGGCAAGCGTCCGCTGATGGCCGAAGTGGTCGAGCGTCTGGCCGACAAAGTGCTGGTCACCGACGACAACCCGCGCAGCGAAGACCCGGCCCGTATTTTCGATGACATCCGTGCTGGGTTCGTCTCGGCAAACGCAGTCGATTTCGTTGCCGGGCGCGGTCAGGCGATCGCGCAGATCATCGCCCAGGCGTCTGCTGCCGATGTGATCGTGCTGGCCGGCAAGGGCCATGAGGATTACCAGGAAATCAACGGGCAGCGTCAGCCGTTCTCCGATCTGGAAGAAGCCACCAAAGCGCTCGACGCCTGGGAGGCTGCACATGCTTAAGCCGCTCTCGTTCAGTGAACTGCTGGTGCCGCTCGACGCACGTCGTGTCGGCCATGACTGCAGTTTTTCCGGTGTCAGCATCGACAGCCGCGCAATCACGCCCGGCCAATTGTTCGTGGCGCTGACCGGCCCGCGCTTCGACGGTCACGACTATCTCGATCAAGTCGCTGCCAAAGGCGCAGTCGGCGCGTTGGTTGAACGCGAGGTCCCGGGCAGTTCGCTGCCGCAGTTGATCGTCACCGACACCCGCAAAGCCCTCGCGCAACTCGGCGCGATGAACCGCAATGCCTTCATAGACAAGCCGGTCGCTGCGATCACCGGTTCCAGCGGCAAGACCACCGTGAAGGAAATGCTGGCGAGCATCCTGCGCACCCGCGGTCCTGTGCTGGCGACCCGCGGCAACCTGAACAACGAATTGGGCGTACCGTTGACGCTGCTGGAGCTCGCGCCGGAATTCGACGCCGCCGTCATCGAACTGGGTGCGTCCCGGGTGGGCGAAATCGCTTTCACGGTAAGCCTGACCAAGCCCCATGTCTGTGTCCTGACCAACGCCGGGACTGCCCATGTCGGTGAGTTCGGCGGTCCGGAAAAGATCGTCGAAGCCAAGGGCGAGATCATCGAAGGCCTGGACGCTCGCGGTGTTGCGGTATTGAACCTCGAAGACAAGGCATTCGATATCTGGGTGGCCCGCGCCGGCTCGCGCAACGTGTTGAGCTTCGCGCTCAACAACAGCCGTGCTGACTTTTACGCCAGCGACCTGGGCATTGATGCGCGCGGTTGCCCGGCATTCACGTTGAACACCCCGAACGGCTCCGCGCCGGTGCAGTTGAATCTGCTGGGCACGCACAACGTTGCCAATGCATTGGCCGCGGCGGCTGCTGCCCATGCGCTGGGCGTTTCGCTCGCGGGCATCGTGACCGGGCTTGACGACGTACAGCCGGTCAAGGGCCGCACCGTCGCGCAACTGGCGGCGAACGGCATGCGCGTCATTGATGACACCTACAACGCCAACCCCACTTCCGTGGCTGCCGCGACCGACATCCTCACCGGTTTTCCGGGCCGCAGGGTTCTGGTGCTGGGCGACATCGGCGAGCTGGGCGCCTGGGCGGAGCAGGGCCATCGCGATGTCGGCGAATACGCGGTCGGCAAAGTCGACGCGCTGTATGCCGTCGGTCCGTTGATGGCCCATGCGGTCAAGGCTTTCGGGCAGGATGCCCGCCATTTTGAAACTCAGGCCGAGCTGATCGAAGCGCTTGGCGCCGAGCACGATAAAAACACCACCATTTTGATTAAAGGTTCACGCAGCGCTGCGATGGAAAACGTCGTAGCGGCCTTATGCGGAACACGCCTGGAGAAACATTAATGCTGCTGCTGCTGGCCGAGTATCTGCAACAGTTCTACAAAGGCTTCGCGGTCTTTCAGTACCTGACCCTGCGCGGGATCCTTGGCGTGCTCACTGCGCTGTCACTTTCCCTGTGCCTGGGCCCGTGGATGATCCGCGCCCTGCAGAGCAAGCAGATCGGTCAATCCGTGCGTAACGACGGACCCCAATCGCACCTGTCCAAATCCGGCACGCCGACCATGGGTGGCGCGCTGATTCTGTCTGCGATCGGCATCGCCACGTTGTTGTGGGCTGATCTGAGCAACCGTTATGTGTGGGTCGTGCTGATCGTCACGCTGCTGTTCGGCGCCATCGGCTGGGTCGACGACTACCGCAAGGTGATCGAGAAGAACTCGCGCGGGCTGCCGAGCCGCTGGAAATACTTCTGGCAATCGGTGTTCGGCCTGGGCGCGGCGATCTTCCTTTATATGACTGCGCAATCGCCCGTGGAAACCACGCTGCTGATCCCGATGCTCAAAGACTTCAGCATCCCGCTGGGCATTGGCTTCGTCGTGCTGACCTACTTCGTGATCGTGGGCTCCAGCAACGCCGTGAACCTCACGGATGGCCTGGACGGTCTGGCGATCATGCCGACCGTGATGGTCGGCGGCGCACTGGGGATCTTCTGCTACCTGTCGGGTAACGTGAAGTTCGCGGAATATCTGTTGATCCCTTACGTGCCGGGCGCGGGCGAATTGATCGTGTTCTGTGGCGCGCTGATCGGTGCGGGGCTGGGTTTCCTCTGGTTCAACACCTACCCGGCTCAAGTGTTCATGGGTGATGTCGGGGCGCTGGCCCTGGGCGCGGCTTTGGGCACCATCGCGGTCATCGTCCGTCAGGAAATCGTTCTGTTCATCATGGGCGGCGTCTTCGTAATGGAGACCCTGTCAGTCGTCATTCAGGTCGCATCCTTTAAATTGACCGGCCGCCGCGTTTTCCGCATGGCGCCCATCCATCACCACTTTGAACTCAAGGGCTGGCCCGAGCCGCGCGTGATCGTCCGTTTCTGGATCATCACCGTGATTCTGGTGTTGGTCGGCCTTGCCACGTTGAAACTGAGGTAGAACGAGTGTCACTGATCGCTTCTGACCACTTCCGCATCGTTGTCGGCCTCGGCAAGAGCGGCATGTCCCTGGTTCGCTTTCTGGCGAACCGGGGTGTGTCGTTTGCTGTCGCCGATACGCGGGAGCATCCGCCAGAACTCGCGACCTTGCGCCGTGACTACCCGCAGGTCGAAGTGCGCTGTGGCGAGCTGGACGTTGAATTCCTGTGCCGCGCCGATGAGCTGTATGTCAGCCCCGGTCTGGCGCTGGCAACCCCGGCCCTGCAGCAAGCGGCCATGCGCGGCGTGAAGCTGTCCGGCGACATCGAGCTGTTCGCTCGCAATGCCAAGGCGCCCATCGTGGCCATCAGCGGATCGAACGCGAAAAGCACGGTCACCACGCTGGTGGGCGAGATGGCGGCGGCAGCGGGCAAGCGTGTTGCGGTCGGCGGCAATCTCGGCACGCCGGCGCTGGACCTGCTCAGCGACGACGTCGAGCTGTATGTGATGGAGCTGTCGAGCTTCCAGCTGGAAACCACCGATCAGCTTGGCGCTGAAGTGGCGACCGTGCTGAACATCAGTGAAGACCACATGGACCGTTACAGCGGCCTGCCGGCTTATCACCTGGCCAAGCACCGGATCTTCCGCGGCGCGCGCCAAGTGGTGGTGAATTGTCAGGACGCGCTGACCCGGCCGTTGATCGGCGAAGGCGTGCCGTGCTGGACCTTTGGTTTGAACAAGCCCGACAGAAACGGCTTCGGCTTGCGCGAAGAGAACGGCGAGAAATATCTGGCCTTCCAGTTCGACAACCTCATGCCGGTCCGCGAGCTGAAAATCCGTGGTGGCCACAATCAGGCCAACGCCCTGGCCGCACTGGCCCTGGGTCATGCGGTGGGTCTGCCGTTCGACGCCATGCTTGCCAGCCTCAAGACATTTGCCGGTCTGGTTCATCGCTGCCAATGGCTGCGTGAGCTCAACGGCGTGAACTACTACGACGACTCCAAAGCGACCAACGTCGGCGCCGCGCTGGCAGCGATCGAAGGCCTGGGCGCCGACATCGACGGCAAGCTGGTGCTGATTGCCGGCGGCGATGGCAAAGGCGCGGATTTCACCCCGCTGCAAGCCCCGGTTGCTGCCCATTGCCGCGCCGTCGTCCTGCTGGGCCGCGATGCGGATTTGCTCGCCGCGACTTTCGGCGATTCGGTGCCTCTGGTACGCGTCACTACATTGGAAGAAGCCGTGCAACGTGCTGCTGATATCGCGCAGGAAGGAGACGCCGTGTTGCTGTCGCCCGCCTGCGCAAGCCTGGACATGTTCAAGAATTTCGAAGAGCGCGGACAACGGTTCGCCCGGGCCGTGGGGGACTTGTCATGATTTTTGGCGTGATCAAGCCGTACCCGTCGCCGATCATCAGCGGCCGTGGCGTTGACGTCGATTTCCCGATGCTCGCCGGCTGCCTCGCGTTGCTGGGCCTGGGCCTGGTGATGATCACTTCCGCGTCGTCGGAAGTGGCCGCTGTTCAGTCGGGCAACGCGTTGTACATGATGACCCGTCACCTGATCTATCTGGTGCTGGGCCTGATCGCCTGCGTCGCGACCATGATGGTGCCGGTTGCTACCTGGCAGCGCCTGGGATGGCTGATGCTGATTGGCGCGTTCGGTCTGTTGATTGCGGTGATCGTGCCCGGCATCGGGCGTGAGGTGAACGGTTCGATGCGCTGGATCGGCTTCGGCATGTTCAACGTGCAGCCGTCGGAAATCGCCAAAGTCTTCGTGGTGATTTTCCTGGCCGGTTATCTGATTCGTCGCCAGCAGGAAGTGCGCGAGAGCTGGATGGGCTTCTTCAAGCCGTTCATCGTGCTGCTGCCGATGGCGGGTCTGCTGCTGATGGAGCCGGACTTCGGTGCCACGGTCGTGATGATGGGCGCGGCGGCGGCGATGCTGTTCCTCGGCGGCGTCGGGCTGTTCCGTTTCAGCCTGATGGTCGCGCTGGCAGTGGGTGCCGTGTTCGTGCTGGTTCAGGCGCAGCCGTACCGGATGGCGCGTCTGATTACCTTCACCGACCCGTGGTCCGATCAGTTCGGTTCTGGCTACCAGCTGACCCAGGCGCTGATCGCCTTCGGTCGCGGTGAATGGTTCGGCGTCGGCCTTGGCAACAGCGTGCAGAAGCAGTTCTACCTGCCGGAAGCGCACACCGACTTCGTGTTCTCGGTACTGGCTGAAGAGTTGGGCGTGGTGGGTTCCCTCGCCACGGTCGCGCTGTTCGTGTTCGTCAGTATCCGGGCGATGTACATCGGCATGTGGGCCGAGCGCGCCAAGCAGTTCTTCGCTGCGTACACCGCGTATGGCCTGGCCTTCCTGTGGATTGGTCAGTTCCTGATCAACATCGGCGTGAATGTCGGTCTGCTGCCGACCAAGGGTCTGACCCTGCCGTTCCTCAGTTACGGCGGCAGCTCGTTGATCATCTGCTGCGCCAGCTTGGGCCTGTTGCTGCGCATCGAGTGGGAATCGCGCAACAACATGGGCAGTGAAGAGGCCGAGTTCCAGGAAAGCGACTTTGCCGAGGAGCCGACCCATGGCCGCCGGTAACGTTTTGATCATGGCGGGCGGCACCGGCGGACACGTGTTCCCGGCGCTGGCGTGTGCCCGTGAGTTCCAGGCCCGCGGTTACACCGTGCATTGGCTCGGAACGCCGCGCGGCATCGAGAACGAACTGGTGCCCGCTGCTGGTTTGAAGCTGCACCTGATCAACGTCACCGGTTTGCGTGGCAAGGGCCGGCTGTCGCTGCTGAAAGCGCCGTTCATGTTGATCAAGGCTTTGCTGCAGGCGCGCAAGATCGTGGGTGAGTTGAAGCCGGTCTGCGTCGTCGGTTTCGGTGGCTACGTGACAGGCCCTGGTGGTCTGGCGGCGAAGCTGGCCGGCGTGCCGCTGATCATCCACGAGCAAAACGCGGTAGCGGGCACGGCCAATCGCAGTCTGGCGTCGTTCGCCGCACGCGTCTGTGAAGCGTTCCCGCAGACGTTCGCCGCGTCGGCCAAGCGTCGCACCACCGGTAACCCGGTGCGTGCCGAGCTGTTTTTCGAAACGCCGCGCCAGACGCTGATCGGCCGCCGGCCTCGTTTGCTGGTGCTGGGCGGAAGCCTGGGCGCCGAGCCGCTGAACAAATTGCTGCCGGAAGCCCTGGCGCAAGTGCCTGCCGATATCCGCCCTGAAGTGTTTCATCAGGCCGGCAAGCATCACGATGAAGTCACCGCCGAGCGTTACCGCGCCGCCGGTGTCGAGGCGCAGGTCGCCCCGTTCATCAAAGACATGGCCCAGGCCTATGGCTGGGCAGATCTGGTGGTCTGCCGCGCAGGTGCGTTGACCGTCAGTGAACTGGCTGCCGCCGGGCTGCCGTCGTTGCTGGTGCCTTTGCCCCATGCGATCGACGATCACCAGTCACGCAACGCCGACTATCTGGCTCGCGAGGGCGCTGCCTTCGTCATGCCGCAAGCGACAACTGGCGCCGCCGAAATGGCCGCTCGCCTGAAAGAGGTTTTGATGCAACCCGAACAATTGAACCGCATGGCCGTCACGGCTCGCCAACTGGCCAAGCCTGACGCCACCAACACCGTCGTCGATATCTGCCTGGAGGTGGCCCATGGTTGAGAATCAACGCGCCATGCCACAGCCGGAAATGCGCCGCATCCGTCGTATCCACTTCGTGGGCATTGGCGGCGTGGGCATGTGCGGTATCGCCGAAGTGTTGCTGAACCTGGGCTATGACGTGTCCGGTTCCGACCTCAAGGCTTCGCCGGTGACCGAGCGCCTCGAATCGTTTGGCGCGCAGATCTTCATCGGCCATCGTGCAGAAAACGCATCGACGGCGGACGTGCTGGTGGTCTCCAGCGCTGTGAACACCTCCAACCCGGAAGTGGCGACTGCCCTTGAGCGTCGCATTCCTGTGGTGCCGCGCGCTGAAATGCTGGCCGAGCTGATGCGCTATCGCCACGGCATCGCGGTCGCCGGTACCCACGGCAAAACCACGACCACCAGCCTGATCGCCTCGGTGTTCGCGGCGGGTGGCCTTGATCCGACCTTCGTGATCGGCGGGCGTCTGAACGCTGCCGGCACCAACGCGCAGCTCGGCACCAGCCGTTACCTGATCGCCGAAGCCGACGAAAGCGACGCCAGCTTCCTGCACCTGCAGCCGCTGGTGGCCGTGGTCACCAACATCGACGCCGACCACATGGCGACCTACGAAGGCGACTTCAACAAACTGAAGAAGACCTTCGTCGAATTCCTGCACAACCTGCCGTTCTACGGTCTGGCCGTGGTCTGCATCGACGACCCGGTGGTGCGCGACATCCTGCCTTCGGTCAAGCGTCCGATCATGACCTACGGCTTCGATGACGCCGCCGACGTGCGCGCGATCAACGTGCGTCAGGACGGTATGCACACACACTTCACCGTGCTGCGTCGTGACCGCGAGCCACTGGATGTCTCGGTCAACATGCCGGGCAAGCACAACGTGCTGAACTCGCTGGCAACCATTGCCATCGCCACTGACGAGGGCGTCTCTGACGAAGCCATCGTTCAGGGGCTGTCCGGCTTCCAGGGCGTTGGCCGTCGTTTCCAGGTGTACGGCGAACTGCCGGTGGAAGGCGGCAACGTGATGCTGGTCGACGACTATGGTCACCACCCGCGTGAAGTGGCTGCCGTCATCAATGCCGTGCGCGGTGGCTGGCCGGACCGTCGTCTGGTCATGGTCTACCAGCCGCACCGCTACAGCCGCACCCGCGATCTGTACGACGATTTCGTGCAGGTGCTCAACGAGGCCAACGTGTTGCTGCTGATGGAAGTCTATCCGGCCGGTGAAGAACCGATTCCGGGTGCGGACAGCCGTCAGTTGGCCCACAGCATTCGTCAGCGCGGTCAGCTTGATCCGATCTACATCGAGCGTGGCGTCGAACTCGCCCCGCTGGTCAAACCCCTGCTGCGCGCCGGTGACATCCTGCTGTGCCAGGGCGCCGGCGACATTGGCGGCCTTGCACCACAGCTGCTGAAAAGCCCGCTCTTCACCGGCGCCATCGTGGCCTCAACCGAAGGTAAGCTGAAATGACAGCCGCCCTGCAGTCCGCCCTGTTCTCGACGCTGGAGCCGAAACGCTTCGGTCGCGTCGCCGTGCTCTTTGGCGGCAAGAGTGCAGAGCGGGAGGTGTCCCTGAAATCCGGCAGCGCAGTGCTTGAAGCCCTGCAAAGCGCAGGCGTCGACGCGTTCGGTATCGACGTGGGCGAGGATTTTCTGCAGCGGCTGGTCAGTGAACAAATCGATCGGGCGTTCATCGTCCTCCACGGTCGTGGCGGCGAAGACGGCACCATGCAGGGTCTGCTGGAGTGCCTGGAAATTCCCTACACCGGCAGCGGCGTGCTCGCGTCGGCGCTGGCGATGGACAAGCTGCGCACCAAGCAGGTCTGGCAGAGTCTCGGCTTGCCGACGCCGCGCCACGCCGTGCTGAGCAGCGAGGCGGATTGTATTTCTGCGGCGACGGAACTGGGCTTTCCTTTGATCGTCAAACCCGCCCATGAAGGTTCCAGTATCGGTATGGCCAAGGTGACCGGCGTCGACGAATTGATCGCCGCCTGGAACGCCGCCCGTACCTACGATTCGCAAGTGTTGGTCGAACAATGGATCGAAGGTCCGGAGTTCACCATCGCCTCTCTGCGTGGGCAGGTATTGCCTCCCATCGGTCTGGGTACTCCCCACAGTTTTTACGACTACGACGCCAAATACCTGGCCTCCGATACCCAGTACCGGATTCCGTGCGGCCTCGATGCAGCCAAAGAAGATGAACTCAAGGCACTCACGGCTCGGGCCTGTGAAGCGGTCGGCGTTGCCGGCTGGGCGCGCACCGATGTCATGCAGGACGCCGACGGCAAATTCTGGCTGCTGGAGGTGAACACCGTGCCCGGCATGACCGACCACAGCCTGGTGCCTATGGCGGCGCGTGCGGCCGGGCTCGATTTCCAACAGTTGGTGCTAGCGATTCTGGCCGACAGCGTCCAGGTGCGAGGGTAGATCATGCACGGCGCAACGGTTCGTCATCAGCAATCCGCTACCGGCCGCAACAAGCCGGTGCCGCGGGGTGCCAGCCGCATGGTTGCCAAGGAGCCCATGTCGTCGCGCATGCCACGGCCGAATTTCGGTTTCCTGCGCAGCCTGATGTGGCCGGTGCTGCTGGTGGTGTTTGGTTTTGGTACGTACGAAGCCGCCCAGCGCCTGCTGCCTTACGCCGACCGGCCGATCTCGCGGATCAACGTGCAGGGCGATCTGAGCTACATCAGTCAGCAAGCCGTGCAGCAGCGGATCGCCCCATTCGTGGCGACCAGCTTCTTCAACATTGATTTGGCCGGCATGCGCACCGAACTTGAGCAGATGCCGTGGATTGCCCACGCCGAGGTCCGCCGCGTCTGGCCGGATCAGGTGGTGATCCGTCTGGAAGAACAATTACCGGTTGCGCGCTGGGGCGATCAATCCCTGCTGAACAACCAGGGTCAGGCATTCACCCCGCGTGAGCTGGCCAACTACGAACACCTTCCGCAGTTGTTCGGGCCTCAACGGGCTCAACAGCAGGTGATGCAGCAGTACCAGGTCCTGAGTCAGATGTTGCGCCCGCTGGGGTTCTCCATCGCTCGCCTGGAACTGCGTGAGCGAGGCAGCTGGTTTCTGACCACCGGCGCAGGCACTGCAGGCCCAGGCCTGGAGCTGCTGCTGGGACGAGGCAATCTGCTTGAGAAGATGCGCCGCTTTATCGCCATCTACGACAAGACACTGAAAGACCAGATCACGAACATTGCGCGCGTCGACCTTCGTTACAACAACGGCCTGGCCGTTGGTTGGCGCGAACAGGCAGCAGCGCCAACGACGGACAAACCCGCCGTCGCGAAGAATTGATAAGAGGCAGGACCCATGGCAAACGTGCAAAGCGGCAAAATGATCGTCGGATTGGATATCGGCACCTCCAAAGTGGTGGCGCTGGTAGGCGAAGTCGCGGCTGATGGCACACTGGAAATCGTCGGTATCGGCACTCACCCGTCCCGCGGCCTGAAGAAGGGCGTGGTGGTGAATATCGAATCCACCGTGCAATCGATCCAGCGCGCAGTAGAAGAAGCGCAGCTGATGGCCGGTTGCCGGATTCACTCGGCGTTCGTTGGCGTCGCGGGTAACCACATTCGCAGCCTGAACTCCCACGGCATCGTGGCGATCCGTGACCGCGAAGTGAGCTCCGCTGACCTTGAGCGCGTGCTCGACGCTGCCCAGGCCGTGGCGATCCCGGCTGACCAGCGCGTGCTGCACACGCTGCCACAGGATTACGTCATCGATAACCAGGAAGGCGTTCGCGAGCCACTGGGCATGTCGGGCGTGCGCCTGGAAGCCAAGGTTCACGTGGTGACCTGCGCGGTGAACGCGGCACAGAACATCGAAAAATGCGTGCGCCGCTGCGGGCTGGAAGTCGACGACATCATCCTCGAGCAACTGGCCTCGGCTTACTCGGTGCTGACCGACGACGAGAAAGAGCTGGGCGTGTGCCTGGTGGACATCGGCGGCGGCACTACTGACATCGCGATCTTCACCGAAGGCGCGATCCGTCACACCGCGGTGATCCCGATTGCCGGCGACCAGGTCACCAACGACATCGCCATGGCGTTGCGTACACCGACTCAGTACGCCGAAGAAATCAAGATCCGTTACGCCTGCGCCCTGGCCAAACTGGCCGGCGCCGGCGAAACCATCAAAGTGCCAAGCGTCGGCGACCGTCCGCCCCGTGAACTGTCCCGTCAGGCCCTCGCCGAAGTGGTCGAGCCGCGCTATGACGAGCTGTTCACCCTGATTCAGGCCGAACTGCGTCGCAGCGGCTACGAAGACTTGATCCCGGCCGGCATCGTGCTGACCGGTGGCACCTCGAAAATGGAAGGCGCGGTCGAATTGGCCGAAGAGATCTTCCACATGCCGGTCCGCCTCGGCGTGCCGCACAGCGTCAAAGGGCTCGCGGACGTCGTCCGCAACCCGATCTACTCAACCGGCGTCGGCCTGTTGCTGTACGGACTGCAAAAGCAGTCTGACGGCATCTCGCTGTCCGGCCTTTCCGGCTCCGGTAGCAGTTATAGCGATGAACCGAAGGCCCCAGTGTTAGAGCGTCTCAAGCGCTGGGTTCAGGGGAATTTCTAAGATTCAAAAAGTGGTAGGCAGGCAACAGGCGACATAAAACTAGAGAACTGAAGGAGAGGGAACATGTTCGAGCTCGTAGACAACATCCCACAAAGCCCGGTAATTAAAGTTATCGGCGTTGGTGGTGGCGGCGGCAACGCAGTCAATCACATGGTCAAGAGCAACATCGAAGGCGTTGAGTTCATCTGCGCCAACACCGATGCTCAGGCACTGAAAAACATTGGCGCACGTACCATTCTGCAACTGGGTACCGGCGTGACCAAAGGCCTGGGCGCGGGTGCGAATCCTGAAGTCGGCCGTCAGGCTGCACTGGAAGACCGCGAGCGCATCGCTGAAGTGCTGCAAGGCACCAACATGGTCTTCATCACCACCGGCATGGGCGGCGGTACCGGTACCGGTGCGGCTCCGATCATTGCCGAAGTGGCCAAGGAAATGGGCATTCTGACCGTTGCGGTCGTGACGCGTCCGTTCCCGTTCGAAGGCCGCAAGCGCATGCAGATCGCCGATGAAGGCATCCGCGCGCTGTCCGAAAGCGTCGACTCGTTGATCACCATTCCCAACGAGAAGCTGCTGACCATCCTCGGTAAAGACGCCAGCCTGCTGTCGGCTTTCGCCAAGGCTGACGATGTACTGGCCGGTGCCGTTCGCGGTATCTCCGACATCATCAAGCGTCCGGGCATGATCAACGTCGACTTCGCTGACGTACGCACCGTGATGTCCGAAATGGGCATGGCGATGATGGGCACTGGCTGCGCCAGCGGTCCGAACCGTGCGCGTGAAGCCACCGAAGCGGCCATCCGCAACCCGCTGCTGGAAGACGTGAACCTGCAAGGTGCTCGCGGCATTCTGGTCAACATCACTGCCGGTCCTGACCTGTCTCTGGGTGAGTACTCCGACGTGGGTAGCATCATCGAAGCGTTCGCCTCCGAGCACGCCATGGTCAAGGTCGGTACGGTTATCGATCCAGACATGCGCGACGAGCTGCACGTGACTGTTGTTGCTACTGGCCTGGGTGCAAAAATCGAGAAGCCTGTGAAGGTCATCGACAACACCATGCAGACCGCTCAAGCCGCACCTGCGCAGCAGCACGCCGCACGCCAGGAGTTGCCTTCGGTCAACTATCGCGATCTGGACCGTCCAACCGTGATGCGCAATCAGGCACACGCGGGCGCAACAGCCGCAGCGAAGATGAACCCGCAAGACGATCTGGATTACCTGGACATTCCAGCGTTCCTGCGTCGTCAGGCTGATTAATGGGTTCTATCAGGGGTATAAGGGTGATTGGTGTTCAGCAAAGGCGGGGTCTGCTATCATCGCCAGCCTTTGTTGATACTAATTCGCGATACGCGCTGAAGCGGCCAATGCCATGATTAAACAACGCACCCTGAAAAATATTATCCGTGCCACAGGTATCGGCCTGCACTCGGGGGAGAAGGTTTACCTGACCCTCAAACCAGCACCTGTGAACGCTGGCATTGTGTTTTTCCGTACCGACCTTGAGCCGGTGGTCCAGATCAACGCTCACGCGTTGAATGTGGGTGACACCACGCTCTCCACGACGCTGTTCAATGGCGATGTGAAGGTCGATACGGTCGAGCACTTGCTGTCGGCCATGGCCGGCCTTGGCATCGATAACGCCTACGTTGAACTTTCTGCCTCCGAAGTTCCAATCATGGATGGCAGCGCAGGTCCCTTCGTATTCCTGATTCAATCGGCTGGCCTGGAAGAACAGGACGCACCGAAGAAATTCATCCGCATACTTAAAGAAGTGTGCGTAGAAGAAGACGGCAAGTCCGCCAAGTTCTTACCGTTCGAAGGTTTCAAGGTAGGGTTCGAGATCGATTTCGATCACCCGTATCTTAAGAACCGCACGCAAACGGCTTGTGTGGATTTTTCCAGCACTTCGTTTGTTAAAGAAGTGAGCCGTGCGCGGACATTCGGTTTCATGAAAGACATCGAGTATCTGCGTAAGCACAACCTGGCTCTGGGCGGCAGCGTTGAAAACGCGATCGTCGTGGACAAGGACGGCGTGCTGAACGAAGACGGTCTTCGTTATGAAGACGAGTTCGTGAAGCACAAGATTCTGGATGCCATCGGTGACCTGTATCTGTTGGGCAACAGTCTGATCGGCGAGTATCAGGGCTTCAAGTCGGGACACGGTCTGAACAATCGTTTGCTTCGTGCGTTGATCGCTCAGGAAGACGCTTGGGAAGTTGTGACCTTCGAAGATGCCAGCACCGCACCGATCTCTTACATGCGCCCTGTAGCGGCGGTGTAAACAGTCTCTTCTTCCTAGTTTTGATGTTTTCAGGCCACCTTCGGGTGGCCTTTTTTATGGATCGTCGATTAGATAGCGGGCATATCCGTTTTTTGTGTTTGCTGGAGTTATGGTTCCGCCCTTACGGCGGGTCACTTTTGGCAAAAGCGCCCGGATTGCCGGCCCAGCCAAAAGTAACCAAAAACGCTTTGCTCCTGGTTGGGCCCGACTTCGTCGGGTTCCTTCACTCCGGTCTCGCTCCGTGGGCCCGCGCCGAACGGACATCCATGTCCGCAACGGCGCTCTCGCCGCATCCATGCGGCTCGGCCCACTGCGCGAGAACTGCGTTCAGCCTGCACCCAAGTCGCGATGGCTGTCGTCTGAGCTTTTTGCGTATGAAGATCAAGATCAAAAGCAGATCAAGAACAGATCAAAAGCTTCCCGGCTGAAGCCGGTCCTACGGGGGGGCGCACCCGGTCCCGCAGGTGTACACGGTGCTTTTTAGTAGGACCGGCTTTAGCCGGGAAGGGGTCAGTGAAAACGCCGGCATCCTGCAGGTTTACGAATCCCCAGCCTCTTTAGGCACAGCATGCGCGGCCAGCCGTTCGAGCGCAGCACGCAGTTTCGGGTCGGTGATGCCTTCCGCTGTTGCGGTGATGGTCTCAGCCGCCGCGACCGACAGATCGCGCGTATGCCCAGCTTCGGTCCTGTGGGTTCTCGAGGGCTGTACCTTCAATTGCAAGCGGGTGAGGTTGGCAAATTCCTTGAACGCGACCAGTTGCCGTTGCAAACGCTTCTGTTGATAACGCAGTCGTGTCGCCCAGTGGCCGTCGGTGACGATGAGCAGCAGTGTACCTTCGCGCCATGACGCGACGTGGCAGTGCTCGCGGGCGGCGGGTTGTAGCTGGCTTTCCAGCAGACGCTGCAAGTGCGCGAGGCGTTGGGCGTGGTTGAAGATGGCTTTGAGGGGCCGGGCTTCGCGCAGAAGCACAGCCGGTGCGCGAGCGGGGAGGGGACGGAATGCCATGATGAGGTGCCTTGTGTTGCCTGGGCGTGATCTTAGCAGAATCGGTAGAAGCACCTTTGCGTCAGGCGCCCAGGGTGCAAACAAGCCGCGCAATCATGAAAAAACATTAATAAAACTTCTCACTCCCATGGGTTGAAGTCACGGGAAATGACCCTATTGTACTTCTGCCCCGTAACATTGCTGTGCCAGCATCGTGGAATAACGCCACTTTCCTCACCACCATTTCCGGGTAGAATGCTCGTTCGCATGCGGCCATGAGGGCTGCTCGGGCGACTCACGGGGCCGCCCTCCATCCCTATGTGTGGAAGATCCTTTCGATATGTTTGCACCTTTGTTAAAAAAACTTTTCGGAAGCAAGAACGAGCGCGAAGTGAAGCGCATGCTCAAGACGGTCCAGGTCGTCAACAGCTTCGAAGAGCAAATGCTCGCCCTCTCGGACGAACAGCTGCGCGCCAAGACCGACGAGTTGAAGGCCCGCATAGCCAAAGGTGAGACCCTCGACCAGCTCTTGCCAGAAGCCTTCGCGGTCTGCCGCGAGGCGGGTAAACGCATCATGGGCATGCGCCACTTCGACGTACAGCTGATCGGCGGCATGACGCTGCACGAAGGCATGATCGCCGAGATGCGTACCGGTGAGGGTAAAACCCTCGTCGCGACCCTCGCGGTCTACCTCAACGCACTGTCCGGCAAAGGCGTGCACGTGGTCACGGTGAACGACTACCTGGCCCGTCGTGACGCCAACTGGATGCGCCCGCTGTATGAATTCCTCGGTCTGACCGTAGGCGTGGTCACGCCTTTCCAGCCGCCGGAAGAGAAGCGCGCCGCCTACGCCTCCGACATCACCTACGGCACCAACAACGAATTCGGTTTCGATTACCTGCGCGACAACATGGCGTTCAGCCTGGAAGACAAATTCCAGCGTGAGCTGAATTTCGCCGTGATCGACGAAGTCGACTCGATCCTCATCGACGAAGCGCGTACCCCGCTGATCATCTCCGGCCAGGCCGAAGACAGCTCCAAGCTCTACACCGAAATCAACAAGCTGATCCCCAAGCTCGAGCAGCACATCGAGGAAGTGGAAGGCCAGGTCACCCAGCAGGGTCACTTCTCCATCGACGAGAAGTCCCGTCAGGTCGAGCTGAACGAGTCTGGTCACCAGTTCATCGAAGAGATGCTCACCGAAGTCGGTTTGCTGGCTGAAGGCGAGAGCCTGTATTCCGCGCACAACCTGGGCCTGCTGACCCACGTGTATGCCGGTCTGCGTGCCCACAAACTGTTCCATCGCAACGTCGAGTACATCGTTCAGGACGGCCAGATCCTGCTGGTCGACGAACACACCGGCCGTACCATGCCGGGTCGCCGTCTGTCCGAGGGCCTGCACCAGGCCATCGAAGCGAAGGAAGGCCTGAACATTCAGGCCGAGAGCCAGACCCTGGCCTCGACCACCTTCCAGAACTACTTCCGCCTGTACAACAAGCTGTCTGGCATGACCGGTACGGCGGACACCGAAGCGTTTGAATTCCACCAGATCTATGCTCTGGCCGTGATGGTCATTCCGCCGAACAAGCCGTTGGCGCGGAAAGATTTCAACGACCTCGTGTACCTGACCGCCGAAGAGAAGTACGCGGCGATCATCACCGACATCAAGGCCTGCCTGGCCGAGCAGCGTCCGGTGCTGGTAGGTACAGCGACCATCGAAACCTCTGAGCACATGTCCCGCCTGCTGGTGCAGGAAGGCATCGAGCACAAGGTTCTGAACGCCAAGTTCCACGAAAAAGAAGCCGAGATCATTGCCCAGGCCGGTCGTCCGGGTGCGCTGACCATCGCCACCAACATGGCCGGTCGCGGTACCGACATTCTGTTGGGCGGCAACTGGGAAGTTGAAGTGGCCAGCCTGGAAGACCCGACCCCGGAGCAGATCGCGCAGATCAAGGCCGACTGGCAGAAGCGCCACCAGCAGGTGATCGAGGCGGGCGGCCTGCACGTTATTGCCTCCGAGCGTCACGAATCCCGCCGTATCGACAACCAGTTGCGTGGTCGTGCCGGTCGTCAGGGTGACACCGGTTCGAGCCGTTTCTATCTGTCGCTGGAAGACAGCCTGATGCGCATCTTCGCCTCTGATCGGGTGAAGAACTTCATGAAAGCGCTTGGCATGCAGTCGGGCGAAGCGATCGAGCACCGCATGGTGACCAACGCGATCGAAAAAGCGCAGCGCAAGGTCGAAGGCCGCAACTTCGACATCCGCAAGCAGCTGCTCGAGTTCGACGACGTTTCCAACGAACAGCGGAAAGTGATCTACCACATGCGTAACAGCCTGCTGGCTGCGACCAACATTGGTGACACCATTGCCGAGTTCCGCGAAGAAGTCCTGGACGCCACCATCTCTGCACACATCCCGCCGCAGTCCTTGCCTGAGCAGTGGAACGTGGCCGGTCTGGAAGCCGCGCTGAACAGCGATTTCGGCGTGAAGCTGCCGATTCAGCAGTGGCTCGACGAAGACGATCACCTGAACGAAGACACCCTGCGTCCGAAGTTGATGGAAGCCATCTTGGCGGCCTACAACGAGAAAGAAGACCAGGCCAGTGCCGAGGCGCTGCGCACCTTCGAGAAGCAGATTCTCCTGCGCGTGCTGGACGACCTGTGGAAAGACCACCTGTCGACCATGGATCACCTGCGGCACGGTATTCACCTGCGCGGCTACGCTCAGAAAAACCCGAAGCAGGAATACAAGCGCGAGTCGTTTGCCCTGTTCCAGGAGCTGCTCGATTCGATCAAGCGCGACGCCATTCGTGTGCTGTCCCACGTCCAGGTTCGCCGCGAAGATCCGGCCGAGGAAGAGGCGCGTCTGCGTCGCGAAGCCGAGGAGTTGGCGCAGCGCATGCAGTTCCAGCACGCCGAAGCGCCGGGCCTGGATCAGCCGGACCTGCTCGCAGAAGAGGGCGAGGACGTTGCGGTAGCCGCTGCCGCCGCACTGTCGCCGGTACGCAACGACCAGAAGCTGGGTCGCAACGAATTGTGCTGGTGTGGTTCGGGCAAGAAATTCAAGCACTGTCACGGCCAGATCAGCTAATTCGCCCACCGCGAAGAGCTGTAGCTGACCTGTAATATCACGCCGCGACCGGCTCAGCCGTCGCGGCGTTTTTCAATCAATCGAGCCGTGTCGGCGATGCCGCGCGGTGTGACTGTCTTTCAAGGAGCGCACTTCATGGCTGTTGGTCTTGGTCCTTTGCCGACGCTGCACCCGGTTCCCGGTTTTGAACTTGGCATCGCTTCCGCCGGCATCAAGCGTCCGGGGCGCAAAGATGTTGTGGTCATGCGCTGCGCCGAAGGCTCCAGTGTCGCGGGCGTATTTACCCTGAACGCGTTTTGCGCGGCGCCGGTGATCATCGCCAAGCAGCGCGTGCAAGGCACCGTGCGTTATTTGCTGACCAACACCGGCAACGCCAACGCCGGCACGGGCGAACCAGGGCTGGCGGCTGCCGAGCGCACCTGCGCGAAGCTGGCCGAGATCACCGGGGTGGACGCCAGCGCCGTGCTGCCATTTTCCACGGGCGTGATCGGTGAGCCGTTGCCCGTCGAGAAGATCGAAGGCGCGCTGCAGGCCGCACTGGATGATTTGTCCGTCGACAACTGGGCCGCAGCGGCCACCGGCATCATGACCACCGACACGCTGCCCAAAGGCGCGAGCCGTCAGTTCGTGCTCGATGGCGTGACGGTCACCGTGACCGGCATCAGCAAAGGTGCAGGCATGATTCGTCCGAACATGGCTACCATGCTGGGCTACATCGCTACCGACGCCAAGGTGGCGCCGAGCGTGCTGCAGGACCTGATTCGCGACGGCGCCAACAAGTCGTTCAACCGCATCACCATCGATGGCGACACGTCGACCAATGACTGCTGCATGCTGATTGCCACCGGCCAGGCCGACCTGCCCGCGGTGACTGAAGCCAAGGGCCCACTGTTTGAAGCGCTGAAAAAAGCCGTCTTCGAGGTGTGCATGGACGTCGCCCAGGCCATCGTCCGTGACGGCGAGGGCGCGACCAAGTTCGTGACCGTCGAAGTCAACGGCGGCGGCAATCACCAGGAATGCCTGGACGTGGGTTACACCGTGGCCCACTCGCCGCTGATCAAAACCGCGCTGTTCGCGTCAGACCCTAACTGGGGCCGGATCTTGGCGGCCGTAGGGCGTGCGGGCGTGCCGAACCTGGACGTCAGCAAGATCGACGTGTTTCTGGGTGACGTCTGCATCGCCAGCAAAGGCGCCCGCGCCAGCACCTACACTGAAGAGCAAGGCTCGCTGGTGATGGCGCAGGAAGAGATCACCATCCGCATCGAATTGGGCCGTGGCGACTGCAGCGAAACCATCTGGACCACCGACCTGTCGCACGAATACGTGAAGATCAACGCGGAATACCGCACCTGAGTCACGAGCGAGTCCACCGGTTTCAACGGAGCCAAGACATGAGCCTGCACCTGATCATCGGCGACAAACGCTATTCCTCCTGGTCGTTGCGTCCTTGGCTGGCGCTTGCGCTGACCGGCGAGGCGTTCACCGATCAGGTGATTCGCCTGAATCAGGCTGACACCACGCGGCTGATTCTGGAGCATTCGCCGACCGGTAAAGTCCCTGCGCTAAAGTGCGAGCACGGCACCATCGTCGACTCATTGGCGATTTGTGAGTATCTGGCGGAGCGTTTTCCGAATGCAGGCTTGTGGCCGGCGGATATCGCCGCCCGCGCTCAGGCTCGGTCGGCGTGCGCGCAAATGCACAGCGGCTTTGTCGGGCTGCGCTCGCGTTTGCCGATGGACCTGCGTCAGGACGAGGCGCTGGAAGTGATTGCGGTCGAAGCTCAGGCCGATATCGACCGCATGGTTGCGCTGTGGCGTGAATGCCGCGCGGTGTCGGGCGTGAGCGAAGGTTTTCTGTTCGGCACGCCGGGCATCGTCGATGCGTTCTTCGCACCGGTCGCCGTGCGCTTTCGTACCTATCGCGTCGAGCTGCCAGCGGACGCGGCGGCCTACGTCGAAACGATTTATCAGTGGCTTGAGTTCAAACGCTGGCAGAAAGCGGGTCTGGAGGAAGGTTGAACGTGAAACGCATCCATGTGGCCGCGGCGGTTATCCGTGGCACCGACGGCAAGATCCTCATCGCCCGACGCGCCGACAAGCAGCATCAGGGCGGTCTGTGGGAGTTTCCCGGCGGCAAGGTTGAACCGGATGAATCGGTCGAGGCCGCGTTGTCCCGCGAGTTGCTTGAAGAGCTCGGCATCGTCGTCACTGCGGCGCGTCCGCTGATCAAGATCAAGCACGACTACCCGGACAAACAGGTGTTGCTGGACGTCTGGGAAGTCTCGTCGTTTACCGGCGAGCCCCACGGTGTCGAAGGGCAACCGCTGGCCTGGGTATCGCAGCGGGAACTGGCTGAGTATGAATTTCCGGCGGCCAATCGGCCGATCGTGGCCGCTGCGCGTTTGCCGGGTGAATACCTGATCACCCCGGACGATCTGGAAACGCCCGAGCTGCTGCGTGGCATACGTACGGCGGTGGCTGGCGGCATCAAGCTGGTTCAGCTGCGCGCGCCGAATATGTACGACCCGAAATACCGTGACGTTGCGGTGGACGCGGTCGGGCTGTGCGCGGGCAAGGCGCAGTTGATGCTTAAAGGGCCGAGGGAATGGCTGGGCGACTTTCCGGCAGCGGGCTGGCACCTGACCAGCGAACAGCTGCGTAAATACGCCACCAAGGGCCGTCCGTTTCCTGAAGATCGCTGGCTGGCAGCCTCATGTCATGACGCTGAAGAGTTGAGTCTGGCCGAGCAGATGGGCGTGGATTTCGTCACCCTCTCGCCTGTGCTGCCGACGCAAAGCCATCCGGACGGCCAGCCGCTGGGTTGGGAAAAGGCTCGCGACTTGATCGAGGGCTTTAGCAAGCCGGTTTATCTGCTGGGCGGGGTAGGGCCGACGGATCGTCAGCACGCGTGGGAATGTGGCGCGCAGGGTGTGGCGGGGATCAGAGCGTTCTGGCCGCAGGGCTAAAAGCTGTTCCGATCTGAGTTCGAGAACAAAGGTTGCTACACCGCAGATTCAACGGCGAATGAAGCCCCTATGGGAGCGAGCTTGCTCGCGAAGCTTTATCAGTCACCGCATCTCTAGCGGCTGAAACGCAGTCTTCGTGAGCAAGCTCACTCCCACAGGATTTGCGCTTGCCAACTGAGTTGCGGTGTATCAGGACAGCAGCACGTCAGGACAGCAGCCCCTCAGCACCGCAGCACTGTCTCACAAATCACTGCGGCTTCTTAGCAGGCTCCCACAAAATCTCCGCTACACCCTCACGCCGGGCGATGATCCGCGCCGCGACAAACAGCAAATCCGACAGCCGATTGATGTACGCCAGACCAACCCCGGCCAGTGGCTCGACCGCGTTCAGGTGCTGACAGCGTCGCTCCGCTGTACGCGCCAGGCTCCGGCAGACGTGGGCCTGGGCGATCAGCGTCGAGCCGCCCGGCAGGATGAAATTCTCCAGCGGCCCCAGCTCTTCATTCCAGTGGTCGATCGCCGTCTCCAGACGGTCGATCTCCGCCGCATTCAACGCCTGATATTCAGGCATCGCCAGCTCGCCGCCCAAGTCGAACAACCGATGCTGACACGGCGCCAATACGTCGATGACTTCCTGCAACGCCGGATGAGTCGCGACTGCCGCCGAAAGGCCCGCCAGCAATACGCCGACCTGACTGTTCAGCGAATCGACTTCCCCGATGGCCTCGACCCGCGGGTGATCCTTCGGCACTCGGCGACCATCGCCCAGGCCCGTTTCGCCGGTGTCACCCGTGCGCGTGTAAATTTTCGACAAGCGAAATCCCATGGCTCTACTCCCGGTCGTTCTGACCAATGACCTGTGGTGCAGGCATCTCTATCGAATTGTCCACCAGCGGCAGGCGCAAGGTGAAACAGGTGCCCTGGCCGAGGGTGGAATGCACTTCCATCTGGCCTTTGTGGTTGTTGGTGATGATGAAATACGACACCGACAGCCCGAGGCCCGTGCCCTGGCCGATCTCTTTGGTGGTGAAAAACGGCTCGAAGGTGCGCTTGCGCACGCTCTCGGACATGCCGATGCCGTTGTCCTCGACCTGGATTTCCGCCCAGGGCGGGTTCAGGCGCGTGCGCAAAATAATACGCCCTGGCTCCCTCGCGTCTTCACGCTGATGGATAGCCTGAGCGGCGTTCTTCAGCAGGTTGAGCAGCACTTGCTCCAGTTCGTTGGCTGTCGCAGGCACCGGGCCCAGAGCAGGATCGAACTGGCGAATGATGTTCTGGCCCTTGAAGTCAAAGCCGATGGTCAGGTCGAAGTCGTTGCTGGCGATCTCCACGGCCTGATCAATCAGTGCCGGCAGATCACAGGGCGCCAACTGCCGGTTGCTGCGTCGGCTGAAGCTGAGCATGTGGCTGACGATCTTCGCCGCCCGCGCTCCGGCCGACTGAATGCCGTCCAGCAACTGCGGCACTTCGCGGGCGATCAGGTATTGATTGACCGCGGCCAGCTCGATGCCTTCCTGCTGGGCCTGTTCCAGGTTCTTGAGCAGATCGGGCGACAGCCGACGGCGGATGTTCTGCACGTTGTGCATGATCGCGCCGAGGGGGTTGTTGATTTCATGGGCCATGCCTGCGGCCAGGCCACCCACCGAGAGCATCTTCTCGGACTGGACCATCATTTCCTCCAGCGACAGGCGCTGGGTAATGTCATCGATGCGGATCACCGCGCCACGGCCTGCATCGCCGGTCAGAGGGTAGAAGGTGAGGGCGTAATGACGCGACTCTTCGCCCTTGACCCAGGTGACACGCTCGATCTTGGTGACGGTGTGACGCTCGACGGTCTGCTTGATCTGCGGCAAAAACGCGCGCATCGGCGGGAATGCCGAATAAATCGGCTGGTTCAGCGCCTCGTCCAGTGGGGTGCCGGACAGGGCGCCGGCTTCCTGATTCCACTGGGTGACGTACAGTTGCTCGTCCAGGGCAATCAGCGCTGAAGGCATGGAGTCGATGATGCTGTTGAGATAGTTCTGAAACCCCGTGAGCTTCTTCTCGATCTTGCTGCGCACCTGCACTTCAAGCTCCAGCTTGCGGTTGGTGTGACGGGTTTCTTCCGCCAGACCCTGGGCCTGATCGTAGGCTTCCTGGGACTCATCGCGCGCGCGTCTGAGCTGCTGCTCACGGGCTTCCATGCGCGAGAGCATGGTGTTGAACGCCTCGGCGAGCGACCCGATTTCGTCCTTGTTACCGGGCCTCGCCCGCAGCGCGTAGTTCTCCTCGCGGGTGACCCGCCGGGACAAATCTTCAAGCTGGTAGATCGGCTCGGTGATGAAGCGCCGAATCTGCCGGGCGACACCGGCCCAGAGCAGGATGCTGAAAATCAGAATGCCGATACTGGCGGTCAGCGTGCCGGTGTAGAACGCCGTCGGCAGTTCGCTGCTCGCGACCAGCAACAGATGCCCCGGCGCTTGCCCTACTTTGGGAATGGGGATGACCTGAGTGTTGCGAAACTCGGTAATGCGCCAGCTCTCCAGATCCCGATAGTGGTCAGGCATGCGCAATTTGTCGCCCTGCTGCATCTGCGCCAGACGCGTACCGCTGCTGTCGTAAACAGCCGCCGCCCGCAACGGGCCGTAATTTTTCAGTTCCTTGAGCAGCGCCTGGGCGTTGTAGGTCGAGGATAAGGCTTGCTCGGACAGCCCCGGATTGCTGATCAGTCGACCGATCGTTTGCAACGCCTGGGGCGCCATCGCTTCCTGAGAGATGTAGTAGGCGGCGCTGATGAAGGTCAGGTTGGCGACCACCAGCACGGTGGTGAGCAATACCAGCAAGGCGGCCAGAAGTTTTTGACCGACCGGCAGGTTTTCGAGGCGCTGGCGCAATGGCATGGGGCAGGTCACCGGAAGGAGGAGCGGGCAGGTTAGCGCTGTTCCGCCCGTGAGCAAACCCGTCAGTCGCTGGGCAGACCTCGGGCGTTGAGGTGTTCGATCAGGCGCAGGCGCAACAGGTTCAGTGTGGGTGCCGGGCAATCAAGCGCCGCCGCCGTGGCGCAGACATGCCCGAGCAGGTAGCGGATCTCGGTGCGGCGGCCTTGGGCGACATCCTGATACATCGAGGAATAATTCGCAGCGGTGGCGGCAATCACCTGTTGCACTTGATCCAGCAACCCTTCAGCCGCGCCGGGTTGACCGCAGCAGTGCAACACGTGGCCGAGTTCGGCGCACAGCGCCGTCACTTCCTCCGCATGGGCCTGCAACTCGCCGTTGCGGCATTGATGCAACACGGTCAGCGGGTTGATGGCGCAGTTGAGCGCGAGCTTGCGCCAGAGGCGTTCGGCGATGTCAGCGGTCCACTGATGGGGGATGCCCGCCTGCTTGAGTTCGTCCAGCCAGGCCGGCGCCGCGCCTTGCTGCGTGTCGCCCAGCCAGTTGAAACCCTGTCCGGCGAACACCACGCTCCCGTCTTCATGGCGGTAGGCACCTTCGGTGCTGGAGACAAAGATGCAGCGGGCCTCAGGAATCATGGAGGCCACGGCGTCCTGGCTGCCCAGCCCGTTTTGCAGCAGGAGCACCTCGGCCCTGTCGGTCAGGCGATGGGCGACGGCTGCAACCGCATGTTCAGCGTCGTAGGCCTTGCATGCCACCAGCAGCCGTTGGATCGGTTCATCCGCGCTGACCGTCTGCGCCGGAATGGCAAACGTCTGACGCTGACCGTTTTCGTTGAGCGTCAGGCCGGCTTGTGCGTTGTAGGCCGCCAGTCGGGCCTCGTCGCGCAAGATCAACCGCACCGGCAGACCCGCCCGGGCCAGTCGCGTGGCCCACAGACTGCCCAAGCTGCCCGCGCCCAGCACATGCCAGCAAACGCGACTCAAAAGAAATCACGCCCGATGACGAAGATCTCGGCGCGCAAGGAAAACCAAATCAACATCGCAGGCTCACATGAACGTGGGAAAAGTCTCGTTATAATGACCGGGCTTTCATACCGTCAAGTCAGGCGTGCTCCATCCACATGTCGAGCCGCGCCGTATCAATTGGAGAATCTAAATGCCCTCGTTCGACGTAGTGTCTGAACTGGATAAACACGAAGTCACGAATGCCGTCGACAACGCGATCAAAGAGCTGGACCGCCGCTACGACCTCAAAGGCAAAGGCAGCTTCGAGTTCACGGAAAAAGACCTGCTGATCAAGATGACCGCCGAAGAAGGTTTTCAGCTCGAAGCCATGATCGAGATCCTCAAGCTGGCCCTGGTCAAGCGCAAGATCGACGTGCAGTGCCTGGAACTGAAGGACCCCTTCGCGTCCGGCAAGGTCATGAAACAGGAGGCCACGCTCAAGGAAGGCATCGACAAGGAGCTGGCGAAGAAGATCGTCGCTCACATCAAGGAAGCCAAGCTCAAGGTTCAGGCTGCCATTCAGGGCGAGCAAGTGCGCGTCACCGGCAAGAAGCGTGACGACCTGCAAGAGGCGATCGCTGCGCTGCGTGGTCACGAGTTCGGCATGCCGCTGCAATTCAACAACTTCCGCGACTGATTCCCCCGCGATTTGCCCTGCGATTTCATGTTGGCTCAGGAACCCGAGGGGTTCCTGTGCGTCCGAATGCAGGTCTGGCTGAAATAACGAGCCCACTTGGCGCCGTTGCTTCAGCCTTCCATGTCGCGACCCCGAGGAGAAATAGATGGACTTGGATTTAAACGGCCAGGTAGACCATCTGGTGAAAGCGTCTCAGGCCTGGATCCCGATGGTCATGCAATACGGCAGCAAAGTGCTGCTGGCAGTGGTCGTCCTGCTGGTCGGCTGGTGGCTGATCAATAGACTGACGTCCCGAGTGGGCGCGCTGTTGGCGCTGCGCCACGTCGACCTGGCGTTGCAGGGCTTCATCAGCAGCATCACCAACATCATTCTGAAGATTCTGCTGATTGTCAGCGTTGCCTCGATGATCGGGGTTGAAACCACCTCATTCGTGGCCGCGATCGGTGCGGCGGGTCTGGCCATCGGACTCGCGTTGCAGGGCAGCCTGGCGAACTTTGCCGGCGGCGTGTTGATTCTGCTGTTCCGTCCGTTCCGCATTGGCGACTGGATCGAAGCGCAGGGTGTGTCGGGCACCGTGGACGGGATTCAGATCTTCCACACCGTGCTGCGCACCGGCGACAATAAGACGGTGATCCTGCCCAACGGCAACCTGTCCAACGGCATCATCACCAACACCAACCGTCAGCCGACGCGCAAGATCACCTTCGACGTGGGCATCGATTACGACGCCGACCTCAAGCAGGCGCTGCAAGTGCTGATGGACATGGCGGATGATCCGCGCATCCTGAAGGATCCGGCGCCCCAGGCGGTGGTCGCGGCATTGGGCGACAGCTCGATTACCGTGTCCCTGCGTGTGTGGACCAAGACCGGTGATTTCGGTGACGTGTCGAACCGCTTCAACGCTGAAATTCGCGACCGCCTGCGCGCGGCCAACATCGACATCCCGTTCCCGCAACGGGTGATTCGTGTGGTGCAGGATGAGCAGCCCGCAAAGGCGTAACGCTCGATCGCAGAAACCAAAAAGCCCCGACTCGTGAGAATGCGGGGCTTTTTGTTGAGTGGGAAAGGCTATCTGGCGATGGACCTCGCTGCTTTGTAAGCGCTCACTCTCGTTCAGACGCCGCGCTGTCGTGCATAAACGCGGTCCCACAGGATAGGGTTCGCCAGCGAATCTTTTTACAGAACCGAATCCGCAGGCTTGGTTTGCTCTTCGGGTTCGGCCGCTTCTTCCCGCGCTTCTCGGCGTGCTTCCTGCGCCCAGTGCAGGGCGATCATGAACAACGTCGGCACGCCCATCAACGCGGTCGCCAGGAAGAAGTTGTGGTACCCCAGCTTCTCCACCATGACCCCGGAGTAGCCACCGATCAGGCGCGGCAACAGCAGCATGATTGAGCTGAGCAGCGCGTACTGAGTGGCCGAGAACTTGAGGTTGGTCAGGCTCGACAGGTAGGCCACGAACGCCGACGTCGCGAGGCCCGAGCTGAAGTTGTCCAGCGAGATCGTCACGATTAGCATCTTCAGGTTCGGGCCCATGTCGGCCAGCATCAGGAACAGCAGGTTGGTCGCAGCCGAGGTCACGCCGCCGATGAACAGGATCGGCAGAATGCCAAAGCGCACGATCGCCAGACCGCCAAACGCCGCACCGGCCAGGGTCATCACCAGACCGAAAATCTTGCTGACGCTGGCAATCTGATCCTTGGTAAAGCCCTGGTCGATGTAGAACACGTTCGCCATCACGCCCATGACTGTGTCCGACATGCGATACGTGGCGATCAACCCCAAAAGCAGAAAGGCCTGCCAGCGATAACGCAGGATGAAATCGTTGATCGGCGTCAGCACCGGCGCCAGACCGCGGCGGCCCATGGACGACAGGCAGGCCACGGTCAGCAGCGTGTAGAGGATCGCGCGCAGAAAGGCGCGGTCTTCCATCAGCAGGTCTTTCCAGGTGGTGCCCTGAAACAGCACGCTGGCGAAATCGGTGTTGTACAGCTGGGTGAACATCGCCGGCACCGAGACCAGCAGAATGATCAGCACGAACACTGAGGCCAGTTGATGGGCAAAGCCGTAGCGCACGGCCGACAGCTGGGTGCGGATCGGCACGGACGGTTCACGCATGATCAGGCTGGTGATCAGCGCAGGCACCATGAGCAGGCCGAACAGCACGTAGGTGCCGGCCCAGGCCGAGTGCTTGTAGGCAAAGCCGGTCGAACCGAAGCCTTCGGCGAAGTACAACGCGCCGGCAGTGGCGAGGAGGGCGGCGACGCGGTAGCCAGCCATGTAGCTGGCGGCGAGAGTCGCTTGCTGGCTGTCGCTGGCTATTTCCAGGCGGTAGGCGTCGATGGCGATGTCTTGGGTCGCGGAGGAGAACGCGACCAGCACGGCAATCGCGATCAGCCACGACAGATGCTGCTGCGGGTCACAGAACCCCATGCCGATCAGGCCCAGGGTCACCAGCGATTGCGAGAGCACCAGCCACGAGCGGCGTCGGCCGAGTCGGCCCAACAAAGGCAGGCTCCATTGATCGAGCAGCGGCGACCAGACCCATTTAAAGGCATAGGCCAGGCCAATCAGGCTGGCGTAGCCAATGGTTTCACGCGCGACGCCGGCTTCACGCAGCCAGACCGAGAGCGTGGAGAACACCAACATGTAGGGCATGCCCGCGGCAAAGCCGAGCAACAGGAGCACAAACGTAGAGGGGCTGGCATATGCGGCGAGCGCGGCGCGCCAGGTTTTGCGGGGCATGGGCTGGAATCTGCCTCAGTTTACGTAAACAAAGCGCGCACTCTAACCGTTGTGCTCTGTCGGGCGCCAGCCATGACGCTGCATATCCACACGATTGTTACGGATGGTCACGCCCTCGGCCCGCAAGCGCGCCCGTTGCTCCTCGCCCGACACGGTTCCGGGGGCCAGGCTGATGCGCCCGCCGGCGCCAATCACGCGATGCCAGGGCAGGCTGCTGCCGTCCGGCAACTGGCTCAACGCTCTGCCAACGAAACGCGCCGCTCGTCCCAAACCGGCCAGCTCGGCCAACTGACCGTAACTGACCACCTTGCCTTCCGGCACTTGATGCAGTGTGAGGTATAACGCTGTGCGCCGTGCCTCAGCGGGAGAGAGGCCGGCAGGGTCGTTTTGAGCCGCTGATTGTTCGATCACGCATTCGTTCCTGTAAAAGGGATGAACGGGAATTTTCGATAAGGAACTAGGGAAACTTCCTACTGTCAGTGTTACCTGTGTCGGCGGTCTGCCGATTGCCAACCCGTTATCTATCCGGATAATGCCCGATTCTCCGCGAACCAGAGCCTTGTCGTTGCTTATGTTGTCCAGAACCCTGTTGTGCGTTGCTGTTGCTACTGCTTCTACCCCATTGCTCGCCGACACCGTCTGGTTGAAAAACGGCGACAAGATGACCGGGACTATCAAGTTCTTCGACGGCGGCAAGCTGCTGATCAATACCAAATATGCAGGCGACGTCCCGCTGGACTGGAAGGAAATCAAGACGCTGGAAAGTGACCAGCACCTTTTGGTAAAGCAGGACGCCACCACTGGCGAAGTGTCCAAGTCGTTGCAGCCGGCCGAAGATGGCAAGGTCACGCTGGCCAATGGCGATGCGCCGAAGACGGTTGAACTGGCGAGCATCCAGCAGATCATCAAGCCCAAGCCGGTGGTCACCGATCTGGTCTGGAAGGGCAACGTCGATGCTGCACTGGACTTCCAGCGCGCCGAGAACGACACCGACGATTACAACATCGCCTTCAAGACCTCCGCGACTCATGGCCAGTGGCGCCACAACGCCAAGGGCGAGTACAACCGCGAATCGCAGGACAGCCTGACCACCACCAATAACTGGGACGCCGAATACTCGGTCGACCGGTTCTTCACGGACAAGTGGTTCTGGGACGGTCGTATCACCTACAAGCGTGACACCATTGAAGACCTGGCCCGTCAGCGCACCGTGGGTACCGGTCCGGGCTACCAGTTCTGGGACGACGAACTGGGCGCATTCAAAATCGGCGCGCTGCTTAACCGCACCGATTTCGAATATTCCAACGGCGAGAAGGACAACTTCTATTCCGTGTCCGGCACCTGGGACTACAACCGTTACCTGATCGGCAAGAAGGTCGAGTTCTTCACCAACGGTGAAGTCGGCAAGCCTATCAGCGGCGTGGCTGACTACAGCCTCGAGACAGAAGTGGGCCTGCGCTACAAAGTCACCGAATGGGCGTCGCTCAACCTCAAGGCCGAGAAAGACATCATCAGCGGCTCCGACAACGGCGACCTGGACAAGACCCGCTACACCGCCGGTTTTGGTGTTTCCTGGTAAAACAGCCTTATCAATGCCTGAGCGTGCGCAGATCACGACCTGATCTGCGTACGTTGGCTTGTTTCATTTTCAAGCGTTTTCTTTTTACGCGAATCCTCCGCGAAATCGTCACCCTCGCCCAATCTGGCACGTGCCGACGATAACGATTATCGTGGGGTCTGCGTCGCCGTCTGCTGCTTCGCGTCCTTCGATGCCTTCGGTTTACTGTTCAGGAGCCCCACATGAGCGCCAGCGCCAACCGGCAAGCCCGTACCTTGCTGCTCAAGGAATACCGCGGCGTGTTATCGACCCATTCCAAGTCGATGCCCGGTTACCCGTTTGGCTCGGTGGTGCCTTATTGCCTGGACGACCAGGGCCGTCCGTTGATCCTCATCAGCCGCATCGCGCAGCACACCCACAATCTACAGCTCGACGCCAAGTGTTCCTTGCTGGTGGGCGAGCGCGGCGCCGAGGATGTGCAAGCGGTGGGGCGCGTCACGCTGATGGCCGAAGCCGAGAAGATCAGCGACGAGGCGCAGATTGAAGCGGCCGCTCAGCGTTACTACCGTTATTTTCCTGAATCCGAGAGTTACCACAGCGCTCACGATTTTGATTTCTGGGTGCTGAAGCCGGTGCGCTACCGGTTTATCGGCGGGTTTGGCGCGATCCACTGGCTGGACGACGCGGCATTGGCCAATCCCTTCGCCGGGTCTGCCGAGATCAGCATGGTCGAGCACATGAATGCCGATCACGCCAAGGCCATCGCCCACTACGTCGAGCTGGCCGGTTTGCCACAGACCGAGCCCGCCACGCTGGTGGGCATCGACAGCGAGGGCATGCACCTGCGCGTGGGTCAAAGTCTGCACTGGTTGGCCTTCGCAGAGCCCTGTAATACGCCGATACACGTCCGCCAGGCCTTGGTTAACCTGGCTCACGCTGAAAAATGGCCCACACTTGAACAGGCCGAGGCTTGAATTAACGACTTTGCGACGTCACGTAAGGTCTACTGGAAGCCTTCTTCCGTCTAGGAACTCACTTTGATGCGCGTTTTTCTTCTGCTTTTATTGCTTTTTCCGGTGCTCGAGCTGTTCGTGCTGGTGAAAGTCGGGATGTCGATCGGCTTTCTGCCGACCTTCCTGCTGGTCGTTGCCGGGTCGATGCTCGGTGTTTTCGTGGTGCGGATCGCCGGTGTCGCCACCGCGTTGAGTGCCCGGCAGAGTCTGGCCCGTGGCGAGCTCCCTGCCCAGCAGATGCTCGACGGTTTGATGATGACCATCGGCGGCGGTCTGCTGGTGCTGCCGGGTTTTATCAGCGACGTGCTGGGCCTGCTGTTTCTCATGCCGTTCACCCGTCGCATGATCGTCGGCAAGGTGCGTAACCGCGCCGAGGCTCAGGCCGCGCGCCAGCGTGCGTTTGCCGAGAACATGCATGCGGCGAATTCGCCAGGTCCCATGCACCCCGGTGCTGCCCGCCCTGAAGCACGTCGCCCTGAAGTCATTGAGGGTGAAGTGATCGAAGGCGAGTTCGAACCCCTCGATAAAAAGTGATTCAACGTCACTACGACACGGCACCTGCGGGTGCCGTGTTCGTTTTCGCGACCGCCATTCATGCAAAAAATTTCTCGGGTCAGCCTTGAAATCGGCTTGCTCGCCCTTATGTATGGGTCACCGCAAGGTTTCTGGCGCGTTTCGTCAGACCGTATTCTGCGGTTCGCTCGCGAACCGTAACCGGCAAGCCCGGATGTTTTAACCCGCCGGTGTCCGCACCGGGCGTTTAAAAACCATAATTAGGAGATCGACAATGAAGCTTCGTCCTCTGCATGACCGCGTCGTAATCCGTCGCAGCGAAGAAGAAACAAAAACTGCTGGCGGTATCGTGCTGCCTGGTTCGGCTGCTGAAAAACCTAACCGTGGCGAAATCATCGCCGTCGGCAACGGTCGCATCCTGGACAACGGTGAAGTACGCGCGCTGGCCGTGAAAGTGGGTGACAAAGTGGTGTTCGGCCCTTACTCCGGCAGCAACACTGTGAAAGTAGACGGCGAAGACCTGCTGGTGATGAGCGAGAACGAAATTCTCGCGGTCGTCGAAGGCTGAGTTGATACCCCATTTCCCGTTACTACAAAGTATTTAAGGAATAACGATCATGGCTGCTAAAGAAGTTAAATTCGGCGATGCTGGCCGTAAAAAAATGCTGGCTGGTGTCAACGTCCTGGCCGACGCAGTAAAAGCAACTCTGGGCCCGAAAGGCCGTAATGTCATCATCGAAAAAAGCTTCGGCGCTCCGCTGATCACCAAAGACGGTGTGTCCGTAGCCAAAGAAATCGAGCTGAAAGACCGTTTCGAAAACATGGGCGCGCAGCTGGTCAAAGACGTTGCCTCCCGTGCAAACGATGACGCTGGCGACGGTACCACCACTGCTACCGTTCTGGCCCAGGCCATCGTCAACGAAGGCCTGAAAGCCGTCGCTGCCGGCATGAACCCGATGGACCTGAAGCGCGGCATCGACAAGGCGACCATCGCCATTGTTGCCGAGCTGAAGAAGCTGTCCAAGCCTTGCACCGACACCAAGGCAATCGCCCAGGTTGGTACCATCTCGGCCAACTCGGACAATTCCATCGGCGACATCATTGCCGAAGCCATGGAAAAAGTGACCAAAGACGGCGTTATCACCGTTGAAGAAGGTTCGGGTCTGGAAAACGAGCTGTCTGTTGTTGAAGGCATGCAGTTTGACCGTGGCTACCTGTCCCCGTACTTCATCAACAAGCCGGACACCATGGTGGCCGAGCTGGACAGCCCGCTGTTGCTGCTGGTTGACAAGAAGATCTCCAACATCCGCGAAATGCTGCCAGTTCTGGAAGCCGTTGCGAAAGCTGGCCGTCCTCTGCTGATCGTGGCTGAAGACGTTGAAGGCGAAGCGCTGGCGACTCTGGTCGTGAACAACATGCGTGGCATCGTCAAAGTTGCAGCGGTCAAAGCCCCAGGCTTTGGCGACCGTCGCAAGGCCATGCTGCAGGACATCGCTGTTCTGACTGGCGGTACCGTTATCTCGGAAGAGATCGGCCTGAGCCTGGAAACCGCTACCCTGGAACACCTGGGTAATGCCAAGCGCGTTATCTTGAACAAAGAAAACACCACCATCATCGACGGTGCTGGCGTTCGTGCCGACATCGACGGTCGTATCGCGCAGATCCGTCAGCAGATCGGCGACACGTCTTCGGACTACGACAAAGAAAAACTGCAAGAGCGTCTGGCCAAGCTGTCGGGCGGCGTTGCAGTGATCAAGGTCGGTGCCGGTTCCGAAGTTGAAATGAAAGAGAAGAAAGCCCGCGTTGAAGACGCCCTGCACGCAACCCGTGCAGCCGTTGAAGAAGGCGTGGTGCCTGGCGGTGGTGTTGCTCTGGTTCGTTCGCTGCAGGCGATTTCCGAACTGCGTGGCGACAACGCTGATCAGGACGTCGGTATCGCTCTGCTGCGTCGTGCGGTGGAAGCGCCTCTGCGTCAGATCGTTGCGAACTCGGGCGACGAGCCTAGCGTTGTGGTCGACAAGGTCAAGCAGGGCACTGGTAACTACGGTTACAACGCTGCGAGCGGCGAGTACGGCGACATGATCGAGATGGGTATTCTCGATCCGGCCAAGGTGACGCGTTCTGCTCTGCAGGCTGCTTCGTCGATCGCCAGTCTGATGATCACCACTGAGGCGATGATTGCTGATGTGGCTGATGAGAAGGCTGCTGGTGGCGGTATGCCTGATATGGGCGGCATGGGTGGTATGGGCGGCATGATGTAAGCCAGCCGTACCCCAATGTAGAAAAAACCCCGCTTCGGCGGGGTTTTTTTATGGGCTTTTTTTGGGCTTGGTGGGGGGGCATATCCATTATTTGTGGTGTGGCTGATTCACCTTTCCGCCCTTACGGCGGGTCACTTTTTCCAAGAGCCGAAAAGTAACCAAAAAGGCCCTGCTCCTGGTTTGGCCCCTCCTGCGTCGGGGTTCCTTCACTCCGGTCTCGCTCCGTGGGCCCGCGCCGAACGGGCATCCATGCCCTGACGGCGCTCTCGCCGCATCCCTGCGGCTCGGCCCACTGCGCGAGAACTGCGTTCAGCCTGCACCCAAGTCGCGTTTGGCGGTGTTTGGAATTCTTGTATACGAAGATCAAAAGCGGGTTTAAGCAGATCAAGGGCTTCCCGGCTAAAGCCGGTCCTACGGGGGAGCGCCGCCGATCCCACAGGGTGTACGCGGTGCTTTCAGTAGGACCGGCTTTAGCCGGGAAGAGGCCCGCGTGGGCGCCATCAATTTTTGGTCTGACCCCCGATCGTTCCCACGCTCTGCGTGGGCATGCATCCCGTGACGCTCCGCGTCATCCTGAAATGGCGATTACCCTGTAACGGCTTCTCCATTCACCACCACGTTCTTCTTCTTGGCCGGTCGGTACAGCACAAAGTAATACGCCCCCAAACACAGCAGCCAGCAGAACACCGCTGTCCAGATGTTGTGGGAAAAGAAGTGCGCGCCTTGAAGCATTCGTCCGACGGAGAAGACGGTGCCCAGGCCCGCCGCGAAGATCAGGCCGGCTTTGGCCAGGCGGGGTTTGCGGTCGCGGAAGACGAAGAACAGGGCGAACAGTGTGAAACCGGTGGCTGCATGACCGCCGGGCCAGCAGCGGCCGGGTTTGTCGGTTTGCGGGCGGGGGCTGAGGAGTTCGCTGTAGGTTTCCTGGCCGCCGAATTCTTTCAGGCTCCACGGGCATTGCACCGATGTCACGACTTTCACCGGCGTAACAAAGCTGGTGGATAACGCCATCGACAGCACCAAGCAGCCCAACTCGCGTTTCCACGGCTTCAGCACGTTGACGAAGAACGAGGCGATGAAGCTCACGAAGGACAAAACGCCGATGGCGATGACGGCTTGTTTGGCGCGGTCGTGCAGGACGTCTTCGAGAAAGAAGCTGTGCCGACCGATGAACTCGCCCGCTACGGGGTCGTAGGCCAGTTTGGCGATGTCCATGTCCAGCGAAGTCAGTTCCAGCAAGATCAGAACGATGGCGGTCACGGCCGGGATGCCCAGATAAACCCAGAAGTTGATCGGGCGTGAGGCGGGCCGTTCGAGTGCGTGTGACATGGCGAATCCCGTGTAGTGGGCGAGGGGGAGCGGGGGTTTATTGAGCCAGAGCGGTGCGAAGTCTGAGCAGAACGCTGTCGCGGCGCCGTGAACCGCGAGTGAAAAAAACGTTATGCACGGAGGTGCTGGCCCTTGAGCGCGCATCGCCGTAAGCTGCCGCCAACTCTGACCTTGTTGAACGGCATCTCGCGCCGTGTCCCGGGTCTCGCCACACCGCATAGGGAGACACGCGCCATGAGAATTCTGCTGGTTGAAGACAACCGCGACATCCTGGCAAACCTCGCCGATTACCTCGGTTTAAAGGGTTACACCGTCGATTGTGCCCAAGACGGCCTGTCCGGTCTGCACCTGGCGGCCACCGAGCATTACGACCTGATCGTCCTCGACATCATGCTGCCCGGCATCGACGGTTACACCCTGTGCAAGCGCCTGCGTGAAGACGCGCGCCGCGACACGCCGGTGATCATGCTCACCGCCCGCGACCAGCTCGACGACCGCCTGCAGGGTTTCCGCTCCGGCGCCGACGACTACCTGCTCAAGCCGTTCGCGCTGTCGGAACTGGCGGCGCGCATCGAGGCGGTGCTGCGGCGTGCCCAGGGTGGCGGGAGGCGTACCCTGCAGGTCGCCGATCTGATCTACGACCTGGACACCCTGGAAGTGACTCGCGAAGGGCGTCTGCTCAAACTCAACCCGGTGGGCCTGAAATTGCTGGCGGTGTTAATGCAGAAGAGCCCTCACGTCCTGCGTCGTGAAGTGCTGGAAGAAGCCCTGTGGGGCGATGACTGCCCGGACAGCGACAGCCTGCGCAGCCATGTTCACCAATTGCGCCAGGTCATCGACAAGCCGTTCGCCAAGCCGCTGTTGCAGACCGTCCACGGTGTCGGATACCGCCTCGCCGAGGGGCGTGATGGAGTTTAAGCAGAGCCTCGCCCAACGGATCATCATCGCCTTCGCCTTGATGAGCGCGCTGGTTGCCGGGTGCTTCGCCATGGGCATCGTCGCGACGGTGCACCTGGTCGAAGAGAAGCTGATTTCGGCCGGACTGGGCGGCGACCTGACGCGTCTGCTGCTGATGGACAGCGTCAACGACTGGAGCCATCGCCCCGAGCCGGATCAGCTGTTTTACTTCAGCGGCGGCCCGGGGGATTTCGAGCTGCCGAAGGATTTGCGTCACCTGGAACCGGGCTTTCACGAAGTGTTTCGCGGGCCGTTGTCCTACCACGCCATGGTTGAGGTGGTAGACGGCCGTCACTATGTGCTGCTTCAGGACCAAAGCGATTTCGAAGAGCGTGAGCGCGTGCTGTTCGCCGTCGTGCTGGTGGGCTTTGTGCTGGCGCTGGCGCTGGCGATCTTCCTCGGCTGGATATTGGCGCGCCGGGTAATGGCGCCGGTGGTACGGCTGGCGCGACAGGTGCGTCATCGCGATCAGCTGCTCGGCCTCGCCCCGCCTCTCGCCCCCGATTACGCCGCCGACGAAGTGGGTGAGCTGGCGGTGGCCTTCGACGCCACGCTGGGCCGCCTGCGCGATGCCCTGACCCGTGAGCGGATGTTCACCAGCGACGTCAGCCACGAACTGCGCACGCCGTTGATGGTGCTGGCCAGTTCCTGTGAGCTGCTGCTGGAGAACCCGGCGCTGGATCAACGCGCCCGTGCCCAGGTTGAACGCGTGGCGCGGGCGTGCGAAGAAATGCGCGATCTGGTGCAGACCTTCCTGATGCTGGCCCGCACCCAGCGCGATGACCTCGCCCTTTACCCGCAACTGACCCTGCAAGGCGCCGCCCAGCAACTGATCAGCCTGTGGCGCGAACCGATCGAACGCAAGGGGCTGACCCTGGAATACCTGCCCGGCGAGCCCTCCGATACCGCTTACAACGCCACCTTCCTCTATGCCGTGATGGGCAACTTACTGCGCAACGCGTTGCACTACACCGACACCGGATTTATCCGCCTGACCCTGCGAGAAGGCGGGTTCATGGTGGAGGATTCCGGCGTGGGGATACCGGAAGAAAAACGTGAGGCGATGTTTCAGCCATTTGTGCGCGGTACCGAGCAACGCGGCGAAGGTTTGGGCCTGGGACTGTCGTTGGTGCAGCGTATCTGCGAGAACCAGGGGTGGTCCGTCAGCCTGGACACCATGGAGCCAAATGGCTGCCGGTTCAGCGTGGACATGGGTTTGCGCCCTGGCAAAGACTCCGGTCGGTTGCCGTCGACAAATGTACAGCCTGTGTAAAGGTGCTAAAACAGACCGGGATATGGCCGTATGCTGGCCCTAAGTCCTTGAATAATCTCGTAACATTTGTTCACTTTTTCGGACGCTTTTTTCACATTCATCTGACCTGAGCGTGACGCTTCGCTGCTTAGTTTGGCCCTCTCATCAAAGGGGAGGCAGCCATGAGCAAGCGGATCGAGCTGGATTTTTCACGCAAATACGACGACGAACACGCTAAAAGGTATTTGCGCAAACACAACGATGGACTGGCCAGGCGCCTGTCTGATCGCCGGGACAAACAACTCGCACGCCGCGCACTGGCGTTGGCGGGCGAACCGGGGCTGGTGCTGGATTTACCCTGCGGCGCAGGACGTTTCTGGCCGGTGCTGGCCGAGAAAGCCAACCGGGTGATCATCGGGGCGGACAACTCGGCTTCCATGGTCAAGATTGCCTGCGAGTCGCAACCCGCGGAGATCGTCAAGCGCGTGCAGCCGCTGCAGACATCGGCGTTTGCCATCGAGATGCCGGACAACGCTGTCGACAGCATCTTCTGCATGCGCTTGATGCATCACGTTGGCAAGGCTGAAGACCGCGCCGTGCTGTTGAAAGAGTTTCACCGGGTGAGCCGGGACAGCGTGATCTTGTCGCTGTGGGTGGATGGCAATTTCAAGGCCTGGAAGCGGCGCCGCGCTGAAGGGTCGCGACCGAAACATGATTATCAGAATCGCTTCGTGCTGCCGGTGGCCACCGTAGAGGCCGAATTTGAACAGGCAGGGTTTCGGATTCAGGAACGCCTGGATTTCCTGCCGATGTACGCCATGTGGCGTGTGTATCTATTACGTAAGAGGTAACAGGATGGCCGTGGATTTCGCAACAGAGTTAGCCGTTCCCGCCAAGGACCGCTTCGCCTATTTCTGGAACACACGGGGTGAGTGGGTTGAAGAGCCCAACGTGCGCCGTGGCGGTGAAAGTGGCGTGCAGCGTGTCGTCTCGGAAAACGGTCGGCTGCTGTATGTGAAGCGTCAGACCGGCCATATCTATCGCAGCTGGCTGCACCCGTTTGGCCGTCCCACCGTGCTTCGCGAGCGTGATGCCTTGGAAGGTCTTCGCCAGCTCAACGTCAATGTGCCGCGGATGGTGTTCTGCGGTGCCGAGCGCGATGAGAACAACGAGTGGCGTGCATTGCTGGTCACGGCCTCGCTGGATGGCTTCGACGAATTCGAAAACTGGCTGCGTGCCGGCGGTCGCGAGCAGCACGGCGAAGTCGTGTACGAGCAGATGCTTCAGGAAATCGCCAGCAACCTGGCCCGTATGCACAAGGGTCGCTGGCAGCACAGCTGCATTTACATCAAGCACGTTTTCGTTCGCGTCGTGGGCGAGGGCGCCAATGCCAAGGCTGAGGTCGCGTTGCTCGATCTCGAGAAGTGCCGCCAGCGGTTGACGTCTTATGCCGCCGCCCAGCACGACATGAAACAACTGCGTCGCCATTCGTCGTTTCATCCAGCGGACTGGACCAAGCTGGTCTACTTTTACGAGACCGCGTTTGGCAGGCCCATCAAAGGTTTACAGCGATGAAGTTAGAAATGGCGCGAGGTTTGTTTTTGGTCGGGGCGTTGGGGGTGACTTCCATCGCGTTGGCCGCCTGGGATCAGCCCGGGCCGAAGATTTTGAGCGCAGTGCATGGCGAAGGCCATTGCCCGCTGCCTCGGGTGGCCAAGATGTCCGACACGGCCCGGCCTGATCACGATCTGCTTCTGTTGATGTTCGGCCTGGCCCAGGGAAGCGGACCACAAGGCTGATTCCTTTCTGTTGCACTGACCTAAAGGCCCCGAAGATCGGGGCCTTTTTTGTGGGCGTGGGGCCAGGTTCGTGTATCAGTTACGAGCATCCATCGTGGCACTCGAATGGCCATTGCCTTCGGGCTGCGGCTCGTCCCGTCGCGCCAGCAGCGTATACACGCACGGCAGCACAAAGAGCGTGAACAACGTCCCCACCGACATGCCGGTGGCAATCACCAAACCAATGTCAAAGCGGCTGACCGCGCCCGCGCCGGTGGCGAGGATCAGCGGCACCATGCCGAACACCATCGCTGCCGTGGTCATCAGTACGGGCCGCAAGCGAATCGCCGCCGCTTCCTCGACCGCTTCCCGCGCGGTCAGGCCCTTGTCGCGGCGGAGCTGGTTGGCGAATTCGACGATCAGAATGCCGTGCTTGCTGATCAGCCCGATCAGCGTGACCAGACCCACCTGGGTGTAGATATTCAGCGACGAGATGCCGAGGAACAGCGGGATTAGCGCGCCGCAGATCGACAGCGGCACAGTCACCAGAATCACCAGCGGATCGCGGAAGCTCTCGAACTGTGCGGCCAGCACCAGAAAAATGATCGCCAGGGCCAGGCCGAACGTCACCCACAGCGCATTGCCTTCCTGTACGTACTGGCGGGATGCGCCGGCGTAGTCGTAGGCAAAACCCGGCGGCGACTCTTCGATGGCGATCTGTCTCACCAACTCAATCGCCTCCGCCTGACTCACCAGCGGGAAGCCGGAGATGATCGCCGAGTTGAGCTGCTGGAACTGATTGAGCTGCCGGGGTCTGGCCCGGTCGCTGACGGTGATCAGCGTCGACAACGGCAGCATCTTGCCTTCGGTGTTCTTGACGTAGTAATTCGCCAGCCAGGCCGGGTTGTCGCGGTAGGCCCGCTCAACCTGGGCGATGACCTTGTAGCTGCGCCCGTCGATGGTGAAGCGGTTGATCTCCGCCTCGCCGAGGAGCGTCGCCAGACTGCCGCCCAAGTCCTGCATCGACACGCCCATCTGCGCGGCTTTGGCGCGGTCGACATCGACCACCACTTCCGGCTTGTCGAAGGCCAGATCAACGTCCAGAAACGCGAATTTGCCCGATTCGGCGGCGCGCTTCTTGATGCGATCCGTCACCTCCAGCAGCGCGGCATAGTCGCCCGGTGTGTTGATCACGAACTGAAACGGCAGGCCCTCACCGGTGCCGGGCAACGAGGGCAGGTTGAAGCCGAAAATCTGCAGCCCGGTGATGCCGTTGAGCTTGGCCTGCACCTCCGGCAGCAGCTCCATTTGCGTGCGGCTGCGCTCATCCCATGGCTTGAGCAGGAACCCGCCGACGCCGGTCTGCACGCCATTGAAACCGTTGATCTGGAACGAGGAGTAGTACTCCGGGAACGCTTTGAAAATGCTGATGAACTGGTCGGTGTATTTATTCATGTAATCGAGGTTGGTCGGCTGCGGCGCCGTCGCCATCATGAAGATGATGCCCTGATCCTCGTCCGGCGCCAGTTGCGATTGGCTCAGTTTGAGAAACACCGGAATCAGGCACAGCACCAGCACCGCGAACACGATCACCACCGGCCGGGTATTCAGCGTGCCGTGAAGGACACGCTGGTAGCGGACCTTCAGGCTTTCGAAGGCGTGATCGAGTTTGTGCGCCAGGCCGCTGGGGTTCTCGTCCCGACGCAGCAGTACGGCGCACATCATCGGCGACAGGGTCAACGCGACGATTCCGGAGATGACCACTGCGCCGGCCAGCGTCAGGGCGAATTCCTTGAACAGCGCACCGGTCAGTCCCTCCAGAAAACCGATGGGTGCATAGACCGCTGCCAGGGTGATGGTCATCGACACCACCGGCATGGCGATCTCGCGAGCGCCCTCGATGGCCGCATCGAAGGGCGTCTTGCCTTCCTCGATGTGCCGGTGAATGTTCTCCACCACCACGATGGCGTCGTCCACCACCAGACCGATCGCCAAGACCATCGCCAGCAGCGTCAGCAAATTGATCGAATAGCCCATCAGTTGCATGAAGAACAGCACGCCGATCATCGACAGCGGGATGGTGATCACCGGGATCAGCACCGAGCGCAAGGCACCCAGAAACAGGAACACCACGACGATGACGATGAGCACCGCTTCGATCAGGGTTTTCACCACTTCATGGATCGAGGCCTGAATGAACAGCGTGGCATCGTAGGCGATGGATGCTTTCAGGCTTGGCGGCAGTTGGGCTTCCAATTCGGGCAGGATGCGCCGCACTTCCTTGATCACGTCCAGCGGGTTCGAGCTGGGCGTGCCCTTGATGCCGATGTACACCGACGGGGTGCCGTCGAACGAGCTGACCGTGTCGTAGTTCTCGGCGCCCATCTCCACCCGCGCCACATCGCCCAGCAGCACGCGACTGTCGCCCACGGTCTTGAGCGGGATGGCCGCGAAGGTCTCGGGGGATTTCAGGTCGGTGCTGGCGTTGACGCTGGTGACCACGTACTCGCCCTTCACCTCGCCCGCCGCGGACAGGAAGTTGTACTTGCGCACGGCTTCGGTGACGTCGCTGGCGGTCAGGCCGAAACCGGCGAGCTTGACCGGATCGAGCCACAGGCGCATGGCGAACACCTGATTGCCCAGGATCTCGGCTTCGGCCATGCCCGGCAGCGTCGCCAGCTTCGGCTGAATGACCCGGGACAGGTAATCGGTGATCTGCGGGTTGCTCAGCTCGGCGCTGTAAAAGCTGATGTACATCAGCGCCGAGGCGTCGGCGGCTTCCTTGCTCAGCACCGGGTCTTCGGCGTCCTGGGGCAGCTTGTTCTTGACCTCGTTGGCCTTGGCCAGCAGCTCGGTGTAGAGGCGGTCGCTGTTGGAGCCGATGCGCGCATAGATGGAAATGACCGAGAAGTTCTGCCGGCTGACCGAGGTCATGTAGTCGATGCCTTCGGCGCTCGCCAGACTCTGCTGCAGCGGCTGGGTGATGTAGCCCTGAATGGTTTCGGCGTTGGCGCCGGGGTAAGCCGTGGTCACGGTGATCAGCGCGTTTTCCATCTGCGGGTACTGGCGGATGGTCAGCTTGCTGAACGCCTGAAAACCCAGCAGCACGATCAGCAGGCTTATCACGCTGGCGAGCACCGGGCGACGGATGAACGGGTCTGTAAAGGCCATGATCGATTCCTTGATCAGTCAGCTTTGGGCTGGCTGTTCTGCGCCGCCGAGGTGGCGTCAGACGGTGTTGCCGGGTCGGCCACGATGGCGACGGCAGCGCCGTTATCCAGTTTCAACTGGCCGCCGGTGACCACCTGCTCGCCGGGTTTCAATCCTTTGCTGATGATGACCAGCCCGCCGCGACGCTCACCGGTCTCGACGAAGCGCCGCTCGACCATGAGCTGAGGCTCGCCCATGCTGTTGTGTTCCGGCTGGCCGTCGGCGGTCTTTTTCGGCACGACGACGTAGACCGAGTTTCCGTACAGCGTGTAGGTGATCGTGCTTTCCGGCAACACCAGTTGCGGCGTGTCCTGCCCGAGCAGCACTTGCAGGCTGGTGAACATGCCGGGCAGCAGTTGGCTGTCGGGGTTGGGCAGGATGGCGCGAATCAAGACGTTGCGGGTGGTGTCTTCGACCTTGGGGTTGATGGCGCTGATGCGCGCGGTGAATACGCGGTCCGGGTAGGCCGCGACGCTCACCTGCACCTGTTGGCCGAGGGCCAGTTTCGGCAGCATCTGCTCAGGTACGAAGAAGTCCGCGTACAGGCTGGTCAGGTCTTGAAGGGTAGCGATCACCGTGCCGCTGGCGAGGTAGTCGCCGACGTCAACCTGACGAATGCCGATGGTGCCGCTGAAGGGCGCAAGAATGCGCTTCTTCGCCAGGGAGGCGTTCAGTTGTGCGACGGTGGCAGCGGCTTTCTTCTGCGTGGCGGCGAGCTTGTCGAAGTCGCCCCGGGAAATGGCCGACTCGCCCACCAGTTTGCTGCCGCGCCCGTACTCGACCTGCGCCAGACCGAGGTCCGCTTCGGCAGTGCCGAGCAGGGCCTTTTCCACATCGCTGTCGAGCTGCAACAGCGGCTGACCGACCTTGACCTTCTGGCCGGATTCAAACTGCACGGCCTTGACCGTGCCCGCGATTTCCAGCGAAAGATCCACGCCCTGGGATGCCTTGAGCGTGCCGATGGCCGGCAGACGATTCTGCCACGGGCGCTCCGCAACAACGGCCACCGCCACATTGATCGGCGGCTTCGGCGCCGTAAATTGCTGGATCTGCTGATAGACCGAAAACGCCTTGTACCCGCCCAGGGCCAGCACCACGATCAGGACAATGCCCAACATGATCAACATGCGGCGACGCAACATATTCCACTTCCTTGGAAAACCGATGAATCAGGCGAGCACGTTAGTCTTGTCGGGGTTTAGTTGCCAGTGGCGGTGATGGATTTTGAGATCAGCAAGCACGGTCCCTGTAGGAGTGAGCTTGCTCGCGAAGACGGTATTTCAGGCTCTGAAGATTTAGCGGATGTTCCATCGTCTTCGCGAGCAAGCTCGCTTGTATGGTTAGACTTGAAGGGGTGGTGGGACGAACAGTTCGCATCTGACTGCTGCAAC
>NZ_JBWKVD010000008.1:0-109907 GCF_059421525.1 Pseudomonas sp. GW821-FHT02H06
TCCAACTCGTTGATTATCAAGGAGTTTTCCGTTTCGTCTGCGCCGGAAGTGGGGCGAATTATAGACAGATCCAGAGGAGCGTCAAGCACTTATTTAAACTTTGGTGGCAACGTTGCTGCTCTTGGCCCGACGACGCTGGATACGCCCAGCAATTACGGGGATCCTAAGCACAAGAAGCAGTGCGCCGATCGTTGCATATATAGCCCACTCCTTCAGATCCGCCCGCACAATCCAAAGCATATGGAGCAAACCGAGCCCCAAAATCAGGTAACTGAGCCGATGCAGCTTCTTCCAACGCACTCCCAAACGGCGCTGGCTATAGCGATTGGAAGTAACCGCCAGCGACAACAGACCCAGAAAACCCAGCGCCCCGACAATGATGTACGGCCGCTTGACGAGTTCAACGCCCAATTGCGCCCAGTCGAATCCAAGGATAAAGAAGCCATAACCCAGCATGTGCAGCGACACATAGGTGAAACACCACAGCCCCAGCTGCCGGCGAACAGCGATCCATCCGGGCCAGCCCGTCGTGCGCTGCAATGGGGTCATCGCCAGCGTGATCAAAAGCAGGGTCAATGTTCCGAGGCCCAAGCGATTAACAAGCACTTTCCCGGGATCCGGCCCCAAAGCAAAAATCCACGCCTGGTAAAGCCAATACATGGGGACTAACGCTGCTGCGATGAAGACCGACACTCGCCAGTAGATGAAGCGCATCAATAGTTTTTCCGGAGATCCAGGCCTGTATAAAGAGAGGCAACCTGCTCCCCATACCCATTGAACATCTCGGTCTGGCGAATATTCGGGCTGAACAGCCCGCTAGGCAAACGTCGCTCGTGCGCTTGGGTCCAACGGGGGTGGTCAACCGTCGGGTTCACATTGGCATAAAAACCGTACTCGCTTGCCGCAATGCTTTGCCACGTGGTTTTCGGCTGCTCGCTCGTCAGGCTGATGCGCACGATGGACTTCGCGCTTTTAAATCCGTATTTCCAAGGCACGATCAGACGCAGCGGCGCGCCGTTCTGATTGGGCAGCTCCCGTCCATACATGCCCACCGCCAGAATCGCGAGGGGATTCATCGCCTCATCCAGGCGCAGACCTTCTACATAAGGCCAGTCGATCAATGCAAAGCCGGAGCGCTGGCCAGGCATGGTCTTCGGGTCCTGCAGCGTTTCGAAGCGGATGTATTTGGCATTCGCCGTGGGTTCAACCTGCTTGAGCAGCTCGGAGATCGGGAAACCCAACCAAGGGATAACCATCGACCACGCCTCCACGCAGCGTAAACGATAGATACGCTCCTCCAGCTGATAAGGCTTCATGAAGTCTTCAAGCGCGTAGCGGCCAGGCTTGGCCACCTCCCCGTCGATGACAACGCTCCACGGCTCGGTTTTCAGGGAGCCGGCGTTTTGCGCAGGATCGCCCTTGTCGGTGCCGAATTCGTAGAAGTTGTTGTAGTGGGTCGCATCCTTGAACGGCGTGATCGTCTCGTCCTTGACGGTAACGGCTTGCCACTTGGTCGCAGGCAATTTGCCTTTGAACCAGTCCGGCGCGGCGCCGGCTTCAACGTCGGCGTAGCGCGAGGCTTCCTCGGCTTGGGCCCAAGGAGGCATCGCACTGACGGCGAGCCCTGCAAGTGAGCTGCCGAGCAACGCGCGGCGAGAGAGATAAATGGATTCGGGCGTGACATCCGATTCTTTGCAATCAGATGTGGAAGGGATCTTGATCAGCATGATGACTCCGCAGTTATAGAGAACTGAAGCATCTATAGCTGCGGAGTATGCGGGAAATGCAGGCCGACTAACTACCTCTGGCGACGCAGACGCAGCAGGTACTGGATCGGACCAGACGCTGCGTAGCCGAGGAATATCAGCAGCAGAATACGCGGAGGATCACTGAACACGACGGCAAACACCAGAACCACCGCGAGGATCGCAACAAACGGCACTCGCCCCTTGAGATCCAGCTCTTTGAAACTGTTGTATTTGATGTTGCTGACCATCAGCATCCCGGCAGCAGCAACCAATAGAGCGACCAGGAACGACAATTTCGACCCCTGAATGCCGTAATCGCTGAAGGCCCAGACGGTGCCTGCGACTACGCCCGCCGCGGCAGGACTTGCCAGCCCTATGAAGTAACGCTTGTCCGCCTTGCCTACCTGAGTGTTGAAGCGCGCCAGACGCAATGCTGCGCCCGCGACATAGATGAAGGCGACCATCCAGCCGACCTTGCCCATGTCGCCCAGCGCCCAGCCAAATGCCAACAACGCCGGCGCCACGCCAAAAGCGACCATGTCGGACAGCGAGTCATACTCTGCGCCGAATGCGCTCTGGGTGTTGGTCATCCGCGCGACGCGGCCATCCAGACCGTCCAGGACCATTGCAACGAAGATGGCGATGGCGGAAAACGCAAAGTATTTACTCGCGCTCACCTGATCACCTGCACTCAATGCGCTCTGCGCACTCATGGCGCTGATGATTGCGTAGAAGCCGGCGAACAGATTCGCGGTGGTGAACAGATTGGGCAGCAGGTAGATGCCGCGATGACGGACCTGGCGCCCTTCGGCGTCATGGCCCTCTTCAATGTGTTCATCGATCGGTAGCAGGCTTTCGGCGTCAGAAGCCTTGTTCGGCTCTTCGGGACGTTCGCTCATGGACAATACCTTGCAGCTGAAAAATTTCGACAAATGCTTGTGGCCTCTGGGCCGACAAACGATGCAGCTTTATACCAGATGAGCCCCCATAACGAAAAAACGCGACCCGAAGGCCGCGTTTTTTCCTGCAAGAACTGATCTGTGATCTTAGTTCTTGGCTTGGTCGACGATTTTGTTCTTGGCGATCCAAGGCATCATCGAGCGCAGTTGCTCACCAATGATTTCCAGACCATGCGCCTTGTTGTTACGACGCTTGGCGGTCATCGAAGGGTAGCCACTGGCGCCCTCGGCGATGAACATCTTCGCGTATTCGCCGTCCTGGATGCGCTTCAGAGCATTGCGCATGGCCTGACGGGATTCGGCGTTGATGACTTCCGGGCCGGTCACGTACTCGCCGTATTCGGCGTTGTTGGAGATCGAGTAGTTCATGTTGGCGATCCCGCCTTCGTACATGAGGTCGACGATCAGCTTCAGCTCGTGCAGGCACTCGAAGTAAGCCATTTCCGGCGCGTAGCCGGCTTCCACCAGGGTTTCGAAACCGGCTTTGACCAGTTCAACGGTACCGCCGCACAGAACGGCTTGCTCGCCGAACAGGTCGGTTTCGGTCTCGTCCTTGAACGTGGTTTCGATGATGCCGGTACGACCGCCGCCAACACCCGACGCGTACGACAGTGCGACGTTCTTGGCGTTGCCCGAAGCATCCTGATAAACGGCGATCAGATCAGGGATGCCACCGCCTTTGACGAACTCGGTACGCACGGTGTGGCCCGGTGCTTTTGGCGCGATCATGATCACGTCGAGGTCGGCACGCGGAACTACCTGGTTGTAGTGAATAGCGAAGCCGTGGGAGAAGGCCAGTGTTGCGCCCTTCTTGATGTTCGGCTCGATTTCGTTCTTGTACAGCTGGGACTGGAATTCGTCCGGGGTCAGGATCATGACCAGGTCTGCAGCGGCGACAGCGGAAGCCACGTCGGTCACTTTCAGGCCGTGAGCTTCAGCTTTGGCGACAGTGGCCGAACCCTTGCGCAGGCCAACGGTGACATCAACGCCGGAGTCTTTCAGGTTGCACGCTTGAGCGTGGCCCTGAGAACCGTAACCGATGATGGCAACTTTTTTGCCCTGGATGATCGAAAGGTCGCAGTCTTTGTCGTAATAAACTTTCATGAAATTCCCCTGATAACTTGGCCGCAAGGCCATTTGCAAAATTAGGTTAGATGCTCAGCACTTTGTCGCCGCGGGCAATGCCCGTGACGCCGCTTCGTACGGTTTCCAGAATGGCGGTGGTGCCAATCGCCTGGATGAAGCTGTCCAGCTTGTCGCTTGTCCCGGTCAACTGCACGGTATAGACGCTGCTGGAGACGTCGACGATCTGGCCGCGAAAGATGTCGGTGGTACGCTTGATCTCGGCACGTTGTGCGCCAGTGGCTTTCACCTTGATCAGCATCAGCTCGCGCTCGATGTGGGCGCTTTCCGACAGATCGACAAGCTTGACCACCTCGACCAGCTTGTTGAGGTTCTTGGTGATTTGCTCGATTACTTCATCATGGCCAACGGTGGTCAGCGTCAGACGCGAGAGAGTCGGGTCCTCGGTTGGCGCCACTGTCAGGCTCTCGATGTTGTAATTGCGCTGCGAAAACAGGCCGACCACACGAGACAGCGCGCCCGGTTCGTTTTCCAGCAATAGCGAAATGATGTGGCGCATGGTTATGTCCGCTCCGTCTTGCTCAGCCACATGTCACGCATGGACCCGTCTCTGATCTGCATCGGATAAACGTGCTCGCTGACGTCGACCTGGATGTCGAGGAACACCAGGCGATCTTTCATGGCGAACGCTTCTTCCATCTTTGGCTTCAGGTCCTTGAGATCGGTGATGCGCATGCCGACATGACCGTAGGCCTCGACCAGCTTCACGAAGTCAGGCAGCGACTCCATGTAGGAGTGCGAGTGACGGCCGCTGTAGCTCATGTCCTGCCACTGACGGACCATGCCGAGCACGCCATTGTTGAGCAGGATGATCTTCACCGGCAGGTTGTACTGCAGGCAGGTCGACAGCTCCTGAATGTTCATCTGAATGCTGCCTTCGCCGGTGACGCAGGCGACATTGTCATTCGGGAAACTCAGCGCAACGCCCATCGCGGCAGGCAGGCCAAAACCCATCGTGCCGAGACCGCCGGAGTTGATCCAGCGATTGGGTTTGTTGAAGCGATAGTACTGAGCCGCGAACATCTGGTGCTGACCCACGTCGGAGGTGACGTAGGCATCGCCTTTGGTCACTTCGCACAGCGTCTCGATCACGGTCTGCGGCTTGATGACGCTTCCGTCGCCACGGTTGTACGGGAACAGGTCACCGCCGGCGCGCCACTCTTCGATCTGCTTCCACCACGTCTCGACCGAATCCTTGTTTGGGGTTTCGGCAAGCTCTTTGAGGGTCGCAACCATTTCGGTCAGGACGCTTTCCACCGGACCAACGATAGGCACGTCGGCCTTGATGGTTTTGGAGATGGAAGCAGGGTCGATGTCGACGTGAATGATTTTGGCGTTCGGGCAGAACTTGGCCGGGCCGTTGATGACGCGATCGTCGAAACGTGCGCCGACCGCAAGGATCACGTCGGCGTGGTGCATCGCCAGGTTGGCGGTGTAGCTGCCATGCATCCCCAGCATGCCGACGAACTGGCGATCAGTGCCCGGGTAGGCACCAAGCCCCATCAGCGTGTTGGTGACCGGGGCGTTCAATTGCTGCGCCAGTTCGGTCAATGGCGCCGAACCGTTGCCCATGATCACACCGCCACCGGCATAGATGACCGGGCGTTTGGCCGCGACCAGCATTTCCACGGCTTTGCGGATCTGGCCGGAGTGGCCACGGACCGCCGGGCTGTAGGAACGCAGCTTGGCTTTCTTGGGGAAGATGTATTCGAACTTTTCCGCCGGGTTGGTCATGTCTTTCGGGATATCGACAACGACAGGACCAGGACGACCGGATTGGGCGAGGTAGAACGCCTTTTTCAGGACTTCCGGGATTTCCGACGGGTGCTTGATCATGAAGCTGTGCTTCACGATCGGCCGGGAGATACCGATCATGTCGGTTTCCTGAAACGCGTCGGTACCGACCATGTTGCTCGGGACCTGGCCGGACAGCACCACCATGGGAATCGAGTCCATGTACGCGGTGGCGATGCCGGTGATGGCGTTGGTTGCTCCGGGACCCGACGTCACCAGTACGACACCTGCCTTGCCGGTGGCGCGGGCGTACCCGTCCGCCATGTGAGTCGCGGCCTGTTCGTGACGAACGAGGATGTGGCTCACAGCCGGTTCTTTGAACAGCGCGTCATATATATGCAGGAGGGCACCGCCAGGGTACCCGTAGATATGCTCTACGCCTTCGTCACGCAAAAAGCGGACGACCATTTCAGCGCCAGATAAAAGCTCCACGTTGTTCACCTCTAAAACGCCAGAATACCGTCCACACAAGCGAGGAGACGGGTCTTAATAGGTTTACTGCAAAGCAGAGCATGAGCGACGGTGGTCGCCGACTACGTCAGCACTGACTGAGCAAGTATTGGGATCGCCCCTTTAAGTGTTTCGGGGTCTTCCCACCCAGCGCGAGGTAACGCGTTGCGGGTGTTACGGGTCGGCGCGGGTGTGCGCCTCATGATCTACCGAGACGGTCTGCTTCTGGCAGTCCCTCTACAGCGAACTTTGGATTGTTCGGATTCGCCCCCCGCAAGTCAAGTCATCGATGCGCTTTCTTCGTCCGCAGTCCGCCAAAAGGCACCGAATGAGGTCGTGGCGCCGCGCTTGTGATAGGTTTCCGGCCAATGCCACAGAAGTAAGGAACCGGGAATGCGCTGGATGATGCTTGCAGCGACGCTGACACTTGCCGTCGCCCCGGCGGTAAGCCAGGCCGCGCAGATATACAAATGGGTCGACGCTCAGGGCGTCACGCATTTCGACGCCCAGCCGCCTGCCGGGCAGGCAGCACAGGAAATCAATACAGCGAGCCCCGTCGCCGCACCCCCTGCCCCGCCGCCACAGAACCAGGACGGGGTACGGGAGCAGGAGGCGGTCGATGCCAAGGTCAAGAAGCAGGTCGCCGTTCAGGAAGCGAAGCTTAAAGAGGCGTGTGACGAGCAGCGCACCAACCTTGCCCAACTGCAGAACAACCCTCGGGTACGACAGGAGGTGAACGGCGAGTTCAGGCGGTTCACGGAAGAGGAGCGCCAGGCTCGCATTGCCGAGGTCAAGAAGTACCTCGACGATCAATGCAACTGAGGGTCAGACCGCCTCTGTGATCAGGCGGTCAAAGCCTTTCAGCAGGGCAAGCAACTCGCGCGCTTCCCCGATACGGCTGGCGTACACCATCTCGGCCATTTCCAGAATACCGGATGCCGTGGGCAATGGCAGATCACGCTCAAGGATGATCTTCATGCGCGGCAGGAAGATCCATTGCAACCACTGATCAAAATCCAGCGTGTCGACGCAGAAGGGTTCACGGCTGGACAGCGACTCATCGCTGGGCGGCACATCCTTCCACCATCCCAGCACTCGCAACTCCCGCTCGATCAACAGCAACTGGTCGGCGATTTTCGGGAAGCGTTTATCCATTGGCTTTCTGCCGCGCCAGCGCCGCGCCGGCGGCGTCACCCTGTTTTTCACGCGACTGGGCAATCAACCCCCAAAGACTGGCTTGAAGGCTGGCACGGCCATTGGCGTAGGTCAGACCGCGACGCGCCAGTTGCTCGGCCTGAGGCGCATCGCCCTGAGCCAGACGCACTTGCGCCAGACGGTAAAGGACCTGTGGCTCACGGGGAGCAACGCGCTGCGCCCGCTCAAGGCTTGACGCCGCGCCGTTGAGGTCACCACCGGATTGCTGTTGCTGAGCGGTGGTCAGCAAGGCCAGCACCGGGCCATCGAGTTGCTCGTCTTCCGATAATCCGCCGCTGGACGCAGACGGAATGCCAGTCGGCGCCGACGCCGGCATGTTGTAGGTATTGCTGGTCGCTGGCGGCGGTGTGTACGTGTTGTTCACCGGAGCCTGATTGACCGGCGACGTGCTAATCGGAGCGGTACTGATCGGCGCCGTGGTGGGCGGCACGAACGTCGATATCGGCGCGCCACTGGCGTTGGCGCCGCCGGGCACCATGACCGTGACACCGGAATCTTCCTGGATCGATTGGGACTGCGCTGGCGCCTGCACGGGCGCGCGGTAGGTGTTGTTGCGTGTCGACGAAACACGTTCGCCGTTTGAAACGCGTGACCCTGAGTCCACCACCGGAATCGCACTGCGCGTCTGGGACGCGCAACCGTTGAGCAAAGCCAGAGCCGTTAAAGCCGGAATCCACCACTTGTTCACGTCACTTCCTCTTTGCTTGATTCAACCAGGCTTAGTTCAACCAGCCCTTGACCCAGTCCATTACCGAATCGGCAGGCGCTGCTGCACCGCCGCAGGTCGGGCCGGGTTGCGGCTCACTGCCGCGAATATACGGCATCTGTACGGCGTTCGGGCAGCTGGCGTCGGTGCCTTCACCAGTACTGGCATTGACCCAGGCCTGCACGACGTTATCGGGCATCGCCATGTCCAGCGGCAGCGGATCGGCCTTCTTCATGAAGCTGGTCCAGATCTGCAAGGCGCCGGTGGCCCCAGTGAACGGCGTCTTGCCGTTGTCGTCGCGGCCCATCCAGACGATCGCCAGCAAATCCTGACTGAAACCGGCAAACCAGCTGTCGCGGGAATCGTTGGTGGTGCCCGACTTGCCCGCCAGATTCAGGGTGCTCGGCAGCACGTTGTACACCGATTTACCCGTGCCTTCGCGCATCACCCGCTGCATGGCGTTCTGCAGCAGATAGATCGAACCCGGGTCGAAACGTTGTTGAATCTGGAAAGGGTAGCGCTTGAGCGGCTCCCCTTCTGCAGTCAGTACGCTGCGAATCCCGCGCAATGGCGTATTGAAGCCGCCGCTGGCGATGGTCTGATACATCGTCGCCACCTCGATCGGCGTCAGCGCGCCAGCCCCCAGGAGCATCGACGGGAAAGCCGGCCACTCGCGGGTCACGCCCAGCTTTGTCAGGGTTTTGAAGACATTCGGAATGCCCAGGTCCAGACCCAGCTTCGCGCTGGACAGGTTGTAGGAATGCGCAAGGCCCTGATACAGGAAAATATTGCCGTGGGCTTTGTGATCGTAGTTCTGCGGCTTCCAGATCTGGCCGTCGGCGCCTTTCACCTGAAAGGGTTCATCGGGTACCCAACTGGTCAGCGTGTATTGCTGCGGACGTTCGAGTGCGGTGAGGTAGATGGCCGGTTTGACCAACGACCCAATCGGCCGAACGGCATCCAGCGCTCGGTTGAAACCGGCGAAGCCTGCCTGGCGGCTGCCGATCAGCGCCTGGACTTCGCCGGTTTCCGGATTGGTGACGACCATGGCCGTTTCCATCTCGTCCACGCCTTTTCGGCCCGAAATCTTGGCGAAGCTTTCGCGCACGGCGGCTTCGGATTTCATCTGCAGAATCGGGTCGAAGCTGGTGAAGATCCGCAGGCCTTCCTCGGTCAAGTCTTCATCGCGGTAGTCCTGACGGAGTTGGCGTTTGACCAGATCAAGGAAGTCCGGAAACGAGCTGTCGGCCAGCGATCCGACTTTGCTCACGCCCAGCGGCATTTTCTTCGCCGCCGCCACCACTTCCGGCGTGGCGACACCCTGCTGTTCCAGCAGATCGAGAACCAGATTACGCCGTTCCAGCGCACGCTCCGGGTTGCGGCGCGGGTTGTAATACGACGGCCCTTTGACCAGGCCGACGAGCAAGGCGACCTGATGCAGCTTCAGTTCCGACAGCGGCTGGCTGAAGAAATACTGACTCGCCAGACCAAAACCGTGAACCGCACGCTGACCGTCCTGACCGACGAACACTTCGTTCAGATAAGCCTCGAGAATTTCCTGCTTGCTGTAATGGATCTCCAGCAGAACAGCCATCATCGCTTCGGTCAGCTTGCGGGTGATGCTGCGCTCGTTGGTCAGGTAGAAGTTCTTGACCAGTTGCTGAGTCAGCGTCGATCCGCCCTGGCGCATCTGGCCAGCGGATGCGTTGATCCAGAAAGCGCGCACGATCCCCTTTGGCGATACCCCAAAGTGATGGTAGAAATCGCGGTCTTCGACGGTGACGAGGGTGTCGAGCAAATAAGGCGGCGCCTGATCGAGTTTGATCAGAATCCGGTCTTCGAGATTCTTCGGGTACAAGCCGCCGATCATCAGAGGCTCAAGCCGCGCAACAGCCAGCTTGGCGCCATTGGCGGCGGTCAGTTCCGCGACGTAATCGCCGGAGAAGCGCACATGGATCTGCTGTGCCGGATCAGCGCCTTCATAAAACTGGAAGCCGCGGGTGTTGAGATCGACATTGTTGCCGTTGACCGCAGCAGCGCCCGGCCCGTTGGCCACGGCTTCGCGGCGATAGCCCAGCGCATCGAGCTCCAGAAGGAAGTCGTCGCGTGAAAGCTTCTGGCCGACGAACAGCTCCAGCGGTCGCGCATATACCTTGGCCGGAATGGTCCAGCGCTTGCCGGAGAATTTTTCCTGGACGATGGAATCCAGGTAAACGGCGAAGCAGCCAAGGATCACCAGCCCGACAAGACTGAGTTTCAGGGCCCAGCCCAACAGGCTGCGCAGGCGGCTGTTGGTGGGTTTGGGGGATTTTTTCGGGGTGCGGGATCGGGTCATGGCGGCGGATTATACGCACTTTCAAAGCCCCCGACAGACCACCCTTTAAGCGGTTTGCAGCAATGTCTGTAGCGGCCATAATGGCCGCCTTTCGCTACTTCTCTATCGACTTATCACCTTTCAAGGATCGTCCGTGAGCCAGACACTGATAGCCGCGCTGCAAAACCCCGCCCTGTTTCCTCACCCGGTCGAACAGTTTCAGGTCATCGAGACGCATATTTCCTGGGTGCTGCTTACCGGCCCTTACGTTTACAAGATGAAGAAGCCGGTCAATTTTGGCTTTCTGGACTTCACCAGCCTGTCGGCGCGTAAGCATTTCTGTGAGCAGGAGCTAATGCTCAACCAGCGCCTGACGGAGGATCTGTACCTGGAAGTGCTGCCTGTCACCGGCAGTATCGACGCTCCGCAGCTGAATGGTGAAGGCGAAGCGATCGAGTACGTGCTGAAAATGCGCCAGTTCCCGCAGGACGGCCTGCTCAGCACCTTGCAAGCCAAAGGCGAACTGACCACCGCGCACATCGACGACATGGCACGGCAGATCGCCGAGTTTCATCTCAAATCGCCCAAAGTCCCGATGGAAAACCCACTCGGCAGTGCTGACAGCGTCATGGCGCCGGTCACGCAGAACTTTGAGCAGATTCTGCCCTTCCTCAGCGAAAAGTCTGACCTCATTCAGCTGGAAGCGCTGGAAGCGTGGGCCAACACCAGCTTCGAGCGCCTCAAGCCATTGATGAACCAGCGCAAGCTGGACGGGTTTGTCCGCGAGTGCCATGGCGACATCCACTTGGGCAACGCAACGCTGATCGATGGCAAGGTCGTGATTTTCGACTGCATCGAATTCAACGAGCCCTTCCGCATGACAGACGTCTATGCGGACATCGGCTTCCTGGCCATGGACCTTGAGGATCGCGGCCTGAAAAGCCTGTCCCGTCGATTCGTCAGCCAGTACCTGGAGCTGACCGGCGACTACGCGGGCCTGCAGCTGCTGAATTTCTACAAAGCCTACCGCGCACTGGTCCGCGCCAAAGTGGCGCTGTTCAGCCTGAATGCCGATGCTGACCAGGTGCAGCGCGCCGCAACCCTGCGCCAGTATCGTAACTACGCCAACCTGGCCGAGAGCTACAGCGCGATCCCGTCCAATTTTCTGGCCATCACCCATGGCGTTTCTGCGGTCGGGAAAAGCCAGGTCGCGATGCGGCTGGTGGAAGCGCTGGGTGCTATCCGCCTGCGTTCGGATGTCGAGCGCAAGCGTGTATTTGCCGACCATAACGACCTGTATTCCGCCGATGTCAGTGCCGCCACCTATCAGCGCCTGAACGAGCTGGCCGGTGTCGTGCTCCGCGCAGGCTTGCCGGTGGTCATCGACGCAACTTATCTGAAGCTCGCACAGCGTCAGGCAGCCGCGCAGATTGCCGAGGCGATGGGCGTTCCTTTCCTGATCATTGATTGCGCTGCGCCAAAGGCAGTTATCGAGGGATGGCTGGCGCAACGTCGGGCACAGAATCAGGACCCTTCCGACGCAACGATGGAAGTCATTGAAGCGCAGCTGGCCAGTCGCGAAGCGCTGACCGCCGACGAGATACTGCGCAGCCGGCACGTCGAGACCAACGTCAGCGGCGATCTGGACAAGCTGGTCGCGGACATCCGTCAGCATCTGCCGGGCCTGTAACACGCCGGCCAAACCAGTGGTCGAGTCGTGAAGGATATCGCTTCACGGCTCGCCACTAGTGGCATTATAGTGGCGTCAGAATTCCAACAAAGGAGACGTCAGATGAACCAGCCCAAGCAGCTCGACTCGCCTCTGTTCGCATTGCTGCGAAAAGACGACGTGACCGCCTTCAACCTCGAACGGCCCAAGCAGGGCCCTGTCGATCTTTCGGCTGGGGATTTCCGTGGTCTAGACCTGCGTGAACTCAACGCTGAGGAGGTCGATTTCAGCGACGCCTACTTCAGATCTGCGGACCTGCGTGGCGTTGACTTCCGGACAACCAGGCTCGAGGGTGCAAGCATCGCCCACGCGCAGATATCCGGGGCGTACTTCCCGCCAGAGCTCAGTGCTGACGAAATCCTCATGTCGGTCAATTTCGGTACGCGCCTGCGCTATCGCACCCGCTAACCTCATCACAGCCGCCAAACCTCGCTCTATGCCTCGCCCCGCATGCGCCGCCGTGCCGGGCCCGTGCTCGCCTTTCCTCCTCACCTGACCCCTACCGTTCGGCGGCGTGGCCCGCGTTCCGCTGACATTCTCCCGCAGCCTGACTCGAGGTCGTCTACGCTCAAGGGCATGGCTCGCCTTTTCAGTTTGTGTCGAGCCTACGGAGAAGTTATTACACGGAATGACTGGAAAGGGCTGCAATCATGGACGATGAGTTACTGGGGATGAAGAATCTTGGCAAGACCTCGGTTCAATGGCTTCACGCTGCGGGCATTCACACTGTCGCCGACCTGCGCCGTCTTGGCGCAATCCAGGCCTACCGGGCCATCAAGGTCAGGGGTTTCCGAGCATCCAAAGCGCTGCTGTATTCACTCGAGGGCGCGCTGTCAAATCGCCTTTGGAGCGAGCTGCCTCAAGAATACAAAGATTCCCTGGACACCGAATTGAGGAACGTGAGCCCTGGGGCAATCGGGGAACGCTGAGCTCGCACAGCAAAATAGTCTGCAGAACACTGTTGACTTACAAATGAGAATCACTATGATTATCACATCCGGTCGCGAGACTGGCCGATAACCTGAAAGGCTCCTTGGTTCGGACTCTCAGATTATCTCCTCATCAGGCTAATCACGGTTTTTGACCCGGCTCTTTGCCGGGTCTTTTTTTGCCTGCGATTTAATGGCCCACACCCAGACGGACCATCAGATCATCCAGCAGGCTGGTCGCCCCGAGCCGCAGTCTCCCCTGCTCAAGCCAGCGGGGGCCGAATCGTGCCCTGACCAGATCCATGTGCACCCGCGCTTCATCGAGGGTCCGCACATTTCCGGAAACGTTGATGCCCACATGGGCGCCTGACTCGGCGATGGCCGCAATCAAAATTCGGCTGGCCTGGGGCGTTGCGTTGATGATGTGTTTGCCCGTGCTGGTTTTCAGAAAATTGGCGCCCTCCTCAATCGCCACACAGCTTGCACCGTGAATGACCTGCGGATCACGCAGCACGCCGGTTTCCAGCGTGACGGTCAATGCTGCCCGAGCACACCTGGCTTTGCAGGCACTGATGATGTCTGCGCCGATCTGCCTGTCCCCGCCAAGTAGCGCATGGAAGGGATAAACAAGATCGATTTCGTCGGCGCCCGCAAGGATTGCCGCCTGGGTTTCCGACTCGGCGGAGCTGACAGAAGGCGAACCGCTGGGGAAATTGACCGCGGCCACGACCTTGATCTCCCGCGCATGAAGCCTGTCGAGCGTGCGCCGCGCCAGTCCTGCGAATCTGGGCATTACGCAGACGGCGGCAACATGCCCCACAGGTGTCAGAGCTCGATGACACAACGCAATAATCTTTTCAGGCGTGTCGTCGGCATTTAACGACGCCAATTCCATCAGTCCAACAGCCAGTTGCGCCAGCGACGCTTCAACCTCATACACGTCAATTGCTTCGTTTAGGTCGCTCATCACACACCCTCAATGTCTTTGCCTGGGGCGACGATAATCGAGAACAGCTGTGCCTGAACGGTCACAAAGACGCAAAAGAGCAGGCCTACGTGATTACAAGAATTGTCCGAAGGACGTTGCCCGCACGGGCATCGAAAATGGGGCTGCTGCGTTGACAAGGGCAACTTATGCCGGTCGATCCGAGCCCCATTTCAGCGAGCGATCACCAGCGGATGCCCACGCTCGGGATGGGGCTGTACCAGAACATCCAGGCCGAATACCGACTTCAGCGCTTCAGACTTCAGCACTTGCTGGGGTGTGCCGGATAGATGTGCCCGCCCCTGATTCAGCAACAACAGGTGATCGCAATAACGGGCGGCCAGATTCAAGTCATGCAGGATCACCATTACCGCGCCGCCACGGTCGGCGAACGCGCGAACCGCTAACAGCGTGGTGTGCTGATGCAGCGGGTCGAGCGCCGAGGTCGGCTCGTCCAGCAGAAGGATCTGGCCCTCCTCGCCGGGCCACACCTGAGCCAGCACTCGCGCCAGATGGACCCGCTGACGCTCGCCTCCCGACAGCGTCAGATAGCTGCGACCCAGCAGGTGCAGCCCATCGGCGGCCGCAAGGGCGTACTGGATAACTTCACCGTCACGCTGCTGACCGCTGTCATGGGGCAAGCGGCCCATCGCAACCACTTCCTCGACCTTGAACGCGAAGCTCAACGTCGAACTCTGCGGCAGTACAGCCAGCCGCCGCGCCCGCTCGGGGCCACGCCACTGATTGAGGGGAATGTCGTCCAGCAACACCTGGCCGTGGGTCGGGGCAAGCTCGCCGCACAGGGCAGCCATCAGCGTACTTTTCCCGGCACCATTGGGGCCCAGCACGCCAAGCATCTGACCGGGCGCCAATGCCAAGTCGATGTTGGCGACCACCTGTTTGCCATCACGCATGATGCCCAAGTCATTGGCGATCAACATCAGCTACGCCCTCGAACCAGCAGGAATAGAAAAAACGGCGCGCCAATGAACACGGTGACAATCCCGATCGGCAGCTCCGCAGGGGCCATCACCAGTCGGGCGAAGATGTCCGCGAAGAGCAGCAGCGTTGCGCCTGCCAGCGCCGAGGCGGGAAGAACAACCCGGTGGTCCGGCCCGGTCAGCAGTCGCACCAGGTGCGGCACGATGAGGCCGATGAAACCGATCAGCCCCGCCGCCGCTACGGCGGCCCCCACGCCGAAGGCGATGCACAGAATCAGCTCACGCTTGAGGCGTTCGACCTCGATGCCCAGGTGACGCGCCTCCGATTCTCCCAGCAGCAACGCATTGAGCGCCTTGGCTCGGCGCGGCAGCCAGAGAATCACTGCCACGCAAACCAGCAAAAGAGGCCAGAGCCGGGCATAACTGGCGCCGTTGAGCGTGCCCAGGTTCCAGAACGTCAGCGTCCGGAGGCTGGCGTCATCGGCCAGATACGTGAACAGGCCTATGATCGAACCGGCCAGCGCGGTCATCGCCACCCCCGCCAGCAGCATGGTGCTGACGCTGGTTCGGCCATCGCGGCGTCCGAGCCGATAGACGATTGCGGTAACACCAAGCCCACCGGCGAAGGCGCAGATGGACAGCAGATACGGCTGGAACACCTCAGGCAAACCTCCCAGGGATGCTCCGGCGACGATGGCTACCGCCGCCCCCAATGCCGCGCCACTGGAAACCCCGACCAGACCGGGATCCGCCAAGGGGTTGCGGAACAGACCCTGCATCGCCACGCCGGACAAGGCGAGCACTGAACCTACTGCCAACCCGAGCAACGTGCGAGGCAGGCGGATCTGGCCCACGATCAGTTCCGCCTGTTGCAGGTTGTCCTCCGCCACGGGCACGCCCACCAGATGAAGAAACGCGCGCAAGGTGTCCATCATTGGCAGACTGACAGGCCCGAGCGCAAGGGACAGCCATATCGCCAGCAAACAGGCCAGGCCCAGTGCGATGAACAGCGTTTTGGGGGCGAGATCAAGCTTCATTGAGCGTTCGAGACCCTGGCGTTGAGCGCTGCGGCGTGAGGATAGAAGGCGTCTGCCAACGACTTCACGGCGTCCGGCAATCGAGGCCCAAGACCGCCCACCAGTAACGTCGGGTCAATCTCGATTACGCGGTTATCCCGGACGGCCCTGGTTGCCCCGAGCAGTGGGTTTTCACGCAGCAATGCCTCGCGAGGCTGGACACCGTTTTGAGCCCGATCGCTGACAACGAGCACTTCAGGATTCAGCCCGCTCAGTGCCTCATTGGAAAACACTTTATAGCCAGTGTGGGTAGCCAGGTTGCGGCCACCCGCCTGGGCGATTAGCCAGTCGCCGACAGTGCCTGCGCCAGCCACCATCGGCGCGCTGCCTGCATGACTGACCAGCAACAGAACACCGGGCGCGGAACGCTTCAGTTGCATCACTCGCTCATGCTCCGCCGCGAGCCGCTGGATGTATTGGTCGCTCAACTGCCGCGCCTCGCCTTCCTTGCCCAATAACGCGCCTAGCCTTTCAAGATTGGCCCGCAGCGCAGGCAACTCTGCACTCGCCGACAGCACCTCCACTTGCACGCCGGCCGTGCGCAATTGCTGGATGACCGGCGGAGGCCCCATTTCTTCGGTGCCTAGCAGAATCTTCGGACGCAACGTGAGAATACCTTCCGCCGACAACTGCCGCTGGTAGCCAATGCCCGGCAGCGATTTGACCGATGGCGGGTGCTGGCTCGTGCTGTCCACGCCCACCAGATGCGATTCCCCGCCCAGCGCGACGATCCATTCCGTCAAGGCGCCGCCAGCACTGACCCAGCGTTGCGGCTCAGGTGACGCGGCCGTTGCCAGATGGGCAATAAACAACCCTGTCACGATCGCGATCAGCTGGGCGGTGAAGCGCATAAAAGGTGCGTCCTCTATAAAGGAAGGCGCAGTCGATCACCTCAAGGCGCGACTGGCTGGATTTCGTTCATCGACTGACGGGTTTGACTGCTGGCAGAATGCGCAGCCTGCTACAGCCAGGCATTTGATAATTATTTGCATTTGAGCGTCAAGCGCCAAGGAGACCACGCTGAAATACCTGTGCGACAGCGCTGCGCTGATTGAAGGCAAAAGCCTCGGGTTTGAGGTTGATGAGCTCAAGATTCTGGCCGTCCGGCGAGGGGGTCAGGTTTATGTGTACGCCAATCGGTGTCCCCATCGTGGAGTGGCGCTGGAATGGCAGCCCGATGAGTTTCTCGATGCCAGCGCCAGCCTGATCCAGTGCGCCACTCACGGTGCGCTGTTCCTGATCGAGAACGGCGAGTGCGTCGCCGGCCCTTGCGAGGGCAAATCCCTGAGGGCTATCGACTGCGGCGAAGACGCTCAGGGCATCTGGATCAATCCAGTGGCACCGGACTGAGCGGGCGCGTTTCCGTGAGGTGAATCTCAAGGCGCCGATCAATGCGCACTTCGTCAGGGGTCAGCTCCACGCCATACGCCAGGACTTCAACCCCTGCCGCAGCCGCCTCAAGCAAGGCAGCGGCGTAGGCCGCGTCGATTTCGGCGGCGGGCCGCACGGCATCGATGCCAGTGAGGTTCACGCAGTACAGCAACACGGCGCGCACGCCTTCCCGCGCCAGGGCCGCCAGTTCACGCAGGTGCTTCGCGCCGCGCTGAGTGACCGCATCGGGAAACGCAGCGACACGACTGTCATCAAAGCCCAAAGTCACGCTTTTGACTTCCAGGTACAGCGGGCCATCGGGGTAATCCAGACGGAAGTCGACGCGGCTGTTTTCCTGGCCATAGGCGACCTCGCGCTTGAGCGCCGTAAACCCTTCCAATTCCGTGATCACGCCGGCCAGAAGTGCTTCTTCTACCAGCCTGTTGGCGCGCGCGGTGTTGACGCAGGCGAGCCGCCCCTGTGGTGTTTCGGTAATTTCCCAAGTGCCCGGCAGCTTGCGCTTGGGGTCATTGGAGCGGCTGAACCAGACCCGCCCCCCCGGCATCATGCAATTGAACATCGAACCCGTGTTGGGACAGTGAATCGTCAGCCGCTCGCCGCTGGCGGTCTCGATGTCGGCAAGGAAGCGCTTGTAGCGCTGAATCAGCCGGCCTTCTTCAAGTGGAGGTGAGAAACGCATCAGCCTTGCCAGCTCCGCAGACCCCGACCTATTCGCTCGACCGCCTCCTGAAGCCGAGGCAGGCTTTGGGTGTAGGCGAAGCGCACATGATGGCCGGCGCGGTACCGACCGAAATCCAGCCCGGGAGTAAATGCGACGTGCTCGGTTTCCAGAAAGTGATGACAGAACGCAAACGCGTCGCCACCGAACGCGCTGATGTCTGCGTATAGATAGAAGGCGCCTTCTGGCTCCACGGCAATGTTGAAGCCCAGTTCGCGCAGCGCCGGAAGCAAGAAGTCGCGACGCCGGGCAAACTCGGCACGACGTTGCTCGAGGATCTCCAGGGTCTGCGGCTCGAAACAGGCGAGTGCCGCACTTTGCGCCATGCTCGGCGCGCTGATGTAAAGATTCTGCGCCAGCTTTTCCAGATCACCGACCGCCGCCTCGGGGGCAACCAGCCAACCGAGGCGCCAACCGGTCATGCCGAAATACTTGGAAAAACTATTCAGCACGAAGGCGTCGTTATCGACTTCCAGCACGCTGCTCGCGTCCATTCCGTAGGTCAGGCCGTGATAGATCTCGTCCACCACCAGGTGCCCATCCCGTGCCTTGAGCGACGCCGAAAGCGCGGCAAGCTCGTCGCGGTGCAGCAAGGTCCCGGTCGGATTGGCTGGAGAAGCCACCAGCGCGCCGACGCTGTCCTCGTTCCAGTATTGAGCGACCAGATCGGCCGTCAGTTGATAACGCACTTCCGGCCCCACGGGCACCAACTGCGCAGCCCCCTCCACAAGGCGCAGAAAATGCCGGTTGCACGGGTAACCCGGATCGGCCAGCAGCCAGTGTTTGCCGGGATCGACCAGCAGACTTGCCGCCAGTAGCAGTGCACCTGAACCGCCTGGCGTAATCAAAATTCTGCCCGGATCGACGTTCACGCCGTAACGCTGAGCGTAAAAGCCCGAGATGGCCTCGCGCAGTTCCGGCAGACCACGGGCCGCCGTGTAACGGGTCTTGCCAGCGGCCAACGCCGCCTGACCGGCCTTGATGATCGGCTCGGCCGTGGTGAAATCCGGCTCGCCGATCTCGAGGTGGATAACGTCATGCCCCGCCGCTTGCAGTTCATTGGCCCGCGCCAGCAGCGCCATGACATGAAAGGGTTCGATGGCGCGGCTGCGCGCACTGTAGGGCTGTGGCATGGGCCTTCCTTTGGTGAGGGGTGGCGAGATAAGTCGCCGATTCTACTCATCCGCCCGGGCGGGCTACAGCGTTTATCGGCCTGAGCAGCAGCGACTTGCAGCCGACAGTCCAGAAAACCGGGCGCTCGCGCCGCAGGCACTAAACTCAGCGCTGTGAAAAATAGATAAAACCGGGCGCTCAGGCTGCGGTCATAGTCCACGTGCGTGCTGCGGGCCATCCTCGACAACCGGGAGTAGCGCGCTCCGATTCGATCTGGTAAGTTCGCCCGCTTGCAGCCGCAGGGCCGGCAGGTGTCGGCGATGGATCTTAACCTGTGTAATGGCTTAGAAGAGTGAGAGGCGGTCCGTTCATGCCCACCGAAGAAAAGCAAAAGAGCACCCCGGCAATCAGTGGTTTCGAACCCTACGTCGCGACGAAGGGTGAGGAATACATGGGCGACCCCATGCGCAAGCACTTCACCAAGATCCTGTCCAAGTGGAAACAGGAGTTGATGGTAGAAGTTGACCGCACGGTTGTTCACATGAAGGACGAGGCGGCTAACTTCCCTGACCCTGCAGACCGTGCAAGCCAGGAAGAAGAGTTCGCGCTGGAACTGCGCGCCCGCGATCGTGAGCGCAAGTTGATCAAGAAGATCGACAAGACGCTGCAGCTGATTCAGGACAAGGAATACGGCTGGTGCGAATCGTGCGGCGTCGAGATCGGTATCAAGCGCCTTGAGGCCCGTCCAACGGCCGACATGTGCGTTGACTGCAAAAGCCTCGCTGAAATCAAGGAAAAACAGGTCGGTAAGTGATCCTGTTGATCCAGTAAAAAGGACGCCTCGGCGTCCTTTTTTGTTTCGCCCTACGGGTGCGTCGCGTTTTCCCACACTGCACGACAGGTCGTCCGGTATTTCGTACGTTTTATTTCCAGTACCATCAGCGCCCATGAAAACCCCTTCTTATATAGGGCGCTTTGCGCCGACCCCCAGCGGTTATCTGCACTTCGGCTCTCTGGTCGCAGCGCTGGCCTCCTATCTCGACGCCCGTTCGGTCGGCGGAAAATGGCTGATGCGCATGGAAGATCTCGACCCTCCCCGCGAGGTTCCGGGTGCCCAGGCGGGGATACTCCAGACCCTCGAAGCCTACGGGTTCGAATGGGACGGCGAACTGGTGAGGCAAAGCGACCGGCATGAGGCTTATCAGGCGATCATCCATCAGTGGTTCAGCCATGGGCTCGCTTACGCCTGCACCTGTTCGCGCAAGCAACTGGAAGGCTACAACGGCATTTACCCGGGTTTTTGCCGGAACGCCGGGCACTCACCCGAAGACGCGGCCATCCGCATTCGGGTGCCTGAGCTGGAATACCGCTTCGAAGACCGCGTGCAGGGCGAGTTTCGGCAGCATCTGGGGCGCGACGCGGGCGATTTCATCATTCGTCGCCGCGACGGCTTTTACGCCTACCAACTGGCGGTGGTCCTCGACGACGGCTGGCAGGGCGTAACCGACATCGTACGGGGCGCTGATCTGCTCGACTCCACGCCACGTCAGCTGTACTTGCAGGAACTGCTGGGCCTGCCGCAACCCCGCTACCTTCATGTGCCTCTGATCACCCAACCCGACGGCCATAAACTGGGTAAATCCTACCGTTCGCCACCCCTGCCACCCGATCAGGCCGCGCCGTTGCTGCTTCGAGGGCTGCGCGCGCTGGGGCAAAAGACGCCGGATGAACTGAAACACGCTACGCCCCGAGAGCTGCTGGATTGGGCCATTGCCCACTGGAATGCCGATTCGATACCCCGCCTGGTCGCTATCGAGGAGGCTCGAATAGACTGAGCTCGCGCAGCCGATTCACAGGGAGGCAGCACAAAACTGGCGGAAACGTCGCTTGCAGCCCCATCGCCATCCGTTACCATGCCGCTCCGTCATCTTCTGGTCAGTCAACCTGGGAGGCCAAATGTATATCTATCGATTGGTCCTGCTGCTGGTGGTGGGTATCTACCTGTTTTCCCCGGCCATCATGGACTGGTGGATCGATGCCACCGGCGCCTGGTACCGGCCGTACATGCTGTGGCTGATCCTGATCGTAGTGACCTTCATTCTGCAGAGCCAACGAGATGCCGATGAGCTTTAGCCTGACCCAGATGATTCTGGTCAGTGCCGCCTACCTGACGGTGCTGTTCGGCGTTGCCTGGATCAGTGAACGTGGCCTGATCCCGCGCTGGATCATTCGTCACCCGCTGACCTACACGCTGTCACTTGGCGTCTACGCCAGTGCGTGGGCGTTTTACGGCACGGTGGGGCTGGCTTACGAATACGGCTACGGTTTTCTGTCGAGTTACCTGGGCGTGTCCGGCGCTTTCCTGCTCGCCCCCGTCCTGCTCTACCCCATTCTCAAGATCACCCGCACCTACCAGCTCTCGTCACTGGCCGATCTGTTCGCCTTCCGCTTTCGCAGCACCTGGGCGGGTGCACTGACCACCATCTTCATGCTGATCGGCGTTTTGCCGTTGCTGGCACTGCAGATCCAGGCCGTTGCCGACTCCATCGGCATTCTGACCCGGGAACCGGTGCGCAACTACGTGGCCTTTGCGTTCTGTGTGCTGATCACGCTGTTCACCATCTTCTTCGGGTCCCGTCACATCGCCACGCGGGAAAAACACGAAGGGCTGGTATTCGCCATCGCCTTCGAGTCGGTCATCAAGCTGGTCGCCATCGGCGGCATCGGTCTGTACGCGCTGTATGGCGTATTCGATGGGCCGCAGAGCCTTGAGCAATGGCTGCTGCAAAACCAGAGCGCACTGGCGGCGTTGCACACGCCACTGCAGGAAGGCCCGTGGCGTACGCTCCTGCTGGTGTTCTTCGCCTCGGCCATCGTGATGCCGCACATGTATCACATGACCTTTACCGAAAACCTCAATCCGCGCTCGCTGGTCAGCGCCAGTTGGGGTCTGCCACTGTTTCTGCTGCTGATGAGCCTGGCGGTACCCCTGGTGCTGTGGGCCGGTTTGAAACTGGGCGCCACCACCAGCCCTGAATATTTCACTTTGGGTATTGGCATCGCCGCCCACAGCAAGACCCTGGCCTTGCTCGGCTATATCGGCGGGCTTTCTGCGGCGAGCGGGCTGATCATCGTCACCACCCTGGCGCTGTCCGGCATGGCGCTGAACCACCTGGTGCTGCCGCTTTACCAGCCGCCTGCCGAAGGCAATATCTATCGCTGGTTGAAGTGGACACGGCGCGGGCTGATTGTCGCGATCATCATGGCCGGCTTTGGCTTTTATCTTCTGCTTGGCGCCAAGCAGAATCTGGCGAATCTGGGCATCGTCGCGTTCGTTGCAACATTGCAGTTCCTTCCCGGCGTGCTATCGGTGCTGTACTGGCCGGCGGCTAACCGACGCGGCTTCATGGCTGGCCTCATTGCCGGCATCGCGGTCTGGACCATCAGCATGTTGCTGCCGCTGATCGGCGACTTCCAGGGGTTCTACATCCCGCTGCTGAACATGATTTACGTGCTGGATGACACCAGCTGGCACATGGCAGCGATCGCTTCCCTGGCGGCCAACGTGCTGGTGTTCACCCTGATTTCGCTGTTCAGCAATCCCAGTCCCGAAGAGGCGAGTGCGGCCGAGGCCTGCGCGGTGGACAACGTTCGCCGCCCACAGCGTCGCGAGCTGCATGCCGCTTCACCCCAGGAGTTTGCGACTCAACTGGCCAAACCCCTGGGCGCGAAAGCTGCGCAGAAGGAAGTCGAACAGGCGCTGCGGGACCTTTATCTGCCGTTCGACGAGCGCCGGCCTTACGCCCTGCGGCGTTTGCGCGACCGTATCGAGGCCAACCTTTCAGGGCTGATGGGGCCAAGTGTGGCGCAGGACATGGTTGAGACGTTTCTGCCTTACAAGTCCGGCAGTGAGAACTATGTCACCGAGGATATTCACTTTATCGAAAGCCGCCTTGAGGATTATCACTCCCGCCTCACCGGCCTGGCTGCCGAGCTCGACGCCCTGCGCCGTTATCACCGCCAGACCCTGCAAGAGTTGCCGATGGGCGTGTGCTCCCTGGCCAAGGATCAGGAGATCCTGATGTGGAACAAGGCTATGGAAGAGCTGACCGGTATCGGCGCTCAGCGCGTTGTCGGGTCACGGCTCGAAACCATCGTTGATCCCTGGAAGCAGCTGCTGCTGGGGTTCATCAATGTCCCGGACGAGCACTTGCATAAGCAGCGCCTGGGCCTCGACGGTCAGACTCGCTGGCTCAACCTGCACAAGGCGGCCATTGATGAGCCGCTTGCGCCGGGCAACAGCGGGCTGGTGATTCTGGTCGAAGACCTGACTGATACGCAGATGCTGGAAGACAAACTGGTGCACTCCGAGCGTCTTGCGAGCATTGGTCGACTGGCTGCCGGTGTTGCCCACGAAATCGGCAACCCGATCACCGGCATCGCCTGCCTGGCGCAGAACCTGCGCGAAGAACGCGAAGAAGACGCCGAGCTGACGGAAATCAGCAGCCAGATCATCGAGCAGACCAAGCGCGTTTCCCGCATCGTGCAGTCGCTGATGAGCTTCGCCCACGCCGGCGGACATCAACACGCCGACGAACCGGTGTGCCTGGCAGAGGTGGCGCAGGATGCCATTGGTCTGCTGGCGTTGAACCGGCGCAATTTCGAAGTGCAGTTCTATAACCTGTGCAACCCGAACCACTGGGTGGACGGCGATCCACAGCGGCTCGCACAGGTGCTGATCAACCTGCTGTCAAACGCCCGCGACGCATCGCCCGCCGGCAGTGCGGTACGGGTGAAAAGCGAGGCTTCCGAACACACGGTCGACCTGATCGTGGAAGACGAAGGCAGCGGCATTCCGAAAGCCATCATGGACCGCTTGTTCGAACCTTTCTTCACCACCAAGGATCCGGGCGAAGGAACAGGACTAGGGCTCGCGCTGGTCTATTCCATCGTTGAAGAGCATTATGGACAAATCACCATCGACAGCCCGGCTGACCCCGAGCACCAACGCGGAACCCGAATTCGGGTGACCTTACCGCGACATGTCGAAGCGACGTCCGCCGTGAACTGAGACCGTCGAGAGAACCGAATCAATGCCTCACATTTTGATCGTGGAAGACGAAACCATCATCCGCTCCGCCCTGCGTCGACTGTTGGAACGTAATCAGTACCAGGTCAGCGAAGCCGGATCCGTGCAGGAAGCTCAGGAACGTTTCAGCATCCCTTCGTTTGACCTGATCGTCAGCGATTTACGTCTGCCCGGCGCGCCCGGCACAGAGCTGATCAAGCTCGGCCAGGGCAAGCCGGTGCTGATCATGACCAGTTACGCCAGCCTGCGCTCGGCCGTGGACTCGATGAAAATGGGCGCGGTGGATTACATCGCCAAACCTTTCGACCACGACGAAATGCTTCAGGCCGTCTCACGCATTCTTCGTGATCGCCAGACGCTGCAAAGCATGCAGGCCGAACGCGCCGCCACCGCAAAAACGGCGACGGGCGACAAGTCCGGTCCGGACAACAGCAATGGTGAGATCGGCATCATCGGCTCCTGCCCGCCGATGCAGGACATGTACAGCAAGATCCGCAAAGTCGCGCCAACCGACTCCAACGTGCTGATTCAGGGAGAGTCCGGTACGGGCAAGGAACTGGTGGCCCGCGCGCTGCATAACCTCTCCCGTCGCGCCAAGGCCCCGATGATTTCGGTCAACTGTGCGGCGATCCCTGAATCCCTTATCGAATCCGAACTGTTCGGCCACGAAAAAGGCGCCTTCACCGGTGCCAGCGCCGGGCGTGCCGGTCTGGTCGAAGCGGCGGATGGCGGCACTCTCTTCCTCGATGAGATCGGCGAGCTGCCCTTGGAAGCTCAGGCGAGACTCCTGCGCGTCCTGCAGGAAGGCGAAATTCGCCGCGTGGGCTCGGTGCAGTCGCAGAAAGTCGACGTGCGCCTGATTGCAGCGACTCACCGAGACCTCAAGAGCCTGGCCAAAGTTGGCCAGTTCCGCGAGGACTTGTACTACCGCCTTCACGTGATCGCGCTGAAGCTGCCCGCATTGCGTGAACGCGGTGCGGACGTCAACGAGATCGCCAATGCGTTTCTGGCGCGGCAAAGCCTCAAGGCCGGCCGCAACGACCTGCGTTTTGCACCGGACGCCGAGCAGGCGATTCGGCACTATTCGTGGCCAGGCAACGTGCGGGAGCTGGAGAATGCGGTCGAGCGCGCAGTGATCCTGTGCGAAAGCCCGGACATTTCCGCAGAGCTGCTGGGTATCGATATCGAGCTGAGCGATCTCGATGTCAACGAGTTCATCGGCCTTGCCCCGCAAACGTCTGGCTCGTCGAGTTCCACCGCCGGCGAGCCAACCGAGGACTTGTCGCTGGAGGACTATTTCCAGCACTTCGTCCTGGAGCATCAGGACCACATGACCGAAACCGAGCTGGCCCGCAAGCTGGGCGTCAGCCGCAAGTGCCTGTGGGAGCGTCGCCAACGCCTGGGCATCCCGCGGCGCAAGACCGGAGTGGCCAGCGAAACGTGAGTCCGTCCATGCGCGGGCTCTGGCACGCGGGTTACGGGGAATGTGAAAAAACTGTTACCTCAAAAACGGTGGCGTAACAAAACCGGGGCGTACGGTAACGAACCCCCGGTTTTTTTTCGCCTGCGCAAAATAGCGTCAATTTGCCACACCCTTGGATTCAAAGGCCTGCAGCTCGTTTTGCAAAAGTTGGCACAGGTACTGCTATAGGTATTCGTACAAGAACAACAAAAATCAGTCACCTGAAACACCAACATAATAAAAACAAGACGAATCGACTCACGCATAACAAGAACAACACGGCGGAGGCGCAGCTAACTGATTCTTTTGGAGAGGCGTTGCATTTGGGACTTGTCCCGCAACCAGGCCGAGAACAACAAAAACTACCCTTAGGTAGAGCCTGAACTGGTTGGATCGATAGATCACTGCCGCACAGCGACCAAAGCAATCCGTTTGCTCTTGACTCCCGATTGGGAGGTTTCACAGGCGAAAGCCGTGAATTGGGCGGTCAACAAAAATAAAAAGCCCATCAGACAATAAAAATAAGAGCACGCACTTTGGGGGAGCTTCGGCTCCCCCAGTAGCATCTGCACTAAACACTCTCCCCGCTCGACACCCCGCGCCACGCAGCGCATTCAGTACCCGCACGCCACCCTCGCGCTGCCTCCTACACCATCCCCCGACTAAATGCTAGAATCCCCGCCCATCGTGCGGTCACTCTTCGAAATTGGCCGAATATTCCTTCAAACAGTGCCTCCCATGCTGAAGAAGCTGTTCCAGTCATTCCGTTCCCCACTGCGCAAGCCGCAGCAACATGTGCGCACAACGCCTGAAGTGCTCAGCAGCAGCCAGCATTCGTTGCAACGCAATCAATTCAGCCGCTATGCGGTGAACATCGTCGAGCGCCTGCAGACCGCCGGCTACCAGGCCTATCTGGTGGGCGGCTGCGTCCGCGACATGATGCTCGGCATCACTCCAAAGGATTTCGACGTCGCCACCAGTGCCACGCCCGAGCAGATCCGCGCCGAGTTTCGCAACGCCCGTATCATCGGCCGCCGCTTCAAATTGGTTCATATCCATTTCGGCCGTGAAATCATTGAAGTCGCGACGTTCCGCGCCAATCACCCGATCGACGACGAAGATGAAGACAGTAACCAGTCTTCACGCAACGAGAGCGGGCGCATTCTGCGTGACAACGTCTACGGCACCCTCGAAGACGACGCCCAGCGTCGCGACTTCACGATCAACGCCCTGTATTACGATCCGGTCACCGAGCGCGTCCTCGATTACGCCAATGGTGTGCACGACATCCGCAATCGCCTGATTCGTCTGATCGGTGATCCGCAGCAGCGTTACAAGGAAGACCCGGTGCGCATGCTGCGGGCCGTGCGTTTCGCCGCCAAGCTGGATTTCGGTATCGAGAAGCACAGCGCCACGCCTATCCGCCCGCTGGCGCCCATGCTGCGCGACATCCCTTCGGCGCGTCTGTTTGAAGAAGTCCTGAAGCTGTTCCTCTCGGGTTACGCCGAAGCGACGTTCGAGATGCTCGTCGATCTCGAATTGTTCGAGCCCCTGTTTCCGGCCAGCTCCAAAGCGCTGGAATACAATCCAACCTATACCCACACGCTGATCAGCGAAGCGCTGGCCAACACCGATCTGCGCATCAAGCAGAACAAACCGGTTACGCCAGCGTTCCTGTTTGCCGCATTACTGTGGCCTGCCCTGCCCGCCCGCGTGCTGCGTCTGCAAGAGCGCGGCATGCCGCCGATCCCGGCCATGCAGGAAGCGGCCCACGAACTGATCACCGAACAGTGCCAGCGGATCGCGATTCCGAAACGCTTCACCATGCCGATCCGCGAGATCTGGGACATGCAGGAACGTCTGCCGCGCCGTTCGGGCAAACGCGCCGACCTGCTGCTGGAAAACCCGCGCTTCCGTGCCGGCTACGATTTTCTGTTGCTGCGTGAATTGGCCGGCGAAGAAACCGACGGGCTGGGTGAATGGTGGACGGATTATCAGGACGCCAACGACTCCGAACGTCGCGACATGATTCGTGACCTGGGCAGCAAGCCAGACGCTACCGGCCAGGCTCCGCGCAAACGCCGTCGCAGCAGCAGCGGCAAGCGCAAACGCGCCGGCGTCGACGGGGCGGAATAACACCCGATGATCGAGCGCGTTTACATCGGCCTGGGTAGCAACCTGGCCGACCCTGCCGAACAGTTGCGAGAAGCGATCAAGGCTATGGGCCTGTTACCGCAGAGCAGTCTGTCAGGCGTTTCCTCCTTTTATGTCAGCGACTCGCTGTTGCCGGGTCAGCCGCGTTACACCAATGCGGTCGCGGCGCTCGACACGTCGCTCCCCCCTCTCACGCTGCTTGATGCCTTGCAGGGCATCGAAAACGATCAGGGCCGCGAACGCCTCGAACGCTGGGGGCCGCGCACGCTGGACCTCGACATCTTGCTGTTCGGCGATCGCCTCATCGATGAGCCGCGCCTGAAGGTGCCGCACTATCAGATGCAGGTGCGCGCGTTTGTGCTGTACCCACTGGCCGAGCTGGCGCCGGGGATCACCTTCGCCGATGGCCGCGCGCTGAATGATTTGCTTGCCCAGTGCCCGTTCGAAGGCCTGGAGCGATTGCCGAGCTGACGCCTTTCTGCAGGTACGTTCAAACCGGTAACACCCGGAATTGACTTCCCGCCCCCTCCTCACGAAGATAAGCGTCCCAAAGCCGGGCGACCGGCCACAAGGCGCGGATCAGGCCGTTGCAAACATCGCGAAACGACGATGTGCCTGCCTCCCAAGATGAATCACGCGTTGCTCGCCGCAGTATTCACAGCGCCTGAATGAGGACTTTCCATGCCCGATATCACCGTTACGTCCCTGCTGGCTCTGAAGCAAAAAGGTGAAAAAATCACCATGCTGACCTGCTACGACGCGACTTTTGCCCACACCGCCAGCCAGGCCGGCGTGGAAGTGCTGCTGGTCGGCGACTCGCTGGGCATGGTCCTTCAGGGCCACGACAGCACGCTGCCCGTCACCACCGCTGAAATGGCGTACCACGTGGCCGGCGTCAAACGCGGCAACCAGGGCGCGCTGATTCTGGTGGATCTGCCGTTCATGTCCTACGCCACCCCCGAGCAGACCTTTGCCAACAGCGCCACGCTGATGCAAGCGGGTGCGCACATGGTCAAGATCGAAGGCGCGGCGTGGCTTGCCGACTCGATCCGGCTGCTGGCCGAGCGCGGCGTTCCGGTGTGTGCGCACATGGGCCTTACGCCTCAGGCGGTCAACGTGCTGGGCGGCTATAAAGTACAGGGTCGTCTGGAGTCGCAGGCGCGGCAAATGCGGGCCGACGCGATTACCCTTGAGCAGGCCGGCGCCGCGATGATTCTGCTGGAATGCGTGCCGAGCGAACTGGCTCAGGAAATCACCCACGCCGTGAAGATTCCGGTGATCGGTATTGGCGCCGGCAGCGCCACAGACGGTCAGGTGCTGGTGCTTCATGACATGCTAGGGCTGTCGATCACCGGCCGCGTGCCCAAGTTTGTGAAGAACTTCATGACCGGTCAGCCGGACATTCAGTCAGCGATTGGCGCGTATGTCAGCGCGGTCAAGGACGTCAGCTTCCCCGCTCCAGAACACGGATTCTCGGCATGAACACAGTTAAAACCGTTCGCGAGTTGCGCGCCGTCGTTGCCCGCGCACGCAGCGAAGGCAAGCGCATCGCTCTGGTGCCCACCATGGGCAACCTGCACAGCGGCCATATCGCCCTGGTCACTAAAGCCGTTCAACGGGCTGATTTCGTGATCGCCAGCATCTTCGTCAACCCGCTTCAATTTGGTCCCACCGAAGACCTTGCGTCGTACCCGCGCACTCTCGCCGCCGATCAGGAGCAATTGCTTCAGGCCGGTTGCCACCTGCTGTTCACGCCGACGGTCGAAGAAATGTACCCCCATGGCATGGGTGATCAGACCATCGTGCGTGTGCCGGTGGTGTCCGAAGGACTGTGTGGCGGCAGCCGTCCCGGTCACTTCGACGGCGTTTCGACGGTGGTCAGCAAGCTGTTCAACATGGTGCAGCCGGACATCGCGATTTTCGGTCAGAAGGATTTCCAGCAACTGGCCGTCGTCAATGCGCTGGTGCGTGACCTGAACATGCCCATTCAAATCATCGGCGAACCCACCGTGCGTGCTGCCGATGGCCTGGCCCTGTCGTCGCGCAATGGCTACCTGACTGAAGACCAGCGCGCTGCAGCGCCTGCGTTGTACCGCGTGATCAAACAGATCGGCACGGCATTGCAGAATGGCGATCAGGATCATCAGCAGTTGATCGGCGATGGCGTCAAAGCCCTGGAAGCCGCGGGCTTCCGTCCTGATTACCTGGAGATTCGCAACGCAGTCAGCCTGCGTCCTGCGACCCCGGATGATCATGATCTGGTGGTGCTGGGCGCGGCGTTCATGGGCAAGACGCGCCTGATCGACAACCTGCATCTGGTCAGGGAATAACCTGCCCGCCCGGCTGAAGAACGCATCCGGTCACGTGTAAAGCAAAAGTCACGTGATCGGATGACCATCTGCGCCTATGCTCACTGCGCGAAACCGAGTGTGAAGCGCAGGCCTCGGCCTTTGCAGGGCCCTGGCGATGAACTTAGCCACACCCGCAATGCCATACCGATACAGTTCGTGTCAGACCAGCAACTCTACTCCGTGAGAAAAAGTACCGAGCAAAGGTAAAGCAAGGCGCAGACATCGGCGTTGCCGGGGACTAGTCTCTGATGCGTCCACGAATTCATGTCCAATCCTGCTTTTCAGTGTCCAAAAGGCAGTTCAAGTACAAGGAAACCCGCAGCGATGGCGTACTACCGCACTCCTCATGACGTCACTACCCTGCCCGCCTGGCAGGCGCTCAAAGATCACCGCCAAGCGATGCAAAATTTCAGCATGCGCGAAGCATTCAACGCAGACCCCAAGCGTTTCGACGAATTCACGCTCAGCAGTGCCGGTCTGTTTCTCGACTACTCGAAGAACCTGATCACTGCCGAGACCCGTCAGTTGCTGGTCAATCTGGCCAATGAAGTTGGCCTGAAAGACGCCATCAAGGCGCAGTACGACGGCGAGCTGGTCAACGCTTCTGAAGGTCGCCCTGCGCTGCACACCGCCCTGCGTCGTCCGGTGGGCGACAAGCTGCTGGTCAACGGCGTCAACGTGATGCCGGAAGTGCACAAGGTGCTGAACCAGATCACGGATCTGGTCGGGCGCATCCACGACGGCCTGTGGCGCGGCTACACCGAAAAGCCGATCACCGACGTGGTCAATATCGGCATCGGCGGCTCGTTCCTGGGGCCTGAGCTGGTGTCCGAAGCGCTGTTGTCGTACGCGCAGAAAGGCGTTCGCTGCCATTATCTGGCGAACATCGACGGCACCGAGCTGCACGAGCTGACTCAGAAGCTGCGCGCCGAGACCACGTTGTTCATCGTTTCGTCCAAGACTTTCACCACCCTCGAAACCCTGAAGAACGCCACCGCTGCCCGCGCCTGGTACCTCGCCCAAGGCGGCTCCGAAGCCGAGTTGTATCGCCACTTCATCGCGGTGTCGAGCAACAACGCTGCGGCAGTCGCGTTTGGCATTCGTGAAGAAAACATCTTCCCGATGTGGGACTGGGTCGGCGGCCGTTACTCGCTGTGGTCGGCCATTGGCCTGCCTATTGCGCTGGCGATCGGCATGTCCAACTTCAAGGAGCTGTTGTCCGGCGCCTACACCATGGATCAGCATTTCCAGAACGCCGAGTTCGAAGAGAACATGCCGGTTCTGCTGGGCTTGCTGGGTATCTGGTATGGCAATTTCTGGGGCGCGCAAAGCCACGCGATCCTGCCGTACGACCATTACCTGCGCAACATCACCAAGCACCTGCAACAGCTGGACATGGAATCCAACGGCAAGAGCGTTCGCCAGGACGGCGTGCCGGTCAAAACTGACACGGGCCCGGTCATCTGGGGCGGCGTTGGCGCGAACGGCCAGCATGCATACCACCAGTTGCTGCACCAGGGCACGCAAATGATCCCGGCCGACTTCATTGTGCCGATCGTCAGCTTCAACCCGGTGTCCGACCACCATCAGTGGCTGTACGCCAACTGCCTGTCCCAGAGCCAGGCCTTGATGCAGGGTAAAACCCGCCCCGAAGCCGAAGCAGAACTGCGGGCCAAGGGCGTACCGGAAGACGAAGTGCAGCGCGTCGCGCCGCATAAGGTCATTCCGGGCAATCGCCCGAGCAACACCATTGTCGTCGAGCGCATCAGCCCTCGCCGCCTTGGCGCGCTGGTCGCGATGTACGAGCATAAAGTGTTCGTGCAAAGCGTGGTCTGGGGCACGAATGCCTTCGACCAATGGGGCGTTGAACTGGGCAAGGAGCTGGGCAAAGGCGTTTACAGCCGCCTTGTCGGCACCGACGAAACTGTCGCTGAAGACGCTTCGACCCAGGGCCTGATCAACTACTTCCGCGGTCGTCACCGCGGCTGATCTGCCGTCCTGTAACACCCTCGAAACCCGCTCTCTCGCAAGAGGCAGCGGGTTTCGTGCTTCTGGGTTTCTCAGTCTTCTATGTCGGGGAGCACCGTCGGGTCGAGTTGAACGGTGTGCTGCGCCGGATTGCGCACGCAAAGGAACTGATCGTCACGCAGCCCTTCCTTCGGGCCGACGCGCCGCAAGTGCATCAACGACCCGCACCAGGGGCATTGCGCAGTCAGACGATTCACCCTCAGACGCCCGGTCTGGCTGATTTCAAGATAGTGCCGGGAGCCGAAGAAATGCTCGAACTTGCGTCGACGGAGCAAGGCTGACAGTGCGACGGCCATCACCGCAACGATGAATGAAAACATGAACAACGTTGACCACGAGCTCTGACCGCCCAATGGCGGCTGGAACAGGGTGAAGTACAGCCCGATCAGGCTGGCGATTCCCGTGATATACCCAAAGACAGAGACGTTGCGGCTGTCGAGACTGCGCCCGCCAAACGCCGGATGGCGCTCAATGTGCAATTGCTCGGGTGTGAAGGTGGGGCGCTCGTTGTGACTGATGTTCACGTTGGCGCCACGAAAGTCGCCGACGCCGACGTTCAGGCTGTGGTCGCCGCTTTGAGTGCCATGATTGTCGTTTGGCAAAAGGGGGGCTCCTGGGAAATGGACGCTGAAATGGCCGGCGATTGTCCCTGCCTTCACACTCGACAAAAATCAGCCGCTTCCCGGGTTTGCGTCGGAACCTGAGACACTTCCTGTCATATGTTTCCGTAGGAGCCATCCGCAGACCGGTCCAGGGATGGGGGGCGTTTGATCGCCATCGCAGCAGCATCCGGGCGACAAAGGGCTTAAATTATCATCGTCATTCATGCAACCATGCTCTCCCTTGATCCGGCTGCCCGCGCTGTTTTCTTCACCTTTTCAAGCCCGGGCCGGCGCCGCGTCGCACACCACTGAGGGTTCGCACCATGCAAGATGTCGTAATCGTTGCCGCCACCCGCACTGCGGTGGGCAGTTTCCAGGGTTCGCTGGCGCATATTCCTGCAGTGGATCTCGGCGCTACCGTTATCCGTCAACTGCTGGCGCAGACCGGTCTGGACGGTGCGCAAGTCGATGAGGTGATCATGGGCCAGGTGCTGACGGCGGGTGCCGGGCAGAATCCTGCACGTCAGGCTGCGATCAAGGCGGGCTTGCCGTTCACAGTGCCCGCCATGACGCTGAACAAGGTCTGTGGCTCGGGCCTCAAGGCGCTGCATCTGGGGGCCCAGGCGATTCGTTGCGGTGACGCGGAGGTGATCATCGCCGGAGGCCAGGAAAACATGAGCTTGTCGAACTATGTGATGCCGGGCGCGCGGACCGGTCTGCGCATGGGCCACGCGACGATGGTCGACACGATGATCAGCGATGGCCTCTGGGATGCGTTCAACGACTACCACATGGGCATCACTGCCGAGAACCTGGCCGATAAATACGACATCAGCCGTGAGGCGCAGGATGCGTTTGCTGCTGCGTCGCAACAGAAAGCCGCGGCGGCCATCGAGGCCGGGCGCTTCGTGGATGAAATCACCCCGGTCCTGATTCCTCAGCGCAAAGGCGATCCGCTCTCTTTCAGCATCGACGAGCAGCCACGTGCGGGCACCACTGCTGAATCACTGGGCAAGCTCAAGCCGGCGTTCAAAAAGGACGGCTCGGTCACGGCAGGCAATGCGTCATCGCTGAACGACGGTGCGGCGGCGGTCATTCTGATGAGCGCCCGCAAAGCGGAAGAACTGGGCTTGCCGGTGCTGGCGCGGATTGCGGCTTACGCGAACGCGGGTGTTGACCCGGCGATCATGGGCATCGGCCCGGTGAGCGCAACCCGCCGCTGCCTGGACAAGGCGGGTTGGTCGCTGGAGGAGCTCGATCTGATCGAAGCCAACGAAGCCTTCGCCGCCCAGTCATTGTCGGTTGGCAAGGAACTGGGCTGGGACATGGACAAGGTCAACGTCAACGGCGGCGCCATCGCCATCGGCCACCCGATCGGCGCATCGGGCTGCCGCGTGCTGGTGACCCTGCTGCACGAAATGATCAAGCGCGACGCGAAGAAAGGCCTGGCGACGCTGTGCATTGGCGGCGGACAAGGCGTGGCGCTGGCGCTGGCCCGGCCATAACAGCCTGGCCGAGACGCAAGTGTAGGACCGGCTTCAGGCGGGAAGAGGCCAGGTCGAACACCCTCACTTTCGCGGTGTGACGCCTGACGCATTCCCGGCTAAAGCCGGTCCCACTAAAAGCACGCGGTCAGTCAATGGGGCCTGCGTCACATGGAAATCACTGCCAGCCAAACCTGCGGACATAAAACCCCTTCACCGCCTGGGTCAGCACCACGTACCCGATCAGGATCAGCGGCAGGATGGCGAAGTACAGCGGTGGCAGTGCCTGCAGTTTGAAGTAGTGCGCCAACGGGCCCATCGGCAGGAAGATGCCCACGGCCATGATCACCCCGGTCATCACCATCAACGGCATCGCCGCGCGGCTTTGCAGGAACGGGATTTTCGGCGTGCGGATCATGTGCACGATCAGCGTTTGCGTCAGCAGGCCCACGACAAACCAGCCCGACTGAAACAGGGTCTGATGCTCTGGCGTGTTGGCGCCGAACACGTACCACATCACCGCAAACGTGGTGATGTCGAAGATCGAGCTGATCGGCCCGAAAAACAGCATGAAGCGTCCTACATCCGCAGGCTGCCAGCGCTGAGGTTTTTTCAGCAGTTCCTCATCGACGTTATCGAACGGAATGGCAATCTGGGAAATGTCGTACAGCAGGTTCTGCACCAGCAGGTGCATTGGCAGCATCGGCAGAAACGGGATGAACGCACTGGCGACCAGCACCGAGAACACGTTGCCGAAGTTGGAACTGGCCGTCATCTTGATGTACTTGAGCATGTTGGCGAAGGTCCGGCGCCCTTCCAGCACCCCCTCCTCCAGCACCATCAGGCTCTTCTCCAGCAGAATGATGTCGGCCGCTTCCTTGGCGATGTCCACCGCGGTGTCCACGGAAATGCCAATGTCGGCCGTGCGCAGCGCAGGCGCGTCGTTAATGCCGTCACCCATGAAACCCACCACGTGCCCGTTGGCCTTGAGCAGCCGCACGATGCGCTCCTTGTGGGAAGGTGTCAGCTTGGCGAACACATTGGTCGTTTCGACCGCGACCGCCAGCTCAGCGTCGCTCATGCGCTCGATATCACCACCCAGCAGCAGGCCCTGACGCTCCAGACCGACTTCGCGGCAGATCTTCGCGGTGACGCGCTCGTTGTCGCCGGTCAGCACTTTCACCGCCACGCCATGCTCGGCCAGCGCTTTAAGCGCCGGCGCCGTGCTTTCCTTCGGTGGATCGAGAAACGCGACATAGCCGATCAGGGTCAGGTCGCTTTCGTCAGCCAGGCCGTAGGTGTCGCGGCCCGCCTCCATAGGACGCGCGGCCACAGCCACTACGCGCAGGCCTTCTTCGTTGAACGCTGCGGTGACGCTCAGAATACGCTCGAGCAGGTCAGGCGTGAGCGCTTCTTCGGCATCGCCGTGGCGCACGCGGTTGCACACGCTCAGCACTTCTTCCAGCGCGCCTTTGCAGATCAACAGATGCGGTTCGCGCTGCTGTTGCACCACCACCGACATGCGCCGGCGATTGAAGTCGAACGGGACCTCATCGACTTTGCTGAACGCAGTGCCGACTTGCAGCTCGCGGTGAATCTCGACGTGCTCCAGCACCGCGACGTCCAGCAGGTTTTTCAGCCCGGTCTGGTAGTAGCTGTTGAGGTAGGCCATTTCCAGAACGTCGTCGGACTCATCGCCCCATACGTCGACATGGCGCGCGAGAAAAATCTTGTCCTGGGTCAGCGTGCCGGTCTTGTCGGTGCACAGCACGTCCATGGCGCCGAAGTTCTGGATGGCGTCGAGGCGCTTGACGATGACTTTCTTGCGCGACAGGAACACCGCGCCCTTGGCCAGCGTCGAGGTGACGATCATCGGCAGCATTTCCGGGGTCAGGCCGACCGCGATGGACAGCGCGAACAGCAGCGCTTCCATCCAGTCGCCCTTGGTGAAGCCGTTGATGAACAGCACCAGCGGCGCCATCACGAACATGAAGCGGATCAGCAGCCAGCTGACTTTATTGACCCCGGCCTGAAACGAGGTCGGCGCACGATCGGTGGCGCTGACCCGCTGCGCCAGTGCGCCGAAATAAGTGTTGTTGCCGGTCGCCAGAATGACGCCCGTCGCCGCGCCGGACACCACGTTGGTGCCCATGAACAGGATGTTTTCCAGGTCCAGCGGGTTACCCGTGTCGACGTCCTGACGCCGCGCGAATTTCTCCACCGGCATGGATTCGCCGGTCATCGCGGCCTGGCTGACGAACAGGTCCTTGGCGCTGAGCACGCGGCAGTCTGCAGGGATCATGTCGCCGGCAGACAGCACGATGAGGTCGCCCGGTACCAGTTGCTTGATCGGCAGTTCGATTCGTTTTTGCGTTGCGTTATCGGCAGCGTCGACCGTGCTGTCGGCGCGGCGCATGACAGTCGCGGTGTTGCTGACCATCGCTTTCAGCGCGTCGGCGGCCTGATTGGAGCGCGCCTCCTGCCAGAAACGCAGCAGTGTGGAGAGCACGACCATGGAGAAAATCACCGTGGCGGCTTTCATGTCTTCGGTCAGCCACGAGATGAACGCCAGCAGGGTCAGTAGCAGGTTGAACGGGTTTTTGTAGCAGTGCCACAGGTGCACCCACCATGGCAGGGGCTGTTCGTGCTCGACTTCGTTGAGGCCGTGTTGCTCGCGCAGGCTTTGCGCTTCGGTTTCGCTGAGACCGTCGGCGTGACTGCTCAGGCGTGCGAGCAATTCAGGCACATCGCTGCTGGCGCCCCGGGTCAGGGTTTGCGCGAGGGTCGGCGGTACTTCGCGGCTGACGGTGGCGTCGGTCACGCTGTCGAGCGTCGCCAGCCGACGAAAGTGCCGGCCGAGTTTGCGGGTGCGGACGAAGTCTGCGAGGAATTCTTTCAGGAGGGTGTACTTCATGGTTATGTCCCCTGGACTGAAGGCTGCTGGAGCTGAAAGCACAGGAACCTTGAGCGGGTACGGCCGACCTCAGGCGCCGCGCTCGTTCATGAGCAGGCGCCGCAGGCTGGCCCGCGCAGCAAAAGCCGCGCGCGTCCGATGCGCAGACGAACGACAGACGCGTCGGTCATCACGCAGGATTGGGCGTCAGGGAAAGGACAGGAAAGCGGGCTCTGATCAGAGACCGCTGGCACTGCCGCTTCTCACGTTGTCGGCGAGATAGCGGCAGTGAAAAGACTGCGCGTTATCGTGCCGAGGATGGGCCGGTCGTTATCACCGGCTGACGTCTGTCACTCGAACAAGTACCCACTGTGGGTCTCCGCATTGGTTGAAAACGGGCGAAGCATACGCCCGGGTTTTATGAGAGTAAATCGCCAGCACGAAGGGTGTGGGGGTTTTGCAGAAGTCTTCAGGAACGGTTCAGGAACCGGGGATGACGCCCCTTGCAGGGGTGAGCTTGCTCGCACATGCGTCATATCTGAGACCCCAAGGTTGAACTGATTCACCTCAGTTTCTGTAGGAGTGAGCTTGCTCGCGATGGCGTTATGTCTGCGAAGAGGATGTCGTCTGACACGCCGCTATCGCGAGCAAGCTCACTCCTACAGTGGTTTGCAGCGAGGGCAGTGCGAAAGTCCGTAGAAGCTTGCTGGCGAACAGGCGGCAACACTGGCATTGGCCTTGCTGATAAACTCGCACGCCCTCATTCCTGCCCCAAGGCCGAGCATGTCTTCGTTGAATCAGGCGCTCAGCGTCGCCCTCGATAATCGTCAAACCCTGCTGGCGGAACTGCACGCCCAAGGCACCGACTGTTATCGCCTGTTCCACGGCAGCCAGGAAGGCGCGAGCGGGCTGACGGTCGACCGCTACGGCCCGCAACTGCTGGTGCAGAGTTTCCACAACAGCCTGGATCTTGATTCGCTGCTGGCGCTGCATACTGCCGTCAATGCACGTCTGGGTCTGGAGCTGCTGCTGGTCTACAACGACCGCTCCCAGGGCAATTCCCGGGTTGACCGGACTGACCCGATCTATAAAGCCGACGACGCTGCGCTGGCCGATCTGGTCGGCCACGAGTGGGGCCTGAATTACCGGGTGCGCGGTCGTCATGCCGGGCAGGACCCATTGCTGTTTCTCGACCTGCGCAACGCCCGCGGCTGGGTCAAGCAACATGCCGCCGGCAAGAGCGTGCTCAACCTGTTTGCCTACACCTGCGGCGTTGGTCTGAGCGCAGCGGCGGGTGGCGCGCGCGAGGTGTGCAACCTGGATTTCGCCGAGGGCAACCTGGCCGTCGGACGCGAGAACGGCCTGCTCAATCCGCAGTTGCCGACCATGCAGTTCGTCCAGTCCGATTACTTCCCGGCCATTCGCCAACTGGCCGGGCTGCCCATCGCTTCCCGTCGCGGCCACAAGCTGCCGAGTTACGTACGCCTTGAGCAACGCCAATACGATCTGGTCCTGCTGGACCCGCCGGCCTGGGCCAAGAGCGCCTTCGGCACGGTGGATCTGCTGCGCGATTACCAAAGCCTGCTGAAACCCGCGCTGCTGACCACCGCCGAAGACGGCGTGCTGATCTGCTGCAACAATCTGGCGAAAGTCAGCTTGGACGACTGGCGCGAGCAAGTACTGCGCTGCGCGAGCAAGATCGGCCGACCCGTGCGCGACTGCCAGGTGCTGACCCCGGGCGCCGACTTTCCGTCACAGGATCAACAGCCCCCGCTCAAGACATTGATCTTGCAGCTGTGATGCTCAAAAGGGCCTGAGGAAATTTCCCACACGGATTGAAGCGACTGGATTCGGAACCAGATTGGCGTGCCATACTCCAAGGACCTCCCATCGAGAGAGTCGGCGACCTACATGCCCAAAGGATTGAAACGCGCCATCGGCGCCCTGCTGGCCGTCTTCGCCATTTACAGCGTGCTGGGGTTTCTGATCCTGCCAGGCGTTGCATTGCGAATCATCAATCAACAGCTGGCCAATTACAGCACGGTGCCGGCCAGGCTCGACCGCCTCGAACTCAATCCCTACAGCCTGGAAGTCACCCTCTGGGGCCTGAACATCGGGGCCCCGGGCAAGGAGCAAATCGGTTTCGCACGGCTTTACGCCAACCTGCAAATCGACAGCCTGTGGACCAAGGCCCTGCACCTCAAGGCCGTCGAACTCGACAAACCCAAGACCGAGCTGCTGTTCGCCAAGGACGGAACGCTCAACCTGGCCGGGCTGTTCAAGCTGCCCGCCAGCGAACCCGCAACACCAGACGAACCTCCAGGCAAGCCATTTCCGCTGCGTATCGGCGAGATCAAGCTGGCCGACGGTTACGTGCATTTCCAGGACATGCGCCCCAGCGAGCCCATCGAGTTTCTCTACGACGCGCTGAATTTCGAGCTGAAAAACCTCAGCACGCTGCCGGAAGACAACGCCGACATGACCCTCGTCGCCGCCGGGCCTGAAGGCGGTCAGATCGACTGGGTCGGGCGCATCAGCCTGGTGCCGATCGCGTCGGAAGGCACGCTCAAAGTCACCGACGGCAAGATGAAAGTCTGGTGGCCCTACGTTCGCGATGCCCTGCCGCTGGTGCTCAAAGACGGGGTACTCAATTTCAACACCCACTACAAACTCAGCCTGGCCAAGGAGACCGAGCTGCTGCTGGACAACACGTCCTTGAGCGTCGCGCCCTTCGCCATCGATGCCCCGGACGGCAGACCGCTGGCTCGCCTGAAAAAACTGAGCGTGAGCGAGACGTCGATCGATCTGGCCAAGCAGTTGGTGACCGTTGGCAAGATTCGCAGCGAAGGCCTGGAAACCTGGGCAACGCGTGAGTCAGACGGTGAGCTGGACTGGCAGAAGCTGTTCGCCAGCCAGCCTTCTAAGGCGCAGGCGAAAAAGGTTGAGGCTGAAAAACAGCAGCCCGCCACCGCGAGCAGCGCTGAAACCACCGCCAGCGCAAAACCAGCGGCGCCGAGCAAGCCGTGGCAGGTGTTGCTGCGCGATACGCAGCTGCGCGACTACCGCATTCACCTCGGCGACAAGGTGCCGAAAGAGCCTGTTGCGATTGATGTCGGTCCGCTGAACCTCGACCTGACCGGCTTCGACAGCCTCAACAAATCACCCTTCAAGCTCAAGCTCGACACCGGCGTGGGCAAGCAAGGCAAGCTGACCGCCGAGGGCGAGGTGAATCTGGCGCCGGTTCGCGCCAATCTCAACGTCACCACCCGCGACATCGACCTGCGTGTCGCGCAGTCCTACGTCACGCCGTTCATTCGTCTGGAAGTGCGCAGCGGCATGCTCAACAGCGATCTGGCGGTCGACCTGAAAAGCACCGAGCCCTTGGCGCTGGGCATTACCGGCAAGGCGCAGGTCGACCAGTTGCACACCCTCGACACCCTCAAGTCGCGGGATTTCGTGAAGTGGCAGCGGCTGAATGTCGAGGGCCTGGATTTCCAGCTCGGCGACAGCCTGACCATCGCCACGATCAACATTGATCAGCCCTATGCCCGATTCATGATTGCCGACGATCGCTCGACCAATATCGACGACCTGCTGATTCCTCAGCCTGCTGATCAACCCCCTGCCGCGCCGAAAGCCAAGGCTGCCGCCAGCAGCGAAAAGCCGATGGGCATTCGCATTGGCGAAGTGAACATCACCAACGGCTCGGCCAACTTTGCCGACTTCAGCCTCACGCCAAACTTCGCTACGGCTGTTCAGCAACTCAACGGCAAAATCGGCACGCTGGATAACCGCCAGGACAAACCGGCGACGGTGAACATCAACGGTAAGGTGGATCGCTATGCGCCGGTGACCATCAAGGGCGCGCTGAATCCGTTCAACCCGATGGCAAGTCTGGACATCGCGACCAGCTTCAAGCGCGTGGAACTGACCACGTTGACGCCCTACTCGGGCAAGTTCGCCGGCTATCGCATTCGCAAGGGGCGGTTGAATCTGGACCTGCATTACCTGATCACCAAAGGCCAGCTCAAGGCCGAGAACAAGGTGGTGGTCGAGCAGCTGCAATTGGGCGAGAAGGTCGACAGTCCGGACGCGGTGAATCTGCCGCTGAAACTGGCGATCGCCCTGCTCAAGGACACCGATGGCAAGATTTCCATCGAGCTGCCCGTGACGGGCGATCTCAACAATCCGCAGTTCAGCGTGATGCCGATTGTCTGGCAGACCCTGCGCAATCTGGTGGTGAAGGCAGCGGCGGCGCCGTTCAAATTCATCGGCGGGTTGATCAGCGGCGGTGGCGGATCGGAAGATTTGGGCACGGTGGCCTTCGCGCCAGGGGTTGATGAGTTGAGCCCTGAAGCCATGGCGTCGCTGGACAAGCTGGCGGCGGGATTGAAAGCGCGTCCGGCGTTGCGCCTGGAGATTGAAGGCACCAGCGCTGAAGCGAGCGACGGGCCACTGATTGCCCAGCAGCGCCTGGAGCGCGAATACCAGAGCACGTACTACAAGATTCTCCAGCGCCGTGGCGACAAGGTGCCTGCGCAGCCGAGTGATCTAACCGTGCCTGCTGACGAGAAGGCGCCGATGCTCGAGGGGATTTATCGCACGCGCCTGAAACAGCAACCGCCGGCTGAATGGGTGAATCTGGGCAAGGAAGAGCGTCAGAACAAGCTGCGCGAGGCGGTGCTCAAATCCTGGAGTTCGAGCGCGCTTCTGTTGCGTCAGCTCGGTCAGGCGCGGGCCGGAAGCATCAAGGACTACTTGGTGGACAAGGGACAACTGGCAGACGAGCGGGTGTATTTCATCGACACCACCCTCGGCAAACCGGAAAAGGACGGCCGCGTCATCAGCCCCCTGCACCTCGACAGCGAGTAATGATTTTGAGAAATGCGATAACGAGGGTGGCGTTGGTTCTCGGTGTGACAGCGCTGGCTGGCGTTGCCCAGGCGGATACGTTGCGCTGCGGCAGCCAGTTGATCAGCGTGGGCGACCGGATGTTTGAAGTGCAGCAGAAATGCGGCCAACCGGTCAGCCAGGAGATCATCGGCTACAAGGAGACCGTCAATCACTACCGCCAGGTGGATCAGGTGCAGGTTCAGGAATGGATCTACGGCCCGAGCAACGGGATGTACCAGTACCTGAGATTCGAAGGCGGGCAGTTGGTGAGGATTGATAGCAAACGCGGGAGGTGATGGCGCCTCCTTGTGGGACCGGCTTTAGCCGGGAAGAGGCCCGGGTGAACACCATGCATTTTTGGTGTAATACCCGACGCTTTCCCGGCTGAAGCCGGTCCTACAAAGGAAGAGGCCAGTCTACCGGCCATCAACCATCAGCCATTAACGCTCGTGCAATGCCTCGGCGCGGGCTTTCAGCACGGGTTTGAGCAGGTAGCTCAGGATGGTTTTCTTGCCGGTGATGATGTCCACCGAGGCGACCATGCCGGGGATGATCAGCAGCGGGTGCTCATCAGTACCGAGGTGGCTGCGGTCGGTGCGCAGTTTGATCACGTAGAAGGTGTTCTTCTTCTCTTCGTCTTGAATGGTGTCGGCGCCGATCTGTTCCAGCTTGCCTTTCAGCCCGCCGTAGATCGTGTAGTCATAGGCCGTGAACTTGATCATCGCTTCCTGCCCCGGGTGCAGGAAGGCGATGTCTTGCGGGCGAATGCGCGCTTCTACCAGCAGGGTGTCATCCAGCGGCACCACTTCGGCAATGTCGCTGCCCGGCTGAATAACGCCGCCGACGGTGTTGACCAGCATCTGTTTGACCACGCCGCGCACCGGCGATGTCACCATCGTGCGGTTGACGCGGTCTTCAAGGCCCTTGGCCGTCGACTGCGCTTTCGAAAGATTGGTGCGCGCTTCGTTCAGTTGGGTCAGCGCATCGCTGCGGAATTTGCCACGGGTTTCATCGATCTTGCGCTGCACTTCGGCAATCGCCGCCTGTGCGCGAGGAATCGCCAGCGTGGTGCCGTCGAGCTGACCACGGGTTTCCACCTCGGAGCGTTTCAGCCGCAGGATGTCCACCGGCGACACGGCGCCTTGGGACACCAACGGCTCGGACATGCCGATCTCCTGGCGCAACAGGGCCAGGCTGCTGCGGTACTGCTCCTGCTTGGAGCCGAATTCACGCAATTCCTGCTGACGCTGAATCAATTGCTGCTGCAAACCACCAATCTCATCCACCAGTTGCTGACGGCGGCTTTTGTACAGCGACTCTTCGTTGGCTGCCTGATTCGGCACCAGCTTGCGCGCTTCGGCGCTGATGTTCAGCGGACGGTCATCGACCTCGGCGCTCAGACGCTCAACGCGCAGCTGCATGGCCAGACGATCAGCCTCGGTTTCGCCAACGTTGGACGCAAAGCGCGTGTCGTCGAGACGAATCAGCGGGGCGCCGGCGTCGACGATCTGGCCGTCGTGGGCGTAGATCTGCGCAACGATGCCGCCTTCCAGGTTCTGGATTTTCTGGATCTTGGTCGAAGGAATGGCCTTGCCCTCGCCCTTCGTCACTTCATCGATCACGGCGTAGTTGGCCCAGACCAGCAAGAAGACGAAGAACAGAATCACGGCCCAGATGGTCAGCCGCACGATGCGCGGGGCGTCGTCGACCAATGCCTTTTTGACTTCCGGCAGCGCCTGGCCTTCCAGCGAAGGTGAGCCCTTGAAGTAGCCGAAGATGCCGCCACCGGAGTTTTGACCTGACTTAAGCAACACTGATCTGCCCCTTTTTCAACGCTTCCATAACGGCGGCTTTCGGGCCGTCGGCCACGATCTGGCCGCGGTCGATGACCACCAGGCGATCAACCAGGCTGAGCAACGAGGCTCGGTGTGTCACAAGAATCACGGTCTTTTTCTCGATGACGCCATGCAGGCGCTGCTTCAAACGTTCTTCGCCGGTGTTGTCCATGGCGCTGGTGGGTTCGTCGAGCAACAGGATCGGCGGATCGAGCAACAAGGCCCGCGCCAGGGCAACGTTCTGCCGCTGACCACCGGACAGATTCTGCCCGCGCTCGCCTACCTGCAGCTCGTAGCCCTGGGGATGCAGGCTGGCGAATTCATGCACGCCGGCCAGCTCAGCGGCCTGCAGCACCATCTCGTCGTCCACGTAACGCGCGCCGGAAATCAGGTTGTCGCGCAGCGTGCCCGACAACAGTTGTATGTCCTGGGCGACGTAGCCGATGTTGTGGCGCACTTCGCTGACGTCGATCTGGCGAATGTCGACGCCATCCACCAGCAACGAGCCTTCATCAGGCTGATACAAACCGACCAGCAGTTTGGCCAGGGAGCTTTTCCCCGACCCGCTACGGCCAATGATGCCGACCTTCTCGCCCGGGCGGATCACCAGATTGATGTTGCGCAGCGCCAGGTTCTGCTGATTCGGGTAAGTGAACTCAAGGTTGCGGAATTCCATAGCGCCCTGAAGCACCTGACGGCTGAGGGGACGCTCGTCGAAGTTACGTTCCTGGGGCAGCTCCATCATTTGATCGACCGACACCATGGTCACTTTGGCTTGCTGGTAACGGGTCAGCAGACCGGACAGTTGCGCCAGCGGGCCAAGGGCGCGGCCGCTGAGCATGTAGCACGCCACGAGGCCGCCCATGCTGAGGACGCCGTCCATGATCATGTAAACGCCGAAACAGATCATCGCCACGCCCGCCAGTTGCTGGATCAGCAGGGTGATGTTCATGGCAAGACCGGAAAGCACTTTGACGCGCAATTCCAGGCGGCTAAGCGTACCGATGGTGTGCTCCCACTGGTATTGACGCTCGCTTTCGGCGTTGTTGACCTTCACCGCATCGAGGCCGGCGAGGGTTTCGATCAGGCTCGACTGACGCTCGGCACCCAGCGCCATGGTGCGCTCAAGGGTGGAGGTCAGCGGTTTTTGCAGGAAATGGCCGATGCCCAGCGCCAGCGGGAAGGCGATGATCGGAATCCACACCAGATGCCCGCCCAGCAGCGCAATCACCAACAGGATGATCAGCGTGAACGGCAGGTCGATAAGGCTGGTCAGGGTCAGCGACGTGAGGAAGTCACGCATGCCCTGGAACTCATGGATGTTCTGGGCGTAGCTGCCGACCCGCGCCGGGCGAAACTTCATCGCCATGCCGACGATGCGTTCGAACAGCGTGGCGGAAATGATCAGGTCGGTTTTCTTGCCGGCCAGGTCCAGGCACAGACTGCGCAGGCCCTTGAGCAAAAGATCAAACAGAAACGCGCCACAGATACCGGTCGCCAGCACCCACAGTGTGGCCGTGGCCTGGTTGGGCACGACTCGGTCGTAGACGTTCATCACGAAAAGAGGGGTAGCCAGCGCGATCAGGTTGATCACGAAGCTGGCAGCGATCGCGTCGACGTAAAGCCAGCGAGACAGCTTGAGGGTGTCCTTGAACCAGGAACGAGCGCGCGGGATGAGCGAGCCCTGGGTCACGTCAAATTTATGTTGCGGCTGTGCGAAAAACACCCGACCGCTGTAATCCTGCGCCAGCGCTTCGGTCTCGATCAGCACTTCGCCGCCGTTACTTTCGCTGATCAGCAGGCGGGCCGATTGGCCCTCCCAACCGAGCAGAACGGCAGAGCGCCCGTCTTTCAGGAGCAGCAAGGCGGGCAATGCGATCTCGGGAATCTGGTTGAGTTTGCGTTGCAGCAAACGCCCCTGCAAACCCGCCCGGGCTGCGGCGCGGGGCAGCAAATCCGGGCTCAGGCGCTGGTCGGGCAATGGCAGACCGGTGGTCAGCATGGCCCGGCTCGCCGGTTTGTGATGCAGGGCACAGAGTGTCAACAGCCCGTCGAGTAGCGGATCGTCGTGCTGGCTGCGTGGATCATGACCTAATTGAGCCGAAGGTAATTCCAAGTCCACGCTGACACTCTCTTTCTTAACGGTTAAAAGAACCTGACTCCGTCAAGAATCAGTTCATGCCCGGCAGCTGAACTGTCGGTTTCACATCGTTCTGCACAACCGATGCCATCGGCGCCACGACACCCTGGCTTTTCAGCAATGTGCCCATGTCCGCCTTGATGCGGTACTGGGTGTACGTCTGCAGGTTTTTCAGCTGCACCAGACGCTGTTGCGCGGTGAACAACTCGTTCTCGCTGTCGAGAAGGTCGAGCAGGGTACGCTCTCCCAGACTGAATTGCTGCTGGTACGAAGTACGCACGCTGTTGGCCCGCTCGACGTACTGCTGAGCGATCGGCACCTGGGCGTTGGCGTTGTTGTAGGCGTTCCAGGCCAGGCCCAGTTCTTCGTTCAACTGACGCAGCGCGTTGTTGCGGATATCCAGGGCCTGACTCGACAGGTACGACTTGGATTGCAGGTCAGCCTTGTTGCTGCCACCGGCGTACAGGTTGAAACGCATGCGGACCATGGCTTCCCAGCCATTGTTGTGGCCTTCGTCGCCGCCAATGTTGTTATCGGCATTGCGGCCCAGTTCTGCATCGAAACGCGGGTAGTAATTGGACTGCGCCGAGGTGTACTGCTTTTCAGCGGCAACGATGTCGGCTTCGGCCGAGCGCAGCACCGGGCTGTTCTCGAGCATCTGGCGGCGGGCTTCGTTCAGATCGGCAGGCATCATGGCGAACGGCGACGGCGCTTCCAGCTGGTCAGCTTCCAGACCAACGGCACTCAAGTAGTTGGTCTGGGCGTCGGCCAGGTTGGTTTGTTCGGTGATCAGGTTGTTACGGGCCTGTGCCAGACGGGCATCGGCCTGGTCCATATCGGCCATACGACCTACACCGCGGGAAGTGCGCAGTTTTATTTGGTCGTAAATACGTTCGTGACTCTTCAGGTTTTCTTCGGCCAGCCGAACCATTTCACGTTGAGTAAGAACATCGAGATAGACCTGCGCAACTGTCAACGCGGTACGTTCGGTTGTATTTAACAGCGAGTATGCCCGGGAATTGGCGGTGGCTTGTTGACGCGCAACTTCGTTACTTGTTGCGAAGCCATCAAAGAGCATTTGCTGAAGACGGATTTGCGACTCGCCACGGTCCAGCGTCTGGTAATCGTGACGACCGGTCGAGGCACGGGTGCTTGGCGTATCGGAACCGGCCCGGCCGTAGCCCGCCGTGACATCGACACGCGGCAGGTAGCCGCCCTTTGCAGCACGGAGTGCGTAGTCCTGGGCGATACGGGCATTGATGCCGGCCTGCACCTCGGGATGCTCGTCCATGGCTTTCTGCATGGCGGACTGTAGCGTCTGGGCCTGAACGAAACCGGCACAAAGGATGAGGGGTACAGCAGTGAAGAGGTGCTTACGCATTTTGGTGATTTCCCGAGAACGTACTTGTTCAAAATGCAGCAATACGCACTGCCGCATCGTAAAAATGGCCATTGAAGTGATCGTCTCGAGAGTGTTCTGAAGGGCGCTTGCGATCACACTGCAGAAATCCGCGATCTCATCAAATATCAATGTGACATTACGGAAGCGATTGTTTAGGATGTCGCCGAATAGGTCAATACTTTGGCAGAAAGTTAATTCCGGTGCCGACCTGCTGTTAATAAATTGACGCCAGATTACGAGCAACTTAATAAGTTCCCTAACTTGTTATCTGGCAATGAAACAAATGCGAATCTTTACGTCATCCAGTAATGAAGCGGCGTTAGTTAAGGCCGGTCGGCATGATGGATACCAACTGAACGGTAATTTCGGAGAGTCACCCCCATGAGCAGTGTTGTTGCCATCGTCAAAAGCATTGTTGGCCAGGTAGTAGCAGTTTCCCCGGAAGGGATTCGTCGTGTGCTCATCGAGGGTGACCGGTTGTTCACCGGCGAGCAGCTTGAGACAGGCCCGGGAGGCGCAGTCACGCTGCAGCTTGCCGATGGCCGTCAGCTGGACATTGGCCGTGACAGCCAGTGGAGTGCCGACGCACCGGCGTCCACTACCAACCTTGCCGAAGCCAGCGCGCAAGCGGCACCGTCAGTTGCCGAACTGCAGCAGGCCATCGCGGCCGGCGCCGACCCGACCAAAGACCTCGAAGCCACTGCAGCGGGTCCGCAAGCGGCGCCAGGTGACGGCGGCAACGCAGGCGGCGGCCACAGCGTGGTGATGCTCACCGAGACGGCGGGCGAAGTGAATCCGACCATCGGCTTCCCGACCAACGGGCTGGGGACGACGACCACGCCGCCGCCTACGCTGAGCAACGGCCTGGCGATCGACAACGGCAACGACAACGGCGGTACCCCCGTCGCGCCGCAGCCGACCGGCACCCTGACGCTGACCGCCACTCAGACGCTGACCGAAGCCGGCGGCGCGCTGGTTTACACGGCAAACATCACCCAGGCACCGACGTCGGACCTGACGGTCACCCTGTCCAACGGTTCGACCATTGTCATTCGTGGCGGCGACACGTCCGGCTCAACCACTGTTCAACTGGCTGACAACAACACGCCGTACATCGACCCTTCCGTTATCAGCACCACTATCACCGGCACAACCGGCGGTGGCGGTCTGGTCGTGACGACCGATCCGACGCCGGCGGTGACCACCATCACCGACACCATCGACACCACCACGGTCAGCCTCAGCGCTGCGCCGACGTCTGTCGAAGGCACCTCGATCACCTACACCGCTACGCTGACCAACCCGGCACAGACCCCGGTCAACGTCACCTTGTCCGACGGTTCGACCATCACCATCCGTGCGGGCGAGTCCACCGGTACGGTTGTCGTCGCGGCCCCAGCGAATGACGTCTACAACACCAACACCGTTATCAGCACCACGATTACCGGCGCAACCGGCGGCAACTTTGAGAACCTGGTGCCTAACACGGAGCCGGCTGTGGTGCAGATCGTCGACAGCATCGACACCACCGTTGCCAGTATCACCGGCACCCAGTCGGTGGTTGAAGGCCAGGCCGCCACGTACACCATTACGTTGAGCAACCCGGCGCAGACCGAAGTCACGATCAATCTGACCTACAGTGGCACCGCATCCAACGGCACTGACTACACGCAAGTGGTCAGCGTGAAGATCCCTGCCAACAGCAGCAGCGTCACCTTCGACCTGAACACCCTTAATGACACGATCCCGGAAGGCGTTGAAAACGTCACCGTCGCGATCGGCGCTATCACCGGCGGCAACTTCGAGAACATCGTTGCCAGCGCGACCAATGGCAGCGTCACCACCACCATCATCGACAACGACGCTCTGCCGGTTGTCGATCCGAATGGCGGCGGTAACGGCACCAACAGCGAAACCACGTTCACCGAAGGCCAGGCTGGCGTTTCGATCGCCGACCAGTTGACCGTCACTGACGCCGACAGCCCGACCCTGCAAGGCGCGAAAGTCACCCTGACCAACGCTCAGGACGCCGACACATTAGTAGTGGGCAGCCCGAACGCGAACATCGCGGTCACTACCGCCACCGTCAACGGCCAGATCGTACTGACCCTGACCGGTGCCGCCACCGCTGCCGAATACGAAGCCGTGATCAAGTCGATCACCTTCCAGAACAGCAGCCAGGACCCGAGTGTCGCGGACCGCACCATTACTGTGACCGTCAACGATGGCCAGAACGATTCCGTGCCGGCCACCAGCATCGTGCACGTCGTTGCCGTCAATGACGCCCCGACCGTCTCGTTCACCAGCACCGATTACGTCGAAAACGGCGCGCCTCAGGCACTGGTCAACAACCTGCAGATCGGCGACGTCGACGGCGGCCAGTTGAGCGGCGCGAAGATCACCGTGACTGGCGTTCAGGCCGAAGACCTGATCGCTTCGCCGTCCTTCCAGGGTGGCAACACCGGCACCACGGCGTCGGGCATCAGCTACACGCTGGGCAATGACGCCAACGGTAACGTCGTCATTCAGTTGAGCGGCAACGCCTCGATCGCCGACTACACCACGCTGATCAACTCGATCACTTACGCCAACAGCAGTGACGCCCCGATCACCACCCCGCGCGGCGTGACGATCGAAGTGACTGACGTGGACACCCACGGCACCAACAACCTGACGGGCAGTGCCACCGGCGAAGTCGACATCACCCCGGTCAACGATGCACCGACCGTCACCGACGCATCGGGCAAAGGCGACGAAGACACCACCATCGCGGTCAAGCTGACCGGCGCTGACGTCGACGGCACCATCGATCACTTCAACCTGGTCAGCCTGGCAGCCAACGGCACGTTCTACGCCGATGCCGCCGGGACCCAGGCGCTGACCAACCTCAGCAACATCGCCGCCACCGCCAACGGCGCGACGATCTACTTCAAGCCGAACGCCAACTGGGCGGGCGACACCAGCTTCACCTACACCGCGGTCGACAATCAGGGCCAGCCAGCCGGCACGCCAGCCAACGGCATCATCAACGTCACGCCAGTGGCCGATGCCCCGATCGTCACCGTTGCCAACGCCCAAGGCGCTGAAGACACCGCGATCAAGCTGACGCTGAGCACTGCACTGGTCGACACCGATGGCTCCGAATCCCTGGGCCCGTTGGTTGTGTCCGGCATTCCGGTCGGCGCCGTGCTGACTGACGGCACCCACAGCTATACCTCGATTCCGACCGGCGACGGCGCTGTCTACATCGACGGTTGGGACTTGAACAACCTGACGATCACGCCGCCGAAAGACTTCAACGGCCCGATCACCTTGCAGGTGAGCTCGACCTCGACCGAAGCCGCCAACAAGGATGCGGCCACCACGACGCAGTCTCTGATCGTCAACGTGACGCCCGTGAACGACGGCCCGGCGGTCAACTTCGACAGCACGACCTACACCGAAAACGGTGCGCCGGTCGCGCTGGTCAACAACTTCAGCATCACCGACATCGACAGCACTCAGCTGAGCAGCGCGAAAATCACGCTGACCGGTATCCAGGCTGAAGACCTCGTTGTGTCCCAGTACTACAAAGGTGGCACCACTGGCGTTACCGACCTGGGCATCACCTACACGCTGAGCAACGACGCCAACGGCAACATCGTGATCGACCTGACGGGCAATGCCTCGGTCGCCAACTATGAAACCCTGATCAAGTCGCTCACGTACGCCGACAACAGCGAAAACCCGAGCACCGTCCCGCGCGGCGTGAGCATTTCCGTCACCGACCTGGACGCCAACGGCACCACTAACCTGACCGCCGTGCACGACGGCCAGATCAACGTGATTGCCGTCAACGACGCCCCGACCGTGAACGCGGCACTGGGCCAGGGCGACGAAGACACCGCCATTGCGGTCAAGCTGACCGGCGCTGATGTCGACGGCACCATCGACCACTTCAACCTGGTCACCATGGCCGAGCATGGCAAGTTCTACGCCGACGCAGCTGGTACCCAGGAGCTGACCAACTTCAGCAACATCGCCGCCAGCAACAACAGCGCGACCATCTACTTCAAACCGGATGCCAACTGGGCCGGTGACACCAGCTTCACCTACACCGCCGTCGACAACCAGAACCTGCCTGCGGGCGCGCCGGCGAACGGCATCATCAACGTCACGCCGGTAGCCGATGCTCCGATCGTCACCGTTGCTGACGCACAAGGTAATGAAGACTCCGCGATCAAGCTGAACGTGAGCACCGCGCTGGTCGACACCGATGGCTCGGAATCCCTGGGCCCGTTCGTGGTGTCCGGTATTCCGGTGGGCGCCGTGCTGACGGACGGCACCCACAGCTACACCTCGATTCCGACAGGCGACGGCGCTGTCTACATCAACGGTTGGGATTTGACCAACCTGACGATCACGCCGCCGAAAGACTTCAACGGCTCGATCATCCTGCAAGTGAGCTCGACCTCCACCGAGCTGACCGGCCAATCGGCCACCACGACTGTGCCCCTGACTGTCACCGTCGGTCCGGTCAACGATGCACCGACCGTCACCTTTACCAACCCTGACTACGTCGAAAACGGCGCACCTCAGGCATTGGTCAGCAATCTGCAGATCGGCGATGTCGACAGCGCTCAGCTGAGCAGCGCGAAGATCACGCTGACCGGCATTCAGGCTGAAGACCTGATCGTTTCCCAGTACTACAAGGGCGGCAACAGCGGCACCACCGACCTGGGCATCAGCTACAACCTGAGCAACGACGCCAACGGCAACATCGTTATCGACCTGACCGGCAAGGCGTCGATCGCCGACTACACCACGCTGATCAACTCGATCACCTACGCCAACAGCAGCGATAACCCAAGCACTGCCCCACGTGGCGTGACCATCGAAGTGACCGACGTTGATGCCAACGGCACCAACAACCTGTCGGGCAGCGCCACCGGTCAAATCGACGTGACCGCTGTCAACGATGCACCGACCGTTAACACAGCGTCGGGTGCTGGCAACGAAGACACCACCATCGCCGTCAAGCTGACTGGCTCTGACGTCGACGGCACCATTGGCCACTTCAACCTGGTCAGTGCGCCTGCACACGGTACGTTCTACTCGGACGCCGCCGGCACCCAGCCGCTGACCAACTTGACCAACATCGCCGCCAGCAACAACGGCGCGACGATCTACTTCAAGCCAGACGCGAACTGGGCAGGCGACACCACCTTCACTTACACCGCTGTCGACAACCAGAACCTGCCAGCCGGCAACACGGCAACGGGCACGATCAACGTCACGCCAGTGGCTGATGCGCCGATCGTTACCGTCAGCAACGCCCAGGGCGCCGAAGATTCGGCGATCAAGCTGAACGTAAGCACCGCGCTGGTCGACACCGATGGCTCCGAATCCCTGGGCCCATTCGTGGTGTCCGGCATTCCGGTCGGCGCCGTGCTGACGGACGGCACCCACAGCTACACCTCGATTCCGACAGGCGATGGCGCGGTCTACATCAATGGCTGGGACCTGACCAACCTGACGATCACGCCGCCGAAAGACTTCAACGGTTCGATCAACCTGCAAGTGAGCTCGACCTCGACTGAGATCACCGGTCAATCGGCAACCACGGCTGTGCCCCTGACTGTCACCGTCGGGCCGGTCAACGATGCGCCAGTGGTCAACTTCGACAGCACCTCGTATACCGAAAACGGTGCACCGGTTGCGATCGTCAATAACCTCAGCATCAGCGACGTCGACAGCACTCAACTGAGCAGCGCGAAGATCACGCTGACCGGTATTCAGGCTGAAGACCTGATCGTTTCCCAGTACTACAAAGGCGGCACCGATGGCACCACCGGTACCACCAGTCTGGGTATCAGCTACAAGCTGAGCAACGACGCCAACGGCAACATCGTCATCGACTTGACTGGCAAGGCTTCGGTTGCGAACTACGAAACCCTGATCAAGTCGATTACTTACGCCGACAACAGCGAGAACCCGAGCACTGCCCCACGCGGCGTGACCATCGCCGTTACTGACGCTGATGCCAACGGCACCAACAACCTGACCGTCGTTCACGACAGCCAGATCAATGTCATTTCCGTCAACGATGCGCCGGTAGTCAACGCCGCTTCGGGTGCAGGCAAGGAAGACACCACCATCGCCGTCAAGCTGTCTGGCTCCGATGTTGACGGCACCATTGGCCACTTCAGCCTGGTCAGTGCGCCTGCACACGGTACGTTCTACTCGGACGCGGCCGGTACTCAGCCGCTGACCAACTTGAGCAACATCGCCGCCAGCAACAACGGCGCGACGATCTACTTCAAGCCAGACGCCAACTGGGCCGGTGATACGAACTTCACTTACACCGCGGTCGACAACCAGAACCTGCGAGCCGGCAACACGGCAACTGGCACGATCAATGTCACGCCAGTGGCTGATGCTCCGATCGTTACCGTCACCACCGCCCAGGGCGATGAAGACACCGCAATCAAGATCAGCGTCGGCACTGCATTGGTTGACACCGATGGTTCGGAAAGCCTGAGCGGCCTGACCGTCGGCGGCATCCCGGTTGGCGCTGTGCTGACCGACGGCAAAAACAGCTACACCTCGATCCCGACCGGCGACGGCAAAGTCATCATCGATGGCTGGGACCTGACCAAGCTGACCCTGACACCACCGGCTGACTTCAACGGTTCGATCACGCTGCAAGTGAGCTCGACGTCGACTGAAATCACCGGCCAATCGGCAACCACGACCCAGTCCCTGACTGTGAACGTCGCGTCGGTCAACGATGCACCTGTGGTCAACGCGGCCACAGGCAATGGCAACGAAGACACTATCGTCGCGGTCAAGCTGACCGGTTCGGACGTCGACGGCACCATTGACCACTTCAACCTGGTCAACACGCCTGCCAACGGCACCTTCTACTCCGACGCCGCTGGCACCCAGCCGCTGACCAACCTGAACGACATCACCGCCACCAACAACGGTGCGACGATCTACTTCAAGCCGGATGCAAACTGGAATGGCAGCACGCCGTTCACCTACACCGCCGTTGACAACCAGGGCCTGGCTTCCACCACCCCGGCCACCGGCACCATCACGGTTACGCCCGTCAACGACGCGCCTGTGGTCAACTTCGGCAGCATCACCTACACCGAGAACGGTGCAGCGACGCCGATCGTCAAAGACTTCAGCATCACTGATGTCGACAGCACTCAACTGAGCAGCGCGAAGATCACGCTGACCGGTATTCAGGCCGAAGACCTGATCGTTTCCCAGTACTACAAAGGCGGCACCGATGGCACCACCGGTACCACCAGTCTGGGTATCAGCTACAAGCTGAGCAACGACGCCAACGGCAACATCGTCATCGACTTGACTGGCAAGGCTTCGGTTGCGAACTACGAAACCCTGATCAAGTCGATTACTTACGCCGACAACAGCGAGAACCCAAGCACCGCGCCACGCGGCGTGACCATCGCTGTGACCGACGCTGATGCCAACGGCACCAACAACCTGACCGTCGTTCACGACAGCCAGATCAATGTCATTTCCGTGAACGATGCGCCGGTAGTCAACGCCGCTTCGGGTGCAGGCAACGAAGACACCACCATCGCCGTCAAGCTGTCTGGCTCCGATGTTGATGGCACCATTGGCCACTTCAACCTGGTCACTGCGCCTGCACACGGCACGTTCTACTCGGACGCCGCCGGCACCCAGCCGCTGACCAACTTGAGCAACATCGCCGCGACCAACAACGGCGCGACGATCTACTTCAAGCCAGACGCAAACTGGGCCGGTGATACCAACTTCACTTACACCGCGGTCGACAACCAGAACCTGCCAGCCGGCAACACGGCAACTGGCACGATCAACGTCACGCCGGTGGCGGATGCTCCGATCGTCACCGTCACCACCGCCCAAGGCGATGAAGACAGCGCCATCAAGCTGGACCTGAGCGCTGCACTGGTGGACACCGATGGTTCTGAGTCCCTCGGCCCGGTCATTGTGGGCGGCATCCCAGTGGGCGCGGTGCTGAGCGATGGCAACGGCCACAGCTACACCTCCATCCCTGTTTCTGAGGGCGGCGATGGCGAGGCGTACCTCACCGGCTGGAACCTGAGCACCCTGACCATCACGCCGCCGAAAGACTTCAACGGCTCGTTCAACCTGCAAGTGAGCTCGACGTCGACCGAAAGCGCCAACAACGACTCGGCCACCACGGTTAAGTCGCTGACCGTTAACGTCGCATCCGTGAACGACGCTCCAGTTGTTAACGCCGCCACCGGCAATGGCAACGAAGACACTATCGTCGCGGTCAAGCTGACCGGCTCTGACGTGGACGGCACGATCGACCATTTCAATCTGGTCAACACGCCTGCCAACGGCACGTTCTACTCCGACGCCGCTGGCACTCAGCCGCTGACCAACTTGAGCGACATCACCGCGACCAACAACGGCGCGACGATCTACTTCAAGCCAGACGCAAACTGGAATGGCAGCACGCCGTTCACTTACACCGCTGTCGACAATCAAGGTCTGCCCGCCGCCACTCCAGGCACTGGCACGATCAATGTCACGGCCGTCAACGACGCGCCAGTGTTCAACTTCGACAGCACCTCGTATACCGAAAACGGTGCACCGGTTGCGATCGTCAACAACTTCAGCATCACCGACGTCGACAGCACAGAGCTGAGCAGCGCGAAAATCACGCTGACCGGTATTCAGGCTGAAGACCTGATCGTGTCCCAGTACTACAAAGGCGATACCAGCGGCGATACCGGCCTGGGCATCAGGTACACCCTGAGCAACGACGCCAACGGCAACATCGTCATCGACCTGACCGGCAAGGCTTCGGTTGCGAACTACGAAACCCTGATCAAGTCGATTACTTACGCCGACAACAGCGAGAACCCGAGCACTGCCCCACGTGGTGTGACCATCGCTGTGACCGACGCTGATGCCAACGGCACCAACAACCTGACCGTCGTTCACGACAGCCAGATCAATGTCATTTCCGTGAACGATGCGCCGGTAGTCAACGCCGCTTCGGGTGCAGGCAACGAAGACACCACCATCGCCGTCAAGCTGTCTGGCTCTGACGTCGACGGCACCATTGGCCATTTCAATCTGGTCAGTGCGCCTGCACACGGCACGTTCTACTCGGACGCCGCCGGTACTCAGCCGCTCACCAACTTGACCAACATCGCCGCCAGCAACAACGGCGCGACGATCTATTTCAAGCCAGACGCAAACTGGGCAGGTGATACCAGCTTCACTTACACCGCTGTCGACAACCAGAACCTGCCAGTCGGAAACACGGCAACTGGCACGATCAACGTCACGCCTGTGGCGGATGCCCCGATCGTCACCGTCACCACCGCCCAGGGCGATGAAGACAGCGCCAACAAGCTGGACCTGAGCGCTGCACTGGTGGACACCGATGGTTCCGAGTCCCTCGGCCCGGTCATTGTGGGCGGCATCCCAGTGGGCGCGGTGCTGAGCGATGGCAACGGCCACAGCTACACCTCCATCCCTGTTTCTGAAGGCGGCGATGGCGAGGCGTACCTCACCGGCTGGAACCTGAGCACCCTGACCATCACGCCGCCGAAAGACTTCAACGGCTCCTTCAACCTGCAAGTGAGCTCGACGTCGACCGAAAGCGCCAACAACGACTCGGCCACCACGGTTAAGTCGCTGACCGTCAACGTCGCATCCGTGAACGATGCGCCGGTAGTCAACACCGCCACAGGCAATGGCAGCGAAGACACCCTCGTTGCGGTCAAGCTGACCGGCTCCGACGTCGACGGCACCATTGACCATTTCAACCTGGTCAACACGCCTGCCAACGGCACTTTCTACTCCGACGCTGCCGGCACCCAGCCGCTGACCAACCTGAACGACATCACCGCCACCAACAATGGCGCAACGATCTACTTCAAGCCGGATGCGAACTGGAACGGCAGCACGCCGTTCACCTACACCGCCGTTGACAACCAGGGTCTGGCTTCCACCACCCCGGCGACCGGCACCATCACGGTCACGCCCGTCAACGACGCGCCGGTGGTCAACTTCGGCAGCATCACCTACACCGAAAACGGCGCACCGATCGCGATCGTCAAAGACTTCAGCATCACTGATGTCGACAGCACTCAACTGAGCAGCGCGAAGATCACGCTGACCGGTATTCAGGCCGAAGACCTGATCGTTTCCCAGTACTACAAAGGCGATAACAGCGGCGATACCGGTCTGGGCATCAAGTACACCCTGAGCAACGACGCCAACGGCAACATCGTTATCGATCTGGTTGGCAACGCTTCGGTCGCCAACTACGAAACCCTGATCAAGTCGATCACCTACGCCGACAACAGCAACAACCCGAGCACCACACCGCGCGGCGTGACCATTGCTGTGACCGACGTGGATGCCAATGGCACCAGCAACCTGACCGTCGTTCACGACAGTCAGATCAACGTGATTTCCGTCAACGATGCGCCGGTGACCAAGCCAGCGACGGCGACGGGCGACGAAGACAACACCGTGGCGGTCAAGCTGACCGGCACCGATGTCGACGGCACCATCGACCACTTCAACCTGGTCAACCTGGGTCAGCACGGCACGTTCTTCGCCGATGCCGCAGGCACTCAGGCACTGGACGGCACCAGCGTCATCAAGGCGACCGGCAACAGCGCCACCGTCTACTTCAAGCCGGTCGGCGACTGGAGCGGCAGCACCAACTTCACCTACACCGCCGTCGACAATCAGGGTCAGGCAGACACCACACCGGCCACCGGCACCATCAAGGTCAATCCGGTCACCGACACCCCTGCCCTGTCCCTCGTGGACGACCAGACCGTGGCTTCGCTGAATGTGAACGGCGCGACCACGACTGTGATCGGCAACATCGGCAGTGGCGCATGGCACACCGACAACAGCGGCGGCACCGTTGAGATCCACACCCCGGGTACCTACGGCGTTGCCGGCAACAGCAACAACAGCCAGGTGCTGGAGCTGGAGCGAAACAGCGGCGACCCGAGCAACCTGTACACCAACATCGACGCCAAAGCCGGCGCGACCTACACCGTTTCGCTCGATTATTCGGTCCGTGCAGGTGCGGTCGACAACTCGCTGATCAACGTCTTCTGGGGCGGCAAGCTGGTCGGCACGCTGACCAATACCGCGGTGGGTCTGAAGACCTACACCTTCGACGTGCCGGTCACCACCGACGGCAGCGCGAAGCTGGAATTCAAGGCTGGCGACGCGAACTCCCTCGGCGGCGTGATCAACAACATCAGCGTCACCGAGCACCTGAACAGCGGCCTGGAAGACAACGCGATTCTGCTGTCGACCATCAAGGCAGCGACCACCGACGTCGACGGTTCCGAAACCCTGACGGTCAGCATGAAGGGCATTCCGGTTGGCGCTTCCCTGAGCGACGGCACGCACACCTTCAACGCCACCGCCGGTGCAACCGCGACTGACGTGACGGATTGGGACCTGAGCAAACTCAAGCTCACCCCGCCGGCCAACTTCAGCGGCGACATCGCTCTGACCGTCACCGCTACCGCCCAAGACGGCGCAGCGGCTCCGGTCAGCAAAGACCTGACGTTCAACGTCCATGTGGCACCGGTGGCAGACGCCCCGACCGTGATCGCGCCTGCCGTCACCGGCCCGGAAGACACGGCCATCCACCTGAACATTGGCACCACGCTGGTCGATACCGATGGTTCCGAGAGCCTGACCCACCTGACCGTTTCCGGCGTTCCGGTCGGTGCCGTCGTCACCGATGGCACTCACAGCTACACGTCGACTGCCGGCGGCAACGGCACTGCGGCGCTCGACGGCTGGGACCTGACCAAGGTCACTATCACGCCACCGGAAAACTTCAACGGCCAGATCAACCTGACCGTCAACGCGACGTCCACCGAACTGAACGGGCCGTCCGCGACGACCCAACAGCCGCTGACCGTCAACGTGACGCCAGTGAACGACGCACCGGTCGTGAATTTCGGCAGTATCACCTACACCGAAAATGACGCCCCGATCGCGATCGTCAAAAACTTCAGCATCACCGACATCGACAGCACCCAGCTGAGCAGCGCGAAAATCACGCTGACCGGTATTCAGGCTGAAGACCTGATCGTGTCCCAGTACTACAAAGGCGATACCAGCGGCGATACGGGCCTGGGCATCAAGTACACGCTGAGCAACGACGCCAACGGCAACATCGTCATCGATTTGACCGGCAAGGCTTCGGTTGCCAACTACGAAACCCTGATCAAGTCGATCACCTACGCCGACAACAGCGATAACCCGAACACCGCGCCACGCGGCGTGACCATCGCTGTGACTGACGCCGATGCCAACGGCACTGACAACCTGACGGTGGTCCACAACAGCCAGATCAATGTGATCGCCGTGAACGACGCACCTGTCATCGGCCACACCGGAACGGGCAAAGAGTTCGGCAACACCTGGAACGAAACTGCCGTGGGTGGCGATGTCACCGCGCCGGGCAAAGGCCCAGGTCAGATCGCTCGCGATTTCACCCTGAACGACGCCGACAGCACCACGCTGAAAAGCGCGACCGTCACGCTGACCAACTTCAAAGACGGCGACGTCCTGAATGTCGGCAAACCGGGCGCCCTGACCTATACCCTGAGTGATGTAAAAGACGCTTCCGGCGCAGTGACCGGCAAAACCATCACCTTCGGTCCGGGCACAGCCGCCCAGTACCAGACGGCGATTCAGTCGATCACCTTCGACAGCACGTCCCATGATCCGTCGAAAGACAACCGCATCATCAACATCACTGTCGATGACGGCAGCGCGGTCAACAACATCGCGTCCACGACCTCGACGATCCACATCACCACGGTCAACGATGTACCAACCGTGAGCACTGCGTCGGTTGCCTTTACTGAAAACGACGCGGCGGTCTCGATCGTCAAGAACCTGAACCTGGCCGATGTCGACAACACCACCCTGAGCAAGGCCGTGGTGTCGGTCGATGTGAAGGCAGGCGACGTACTGACCTTCACCGGCACTGCGCCGAAAGGCGTCAGCGTGGTGGAAACCCACAACGATGCAGGCCTGGTGAACGGCTTCAAGATCAATGGCATCGCGACCATTGACCAGTACAAGGCGCTGATCCAGTCGATCACCTTCAACAGCCCGGGCGACAACCCTCAGGCGGGTGACCGTGCCGTGACGGTTCAAGTGACCGACTCCGGCGCGAAAGGCGACGGTACCGGTACGCAGGATTCGCTGGTTGCCGGCAGCAAGATCTCGGTCACCGCCGTGAACGACGCGCCAGTCATCGGCCACACCGGGACGGGCACAGAGTTCGGCAACACCTGGAACGAAACCCTGGTCGGCGGCGATGTCACCGCGCCGGGCAAAGGTCCAGGCCTGATTGCTGCAGACTTCACCCTGAAAGACGCCGACAGCCCGACGCTGCAAAGCGCCACTGTCACGCTGACCAACTACAAGGCGGGTGATCTGCTGGCGATCGGCAACACCGCTGGCCTGAGCGTCACCACCACCGACATCGTCACCAACAACGTGGTGACCGGCAAGGTCATCACGTTCGGTGCGGGCACGGCGGCTCAGTATCAGACGGCGATCTCGTCGATTACCTTCGACAGCACGTCCCACGACCCTGTCAAAGACGACCGCATCATCAACATCAGCGTCAACGACGGCAGCGCCACCAACAACATCGCCAACACCACGTCGACGATTCACATCACGACGGTCAACGATGTTCCGGTGGCCAACGCCACGACCGGCAGCGGTAACGAAGACAGCCCGGCCATCGCCGTGACGCTGAGCGCGACCGACGTGGACAGCAAAATCGACCACTTCAACCTGGTCGACATGGCTGCACACGGCACGTTCTACGCCGATGCGGCGGGCAAGGTCGCGTTGACCAGCCTGAGCAACATCGTCGCCGTCGGCAACGCTGCGACGGTGTACTTCAAGCCAGCCGCCGATTGGGCGGGCAGCACGTCGTTCACCTACAAGGCCGTCGATGATCAGGGTCTGGCGAGCTCGGTCAAAGCCACCGGCACCATCAATGTGGCGCCTGTCGCCGACCAACCAGTGGTGACGCTGGGCTCCGGCGTCGTTCAGTCGACCGGGCTGGTGAAAGACGTCTACGTCGGCACGCTGAAGAACATGGGCACCGACGGCAACGGCGCCAACGAAGCGACCATCAAGGCCGGCTTCAACACCACCGTTGCATCGACCGCGCACACCGTCGCCACCGCTGCCCAGGACTCTTCCGTCGCGGTCGGCACCGGCACCAAGCTGTCCGGCCTGATCTACATGGAAGCCGGCCACACCTACACCTTCTCCGGTACGGCAGACGACAGCCTGTTGATCACCGTGGCGGGCCAGACTGCGGCCAACGCCACATGGGGTGCGGGCGGCAAGATCCAGAGCGCGGGCTTCACGCCGACGGAGTCTGGTTACTACACCCTGGACATCTACCACTACAACCAGGCGGGCCCGGGCAGCTACAGCGTCAATCTGGTCGACAAGACCATCAGCACCGGCGCGACTCAGACCGTGGCCCTGAACGGCAGCAACGTGCTGCTGTTCGCAACGGTCGATGACCTCAAGGCTTCCGGCCTGAACGTCTCGCCGTTGCACGAAGGCACGGTTGGCAGCGGTGAGGGTTATTACACCGGCTACGAGCTGAACCACGGCACCGAAGGCGCCGCGATCAAGCTGAGCCCGGTCAAAGCGGTATTCGGTGACAGCCTCGACGGTTCGGAGACTCACGTCACGACCCTGAGCGGCGGCGCACCGGCCGGCTCGATCCTGACCGACGCCGCTGGCCACACGGCCACCGTGACGACCCACGTCGAAAACGGCAAAACCGTGATGGACACGATCGACGTCAGCCAATTCGACCTGTCGACGCTGAGCATCACCACGCCTGACTACTTCAGCGGCAAGTTCACGCTGAACGTCACGGCGACGGCGACCGAAGCGACTGTGCCAGGCGTCCCAAGCGCCGTGGCCAGCGCCAGCGACAGCAAGGCGATCACCGTTACCGTCGAGCCTCAGACCTACACTTCGAGTGAAGGCCTGGCCGGCACCGACCCGACGCCAATCAACGGCACCACCGGCGGCGACATCATCGTTGGCGACGTCAGCGGCACGACCATCGTGCAGGGCAAGAGCTACAACATCGCCTTCATCGTCGACAGCTCGGGCAGCATGGGCAAATCCCTCGATACGGCGAAGACGCAGCTGCAGTCGGTCTTCGAGAAACTGGCGAACGGTGCTCAGACGGCCAACGCCGGCAAGATCAACGTGCTGCTGGTGGATTTCGACACCAACGTGCGCTCGACCGTGTCGGTGGACATGTCCGACAAGGCCGCTGCGCTGAAAACATTGGCCGCTGCTCTGGCGACCATGACATCGGGCGGCACCACCAACTACGAAGATGCCTTCAAGACCACCGCAAACTGGTTTGCCGGCTTGAACAGCACCAACCCGACGGGCGAGAACCGCACGTACTTCATCACCGACGGCGAGCCTAACGTTTACCAGAACACCAGCACGGTGCTCGGTACGGTGAACGGCACGGCTGTCACACTGGCGATGGGCCTGGAAAGCTGGCATCTGGGCAGCACGTATTCGGTGAACGGCAAAGTCGCCATCGACACCGTGGGCCATGTTTACAGCTACGCCAGCAGCACGACCGGCAAGCTGATGGGCACCCTCGCCAGCCACGCCGACGGCAAGGGCGGTCAGGAATACAGCCTGAACTCACCTGAAACCAACGGCAGCAGCGTTGTGCTGGCTGAAGCGGACACCGGTTACGCGCTGTTGCTGAAGCAGTCGCCCACCATCGAAGCGATCGGTCTGAACTCGGCCGTCAAGGCGAGCACGCTCGATCACTACGACAGCGACGGTCATGCACTGAGCAACGTCAACGCCGATGACCTGGCGAAAGCGGTTCTGGGCGACCAGAAAGCAATCGCTCCGGGCAGCGACACCCTTAACGGTGGCGACGGCAATGACATCCTGTTCGGTGACCTGATTACCTACAACACCCAGGGCGGCATCACGGCGTTGAAGGCTTTCGCTGCAGATACTCTGCACGTGAACGTGTCGACCATCGATGACAAGACGCTGCACTCGTTCGTGACCAACAACCTTGACGCGGTGGCTCACCTGACCAATTCGTCGTCGACGTCCCAGGACGGCAACGACACGCTGCTGGGCGGCAATGGCAACGACATTCTGTTCGGCCAGGGTGGCGACGACATCCTCAACGGTGGCAACGGCAACGACATTCTGATCGGTGGTAAAGGCAACGACATCCTTACCGGTGGCGCAGGTGCCGATACATTCGCCTGGAAAGCAGGCGACACCAACAGCGGTGGCTTTGACGTGATCAAGGACTTCAACAAGGGCGAAGGCGACCGGATCGACTTGCGTGACCTGCTGCAAGGTGAAGACACCGACACCCTCAGCAAGTACCTGCAAATCACCAACGATGGTCATGACACCATTCTGCAAGTCAGCACCACCGGGCAGTTCGCGTCGAATGTCACTGCGGCTGCCGCGGCGACCACGGCCGATGTGCACATCAAGGTGGAAGGCGTGACCTGGAGCAATTCCATGGTCAACTCGCTGGTGAGCGGTGCGGATCCGACCATCAAAGTCGATCACCACTGATAGCTGAGTCGCGAGAGCTGTTGTACTGTGCTGGCAGCCGTCCCTGACGGTTGCCAGCACCGTTACTCCCTGAGGAATGAGCCATGTTTTACGTTCAGCGCGATGCCGATGGAACGCTAGTTCGCGTGGAAGCAACGCCGTTCGCCGAAGCGAGCGAGCAACTGCCGCCCGATGACCATCAGGTGCAAGCCTGGTTTGCCAACGAAGTGGTCGAGAAAAGCCTGATCCAGCTCAAGTCCAGCGACATGGACATGATCCGGGTACTGGACGACTTGATTCAGGTCCTGACCAGCAAAGGCATCCTCAACATCACCGACCTCCCCGCCGCCGCACAGGCGAAATTGATGGATCGAACCCAGGCCCGGGAAACACTGGGCGGCCTGAGTGACCTGATCAATGATGATGAACAACGGCTGATCTGAGGCCTCTCTTTCTCGCACGCACCGTTTGGCAACGGCGCGCTGTCGCGCGGCAAACCCCGATGCTTGTTTCTGACAGCCTGCTATCCCCCAGCAAATGGTGCACATGTGGGAGTGACCGGGGTGGCGCTCCACCTTGCTCACGAAGACGGCATTTCAGCCGCTGAAGATTTGGCGGATGTATTGACCTCTTCGCGAGCAAGCTTGCTCCCACAGGATCTGCGACGACTGATACATCTCTGGTGGTCATGATTGAGCAGAGCCCATCTTTCAGATGCGCTGCTACTCCGCGGCAAAAGATGCACTTGTGGGAGTGACCGAGGTGGCGCTCCACCTTGCTCACGAAGACGGTGTTTCAGCCGCTGTAGATTTGGCGGATGTACCGGCGCCTTCGCGAGCAAGCTCGCTCCCACAGAATTTGCGGCGACTGATACATCTCTAGTGGTCATGATTGAGCAGAGCCCATCTTTCAGATGCGCTGCTACTCCGCGGCAAACGGTGCACTTGTGGGAGTGAGCTTGCTCACGAAGCTTTCAACCCCAGGTGACGGCGCCGACTGATCAGTACTGTTTCCGTCGGACCTTGATATCGCCCTGCTGGTATTGCTGGTACCCGGTGTAGGGCAGCAGCACGGTATCGGCGACCGCAGAAAGGGCCATGTCCAGTGCAATGGTGGGCGCAGACCAGTGTGGGCCGGAAACCGGCGGGGCGTTCAAGGTGCAGAACTGGTAAACCGCACCGCTGTAGGCACGGGGGATGGACTGGCAATTGGAGCTGTGGCGCGCCAGTGTATCCGCGGCCCCTTTTTCGTCGTTGAGGGTCTTGATCGTGCCGCAACCTGAAAGGGTTGCCACAATTAATGCTGTCGTCCATAGCTTCATACAGGCGCTTCCATTGTTTGATTGATGCGAAAAGATCAGGAGTGCGCCGGCCAGCTTCATTACGTCTCACCGGCCGGCGCATTCCTCAGTCAGCTACCTCCACGGCGCAGGGTCACCGAACAGCCGCCCTTGCACCCCTTCGATGCCCATTTCCAGGATCACCCGGTGTTCGCCTTCGGTCTCAACCCGCTCGGCAATCAGCGGCAGGTCGATACTGTGTGCCGCGCGCTGGACCGCTTCGATAAACAAGCGCTTGTGGCTTTCCTGATCGATGGTGCGGATGTAGCTGCCATCGATCTTCAAATAGGCCAGCCCCAGATGCGCCAGGTTGCCGATCATGCTGAAACGTCCGCCGAAGCGTTGCAGCGCCAGGGAATAGCCGGCTTCCTGCAGACGGCGGGTCAACTTCTCCAGCACCGCCTGCTCGGGCACCTGTTCCTCGCCGATCTCGAAGGTCAGGCGTGCGCCGAGTTTCGGGTGCTGGCGCAGGGCGTTGAATACCTCATTCAGCGCTGACGGATCGTTAAGCGTGGCCGCCGACAAGTTCAGCGCCAGTCGCTCATTGTGCGTGCCCAGATGCGCCAGCACCTGCTGCAACATCAGCAAATCCAGCCGGCTCGACCAGCCGAAGCGTTCCAGCCACGGCAGAAAGCGCCCGGCCGGAATGGTCTCGCCGTCAGCATCGACCAGCCGTGACAGCACTTTGTAATGCAGCACTTTCGCCCCATCACAAGACTCGACCACCGGCTGAAAGAACAGCTGAAAACGCCCGTGCTCAAGGGCATGGTCCAGCGTCCTGTGCCACGCATGCTGATCTTCACCCAGATCGCCAATCGCCCCACGCTCGATGCAATACCACGACTGCTCGCCGCCGCTTTCGGCCTGGGACAGCGCCTGATCCGCCAACGCCAGCAAGGTCAGCGACGCATCGCCCGGGCTGTACGGTGCGAGCCCCATGTGCGCGACAGGCGAGACATCGGAGGCGCCGGTGGCTTCCAGACTTTGCAGCGCCGCCTCAAGATTCTGCACCCACTGCACGGCTTCATCGTGAACCATGCCCGGCGCCAGCACCGCGAACTCCCCGCCACGGCTGCGGCTGATGAGGTTGCGGGTTTCAGGGTACTTCTCACAGTGACGCACCAACTGCTCCGCCACCGCCACCAGCAAGGCATCGGTGCGCTTGCCGCCCAGACGCTGGTTCAAGCCGGCCAGGTCGTTGACGCGCAACATCATCAGATACCCCGCACGGCCGTCTTCCAGATGGCTGACGTGGGCGTTGAGCTGCATGTCGAAATAACGGCGGTTGGACAGCCCGGTCAGGCTGTCCTGATACGACTCGATGCGCAGCTTCTCGCTGCGCTCGGTGCTTTCCTGAAACAGCGCCTTGAGTTTCTCGACCATCTGGTTCATCGCCTGCACCACCCGGCGCAGCTCCGGCGTGCGCGGCAGTTCGGGCAGAACGAGGAACTCGCGACGACCAATGGCCTGGGACTGCGCGACCATGTAATCCAGCGGCTTGAGCTGCCGGCGCAACAACATCGCGCCCAGAATCGCACTGACCACGCCACACACCAGCAACCAGCCGAGGCTGCCCAGCGCGCTCTGCCACAACTTCGCGAGCGCGAACATCGGATGGCTGACCACCTCGACCCGCGCCGTCTGCTGCCAGCCGCGGCTGACAATCGCCTCGCCGCCCGCCGGCTCAAGCCCGATGGCGTTGATGAACCACTGCGGCACACCCTGATTGTCCGGGGTCGCACTGCGCTCGACGATCGCGTCGCCACTCGCCAGATCCACCACCCGGATGCTCGCGTAGTAACCGCTGTCGAAGATCGACGCCACCATCAGTTCGACCATCGCCGGGTCGTCGATATTGGACGTCAGCGACAGCGCCAGCGACGTCGCAGCGTCCTGGGCGTGGGAGCGAAGCTGATTGACGTACTGCGCCCGGGAGCTTTCCAGGCTGACGACAAAACTTCCCGCAAAGGCAACCACCATGAACAGACAGATCGCGATCAACAGTTGTTTGAACAGAGACATCAGTACTCCTAATTCTCGGGCTCGGTGGGGAAGCCTTCTGCGGTCATCTTTTTCAGCACGTCCTGCCACCGGGACAGACGTTTGGTGTCGCTCACTTTCTTGTTGCCCTGCGCACCCGGCAGCCACAGTCCTTCAGCGTTGAAGGCGTACACCGGCAACAGGTCCGTGCGTTCGCTGGCGGGTTTGATGTCGTCGATCAGGCTGTCGAGCACCAGCGGCATCGCGTTCGGGCTCGAGTAATAGGTCAGCACCATGTGCGCGCGGTTCAGGCGCAGCGCCTTGACGTAGGTGATCAGCAGCTTCTCGCTGGGCACGCCCAAGCGGCGCAGGCTGAAATACTTGGCGATCGCATAATCCTCACAATCCCCCGCGCCCTTGATCAGCGACTCGATCGGCGTCGCCCAGTAATCGACTTCATGCCACAGGTCGATGTCCTCGGCGTAGCGCATCTGCTTGTTGAAGAACAGGTTCACGACCTTGAGCTTTTCCATTTCGCTGACCTGCTTCTCGGTCGCCAGCAAGTTCTGCCAGGCATCGATGCGCTGCTTGCCCGCGCCCAACGGTCCGTACAGCGCTTCGGCGCGGCGGCTGATCAGGGAGAAATCCCAATCCGCGCTCAGATAGCCGACACACGCCGTGCACGTCAGTGCAAGCGCCAGAAGCATCCATAATCCAGGGCGCTTTTGAGCCGGGCGTGTCGCCAATTTGTCTAGTCCATCAGGCCATGGATAACGGAAAGCGATGGTGAGGGGTTGAGGGAGGAAACGCAATGGCGCGGTGAGATCATGCGCAGAAGCAAATGCCCGCAAACGCGACTCATGATAGGCTCGCGCCCCTTGATTTCATGACTGGCTGGGATGGTTTGGAAGCGCGTATGGATATTGGTTTGAGCTGCAGTGTTTGGGCTGAGGGTGAGCGCACGGGACATCTGGACGGAATAGGCGTTTACACCCGCTCACTCTGGCAGGCCATGGACGATCTCAAACTGACCGAAGCCGGCGGAATTAACTTCAAGCCCTACGCATTTGGACGTCAGCTCCCGACCCTGGAATGCGGTACGCCTGAAGTACTAGCTGAACGATTCAAACTTCACGCTCTTCTCAGCGGGCTGTTCAATCTTTCCTTACCCAACTCAGCCGCCATTCGAAACGACGTGTCTCTGCTGCATGCCACCGATCACCAGATTCCGAATATTGCAGGCCTTCCCGTGGTGGCAACGGTCATGGACGCCATACCGCTTATCCATCCCGAGTGGATGAGGAAAAGCTTCAGAGGCCTGAAGAGCGCTCTCTTTGCGAGAAGCGTCAGCAAGGCCGACCACGTGATCACTATTTCAGAACACAGCAGACAGGATCTGATACGTCTGCTGGGCATTCCTCCCGCCAAGATCAGCGTTACCCCACTTGGGGTGAACCCTGTTTATTTCGAGCGTATTTCCGGGCCCCGTAAAGAATCGGTCATCAGCAAACACGGCCTCAAGCCGGGCTTTTTCCTTTTTGTCGGGACGCTGCAACCGCGCAAAAATCTTCACCGCGTGCTGGAAGCGTTTCAAGCCTTGCCGGCTTCGGTGCGAAAAGATCACCCGCTTGTCGTTGTTGGCCGCGAAGGTTGGGCAAGCGAGGACCTCATCCCCCAACTGAAAAAGCTGGAGGAGCACGGCGAGGGCAAATGGCTGTGCTATTTGCCCCAAGACGAAGTCATGGCGCTGCTGCAAAGCGCGAGCGCCATGGTGTTTGCGTCTTTGTATGAAGGGTTTGGCTTGCCGGTCATCGAAGCATTTGCGGCACAGTGCCCGGTCATTGCGTCGAACACCACGTCCCTGCCGGAAGTGACCGGCAATGCCGCCTGGGCGGTCGACCCGCTGGACGCTTCAAGTATTTCAGCTGCGATGCTCGACGTGTTGAGTAACGAAGCACTCAGGACCGAACGGGTTGAAATAGGGCTGGAACGCGCCCGTCAGTTCACTTGGCAGGAATGCGCGCGGCAGACGCTGGCGGTGTACCGCAAAGTGTTGGCGGCACCCCCCAAGGCGTAAGTCGCTGCAGGCTACTTAGGGGTTACTTTGGTGTTACTGGGGGCTGAATTATTCAAGTCCTTTAGCGCTTCCGAATCATCGCCGCCCAGCCAAACGTTCACGCTGGCAACACTCTCTTGCGACAGCTTGCCGGCCCAGCGATTCAAGATGAACAGATTGGTGATGAAGTCGTACTGCGATTTCAGCAGATCGCTGCGCGCCTTGAATTCGTTCTGCACAGCGGTCAGCACGTCGACGGCGTTAACCACACCATAGGTAAACGCCTTCTGCGCCGCGATGCTCGACTGTTTGGCCGAGGACAATGCGTTTTGCCCCGCGCGGATCTTGTCTACGGCAGATTGAGCAGTGAGATAGGCGTTAGTGGTTTCCTTCACCACTTGCCGGCGAACCCCTTCAAGATCCTGCTCGGCCGCATATTGCTCGTCATACAGCCCACGCACTCGTGCTGAGGTCGAGCCGCCGCTGTAGATCGGCACTTTCAGGCCAATGGTTGCGACATAGCTGTCGCTTCGAGGGGTCAGCGTGTTGTCGTAACCGACGTCACTCTGTTGAGCGCCCAAGTTTAGACTCAGAGAAGGGTAGTGACCGCCCTTCCCCTCACGAACCGCTGCATCGGCCGCCGCCAGGTTGCTTTCATAGGCTTTCAGGCGGGGATTGCTGTCGAGCGCCTGGGCGATCCAGGCATCGAGCGGCAGCGTAGGTGCCTGCAGCGCGATGTCGTTCCGGATCCGGCTCAAGCGCTCGTTGATCGGGCGACCGACAATTTCCGACAACCCTTCCCGCGACAGACGCACCTGATTGCGCGCTTCAATTTCCTGGGCCAGCAATGAGTCGACCCGTGCCTTGAGATCCAGCATGTCGGTGATCTTGGCCATCTGCTTGGCGTACATCGCATTGACGCGATCAAGGCTGCCCTGGGTGGCGCGGCGCTCGGCCGAGACCAGCTCCAGCGCATCATCGGCAGCGAGCGCCGCGAAGTATCGCTTGGCCAGATCCACCGTTGCTTCGGCCTGCGAGTCCTCGGACTGCGACGCCTTCTGCAATGTGACGCTCTTGGCCTTCTGATAACGCTCCCACGCTTCCTTGTTGTAGATGAACTGGCTGAGGTTCAGCCCATAGCTTTTGTTGTCATAGATTTCCCGCGACTCAGCGTCTTTGCGCAAGATCCTGTTGAAGTTGCTGTCCACCGACACCTGGGGCAACAACCCGCCAAACGCTTCGCGCTCCTGCTGTTCGGCAGAGCGCGCGTGGGCATAGGCCGACAGAATGCGCGGGTCTTCAAGCCGTGACTCTTTGTACAGCGTCATCAGATCAAGGGAATAGGTTGAAGCGCTGACCTGTTGCGGGGCTGCGGGCTGCGCCGCATTGGCGTTAAGTGCAAACAAACCAAACAGCAAACCGGGAAGAAAACGTACCACTGTCATTCCTCGATCATCGACTTGGCGAACATGTTGCGCGCAGGCTTGAGCAGGTATTGCAGCATCGTGCGTTCGCCGGCATTGATCAGCACTTCCGCTGGCATACCCGGCTGCAGCTTGCGATCACCCAGACGCTTCAGACCTTCATCGGTGATTTTCACCCGCACAAGGTAATAGCCCTCTCCGGTTTTCTCGTCGGTAAGACGGTCCGCCGAGATTCGCGTGACCTCCCCCTGAATGACCGGCGTAGTGGCAGCGTTGAACGCGCTGAAGCGGACGTCGGTGAGTTTGCCAAGGGTGATGCGGTCGATGTCATTCGTCGAGACGTGCGCTTCGACTACCAGGTCCGACGATTCCGGCACGATGTCCAGCAACGGTGTTCCCGCGCTGACAACACCGCCGATGGTGTGCACTTTCATGTCCAGCACCATGCCGTCTTCCGGCGCGCGGATCACGATGCGCGACAGCCTGTCCTTGAGCGCGCTCGCCTTCTCCTGCAAGTCGAAGACCTGCGCCTGCACGTCACTCAAGTCCTTGGCGACATCGGAGCTGAATTTCTGGTTGGTCTGGACAATCTGCATTTCGGTTTCGTTGATCTGCAGGCGCGTCTTGGTGATGGTCGACTGGTGGTCGGCGACCTCGGACTTGAGCATGTCCAGCTTGCGCTCTTGCTCCAGCAGACGCTGGTTATCGACGAAACCCTGGCGCAGCAGATCCTTAAGCTCGGTAATCTCGCGGGTGTAGGATTTCTCGAGATTGACCTTGGTACCGATCATGTCGTTGAGGCCAATGATTTGCTGCTTCAACTGGCCGATGCGCTCTTGCTGCACCGAGATTTCACCCAACCGCGCGTCGTGCCGCGACCGGAAAACCTGGGCCTCACCGTCGATGGCCTCGCGGGCACGATCGCTTTCGACACCGTCAATTTTCAATGCCGGGATAGCGGGCAGGTTGTCACGTTCGGCACGAAGACGCGCCTCTTTGGCGCGCGCGGTGATGAGCTGGTTGCGGGTGGATTCGTACTCTGAACTGAGCTGCCCGTCGTCAAGGATGATCAACGGATCGCCCTTGTGCACCGTGTCGCCGTCACGAGCGCGCAGTTCTTTTACGATCCCGCCTTCCAGATGCTGAACGGTTTTGCGGTAGCTCTGTACGGTGACAACGCCGGTGCCGTAGACCGCGTTGCCCAGCGGAGCAAAAGCTGCCCAGGTGCCGAACAAGCCGAAGGTCACCAGAACAATCGTCATCCCGACCCGGCGGATGCCGCGGTCAGAAGTCGGCATATCATCAGACGGCTCGTCGAGCACGGTAATCGCGTTACTGGTCATTCAAGAATTCCTTTCAGGCGCTGGGCTGAATTGCGCCGGTCGCAGCTGGAGCTGGAGCTGGAGCAACACGAGGCGGGGTTTGACCCTGCGTCTGGGCTTGAGCTTTGGCCTGTTGCTGAGCCAGTTCGGCGATCACTTGATCACGCGGGCCATACATCGTCATCGCGCCGCTGTTCAGGACCATGATCCGGTCCAGGCGTGAAAGGACATTGGGACGGTGCGAAATAATGAAAACCGTCGCCCCTGTCTCTTTCATCTTCTGCAGTGCCACGCCCAATGCACGCTCACCGACCTCATCGAGGTTGGAGTTGGGCTCATCCAGCACGATCAACCGAGGGTTGCCATATACCGCACGCGCCAGACCAATGCGCTGCCGCTGGCCGCCGGACAGGTTGACGCCTTCGCTGCCGATCACCGTGTCGTAGCCGTCCGGCAATTGCAGGATCATTTCATGGACGCCGGCAATGCGTGCCGCCAACACGGTTTTCTCGGGATCGACCTTGGTGAAGCGAGCGATGTTATCGCTGATGCTGCCTTCGAACAGCTCGATGTCCTGCGGGAGGTAACCCAGATGCGGACCCAGCTTTTGCTTGTCCCACGTACTGATGTCGGCGCCGTCGAGCCTGACCACGCCGTGCTGCGGCGGCCAGATGCCGAGCAACGCACGGGCCAGCGTCGACTTGCCTGCCGCGCTTGGCCCGACAATCCCGACGATGCTGCCGGCGGGCGTCACGAAACTGATGTTTCTGATGACCGCCGCTTTCGCACCAGGTGGCGCCACAACCAGGTTTTCGACCTGAAGATGGCCTTCCGGGTCCGGCAGAGACATGCGCTCCGGTTCGGCGTTAAGTTTGTCCAGCGTGTCGTTCAAGCGCTGGTACTGCACGCGGGCGGCGACAAAGCCCTTCCAGCTGCCGATCATCAGATCGATAGGTGCAAGTGCGCGGCCCAGCAAGAGGGAACCGGCCATCATCAAGCCAGGGTTAATTTCGTGAGTGATCACCAGGTACGCGCCGGCCGCCAGCATCATCGACTGCGCCCAGTTGCGGAACGTCTTGGAAATGGACGTGATGACGCCGCTTTTGTCGCTGGCATCGGACTGCAGCACCAGGACGCGTCGCTGCCTGACCGCCCACTTGCCCATCAGCGTGTCGAGCATGCCCATGGATTCGATCACTTCAGCATTGCGCAGGCTTTTGGTGGTGTGCAGATTGGCGGTAAGACTTTGCTTGTTGGCCTCTGTCAGCGCCTTGCCGGTGTAGCGGTGATTGAGGTAAGCCAATACCACCAGCACCACAGCAGCTATGACCGTCATCCATCCAAACCAGGGGTGAAACATAAACATCACAGCGGTGTACGCCGGGAGCCACGGCGCATCGAAGAATGCAAACAGCCCGTTACCGGTGAGAAATTGGCGTAACGAGGTCAGGTCATTGAGCGACTGCGCCGAAGCGTCCATACCACCGCTGTTCAACGCCTTCTTGAAACTCGCGCGATACACGTCGCGACTGAGCAGGACGTCCAGCCGATTACTGATGCGCACCATGATGCGCGACCTCACCCATTCGAGGGAGCCCATCGTGATCATCAGGATGGTAAGAATCAGGGTAAGCATGATCAGGGTGGAGGTGCTGCTGCTGGGCACCACCCGACCTGAAATCTGAATCATGTAGAAGGTAGGAACCAGCATTAACGTATTGACGAAAAAACTGAAGAACCCGACGGAGAGGAAGCTTCCGCGACAAGCCTTGAGCGCTGCTTGCAGGTTGTTTTCGTGTGAACGACTCATAGAATCCATTACTGATGAGAAAAAGGCTGCATAGCCGGAGAGTGTACCAGCGGCAGATCAGACAGACAGCATTAAAAGGCCATCAACTGCTGCAAGGGTGGTCGTTTCAGATTAAGTTTTCTTAATGTTTCAATACTGGACAATTTCAGTAGCTCCAGAGCGGTACGTACAATTCAAAAAGTTCAAAGATTCGATACTCAACCGGATGACATGGCATGAATATGAGGGGGCAATGTTGCAGGCATTGCTCACATCCCGCCACTACCGTTGCTCGATTTACCCCGCACTGGCCACTCCTCGATTTGCATGCAGCATCAACGGTCGCAAAGCCGGCGAGAACGAATCGGGCAAAGCGCTGGAACTACCGTTGCAGGTTCGCCAGGAGCGAGGAGTTGAGCGGGCGCCCCAGTCATGCCCATACACAGCGTGCAACATAACCCCGAAGAATTCACCACCCTGACCGTCACATCGCTCAAATGCGCGCGCTAGAGCGGTCGAAATTTTTCATACTTCCAGACGCGCGCTCTGACGCCTCCGTAAAATTGCTACGCGACGGCCCGCTGTTGCTTCCCGCGGCTGCTCTCGCGACGCGCTTCAAGCGCCATGCCCCGGCAGCCGTTGCTCTCAAGATAATGAGAGCCCTGCCGACACACTCTACCTGGACGCATCGGACCAACGGTTCCCACAAACGGGTGAATCCGGATCACTATGTTCCGCACTCGTTTCGCACTGGCAATCCGGAAGATTCCTACATTCCGAATTGACATTTCTGAGGGATCGATTAACCTCGGCCCTCGGCAGATGCCACCAGTGCGCCACTAAGTTAGGCAATACGATTGCAGCGTTGATGGACCAATATTGTTGCTATCAACGGCTGTGGGCTCGGGATAAGAAGGAAACTTATTGAGTGCAGTCGCAAACATTAGATGGCTTGAAGATTAGTTCCCGCGTCACATTGCTAGAACCGGGAATGTATATCTTTCGTTACGCCTCACAGTCCTCCGCAGACAAGCCCGTCTGCATTGCGTTGCAGCAAGCTCCGCTTGGCAAAGGCGCCATCGATTTCTTCCCGGCTGAAGGCATCAGCAAGAATATGCTGGCCAAGCTGGGCGACACCATTGTGGCCCGGGTCAAGGGCGGCATCGCGACAGTCCTGATTACCGAATATCACATGTTCGATGAAAGCATTGATCCCATTGATCTGCGCATCGACCGTATCGACACGTCCCCCGCCATCATGCGCGACTACAGCGTGATCAGCGCTGCTGAACCCAGTCCCGCCATCATATCGAATACTGCACCTGCTTCTTTGACATTGATCGCCCACCTGCAAGGTATCGGCGATGTAAAGTCGCACGAAGGCTGGGCCGGGATGCATGACAGCAAAAAGCGCCTCGAAGGCTTCGAAGTCATCTGGAATGACAAGCCCGTGGGTGTCGACCTGGTTTACACCTCTACAGTGGCAGGCTCCGGCCCGAGTTCAAACGTGCCTGCGGGGACCTTCACCGGTACCCGTGGCAAGCGTCTCCCGTTGGTGTCAGCAGGCTTCAGCCTCGTAGGCCCGAACCGACATCTATACGAATTATCTGGCCACATTGTGTTTACCGGCTCTGCGCCGCGATCCATTGTGCCCAATCAGATGATGCATGGCCCCACCGGCACCGAGCCCTTGGTGGCGCTGCACGTCTGCATTACACCCGTGACGAAGATGAACGCTGCCCGCTATAAGTCTCCGTGGGAAAACTCTGCATTGACGCAGAAACTTAGTAATACAAGCCAGATGGCTTGAAGTAACAGGACTTCCCCATGCAATACGACAGCCCGGTTTCAGCTGCAAATATTCAAGCATTCCTGGACGCTCCAGCGTTCTCCGATACAACAGCGGCCACCATCAGCAGCTTGCTGAGCCTGGACACTGCTCAGACTGTCAACGTTGGCACGTGGGACGGCGTTAACGCTCCTCAGGTACCAGCTGGTCAGACTGCAGACGTTGTAGTAGCCAATATCGCAGGCGCCCAGGGTGACCTGGTTGTTCTGGACGTCCCAGCTTCGTTGAGCTCGGCCAAAGCGTTCGTGTTCCAGAGCGACGCCAACCTGTCCGTGACCATCGATGCCCCAGCCGTTGCCGAGACTGCATCCCTGGCTCGCGCCTTTGTTGCCGCTGATACCACCATCGCACTGGCCGTTACCACCGGCAATGGCGATGACATCATCAACGTCAAAGGCGATCAGAACACCTACATCGACGGCGGCAATGGTAACGACACCATCACCACTGGCAACGGCAACAACACCGTTGTGGCTGGTGCTGGCAACAACACCATCACCACCGGTACCGGTAACGACACCATCATCTTGAGCGGCATTGCTCACGCTGACATCGTCAACGCTGGCGGCGGTTACGACGTTGTTCAACTGGACGGTTCGTCTGCTGACTACACCGTTACTGCTGGCAACAGCAACAATGTGACCCTGACCTCTGCCGCAGTTGGCGTTGGCCAGACCGCAGCAATCACTGATGCCGAGTTCCTGAGCTTCGCCGACGGCAGCACCATTGCACTCGCTTCAAGCGACGCTGAAGCTTCTGCTCTGCGTCTGTACGAAGGCATCCTGGGTCGTGACGCTGATCTGGGCGGCACTCAACACTTCATCAACCAGGTTGACGCGGGTACGTCGCTGACTGATATCGCTAACCAGTTCCTGAACTCTGCTGAGTTTGGTGGCGTGGCGACTGAAGCTCAGATCAACAACCTGTACACCACGTTGTTGGGTCGCGGTGCTGACGCTGGTGGTTCGGACTCGTGGGAAGCCCTCATTGCCAATGGCGGCAGCCTGGCAGACGTAGCCGCGGGTATCGCTGGCTCCACTGAAGCTCAAGCGCTCGACCAGTCGAACGGCACCTTCGTTCGTGACCTGTACACCAACGTGCTGGGTCGCGCTGTTGACGACGGCGGTCTGGATAACTGGGTATCCCAGCTGTTCAACGGCACCAGCCGTGGCGACGTAGCTGCTGCAATTGTTGGTTCGGCCGAGGCAACCGCTAAAGTCGACAGCAACTTCATCGACTCGCTGTATCAGACCGCTACCGGTCGCGCAGCTGATGAAGGTGGCAAAGCCACTTGGACCGAAGTACTGGCTAACGGCGGCACTCACGCTGACGTCGCTATCGGCATCGTTGGTTCCGCAGAAGCAATCGCACACAACGACAACGTTGTTGTACTGCACGGCGCAGTCTAACTAGCCCTGTAGTAGCGATGGATACTCCCGGCCGCGAGGCCGGGTAGTGTGCAAAAAAAGGGGCGACTTTCGGGTCGCCCCTCTTTTATTTTTTTAGTGATCCCGCCAGCTTATGTCCAGACAACCTGACCGTGAGCAAGAAACGCTCATGGACATTTTTCATCGTCACCGGCAAACCGGTGAAGGTGGGCTTGCCGCTTCAGCACTTGAGCGCGCATTGCAGACGCCCGAATACTACCCAGAGGCTTGCATCTGGAAAGGTATAGAAGCGCTGCCCCTGGATCCCAAGCTTGCATTTGTTTTTTTAAACAACGCCGCCCACGCCTTTCCCTTGCGCGCGGATGTTCAGGCGTTGGTCGGGCGCAGCATTCTGGCGCAAGGGCAACCTGCCCTGGCCAGCCGCTTTATAAGCGGTGCCTGGCAAAAACTCCCTGATGAATCTGCGCTGCGAATGATGCTCTGGCAGTCACGCAGTCAAAGTGAACCCCCTGAGCAGCTCAGGCGCCTGATACTCGCGCAATTGCCTGACATCACCGCGCCAGCTGAACTGTCTTTCGTACTTAAACTGTTGGCGGCTCAGAAAGAGCAGGCGGGCTGCGTCGGGGTGGTGAGTTACCTGCCTGACCAGCAGGAAATCCAGGGTTGGGCGGTCAATCTGCATGACCTGCAAAATCCAGTTCAGCTCCTGCTGGAGGCGAACGGGCATCAGATTGAGATGGTCGCCAACTCGCCCAGTGCTGTTCTCGCTGCCGCCGGTCTGCCAATAGCCCATGGCGGCGTGCGTATCAAAGTGCCGAACGCTACAGCTGCCGTAAATGTCCGCTTCGCGACAGGCGAAGCGCTGCAAGGCAGTCCGGTGTATGCGATGCCCGCTTTCAGCCCGCCAACGGCCTCAGCCACTGTGGGCGAGAAGCAGCCAGTGGATGTGCTGATTCCTGTGTTTGACGGACTGGAAGAAACGCTGGCGTGCATTCAAAGCGCAATCGACGCCCGCAAGTCGAACCGTACGCCTCATCGTCTTGTGGTGATCGAAGACATGACGCCAGTGGCGGCGCTGCGCAAGGCGCTCAAGGTCCTGGCAGGCAAAGGCAAAATAACCCTCATTCACAATCCGGTGAATCTGGGCTTCATTCGCAGCATGAACCGTGCGATGGCCCTCAGCCCCAGGCAGGACGTCGTCTGGCTGAATGCCGACACGCGGGTGCACGGCAACTGGCTTGATCGCTTGCGTGACGTCGCCTACAGCGATGCATCTATTGCCTCAGTGACGCCGTTTACCAACAACGGCGAGCTGATGAGCTTTCCCGAAAGTCGCTTCAGCCACCCTATGCCCAGTGCGTTGGAACAGAGCCGGCTAGATGATTTGGCTCGGCTCGCCAATAGCCCTGCGATGGAAATCGAGACCGGATGCGGCTTTTGTCTGTATATCAAGCGCGAAGCCATCGACGAAGTCGGTTATCTCGATGAAGTGGGACTGTCACGGGGTTACGGAGAAGAAACCGACTGGTGCATGCGTGCACGGGCTCTGGGCTGGCGCCACATGGGCGCGCCCTCCGTGTTTGTCGCGCATCAGGGTGGAATCTCCTTCGGTGAAGAGAAAACCCTGCGCGTCGCACACAACAACGCGATCCTCAGGCGACGCTACCCGGACGCCTCTGCGCGGTTTGACGATTTTTGCCTGCGTGATCCCATCAAGCCTGCCCGCCAGGCGCTGCAGCGCACGCGTCTCGAAGACGTGGCGGCGCAGATAGCGGAAAGCCCTCTGCGCAGCTGGCCCGAGCCTGGACTCAAGCAACTGCACATAGGGAAAGCGGGCGCATTCGACGCCCCGCTTAGCATGACTTGGCGCTACCAGAACTCGCGCACGATAGTGACGCTGCAAGCCCAAGTGAAGCCGCTGCTATTCAGCCTTGAATACGAACTGCCCGCACAAACCGAGCAACTGTTCAACGATCTGGCCAGGTTTGCAGTAGATGAATTGGTCTTTCAGAACCTCGCGGGCGGACCCGAGTGGCTGTGCACCTTGCCTGCCCGGCTCGACAAACCGTACCGGGTTGTCTGCCGCGATGACGCACTGTTGCGCCAGGCAGGCGTCGAGAGTTGGGCCACATTTGCGGTTCAGGCAAACAGCATTCATCTGCCGTGGCAGGCAATGCAGCCGCATTACGCCAACGCGTTCCCTGCTGCCAAACTGGCTGTTGAATCCAGGCGACACGTTCAACGCGTCCATGCATCACGCCCTTCATGCTTACTGATTGGCGATGCGCTGCATGATCAAGACATCGGCAATGAGTGGCTGGCACTCGCCAAACGCATCCGGCGCGACCAGCTCCCGATCAAATTGCTGACCCACGTCGACAGCCCCTGGCGTAAAGCGCTGCTGACCTCTGGCGTGGTTCATGCACTGCCCCTGCTGTTCGGCCTGACACTCGAAGACTGCGCGCTGCTGGCAGGTTGCGAAGGTGTGCTCAGCCTGGACACAAACCCTGGCGCCGACTGGACCGCCCCTGATCTCGCTGACTCGCTTGGGATCGGGCTTTACGCGGCCCCGAGCGCGCTCGCCGTGGAAGCAGGTGCATTGCCCCTAGCCCTTTTACCCCTTACCTGAGCCGAGTCTGATGTCTCTTGAAGTTTTAACCACCCTCGCGCTCAACGATCCAACGCAGATTGACGCCCCGATCCAAGGCGCAATCGTCGGGCTGTATGGCGACGTGCTTCAAGGCTGGGCGCTGGACAGCACGCGGCCGGAACAGACGCTGGTCGTGGAGATTCTTGTCGACGGCGCCTGCGTCGCACTCGCCCGCGCCGATCAGTTTTACCCCGATGCAAATGCCGGGGATGATTTTCACGGGTTCACCGTGCAGCTCAGGCAGAGATGGCTGGACGAAGCGCGGCACATCAGCGCCCGTGTCGCCAACACCGATCACAGCCTGGCGGGTGAGATAACTCTGCCTGCTACACCCAATAAAGCGCCGTTGCCTGTAGCCACTCAAGTCTGGCACAGCGGTGGTCTGCGCCTGGGTGGCTGGGCCTGGGATCCTGACGCACCACAACGTCACGTTCAGGTGATTGCCCGCGAGAACGATCGGGTGCTGGCGCAGATTTCTTGCGAGGAACACCACCAGGCACTGGTTTACCGGGCCACCAGCAACCACGGTTTTACCCTTGATCTCCCATGGGAACTGGCCGACGGCAAGCCCCACGTGGTTCACATCGAAAACGACCTCGGCCACCCGCTATCCGGTAGCCCGATACACCTGTGCTGCTGGCCGGAGGGTCTTGAAGGCCTGCTCAGGAATCACGAGCAACAAAGTCCGGATAAAAAGACCTTGGCGTTGCTCAGCGAGGTCGCCAAAGATCATGGAATGCGCCTGCCGAAAAGTGCAGGCTTTCACCACTACCCTCAGTGGTTCGAGGCATTCCAGCGCGACGTTTCCCCGGCAGGTGACACGACGAGCACCAAGGTCGGTCTGCTGCTGATAGCGGAGGGTGAGGCCGATCTCGGCGGGTCAATCGGGACGAGCCGAAACGTCCGTGGTTTACAGCCTTTCCATACCGTAGAGACGCAAAGTGCTGACGTGCTGTCTGCGTTGAAAGAACTGCTTGAGACCGGTTGCGAAGCCATTGTCCCGATCAAGGCTGGCGATCACTTGGCCAGTTTCGCGCTGGATCACTTGAGCCAATTGCTTAGTGACGGAGCTGCGTGGGGTTATGGTGACTGCGACCGCGATGGGCCGCAGGGTGAACGCGCCCTTCCGTGGCTGAAGCCCGTGTGGGACATCGATCTTTTCATCGGCGCAGACATTTTCACGCCAGGGGCGATCTTCAGCGCCGGAATCATCAACGAAGCGATATCACTCCATGCAGCCGCCAACGCGCTGCATTCGCTCAGTTGGGATCAACTGATCGCCGGCGTCGCGCTCGCCACAGAGAAACTGAACGCTCGTGTTGTCCATTTGCCCCACGTGGTTTATCACCGGGATCACCTGGCGCCAGCGAGCCCGGAACAGGCTTCGCCGTCAGATGCTCGTCAGCACGCCATTGCCTGGCTTTGCGACGCGTTGACGCCAGGGTCAACGGTGAGCGCAGTTCCTCGGTTTCCAGCCTTGCTGCGTGCACACTGGCCCCTTCCGTCCACCCTCCCCCGCGTCAGCCTGATCGTCCCGACTCGGGATCAGGTCGGTCTGTTGAGGAGGTGCATTGAAGGCCTGCTGAATGATACGGATTACCCCGACCTCGAAATCATCGTGGTCGACAACCAGTCAAGCGATCCGGAGACACTCGCCTATCTGAGTGAGCTGCCGAAGCGTGGCGTGCAAGTGCTGCCGCATCCGTTTCCGTTCAACTACTCGACGATCAACAACCGGGCAGTCGAACACTCGACGGGAGACATCATTGGTCTGGTTAACAACGACATCGAAATCATAGAACCCGGCTGGTTGAAGGAAATGCTCAGCCAGCTGTTGCGTGAAAAGGTGGGCGCCGTGGGTGCCAAACTTCTATGGCCCAACCGCATGGTGCAGCACGGCGGCGTTGTGGTGGGCATTAACGGTTTGGCAGCACACACAGGCAACAACCTGGAAGAACAGGATGCGGGCTATCTCGCGACGAACCAGATCACCCGTCGGCAGAGCGCAGTGACCGCAGCTTGCCTGTTGGTGCACAGAGCTGTTTTTGATGAAATCGGTGGGCTGGACGAAGAGGCGTTTCCCGTTGCCTTCAACGATGTCGACTTTTGCCTTCGCGTTCAGGCAACCGGACGGAACCTGATCTGGACTGCTTTTGCCAAGTTAATTCATGCTGAATCGGCGAGCCGCGGGAAGGACATCAGCGCCGAAAAGCGAGCGCGGGCGCACCGGGAGCAGCAGGGGTTTATTGAGCGGTGGTCACTTGATGGGCAGGTTGATCCGCATTATCACCCAGGTTTGAGTAATGACTACTTGAGCGGATGCTATGGGGGTTTGGCTTTGCCTCCCAAACATGTCGCTACGCGAACCGGCTAACAGAGGATGATTTCCGTTTTTATGAATGGGTCACAAAAATGCTTACAGTGGTGGGACGGTAGACCGGATGTTGATAGCGCTGCAGCCCAGCCGCTTGTCACACCGGTCACGCTAGAACCGCTTCGTGCAGCCAAAGCCAGCGGATACGCTGGCGTCTATCAATCAAGCGTTCATGGCAGAGCAATAGCGAAAATATGAGAAGTTCCTATCAAGCGCTATACGAGTTTGGCTACAGTTTTTTATCACCGATGCTCAATCACTACACTCGACGACTGATTGACAGATCCAATGATCATAAAGTGGTGTGCCTTGCAAGAGAGGGCTGGGTTTTTTACAAGCTGATCAAACATCTCCAAGACTGTGACCTGATGGATCTGCAGCACGAACCGTTGTATCTGAAGGTATCAAGAACCGTGCTATTTCGCAGCCAGCTTGGCGGTGAACTGGGATGGAAGTTAGGGCTGACAAATAAATTTGAAGGCACCGTTCTGGATTTAATGATTAAACGCTTCGGGCTCAAGCTTTATGAAGCCTACAGCGCGCTGCCGGCAGAATTGCTCGGTTTCGACCTGAAATTGCCCGAAGATGCTGAAAAGGTCAAAAGCTGGCTGAATCCACACAGCCTAAGGCTCGCTGAAGTGGTCGCCCCCACCAGACTTGCGCTGGAAGGCTACTTGGTCAACGTCGGCCTTATCGACGGTCCCAAGCCGCTTATGCTTGACCTCGGTTATGCAGGAACCATACAAAAAATCCTCACAGAGATGATCGGAAGGGACACCTCGGGTTTATATTTTATTGCCACGGACGCGGGCGACACGAAAGTCGAAGAGCACATTGCCTCCATGTCTGGGGTGTTCAGAGAGAACACCAAATGGCAGGAAGGCTATGTGATGCTGGAGAAATCCTTACTGCTGGAAAGCCTGATGACTGCGCCGCACGGAAGCGTAGTGGACCTACGTATCAGAACGGACGGCGATATCGACTTCTTTTATGGCAGAACTGCGGCCCCCCAACGCTTTTACCAAGATTTGGACGCTGTGCTGGAAGGCGCCATAAAAGGGGTTGAGGAGAGTCTAAGATTTAACGTTGAATATTCGATTGAGGAAATTGAGTCTATGTACGCTGCTTTTGCCACACCGCCCAGCGCGATACCAAGGGCCGTCAGGCATTTGTTCAGCATTGATGATGACTTTTCCGGTGGTGGCGAGATAAATCCTATGTTGCTTTTCGGGCTATAGATTTCTGAACTCACCGGCATCCAGCGAATACTCAATATGAAAACCAAACATAAGCTCCAAGAAAAGAAACTCAAGACCCTGACAGCAATCATTAACGCCTGCGGTGCATTCGACAAAATATTCTATAGATCCCAGCTGAATGGCGCCGCCAAAAAACACAGCGATCCAATAGCGCACTATCTCAAAGAAGGCTGGAAAATCGGATTCAATCCTCACCCCTGCTTCGATACAGATTATTACCTGAAAAACAATGAAGACGTTCAGAAACTGAACGTACACCCCTTTTTGCATTTTATTATATTCGGCCATCTTGAAGATCGCAGCACTAGCGAGAACTTCAACCTCACGGACTACCGCAGACTTCATCCAGAAGTGCAATTTGACAAGATCAATCCGCTCAAGCACTTCACCCTGAACTATGGCCAAACAAAACCCACGAGTATAAAGCGGCCGGTGTCCACGCCTGAGTTCGCCACACTTCCAGATGCGTGCGATCTCGACGATGCTCACCTGCTCGAACAGGCTCAACAGACAGGGCTTTTCAATTTCGAGTGGTACAGGGAAATGTACGGCGCTCATTTCCTCACGCCACTTTCAGCGTTTAAAGATTACCTGCACAAGTCTAGATTTTCTCCGGTCAATCCGTCACCCAGCTTCAACAATGAAACTTATCATCGGATGTACTCAGACGTCTACCATGCTCAGATGAGTCCTTTGACTCATTATCTGCTGTGTGGAGAAGCTGAAGGCAGGGAATATCAGCCCGCACACATAAAATGGCAACCTGGGAGTACTGTGGAATGTACGACACAGCTAACGGGAAAAGCGAAAAAGCTGAAAATTGCAATCTGCCTTCATATTTTCTATGAGGATTACATTGAGCGATTCGCCCGAGCCCTCGACAACTTCCCAATGCCGGTAGATGTGCTGGTAACGGTATCAAGCGCTAGCTTTGAGGCCGCTGTCAAAAAGCAATTTTCCTCTCATCCCGCTGTTAAGGATTTGAAGATACGGCCCGTGCCGAATAGAGGAAGAAATTTTGGCCCGTTGCTCGTCGAGTATGGAGACCAGTTAGCAAACTACGATCTTTTCTGCCATCTACACTCGAAGAAATCCTTGTACTCAGGCCGTGAGCAGAACCAGTGGGCGGAGTACTTAACCGAGTACCTGCTCCGCGACACATCTGTCACTACCAGGCTGTTAAATACATTCGCGGAAGACAGTAGCATAGGACTTTACTACCCGACTACGTTCTGGATGATGCCATCTTGGGTCAACCATGTAACGATGAACAAAGGATTCATGAGGGAGTGGCTTGAAAAGTTTGAAATCAACACTAAAACCAGCGATTTTCTAGCCTATCCAGCTGGAGGGATGTTCTGGGCAAGGCCTAACTCCGTCCGTAAATTGCTCGACCTTAGTCTGACTTACGATGACTTCCCAGCGGAACCATTACCCAACGATGGCTCATCTCTGCACGCGCTTGAACGCGTCATAGGGACGCTTGTCGAGGCAAACGGTCAGCGACAGTTATTTTACTACCCTGCCTCGGACACGTTCACCACAGACCAGTCATTCATTACGATGAATTACCACAATGCACTGCAGTCCGTACAGAATGACCTCAAGACATATAGTCACATCAGCTTCGATGCATTCGACACATTAATGAGACGGAAGTACACCGTGTCCGACCATGCCAAGTTAAAGCTTGGAAAAGAACTTACGCAGGCAGGCCTGGTCAGCAGCGCTCACGAGTTTGTCGCTCTGAGAAATAAGGCGGAATTTACGCTGCGTCAGAGAATGAGTTTTCAAGGCGACGTAAAAATCAGCGGAATTTACTCTGAAATCGCCACAGTGCTGGACATCGACGAAACGTACGCCGATAGGCTCATGCGACGGGAGTTTGAACTCGACCTGGATTTGATCCAATCCAAAAACGAGATGGTCGATATCTTCAATGGCCTAGGAGCTGCCGGCCATATACTCTGGGTCATCTCGGACTCTTATTACACCGGCGCTCAAGTAAGCCTTATGTTGCGAAAAGCTGGCATCGCCGCACCTTATCGACTCTTGGTCTCTAGCGAAGAGCAAAAGCGTAAAGATAACGGCAGTATGTGGCACATGATTAAAGCAGACTTGCAGAACGAAGGCATCACTAACCATGTACATGTAGGCGACAACGTTGTCGCGGATTCTCAGATTCCCGGGGACCTCGGCTTGTCAACTATTCACATCCTCCATCCTATGGATAAGTGGCGAGCGCTAGGATTCGCGGACGTCCTTAGTGGTGAATCGGCTTTAGATGAGGGACATATTCATAAGTGGGGCGCTTTGGTAAGCGGTGTTGGCCGTATTCCGTTTTTGGGCGAGTAACACGCTTGAAGACATTGTAGGCGAAACCACTTCAGCGAGTGGTTTCGCCATCGGGTCGACGTTAGCAGGCTGCTGGCAGTCTTGCGCTACTATGGACGAGGGTCCGAAGCCTGAACGATTAAAAGGTTCTGTCCTCGGCCTTTCCATAAAGGATGTAGTGCAGAAGAGGGTTTATGCCGGAGTCGCGAACATCTTGGAAAGCTTTTAAATAAGCGGCCGAATTAAAATCCGCGCAAGGATTTCGACCCTCGTATCCGCCATGCAATAGATAGTGAGCCAGCGGGTCCTGTGAAAAAGCCGGGTCACTCGCAACGTCTTCGTAAAATGCGAGATACCAGTTCTCATCAAACATTCCGCTGTGTCTGATCGCATCTACATAGGGATCAAGAACGCCACTTAAAAATGAAGATGGCAAGCTCTCTTTTCTTACCAGGTTGATAAGCGCGTCAAGATGGGCGGGATCATGTCTAATGCGAACCGACCTCAATAAATAAGAGGCCGCCAGCATGGGGTTTTCGTATTTTATTTCCTCGTACGCAATTTCTGCACACCAGTAGGAACTTTCGTATTGACTAAAGTCCACTGACATCAAGACGTCGTGATTAACGATGCTGAGAAAAAACTCTTTCAACAGGCCGATTTCTAGCAATGCCTCTGCGATCAAGTGACCTGCGTAATTCATTTCCTGCAGGCGAACGTCCGGATAAGCCGGCACGATATAACGATGAATAAATTCGCGATCTACGGATTGCATTGGATCGAAGACCACAATGGGCGTAAACCTAGATCGCTTTGTATCGGCAATATCTGAATGAGCAAACGTAACATGTGCAAAGAACTCATCATTTATCGATGGATGAGCCGAGTTCCTTGGACTTAGCGCAATTGCTCGTGCATCAATCCCACCAGCATAATAAATTGCGCAATAACCTCCCAAACTTGAGCCATAGGTATAGACCTCATAACCTTCGAGCAAGGGCTCAACAAAACCCTTAAACGCATCAAGGCTTAAAAGTTGATACTGACTGTGCAGAAGATGGGATACGAAGATATGATCAAAGCCCGCGTCAATACAGACATCCGTAGCAAACCCAGCGTCACGAAGATCATGCCCGTGCGCATCAAACGTGATGATAAGTTTCTTCGACTTTTCCGCGTGGCTGTAGTGAACTATCCTGAAGCCTACCTCGTCTGCAATTAGGTTCTTAACAACACTTTCTTCATGACATTGCATCAGATGAACCGTCTGCGCCTAATTCAAATCTGACGACACAGTGACGTCGTCTTCGAGCCCCAGTAGAGCACAACTCAGGTCCATCCGTGAAGCTGTAGGCCAAACGTGAATGTCGTGTGCTACATCGCCCGCTGATTCCGTGGACGTCCGACCCCGGTAGTACCCATTCGGACATGGGAATCGTTAGCCGCAAGGCCGCACGCTGAAAAGACGCCTTTGCACGATAACCTTGGCTTTGGGCGGATTCCTGTTCTCTGGTAATCTTGCGACCGCAGCCGCTCCTTCACCTCGTCCTGGCTTCCCTCAACCTGCACCCTCTTCACTCGTTAGCGTTTGTATGATGGATCTGAGAGCTGGATGATTTCCCCGAGCGGCATATTCCGTCTGACAGCATTTTGTATGAGTGAGGATAGCCAGAAATGGATTTAATACCCGTAATTTTGTCAGGCGGCGTCGGCAGCCGGTTGTGGCCCGTGTCCCGCGAGGCCCATCCGAAGCCGTTCATGACGCTTCCCGACGGCCAGAATTTGATCCAGAAGACGTTCCTCCGGGCCGCGGCACTGGAAGGCGTTTCGCAAATCCTCACTGTCACCAACCGTGAGCTGCTCTTCAAAACCGAAGACGAATACCGGACCGTTAACAAGGCGGAGCTGGCTCAAGCTTTCATTCTTGAGCCGTTCGGCCGCAACACCGCGGCTGCCGTTGCGATGGCGGCACTGCAGATCAAAGAACTCAATGGCGCTGACGCCCACATGCTGGTCCTGGCCGCTGATCATCTGATCCAGAATGAGCGCGCGTTCGCGGCAGCCGTTGAAAATGCGGTGCGCCTTTCCGAAAAGGGCTGGTTGGTCACTTTTGGCATCCAGCCGCAATATCCTGAGACAGGCTTCGGCTATATCGAGGCCGGTGGCTCCGCAGGCGAGGCAGGCGGCTTGAAGGTCTCCCGCTTCGTTGAAAAGCCGGACCTCAAGACCGCCGAGACGTACGTTGCCGCCGGCAACTACTTTTGGAACTCGGGCATGTTCTGCTTCAAAGTGGGCACTGTGCTCGAAGAGTTCGCCAAACATGCACCCGACGTTCTAAACGCGGCGGTCGAGTCGATTGCAAGCTCTCGCCTGACCCAGTCGGCGGGCTACCACTGCCTGGCACTGGACGCTGACTCGTTCGCCAAAGTGCCGGATATCTCCATCGACTACGCCCTGATGGAACGCTCTGATCGCGTCGCCACTGTCCCATGCGACATTGGCTGGAGCGATATCGGCTCGTGGAACGCGGTGAGCGAACTGACCCCTCAGGATGACCACGGCAATCGCTGCGAAGGTGAAGTGCTTTCTCACGGCGCTCGCAACAACTACGTCCACAGCGAAGAGCGTCTCACCGCGCTGGTTGGCGTTGAAGATCTGCTTGTGATTGATACCGCAGACGCGCTGCTGATCGCGCACAAGGATCATGCTCAGGACGTGAAACACATCGTCACTCAGTTGAAAAAATCCGGGCACACGCTTCACCAGTTGCACCAGACGGTTCATCGCCCGTGGGGTACATACACCACGCTCGAGAACGGTGAGCGTTTCAAGATCAAGCGCATCGTGGTCAAGCCGAAAGCCTCTCTGTCCCTGCAGATGCACCACCACCGCAGTGAACACTGGATTGTGGTGAGCGGCATGGCGGTCGTGGTCAACGATGATCAGGAGCTGATGCTCAACACCAATGAATCGACCTTCATCCGCGCCGGTCACCGGCATCGCCTGAGCAATCCAGGCGTTATCGATCTGGTGCTGATCGAAGTCCAGAGCGGTGATTATCTGGGCGAGGACGATATCGTGCGCTTTGAAGACGTCTATGGTCGGGCCGGTAGCTGAAGCGTAGCCTTTCGCCCGCGTCTGCGGGCCTGGTTGCGGGGTCGCCTCGAGCGTCTCCGCAACCGGCAAAAGCGCATGGATCATCCGGGCGTATCTACCCTCGATCCCGCACCATCATCAACTCCCTTTTGCTCAATGCAAGCTGCCTCCGCGCGGGCGGCGATTCGTCGCTTCTGGTATGGTGCCGCCACCCCCATGACGTCATCGGGCGCTGGTGGAGGGGAGGCGGTCATCTGCGACAAGGTCTTGTGCATCAGCATAGGGTCGCAAGCGGTGTAAGAGCCAAGACGCCCCACCGATTTCGCACAACTCAGGCGTTACAGAACAGGTCATTGAGGTTTTAGAATGTACGGTATGTTGCAAGGGCTTTGGGAATACCGAAGCTTCATCATCACATCCATCCGCAATGAATTCATCGCACGCTTTGCAAGGAGCAAACTTGGCGGGCTCTGGATGATCATCCACCCACTCTCCCAAGTCGCGATCTACGCCCTTATCCTGTCCAACGTCCTCGCCGCCAAACTGCCAGGCATTGACAACAAATATGCGTACGCCCTCTACCTGATGGCGGGCATCCTGGCATGGAACCTGTTCGCCGAGATTGTCGGACGATGCCTGACTGTATTCATCGAGCAAGGCAATTTGATGAAGAAGATGCGCTTCCCGAGGATCGCGCTGCCGGTGATCGTCGTGGGTTCGTGCCTGCTCAATAACCTGCTGCTGTTCGTCGCAGTTTTCATCGTATTCGCACTGCTGGGTCATATGCCCACCCTTCAGATGCTCTGGTTGATCCCGTTGACGTTGACTGTCACCGCCCTGGCAGTCGGCCTTGGCCTGGTGCTGGGCGTGCTTAACGTCTTTGTCCGGGACATCGGGCAGGTGGTGCCGATCGTGCTGCAGGTCTGGTTCTGGTTTACGCCTATCGTTTATTCGCTGAACATCATTCCAGAAAACATGCGGGGAGCGCTGGAGTTTAACCCCATGTTCCCAGTGGTCACGGCCTACCACGATGTACTGGTTTATCAGGTTGCGCCTAACCTCGCTCACCTCGGCATGGCGATTGGCCTCTCCGCAGCTTTGCTGGTCCTGGGACTGTTTCTGTTCCGACGCGCCGCTCCTGAAATGGTGGACTCACTATGACCCTGCTATCCATCAGCCATGTGGGTAAGGCCTACCGCACGTACACATCAGAATGGCAACGCTTCGCGAACTGGTTTTATCTGCCTGTCAAACCCAGCCATGAACACTGGGTGCTGCGCCATATCGACTTTTCTATCGAGGCAGGGGAAGCAATCGGTATCGTGGGTCAGAACGGGGCTGGCAAGTCGACGCTTCTGAAAATGATCACCGGCACACTCCGCCCGACAGAAGGCAAGATCCAGGTCAACGGTCGGATTGCCGCCATTCTTGAGCTTGGGATGGGTTTCAGTCCAGAGCTGACAGGGCGCCAGAACGTCTACCATGCAGCCGGTCTCATGGGCTTCAACACCCCCCAGATCGATGAGGTTATCGAAGACATCGAAGCATTTGCCGAGATCGGTGAGTATTTCAACGAGCCTGTCAGGACGTACTCCAGCGGCATGCAGATGCGAGTCGCGTTCGCAGTCGCCACTGCGTTCCGCCCCGACATTCTGATCGTCGATGAAGCCCTGTCGGTTGGCGACAGTTATTTCCAGCACAAAAGCTTCAGCCGCATCAAAGAATTTCAACAAGCGGGAACGACGCTATTGATCGTGTCCCACGATCGAGCCTCGATCCAGGCGCTGTGTAACCGTGCCATCCTGATCGACAACGGCACAGTCATCAAAGACGGTCCTCCCGAACAGGTGATGGACTACTACAACGCAATCATCGCCCAGAAAGAAAACAGCACCGTAGAAGTGGTCTCCCTCGAAGGGAAAGGGGTGCAGACGCGATCGGGGACAGGCGAAGCGTCAATAGAAAGCGTGACGCTGTACGAGCGTGGCGCCCCCGTTGAATACGTCGGCGTCGGCGCAGAGGTTTGCCTGACGATCAACGTACAGGCCAACGTCGACCTCCCTGAACTGGTCGTGGGGTACGTGATCAAGGACCGGCTGGGCCAGGATGTATTCGGGACCAACACCCATCATCTTGAGTGCAAGTTGCACGCTGTCAAAGCAGGCACCCGTCTCTCGTACAAGTTTAGCTTTACGGCAAATCTTGGGATTGGATCGTACTCAGTTGCAGTCGCCCTCCACTCCTCCGATACGCACATTGCTGAAAACTTTGAATGGCGGGACCTGGCGCTGGTGTTCAACGTTGTGAACATTTCAGAACATAAATTTATCGGTATGGCATGGATACCCCCTACCGTGGAGTGTGATTGATGGTTGCTCGTTTTTACAGGGCCTTTGAGGATCGTCATCGTGGTTCAAGGGAACTGATACTCGAACGTCTCCAGGCTTACATGCCGTTTCTTGAACCGTTTCTCACATTGGAAAACGGTCCGGTCGCGATTGACCTCGGCTGTGGTCGAGGTGAGTGGCTGGAGATGGTCATCGGCGCCGGGTTTGCTGCGCGCGGAGTAGACCTGGATGAGGGGATGCTTGAAGGTTGCCGATCCCGAGGTCTGCCGGCCGACCTGGGTGATGCCGTAGGCGCGCTTAAAGCGCGTGCTGCCGAGAGCGTGTCTGTCATCAGCGCATTTCATCTGGTGGAACACATACCGTTCCCGGCGTTGCAAGAGCTGGTGAGCGAGGCTCTTCGGGTGCTGAAGCCCGGCGGGCTATTGATTCTTGAGACCCCTAACGCAGAAAACCTTTTCGTCGGATCCAACGGCTTTTACATGGATCCGACCCACGAACGACCGATTCCCCACTTGTTACTGTCCTTCCTGACCGAGTTCTCCGGTTTCGAACGGAGCAAGCTGCTGCGCCTTCAGGAAGAAGCTCGCCTGCATGACCCCGCCACATCGATTGACCTGATCACAGCGCTCGGCAGTTCAAGCCCTGATTACGCAATTGTCGCTCAGAAAAAAGCGGCTGATTCCGTGATGTCACTTTTTGACGAACCCTTCGCCCAGATCTTCGGGATTACCCCTGGCGAGCTGGCTGCCCGTTACGATCAAAGTATCGAGACGCGATTTCAGGCGGTAGGAGCACAAGTGGCGGAACTAACATCGACCTCTGAAAAATTTCTGGAAACCATCGCGGAAATAACGGCGGAGCTAGGTGACACGAAATATAAGAATGGATATCTGGAATACCATAATGGCCTGCTAACTTCGCGCAATGAAGCGCTGGAGCAGCAAAACTTTGCGCTGGTTGAAGAACATCTTACCGTCAGCGATGAGAATAAAAAGCTTATAGCCGAGCACGCGGATCTTGAGGCGGAGATCCAGGATCTTCGTTCTGTCGTGCAGAACCTTCAGGACGGCACGCATCATCTACAGGCGCAATTGGACGGTATCGCCTTGGACAGGCACAACATGGCTGCCAATTTGAACGCGGTTGTGCAGAGCACCTCGTGGAAAATTACGCAACCGCTCAGAAAGCTTTCAAGTCTTGTCTCGCGCAGCAAACCGGTAACTCGAAAGGCAAGCAAGAAGAGAGCGCTGGCCCTGAAGGCAATCAACTTTGTCTCTGCCCGCCCGTTTCTAAAGCGTCATGCGCGGACCGGCATCAAATTTCTACCAGCCTCATTGAGAGCAAAGCTCTGGGCGCTATCTGTTCACTCGGTAGCACCTGTTGCCACAGGCCAAGCGACACCTGCCAACTCCTCATCTCTAAGCTTGCGGGAGGCCGAAATTTATATGGAGCTCAAACAGGCTTTTGAGCGCAAGGAAAGTAAGTGATGCGAATAGTAATAGACCTGCAAGGCGCGCAATCTGAGAGCCGGTTTCGTGGAATAGGCAGATATTCGCTTTCTCTGAGCCTGGCAATTGCCAAACTCGCGCAGGATCATGAGATCTGGATCGCACTCAATGGAAAGCTGACGGAGAGTATTGCCAGCATCAAAGCAGCCTTTGCTCCGCTGATCCCCGCAAACCGCATTCGCATATTCGACGTGCCCGATGACCGCGCGCCGGGACCCTGGACGGCTCAAGCATCCGAAGTCCTCCGCGAACGCTTTCTTGATGCACTGGAGCCAGACGTCGTCTTGGTGAGCAGCGTTTTCGAAGGGCCTTGGGCTGGCGCTGTGACGTCTATCGGCGCCTGTGAGACCCGGCACAAAACGGCGGTCATTTTCTATGACCTGATCCCATTGCTGGATCCGGACGTCTATCTGCCGAATCCGGCATTGCGTGACTATTACTTCAGAAAAATCCAGTGGCTCAAAAATGCTGACATGCTGCTGGCAATCTCTAATTCGTCCAGCAATGAAGGCGCCGAGCACCTCTCGATACCTGAAGCCAAGATTGCGAATATTTCCGCGGCCATTGGCGACCAGTTCACGCCGACGCAGCTTGATGCTGCTGCGTCTGCACTGCTATTTGGTCGGCTCGGAATCACCGGCAAATACATTCTGTTTGCGCCAGGCGGCTTTGATCCGAGGAAGAATTTTGCCAGGCTGATAGAAGCGTACAGCACGCTCTCGCCTGAGTTGAAGTTTTCTCACCAACTCGTAATTGCCAGCAAACTTCATCCGCCTCAGCGCGCCGAACTCGAGCAATACGCACAGGCCTTCGACCTCCAGGAAAACCAGCTGGTACTGACTGGATATGTCGAAGATGACGAGCTCGTTGCCCTTTATTCGATGGCAACGCTTTTTGTTTTCCCGTCGACCCACGAGGGCTTCGGCCTGCCAGTGCTGGAAGCCATGGCGTGCGGTGCCGCCGTCATCGGGTCCAATTGCAGCAGCGTCCCTGAAGTCATCGGGATGGAAGAAGCGCTGTTCGATCCCTTCTCGATCAGCTCCATCGCCGAAAAGATCGAACAAGGCCTTCAGGACCACTCATTCCGCGAGCGCCTGCTTGAGAACGCTCTCGAGCAGTCCAAACGTTTCTCGTGGGACGCGTCGGCAACCAAAGCAATCGCGGCTATCGAGTCCCTTGGCCTAAGGTCTCCGGTAGGTTCCTCCGGTATCGACAAGCACTCGCTGATTGCTGAGCTGGTCGCCATTGACGCTGCTCCGGAGTCTGACGAGGCGGTGCTAAGGGTCGCGAAAAGCATCGCCTATAACTTCAAAGGCAGTGAGGGAAACCAACTGCTGCTGGATGTCTCCAGCATTGTGCATTCGGATGCCAAGTCCGGCATTCAGCGGGTCGTGCGAAGCTTGCTGCACGAGTTCTTGAACTCCGCACCTGCCGGCTACGACGTGCGTCCGATTTACTATCAGGAAGGCTCCTACTACTACGCAGAGAAATTCACTTCAGCGGTGACATCCGACCAAGTCGTCTCCATAGATTCGCTTATCGATGTCACTCAAGGGGATATCTACTTATCCCTTGATCTGAATATGCACCTCGCCAGTCAGCTACTGCCATTACACACCCACATGCAGAACGTGGGTGTGCAGATCAACTACCTGGTTTACGACTTGCTATTGATTCACCGCCCAGACTGGTGGCATGCGCCGAACCCCGATTTTTTCAGAAACTGGCTTGAGAAGATCTGCCTTGTCGGGGACAGACTGATCTGTATCTCTGAGGCGGTAGCGGTAGAACTGCGCAGCTGGCTCGCGGAGAACCCTCCGGCCCGAATCGACAGCGGCCCCGTTATTGAAAGCTTCCACCTTGGTGCCGACATCGATAACAGTTTGCCAAGTGGAGGCATGCCTGATGAAGCGGCCCAGACGCTGGATCTGATTTCTCAGCGCCCTTCCTTCCTGATGGTCAGCACCATCGAGCCTCGCAAAGGCCACGCACAGACACTCTCGGCATTTGAGCTGCTGTGGGAGCAAGGCCATGAGATCAATCTGGTTATCGTCGGCAAGCGCGGGTGGCTGGTGGATGAGCTTGTTGCTCGACTGGAAACCCACCCGCAGATGCACAAAAAGCTGTTTTGGCTGGAAGGCATCAGTGACGAATATCTGGAGCAGGTGTATTCAACGTGCTCGTGCCTGATAGCGGCGTCCGAGGGTGAGGGGTTTGGTTTGCCGCTGATTGAAGCGGCGCAGCACAAAGTCCCGATGATCATTCGTGACATACCTGTTTTCCGGGAAGTGGCAGGAATGCATGCTGCGTACTTCAGTGGATTGGAACCTGTCGCACTTGCCCATGCAGTCGAAAGCTGGCTTACGCAGATGGCTGCAGGAAACCATCCGACATCAGACTCAATGCCTTGGCTGACATGGAGGCAAAGCGCTGAACAACTGAAAAAAGTGCTGATTGACTAAAGTGAACCGGAGTGCGGCGGCAAGGGGCGCTGCCGCACCCGCAAGCGGGCAAGGAGGTAATGCCTGCCCGGCAACGACAGTCCAGCGACCTGACCCCAGCGCCGCGCAAAAAAATCCCGCACGTTAGCGGGCCGATTGCTAAGCTAGCCCCCTTAGCAAGGAGGCCTCATGAAATACACATTGATCATTACCGCAATTGCACTGTTGGGCGGCTGCAATTCCTACTCCAACAGAGGGACCAATGAGGGGGGCAGGGAGGTCACCCACAAGGGATTCACCGTTAGGTGTGACGCATACCCTCCCAACCAGCCTGACTGTTACACGCCTCCACCTAGCTGGAGCTGGTGGGGACAGGACCATATAAAGTTCAGTATGGAAGCCCGGTGAGCAGAGCATCAGATGCCGCGCGTGTCGCCGTGGCTAATAGTCGCGCCACTTTTCTATAACTAAAAAAGATCGGGAGCGGAGCTACCCCGCTGTACTTCGGTCTATCACATTCAATCACGGTGTTTCATGACCCTACCTGGCCCTTTTACGGAACCGACCAGTCGTTCATCTGCGTCACAACCTCCACGCACTCCCATCCACGACGTCTCGCTGGACGCGCTTCGAATCGTCGCGACGCTGATGGTCCTGCTTATCCATATTTCGGGGAAAGGGTTTGCGGGTATTCATCTACCTCACTGGTGGGCAATCAATACCTGGGAAAGCGTTTCAAGGGTATGCGTACCACTGTTCTTCATGATCACGGGTGCGCTGCTATTGCCTCGGGAACACAGTGTGAAGAGCATCTTGAAACGCGCATGGCGTATTCTGTATGTGCTGGTGGCGTGGTCCATCATCTTCTTTACCTATCTGCATTTCAGGCACGGTACCGCGCCTGTTGATACATGGCTTGACTCCATAGCGAAGGGGCCTGTGATTGGCCATCTCTGGTACCTCTATGCTTTGATCCCTGCCTATTTCGTCATCCCGGTACTTTCAAGCTTTCACCGAAATACCGCGCTGCCGATGCAGATTCTGGTGCTGGTGGTATGGGTGCTTGGGTCGAGCATGATCCCGTTCCTTGACCGCTTTACCGGCACTGTCCGACTAGGGCTGGATTTTCACTTTTTCTATATCTACCCCGCTTACATACTCGCGGGTGCGATATTTTACCGGCATGTCCGGATGACACCCGCTCGCGCCGCCCTCGCCTTCCTTGTATGGATTGCAGCGACCGGCTGCACGGCGTTTTGCACATGGTTCTACTCAAAAGACCTTCCGGTAAACACTGAGCTTTTTTACGAGTATTTCGCACCGCTGGTAGTGATTGCTACCTTTGCGCTTTTCTATTCGCTCCGCTGGTTCGCGAGCTTCCTGGCCGATCGCTGCCCGAAATCCAGCCGCGCGCTGACGTTCTTCGGCAGCCTCAGCTTCGGGGTCTACCTCATCCACCCTGCGATCATCTGGGAATTCGAAGGCCAAGGCTACGCATGGAACTTCACCAATCCATGGATCGCGGTCCCCGCGCTCTTACTCGGAGTATCGATAGTTTCCGGCGCAATCACTTGGGCCGTGCGTCGAACGGTCGGTCTACGCTGGCTCATTCCTGGCTAAAGCCACCATTCGCGCCAGTTCACGCTCGGCATGCGCCAGACCATAAGCCGGGCGTGTCACACGCTGACTGCGCCTTTCCCCCGAATCCATAGGTTCCTATCGAGGAAAAGGCCAGAAGGCGCAAGTCTTATTCAGGACGGGACACCTCCCAAAATTAAGCCGGTACAGGTATGATCGGGCTTTTTTTACGCTTGAGTGGCTTGGATTTGGAAGCGTCAGGCTATTGATCGGCACGCGATCTTCTTTGAGCAATATCCGGGGTTAATTGTGATTCTTAGCGAACCAAAAATCGGGGTCGTTATCCCTAGCTACAAAGTCAAAGCCCATATCCTGGGCGTGATAGCGAGCATAGGGGACGAAGTTCATACGATTTACGTGGTAGACGACTGCTGCCCGGAACAGTCCGGAGAGTTTGTTACCCTAAATTGCGTCGACCCTCGCGTCCGCGTTCTCAAAAACCCCGAGAACCAAGGGGTCGGCGGCGCAGTCATGACCGGTTATCAAGCAGCTATCGAGGATGGCATCGACGTCATTGTCAAAATCGATGGCGACGGCCAGATGGACCCTAGTCTGATTCCAGACTTTATCTCGCCCATCTTGCTTGGTTACGCAGACTACACCAAAGGCAACAGATTCTTTGATTTGGAAAAAATCACCGAAATGCCTAAGGTCAGGCTTTTTGGCAATGCCGTATTGTCGTTCATGACAAAACTTTCCTCGGGGTATTGGGATCTGTTCGACCCTACAAATGGCTACACTGCAATTCATATTGACGTAGTCAAACATTTGCCCTTCAAAAAAATAAGTAAGCGTTACTTTTTTGAAACGGACATGCTGTTCAGACTTAACACCTTGCGGGCGGTTGTGCTGGACATACCAATGGACGCCAAGTATGAAGATGAAGTCAGCAATCTAAAGATCTCGGATGTTGTCGGCGAATTCCTAATCAAACATTGCAGGAACTTCGGCAAGCGCATTTTTTACAACTATTACCTACGCGGCATGTCGCTGGCGTCGCTGGAGCTTCCTCTGGGCCTCGCCCTGCTCGTATGGGGAAGCGTTTTCGGCATGTCCCACTGGATTGAATCCATCAGAACAGACATACCAACCCCTGCGGGAACCGTGATGTTGTCTGCCGTGCCCGTCATCATTGGCACGCAGTTTCTGCTCGCGTTCATAGGCCACGACATTGCTTCAGCCCCACAGAGAGCGTTTCATCAAGTACGAAGAAAATTCAAAATAGCCAAGCGGGCAGATGACAAATGATTTACTTCGTAGCCGTACTCTGTGTGCTGGGCATTGCTGGCGGTCAGATTCTATTCAAGTTGTCCGCGGCCTCTCTGCAGCGCTCTGGCACGCTGTTTGACACCCAGACGTTAACGACCCTTTTCATCGCATTCGCGCTGTATGGCGTCACCACGATTGCGTGGGTGTGGGTGCTGCAAAAAATAGACTTGGGAAAAGCCTACCCGCTTATGGCGATGGCGTTCATCATCGTTCCCATCGGCAGCCACTTCGTTTTCGGTGAGAAGTTCAGCGTTCAATACTTCGCCGGGGTCGCTTTGATCATGGGCGGAATCGTCCTGTCTTTACGCGCGTAACTGGACGCTGAAACCACATGGAAAGTAGAAGACCACAATGATACTGACACCCAAGCAGACCAACGTTTTCAGACTTAGCATAAAGACCCTTATTTTTATAAGCGGCATGTTGTTTTTTCTGTTTCTCCAGTTTCGGGTACAGGTCCTGAACGGCTTCACCACCCTTTATGGCGACAGCTACGATGCAGCAATCGTTGTCGCCATTATGGAACACTGGTTAAGCTTCTGGCATGGCAACGCGGTCTGGTCTGAGCTTTATTATTTCTACCCCTACAAGAATACGCTTGCCCAGACCGACGGTTACTTCATCATCGGAATGATTTACTCTGTCATTCGGGTGTTTGATTTCGACCCTTTTATCTCCTCCGAACTCTCAAATGCCGTCATCAAATGCATCGGGTTTAGCGGTTTTTTCTGGATGATGCGCAAGGTCTTCAGCGTTAACTTCCTGTGGTCAGTTCTTGCCGCAGGATTGTTCATGATTGCTAACAATCTGACGTCGCACGGCACCCGGGTACAACTCGCCACACTGGCTTTTGCACCGATAGTCACCACTCTCCTGTGGTCAGCTTGCAATCATCTGCTGGCTAACAACCGGCGACAAGTGGTGATCAACGGAGGCGCTGCCGGCATTCTTCTGGGTGCCTGGGCCATCACGTGCTTCTACATGACCTGGTTTTATATATTTTTTACGATATTTTTCAGCCTGGCGCTGTTGATCGTCAACAATCGCCACAGCACTTACCTGTTCTTCCGCGCAATCATTACCCACTGGGTAGCGGTATTGATCGTGGCTGTTATCACCGGCCTGTCATTTGTGCCGTTACTGATCATTTATTTGCCGAAGGCCGCTGAAACAGGGTTCAGGTTGTATGAGACCGCCCTTCACTACACCGTCCCCCCCATTGGAATTCTTCAAGTCGGACAGCAAAACCTGCTGTTTGGCGATTTATACAATAAAGTAGTGAAGATACTCACATCGAACTACTCAGTTGAGGGTGAGTACTACAACACCGGCATCGCGCCGATCTTGTTTTTAATATTTATCTTTGCAACGCTCACCTTGTTTTCGAAGAATACGCAACCCAGGAACAAAGCACTGCTACGAGCGGCGGGGCTGGCCACGCTGGTGACATGGAGTTTGATCATCCAGATCAATGGGGTGAGCCTTTGGTATTACGTATTCACCTACTTCCCAGGCGCCCAAGCGCTTAATGTTGTGACTGCGTACCAACTATTCCTCACCTTTCCCATCGTGACACTGTCCTTGGTTTATCTCTCACGGATGTCGCCACGGCTTCCTGTTTCTATTTTACTCATTCTGATTGGATTACTCATTTTGGAAGAGCTGAACAGGGCTTATATCAGCCTTGACAGGCAGGCAGAACTTGGCAAGATCGCAAATATTCCTCCCGCTCCGAACACGTGTGACGTGTTCTACGTGAGCGGATGGAAGACCCAAACCACGATGATCGACAAAATCTACGCGCACAACGTCAGTGCGATGTTGATCGCCGAGCTAATTAAAAAACCAACGATCAACGGTTTCGCGTCATTTAACCCGCCCGACTGGAATCTCGCTGATCCTAATGCCGCCGATTATGATGCTCGGGTTGCTGCGTACTTGGCGAGCCACAAAATAGTAAACACATGCAAGCTCGACCTGGACACCAAAACTTGGCGGACCATCGGTCAATGACAGATGCATGACGCACAAAGTCAAGCAGGACGCGGGTTCGCCCACCCTACGTGGGCCCTGCGATACGGCTTAAGCTTTGTGCGTTTACGACCCTCATAGTAAGATTCCGCGTCTGCCCATATCATCTACCCAACACGTGCGGTAAAGCACTAAGACGGAGTTCAAAGGATTCGCATGAAAGCAATCGTTACCGGCATCACTGGTCAAGACGGCGCCTACCTGGCTGAACTGCTGCTTGGCAAGGGCTACACCGTCTACGGCACCTATCGTCGTACCAGTTCTGTCAATTTCTGGCGGATCGAAGAACTGGGCATCCAGAACAATCCAAACCTGCACCTGGTCGAGTACGACCTGACCGACCTGTCGGCCAGCATCCGCCTGCTGCAGACCACCGAAGCCACCGAGGTGTACAACCTCGCCGCGCAGAGCTTCGTGGGCGTTTCCTTCGAACAGCCGATCACCACCGCCGAAATCACCGGCCTGGGCGCTGTGAATCTGCTGGAAGCCATCCGTATCGTTAACCCGAAAGTCCGCTTCTACCAGGCGTCGACTTCCGAGATGTTCGGTAAGGTTCAGGCCATTCCTCAGGTTGAAGACACCCCGTTCTATCCGCGCAGCCCATACGGCGTCGCCAAGCTGTACGCTCACTGGATGACCATCAACTACCGCGAGTCGTACGGCATTTTTGCGACCAGCGGCATTCTGTTCAACCACGAGTCGCCACTGCGCGGCCGTGAGTTCGTCACGCGCAAAATCACTGACACCGTTGCCAAGATCAAGCTGGGTCTGCAGGACTCGCTGGTACTGGGCAACATGGACGCCAAGCGCGACTGGGGCTTCGCCAAAGAGTACGTCGAAGGTATGTGGCGCATGCTGCAGGCTGATCAGCCGGACACTTTCGTCCTGGCCACCAACCGCACTGAAACCGTTCGTGACTTCGTCGCCATGGCATTCAAGGCTGTCGACATCACCATCAACTGGAGTGGCGAAGCGGAAGAAGAAATCGGTACCTGCGCTGCCACTGGCAAGGTCCTGGTCTCGGTCAATCCGAAGTTCTACCGCCCGACCGAAGTTGAGCTGTTGATCGGCAACCCGGCCAAAGCCAAGGAAGTCCTGGGCTGGGAGCCTAAGACCAACCTGGAAGAGCTGTGCCGCATGATGGTCGAAGCAGACCTGCGTCGTAACGAAAAAGGGTTCTCGTTCTGATGAGTATCGCCGGCAAGCGAGCGCTGATAACGGGTATTCATGGATTTACGGGGCGCTACATGGCGGCCGAGCTCACAGCCCAAGGCTGCGAGGTTGTGGGTCTGGGCAGCAATCCGTCCGATGAAGCCAATTATTATCAGGCTGATCTCACCGATCTGGTGGGTCTGAGCAAGCTGCTGGCGGACCTTCAGCCGGACATCGTCGTTCATCTCGCGGCATTGGCCTTTGTCGGACATGGCGCGGCGGATGCGTTTTACCAGGTCAACCTGATTGGTACGCGCAACCTGCTCGAAGCCATCGCCAACTGCGGCAAGGCGCCGGAAAGCGTTTTGCTCTCCAGCAGTGCCAACGTGTATGGCAATGCGTCGGAAGGATTGCTTGATGAGAGCACCACGCCGGCGCCGGCCAACGATTACGCCGTGAGCAAGCTGGCCATGGAATACATGGCCAGTCTGTGGTTCGGGCGGTTGCCGATCATCATCGCGCGCCCGTTCAACTACACCGGCGTCGGCCAGGCGGATAACTTCCTGCTGCCGAAGATCGTCAAACACTTCCGCGAGAAGGCCGGGAAGATCGAGCTGGGCAACCTGGATGTCTGGCGCGATTTCAGCGACGTCCGTTCGCTGGTGGCCGCTTATCGCGGGCTGCTGGAAGCCAAGCCGTTCGGTCAGTACGTGAACGTCAGTTCGGGCAAGACTCACTCGCTGCGTGAAGTGATCGACATGTGCCGCGCCATCACCGGCCACGACCTCACCGTCGAAGTGAATCCTGCTTTCGTGCGAGCCAACGAGGTCAAGACCTTGTGTGGCGACAACAGCAAGCTGAAGTCGCTGGTCCCTGGCTGGCAAACTCCGGAGCTGAGCGAAACGCTTGGCTGGATGCTGGCAGACGCGTAACGCCGCAGTACTCGACCCGAAGCGCTGTGAGGCGCTTCGGGTTTTCCTATATCTTCCGCTCCACACATCCCCGCTCTGCCCGCAACGCACCTATCGCGAGAACAGCGGACGTTATCGTTTCGTCAGAGAATCCTGATGATCAAAGTTTTGCACTTCTTCAAAACCTACTTCCCGGAAAGCAAGGGCGGTGGCGTCGAGCAAGTCATCTTTCAGCTGGCACAGGGTTGCAAGGCCCACGGGATCGAGTCCGAAGTGCTGTCGCTGAGCACACAAGGCGCGGCGCGTAACGAGACGGTCGGCAATCACATCGCACACCGCTCAAAGCAGGATCTGTACGTCGCGTCGACGGGCTTTTCTTTGTCAGGCCTTCGGGACTTTAAAGAGCTCGCGCGCGAAGCTGACATCGTGCACTACCACTTCCCGTGGCCGTATATGGACGTCGCGCACTTCGCCGCGCAGATCAAAAAGCCAACAGTGGTGAGTTACCACTCGGACATCATCAAACAGAAGACGCTGCTCAAACTGTATGCGCCGCTGATGAACCGTTTTCTGGGGAGCGTTGATCGGATCGTCGTATCGTCGCCGAACTATGCCGCCAGCAGTGAAGTGCTAACCCGGTTCAGGGATAAGGTTGAGATCATTCCGTTTGGGCTGGATCGAGCCACCTACCCTGCTCCGTCTCAGGCAAAACTTGAGCAGTGGAAGCAGCAATTGGGCGAACGCTTCTTTCTGTTCGTCGGTGCGCTGCGTTACTACAAGGGCCTGGATTTCCTCCTCGAAGCGGCGCACAAAAATCGCCTGCCGGTGGTGATCATGGGCGGCGGGCACCAAGAGCTGGAGCTCAAGGCGAAAGCCAAGGCGCTCGGGCTTAGTAACGTCGTGTTTGTGGGCAGCCTGCCGGACGAGGACAAGAACGCGCTGCTGATGCTCTGCGAAGCCTTTGTCTTCCCGTCTCACCAGCGCTCGGAATCGTTCGGCATCTCGCTGCTGGAAGCGGCGATGTATGGCAAGCCAATGATCTCGTGCGAGATGGGCACTGGCACCACCTTCATCAACATCGCGGACGAGACGGGGCTGGTTGTTTCGCCACGGGATCCGGACGCGCTGGCGGCCGCGATGAATACGCTTTGGAATGACCGAGAGCGGGCGAAGCAGATGGGGCTGAAGGCGGCGCAGCGATTTGAGTCGATGTTTACGTCGGAGAAGATGGTGCAGGGGTATGCGGATCTTTATCAGGATGTGCTGCGCGGGCGTTAGGCCCTTTTGGGTGTGTCGTTGGGACGTGGACTGGCGAGCCATCTTTCGCGAGCAAGCTCGCTCCCACAATTGATTGCGTCGACCGGGCACTATGGATTGAACGCAGAACCTGTGGGAGCGAGCTTGCTCGCGAATAGGCCGGTCCATCCGGTGGATTTTCTGCGCCGGACAAACAGCTTTGCGAGCAAGCTCGCTCCCACAATAAGCTCGCTGGTCCGGGCAATGGGATTGGCCGGACCGTACTGCAGTTCTTCCTCTTACGGCTTGCGCTTACGCGGTCCGGTGTTGAATACCGGCACTTTGCGCACTGGCTTGATGGACGGCACTTCTGCCGCCGCTTCGCCGCTATCGACCCACTTGCCCAGATTGCGTTTGCCGCCTCCGCCGCTGGTTTTGGGTTTCTTTGGCTTTTTCGGTTTCTTCAGAATCTGCCCGGTCGCGTCGGTGGCCGGCACGCGGTGCTCTGGAATGAAGTCGGGCTCTTCGCGCCGCTGCAGGGTCTGGCGGGTGAGCATTTCGATGGCGCTGAGCAAGTCGACTTCGTCGGCGCACACCAGGGAGATCGCTTCACCGGTTTGCCCCGCACGCCCGGTGCGGCCAATGCGGTGGATGTAGTCTTCGGCAACGATCGGCAGGTCAAGGTTGACCACGGTCGGCAGGTCGTCGATGTCCAGGCCGCGAGCCGCAACGTCGGTCGCGACGAGGATCTGCACGTCACCGCTCTTGAACCGATCCAGCGCGCGCTGGCGAGTGGCCTGGGGTTTGTCGCCGTGAATGCCGTCTGCGTTGAGACTCAGGCCTTGCAGGCGCTCCACCAATTGGTCGACGCCGACGCGGGTTTTCGCGAACACCAGCACCTGCCCCCAGCGATGCTTCTTGAGCAGATGAATGAACAGCTCGCTCTTGCGCTTCTTGTCGACGGTGACGATCCACTGCTTGACCGACGAGGCCGCGACATTGCGCGGGCTGACTTCGATGGTCAGCGGGTTGTCGAGCATCTGCCCGGCCAGCGCGCGGATCGCATCGGAGAAGGTCGCGGAGAACAGCAGCGTCTGGCGGCGCTTCGGCAGCGCGGCGTAGATGTCGCGCAGCTCTTCGGAAAAGCCTAGATCAAGCATGCGATCGGCTTCGTCGAGGATCAGGGTCTGCAGCTGCGAGAACTTCACGGCGTTCTGGCGATACAAGTCGAGCAAACGGCCAGGGGTGGCGACCAGCACGTCTACGCCGCGGCGCAGTTTCATCATCTGCGGGTTGATGCTGACGCCGCCGTAAGCCGCGTACGTGGTCAGCGGCAGGTGCTCGGCGTATTGCGCGATGGCTTCGTGAACCTGCTCGGCCAGTTCGCGGGTCGGCACCAGCACCAGCGCGCGCACAGAGTTGGCAGCGACCTTCGGGCCTTCCATGGTCAGGCGTTGCAGCAGTGGCAACGCGAAACCTGCGGTCTTGCCGGTGCCGGTCTGGGCGGCGGCCATCAGGTCGCGGCCTTCGAGCACGGGCGGAATCGCCTGGGCCTGAACGGGGGTGGGAGTCTGGTAGCCCAGTGTTTCGAGGGCACGCAGCAGGGGTTCGATCAGGCCGAGGGAGGCGAATGTCATTTCAGTACCGTTGGAAAAAGGTCAGCGCACAAGAGTCTGTAGAAGACAATGGCGCGCAGTTTACCCTTTCTCCACCGGTTTCTGCTTGCGCCACTGCGGCAGGCCGATGAGCACGACGGCGCTGATGATCACCGCCATCGCCGCACCTTCGGCCCAGCCGATGTGTTCGCCGGCGAACAACACGCCCAGCAACACCGCCACCGCCGGGTTGACGTAGCAATAGCTGGTCGCGGCGGCGGGTCGCACGTTCTTCAGCAAGTACATGTAGGAGCTGAACGCGACGATGGAGCCGAACACCACCAGATACGCCATCACCAACCAGCCGGACAGGCCCGGGGATTGGGTCATGCGTTCGCCGCTCACGAAGCTGCCGAGCAACAGCACCGCGCCGGCCACCAGCATTTCGCAGGCGCTGGCCATCGGCCCGGCGGGCAAGGGCAGGTAGCGGCTCCACACCGAGCCGAACGCCCAGGTCGCGGCGGCGAAGATCACCAGCGCGGCGCCCATGGGGCTGGCCTGCAGGTTCGAGCCCAGGTTAAGCAAGGAGATGCCGACGAGGCCGAGCAAAATGCCGGCCCACTCCAGCCCGGTATTGCGATGCCCCCAGAACAGGCCGAACAACAAGGTGAACAACGGCACCACGGCCACGGCCAACGCGGCGACACCCGAAGCGACGCCTGCATGTTCCGCCAGGGTCACGCCGCCATTGCCGCAGGCGAGCAGCAGAAAGCCGATCATCCCTGCGGATTTCCACTGCTTCCAGGTCGGCATCGGCGCGCCTCGATAGCGCATGAAGGCAAACAGGATGGAGCCGGCGATGGTGAAGCGCACCCCGGCCATCATCAGCGGAGGCCAGGTTTCGATACCGATGCGGATGGCGAGATAGGTCGAGCCCCAGATCACATAAAGCGCGAAAAAGGCCCCGATAAGCAGCAGGGGGAAACGGCGGACAGCAGGCATGAAGGGCTCTAGTACAGTCGGTTATTGTGGGACTGATTCTAGAAATGTCCGGGCCGCAGGCGTCAGTTACAAATGTGGTTTATTCGACCCGTACAATTTTTGCTGGCCGGTGTTTGCCGCCGCTGACGCGGGAGCGGCGAGATGATCGGGAAAAGTACGCAAAGCGCTCCAAAGCAGCCTTCCCAACCAGAACGCCTCCTCCAGCCTATTCCAGCTGTATTTCATCGACTCCAGGAAAAACCGCCTTAAGTCGCCTGAAAGCATGCCGACAACTTCATCAGGAATGGGCATCGAGAGTCTTCGACCATGCCCTGCCGTACCTTCTCGAAGAGCCTCACCATCGTCAAGACCAAGGCGGGTCAAACGCGCGTGAAGGTCATGCCGCCAGTTTCCAAAACCGGCTCAGTGGCTTGAACTCATCACCGGTCCGTACCCGATTTATGCGTCATTGACCTGGCCAGGCCGGCCTTGCCCCGGAGTTTCTACATGTGTTCGATGTGCGATTCACTCACCCAACTCTGGGCTGACGGAGCGACCAGCCAGGGTGTGAGCCAACAGACGGCCACCAGCCAAGCGACGCTTGAGCACCTGACGTTGGACCAGCAAGCCAACTACCTGACTGATGGCTATTGGCACGACGCCTATGGCGGTTCCCAGCACCACTTTGACGTGCGCGCCGGGGGCTCGCTCACCGTCAACCTGGCAAGCTTGAGCGCCAACGCTCAGGCTGTTGCCAGATACGCGCTGCAAACCTGGACTAACGTCAGTGGCATCCACTTTGTGGAAACCACCGCTGCCGGGGCGATCAATTTCAGCGAAAACAAGAGCGGTGCGTACACCAGCTCCAATTACGCAGGCAGCGTGATCTCGGACAGCAGCGTCAACATCGCTTCCAATTGGGTGAATTACGGTTGGTATTATCAGCAGACCTACATTCATGAAATCGGCCACGCGCTGGGGTTGGGCCATGCGGGCAATTACAACGGCAGCGCGACCTTCCCCAACAATGCCTTCTACCAAGAGGACAGCTGGAAATATTCGATAATGTCCTACTTCAGTCAGGACCAGAATACCTATTCCAATGCCTCTTTCGGCTATGTCGCTACCCCCATGCTGGCGGACATCGTCGCCATCCAGGCACTGTACGGCACCGCCGTCACCCGCACGGGTGACGACACCTACAGTTTTAACAAGGCTTCCATAAACACCGGAACCGACTTCGTGACCGGCCTGGTGGCCACGCTCTATGATTCGGGCGGCAACGACACGATTAACGTCAGCACCTATGTCGGCGCTCAGACAGTCGATCTAAGAAGTGAAGCTTTTTCCAGCGTATACGGCGGTCTATCGAATATCGCCATCGCGCGCGGTACGGTTATCGAGAACGCCATAACGGGTGCAGGCGCGGATACGCTGATCGGCAACGCCAGTGACAACTTTCTCAATGCAAGCGCGGGCAATGACCAGCTGTTAGGCGGCGATGGCAACGATCGGCTGATGGGTGGGGCCGGCTCGGACGTACTCGATGGCGGCAACGGCTTCGACACCGCTTTGTATACCGAGGCCGGTGCTCGCTACTTTGCAACCTACGATGCCGCGCTTGTGAGCAATGCCACCCTCAGGGTTCATGATGCGCAAACGTCCGATGTGGACACGCTTTTAGGCGTCGAAAAGCTGGCTTTCAGCGACCACGATGCCGGTCTTGACGAACTGCTCATGGCTTTTCGCAGCCAGTATGGCGCCTTCAACGCCCAGAGTGATGCCACTGTTTCGTTGAGCTTTGGCAGGGATCTTCATCACATTGCGCTCACCGAGGATCAGGCTTACGTTGCCAGGCTCTACTCACTGTTCGGTCGGACGCCCGATTATCAGGGCTTGGATTACTGGCTGACGCATCAAGCGATGGGCAGCTCGGATGCAGAGATTCGCGATGGCTTTCTGAATTCCGCTGAAGGGATACAGCGCTACAGCGTGCTGGGTAGTCGGGACTTTGTCCTTGAGCTCTATCAGACCGTACTGCATCGCACAGGCGATGATTCAGGTGTGTCGTACTGGAGCACGCTGCTGCAGGAGGGTTTGAGTCGAACGGCGGTTGCTGATGGCTTCCTGAATTCGCGTGAGAGCCATGACCTCTCGGAGGGCGAGACAGGCTACGTCAGGATCGTGGATCATAACGCCTGGAACAATCTGGATATGGTGGTGGGCAACGGCGTGGCCACCGGCACGGCTGGCGACGATCAGATCAGTGAGCAGGAAGTCAGGCTTGACGGCAATGGGGCTTCGCATCTGGCGGGCAACGCCGGTATCGACACCTTTATGTTCAACGACGCTGCATCCGCCTACACGATCAACGCCCTCGATACCGACACGCTGTCAGTCAGTCGTTCCACGGGAGCTGCGGCGACATTCGAACTGAGTGGCTTCAATCTGCTTGATTTCGCAGATCGCGAGCTGTTCGTCCTCGACGCGGCGCAGGCAAACATCGGGCGTCTGTATACCATTCTGGATCGTGCGCCCGATATCGAAGGCCTGAAGTTCTGGCTGTCTCACGCCGCAGCAGGCGAAACCGGTGCCCAGATTGCGGATGGTTTTGTGCAATCTGCGGAATTTTCCCAACGCCTGCCCGATGGCGGCAACGCAGCCTTTGTAGAAAATCTTTATCAAAACGTCCTGGGCCGAGGCAACGACGCTGCCGGCCTTGCCTATTGGGTCCAATCGCTGGACGGCGGCACAAGCCGTGGGCAGGTCGCATTCAATATCGCCAACTCCGCGGAGTCTGCTGCCCTGACTCAAGGCGATGCCGGCTTCATTCATTTGATCGGGCATGCTGATTGGGCTTGAGGCACCTGCGCCAAAGACTGACTAGAGCCCCCGGTGCTTGCTGATCGCATCCGCAATCTTCTTCGCCGGGACTTTTTGCAGGGTGCACAGCAACTGATGGGAGACACCGGCGAGACCGTGGGTGTCGCGCAGTTGGTGGCCCAGGTGCAGCGTCAGGTTGGCGGCCATTTCGGCATCGGCCATGGCCCGGTGAGCCTTGCCGGTGTGGGGCAAGCCGGCCCAGCTGGTGAGGGTGCCGAGTTTGTGGTTCGGCGCGTGGGGCAGAAGACGTCGCGCCAGCAGCATGGAGCAGGCGAAGCTTTGCACACGACTACGCTTGATGCGCGACAGTTCGAAGTCCCAGAACTTCTGGTCGAACGAGGCGTTGTGCGCCACCAGCGGCGTCAGGCCGACGAACTCGGCAACTTCATTCATGACCCGTTCAGCCGGCGGCGCCGTGCGCAGCATGCTGTTGCTGATGCCGGTCAGGGATTCGATGAAGGACGGGATGCGCACGCCGGCGTTCATCAGGCTTTGATAGCGCTCGACGATGACGCCCTGCTCCACAATCACCACCGCGATTTCCGTCGCGCGGCAGTAGCTGCTGGGGGAAATGCCGGTGGTTTCGAAGTCGATGACGGCGATGCGTTCTTGCATGGAGGTGGCCTTAACAGTGACGATTTTTTTCGGAAAACGCGTGATGTTCAGGCATCACACTGTTCTGCAGCAAACTCAATTCCTGTGGGAGCGAGCTTGCTCGCGAAGACTTACTTTCAGCCCCAGAGAAAGTGGCTGAATGTCCCGGCCTCTTCGTGAGCAAGCTCACTCCCACAGGTCCTGCAACAACCGGCGATTTTGAGTCAGCCCACCGTCATGTGGGAGCGAGCTTGCT
>NZ_JBWKVD010000008.1:110005-199672 GCF_059421525.1 Pseudomonas sp. GW821-FHT02H06
CTCGCGAAGACTTACTTTCAGCCCCAGAGAAAGTGGCTGAATGCCCCGGCCTCTTCGTGAGCAAGCTCACTCCCACAGGTCTTGCGCCAACCGGGAATCCCGAGCCGAATCACCCTCCCGTGGGAGTCGAGCTTGCTCGCGAAGACTTACTTTCAGCCCCAGAGAAAGTGGCTGAATGCCCCGGCCTCTTCGTGAGCAAGCTCACTCCCACAAGTCATTCGTCGTCAGTTGCATAGGCGACACAGACGCTGCTGCACCGAGGCGGTGGATCAGGTCTTGAGCAGCAACCCGCCCTCGATCGGCACATAACGACTGGCCGCGCGGATCAACGAATTGGCGGTCAACCCCGGTACGCCGTAGGCAATCGCTTCGACGCCGTGTTTGCTGATGATGCGCTCCAGCAACAGGTCAAAATCGCCATCGCCGGACGCCAGCACGACTTCATCGACATTCGGCGCGACGTCCATGATGTCGATGGTGATGCCCACGTCCCAGTCGCCCTTGGCCGAGCCGTCGCTGCGCTGGATGTAGGGTTTGAGTTTGACGGTGAAACCGAGGTTGCGCAGGATCTGCTGGAATTGCTGCTGCTTGCTGTCGCCACGGTCGATGGCATACGCATACGCCTCGACGATCTGCCCGCGCTGGCTGATGTCAGCCCACAGGGCGGCGTAATTGAAGTGACAACCGTGAGCCTGACGCACTGTGTAATACAGGTTCTGTACGTCGGCGAAGACCGCGATTCTTCTCACCCAAAATCCTCGATGCGCTGACAAGCGACAAGGGCCCGAAAACCGGACCGGCGCTCAGTATGCCATTTTGGGAACGGGATTGAAGGATTGGGTGTGGAGGGCCGCAGCGTGCTGTCGGGGCAGCGGGACATTCCTAAAGGATATGCCGCCGCTGCCTTTCGTTATCAGACGAAAGAATCGTCGTCGTCAAACAAGCCGCCACCGGTGTCACTGCCGTAGTCAGTGTCGGCGAAGCCATTTGAATCACTGCCCCAGCTGTCATTGCCGGTACTGTCATTACCTGTCACGCGCTGCTGGTCGTCACCCCACCCACCGCTGCCGCCCTGATCATGTTCGGCGGCAGGCTGGGCCGGCTGCTCCTGGATGATCTCGACGATTTCCTGCGGTTGGCTGTTGTGATGGAACAGGCTGCTGATGCCTTCCGCCAGCATCACGCCACCGGCCACGCCCGCTGCGGTTTTCAGGGCGCCGCCCAGGAAACCACTGCCGACTGGAGCCGCCGGTGCCTGTTGCGGCTGGGCATAGTTTTGCTGTGGCTGAGCATAATTTTGCTGCGGTGCGCTGGCCGGACCGCTTTCACGCCAGCCGCCCGAGGAAGGTTGCGGGTTCGACGGACGCGAGAACGACGAAGCTGGTTGCTGAGCCTGGGGCTCGCGCGAACCGCCGCCGAAGATGCTCGACAGAAATCCACCGCCGCTGCCGGACTGGGCAGGCGCGGCGGACTTTGCCCGCTCCAGCTCAGCCCGCAGCTGTTGAATCTGCTCGTCGCGCTGACGGTTCTGGGCCTCCAGCTGCTTGATCGCGACTTCCTGCACCAGGATCGACTGCGCCATGTAATAAGGCGCGGCCGGCTGGCGAGTCAGGTGCTCCTTGATCAGCGCTTCGGCCTGCGCATCACGGGGGGCCGATTCGGTTTCTGCTTGCTTGAGCTTGCCAAACAAGCCGTCGATCAGGGTTTGTTCTTCGCTGTTCATGGCGACCTCGTTAGATTGCCGTAGGAATTCTGTTCTGAGCCATTGCTCGGACATAGCCAGTAATGGGGCTGTTCAAGGGCGTTTCAATAGGATGTAAAAAAAGTTAAGAAAGCCGGCTCGCGGGTGCCGGTTGGCCGGTTCCGCGGCGCTACGTTACAGTGTCGGCCTGCTTATCCCTGTGATCCGTTCATGAATCCGCTGACCATTCTGCAAGACTCGCTGTACTTCTTCCGACGCAACTTCGGCAGCATTCTTACGTTGTGCCTGCCCTTGGTAGTGCTGGAGGCCCTGACCAAACAGCTCATCGGCTTCGGGCAGGGCAACGGCGTCGCGCCACTGTTGGTCGGGCTGCTTTTTTATCCGCTCTACACCGGTGCGCTGATCCTTTTCCTGGATGCGAAAACCCGGGGCGAAGAGCCGGTCAAATCCAGCCTGTGGGCCGTGGCGTTGCGCATGTGGCCCACGTTCGCGGTGCTGACGGCGCTGAGCACCCTGCTGATCATGGCCGGCATGTCGCTGTTCATCCTGCCGGGCGTGTGGGTGATGATCAAACTGCAGCTGTCGGAATACTTGCTGGTATTGCGCGGGATGGGGCCGCTGGAGGCGATGCGCGAAAGCTTCAGAATGACGCAGGGCCACGTGGTGCGGATTTTCGTCTGCGTGCTGTGCGTTTACATCCCGCTGTCGCTGCTTGAGGCGCTGAGTTATTACGTGCTGCCAGACCAGCAAAGCCCGATGCTGTCGATTGCGGTGGACAGTGTCTCCAGCTTCCTGCAGCTGCTTATCAGCGTGATGATGTTCCGGTTGTTCATGCTCATTGACCCGCCCGCTCGGTCGGTGTGAAAAGATGGCACGTCCGACGCGGTATCTGCTTTACCTCGCGGTGTCTGCCGGGCTGTTCGTGATACTGCTTTATGACGTGACCTGGCACCCCGCCCGGCACGAGAAGGTGGCGGTATCCTGCAACGCGAAGGACGCAAAGCCACCGGTATTGGCGCCGGGTCAGACGCTCAAGGTGATGACCTGGAACATTCAATACCTGGCCGGCAAGCGTTATGTCTTCTGGTACGACCTGCCCGACGGCAGCGGCCCGGACGAGCGCCCGACCCCGGAAGACCTGGCGTACAACCTCGATGAAGTCGCACGGGTCATCCGCGATGAGCAGCCGGACATCGTCTTGCTGCAGGAAGTCGACGACGGCGCGAAGAACACCGACTACGGCAACCAACTAGCCCTGCTCCAGGCGCGCGTCGCCGACCTGTACCCCTGCAGCAGCGAGGCGTTTGACTGGAAGTCCGACTTCGTGCCGGATCGCCACATCTTTGGCAGCGTCGGACGCAAACTGGCGACACTGAGCCGCTACCAACTGGACAGCGCCGAACGCCTGCACCTGCCCTCGCCGTCCGGCCATTTCATCAGCCGCCTGTTTCAACCTCAACCTGCGCTGCTGGTCAGCTACCTGCCGCTGAGCGATGGCCGACATCTGGCGGTGACAAACACGCACCTGGGCGATGCGGAGCCGGGCGGCGACGTGCGAAAACGGCAATTAGCATCGGTTCGTCAGTTGCAACAAACCTTCGAGCAAAACGGCACGCTGTGGATAACCGGCGGAGATTTCAACCTGCTGCCACAGGGGCAATATCAGCGGCTACCTGCCGAGCAGCGCGCGCCGTTTGCGGCAGAGAGTGAGCTGCGTGGCTTGTGGGAAAGCTTCCCGATGATCCCGAGCAATGAAGACGTGGCCGGTGAGGACCGTCGCACGTGGTACACCCGCTTCCCTAACGATCCCCGCATCAGCGGCCCGGACCGGACGCAGGATTTTCTGTTCTACAGCCCGAAGCTGAAACGGGTCGAGGCGCGGGTGAGGCAGGCGGATACGTTGTTGATTTCCGATCACATGCCGGTGATCGCGCGGTTCAGAGTGCCGGCGCAGGGTGAGTAAACCCTCTGTACGGATGCACAAAAGAGTCGTTTGATCTGAACCGACCAGTGCCGGATTGCCCGGCACCGATCGCTGCCATCAGAACGTGACGCTGGCAGTCAGCCGCGCAGTTCGGAGCGCTCCCTCCTCCACCTGGAGCGTGCTGCTGCCCGTGGTGGCCGGGTAGTATTCCTTGTTGAACAGGTTGTCGATGTTCAACTGCAGACTGGTCTTGTAGTCATGGGTGGGTAAATCCCAGCGCACAAAGGCATCGGCCGTCGTGTAGCTGTCCAGCCAAAAGCTATTGGCATCGTCGCCCGGCCGCTCTCCGACGTATCGGGCACCTGCGCCGACAAGCCACTTGCCGGTTTCGGCGGGCAGCCCGAGTTGATGGCTGAGGTACAGGCTCGCGGTGTGCATCGGCGCATTGGGCAAGCGGTTGCCTTCCTGCTCGGGTGATTCTGCGTTTTTCAGCACTTCCGTGTGGTCATAGGCGTAGGTGCCGATGATGCTCCAGTTACGCGCGATCTCTCCTGTTACATCCAGTTCAACCCCTCGCGAGCGCGCCTTCCCTACCGCCTCGTCAATGCTGTCGCCGTTTGCCTGCAGCACGCTGTTCACAAGGTTTTTCTTGACGATGTCATACACGGCCAGGTTCACGTTGAGCGCCTGGACCGGGCTGTATTTGACACCCACTTCGTAGCTGCGACCTTCGGTAGGCTTGAAGCTGTTGCCTGCATCGTCGGCATCATTCGGCACGAAGGAACGGCTGTAGTTGGCGTAGAGCGCGACGTTGTCGGTCGGCTGATAAACAATCCCGCCGAAGGGGAGAAATTTATCGCCGTTAGAATCCGCACCCGGTGCGTACGCGCTGCCCAGCCCCTGATCGCTGTATTGATCCCAGTGTTCCTGACGACCACCAAACACCAGAATCCAGCGATCGTTAAGGTGCCAGTTGTCCTTGAAGTACGCCGAGGTGGTGACCAGGTTATTTTCGGCGTTGCTCTGGGCCGCACTGACCGTCGCAGGCTCAGCCAGATTGCCGTAGGTGGGGTTCTGGATGTCGAGGTTGCCGGCGGTGCTACTGGCGTTGCGGTAGGTTTTACCGCGGTATTTATCCAGCGACTCGTTGTCCACCCCGACGACAATCTCATGCCGCTGGCCGAACAACTGCTGATCGCCTATAAAGTCCAGCGCGGTGTAGCGGCTCTCGTAGTCATAGTGCCCGCCGTTGGCAATCCGGCGCAGGGTGTCGCCTTTCAAGGTGCTGGGCTGTGCAATCGCCAGGCTGTAACGATCCTCGGTCCATCCATAGGTCAACCGGCTGCGCCAGTCATCATTGAGCTGGTACTCGAACTTCGCGGTGGTGCTTTGGCTGATGCCGACGGTCTTGGCCCAGCGCTCATCCAGACGATCGCGGTAACTGATGTCGGCCGGGTGGCCGTTGGCGAACACCGTGCCGCGGTCAAAGGGGCTCGCGTAATCGTTGTAGGTGTAGGCCAGTGAGAAACTGGCGCGGTCGCCGACCCAGGCGATCGACGGCGCAATAAGCGTGTGCTCATCGACACCATAATTACGCCAGTAGTCCTCGTGGGAGCGCTCGGCAACCAGCCGGTACGCCAAGTTGGTATCGCCGAGCGGCCCGGTGGTGTCCACACCAAAGGTCCCGCCGCCTTCACTGTAACCAGAGCCCGTCAATGTCGTGCTTTCGGTGAACTGCGGTTGTTTGCTGATCACATTGATCAGCCCGCCCGGCTCCAGCGCGCCATACATCAGCGACGCAGGGCCCTTCAACACTTCCACGTGATCAGTAGTGGCGCCGAGATTGCGGCCAATCGCCGAGCGGACCCCGTCCCGCAAAATGGAGTTGTCGTCGTTGCTGCCAAATCCGCGCTTGATCACAGCATCCTTGGTGCCCCCCAACGTGTTCGTCTGGGACACACCACTGACGAAGCGCATGGCGTCGTTGAGATCTTTGACCTGGTAGTCATCCAGGGTTTGCGCAGTGACCGTGTTGACGGTTTGGGCTTCATCTCTATTCTGGGTGGAGGTCTTGCTGGCGGTGCTCCCTTCAGAAACCGTATAGCTTCCCGAGCCGTCAGCCGCATCGCGTGTGGACTGGATGACACTGGGCGCCAACTCGGTGACCGTCTGGGCAGCCATTGCAAAACCAGGTAAGGCAGAACACAGCAGGACTGACGCATGAGTCCGGTTAAAGCGCTTGACCACGAGCTGACTCCGTAATGAAAAGAACGCTAATGCGATTCGTTACTATTACACGGGTTGAGCGCGCATTTACCTCACATGGCGTGTGAAGTTTTTTTGCATCCGCTCGTTGTCATGCCCTTGTGCTGCCGTTCACTTCCTCGGCTTCACCCGCGCGGTCGGCTCAGCGATCAGCGGATCGTCTGGCCAATAGTGCTTCGGGTACCGCCCCTTCAGGTCCTTCTTCACCTCGGCATAGGTGCTGCGCCAGAAGTTGGCGAGGTCTTGGGTGACTTGCACCGGGCGGCGTGCAGGGGACAGCAGGTGCAGCTTGACGATCTGCCGGCCGTTGGCAATGCGCGGGGTGTCGGCCAGGCCGAAGAGTTCTTGCAGGCGCACCGCCAGAATGGGCGGGGACTCGCTGTAATCCAGGCGCACCGATGAGCCTGACGGCACGGTCAGGTGGTGCGGCGCCAGTTCGTCGAGCCGCTGGGGCAAGGGCCATGGCAGCAGGTTGTGCAGGATCGATGAGAGGTCCAGATTACCGAAGTGGCTCAGTCGGGTGACCTTGCCCAGATACGGCAACAGCCAGTGTTCCAGCGTCGCCAGCAACCCGTCGTTACTCACGTCCGGCCACTGGCTTTCGCTCAGCGTTTGCAGATCCATCTGACGCAACAAACCGACGCGCGCCTGCCACTGGCGCAGCTCGGGCGTCCACGGCAGCAGCTCCAGTCCCTTGCGCCGCACCAGCGCCAGCAGGGCCTGACCTCGTGCGGAATCGTCTAGCCCGGTGAGCGGCTCGCGGCTGATGATCAGTTCACCGGCCTTGCGCTGACGTTCGGCGCGGAAGACGCCCTCGCGCTCGTCCCAGTCCAGTTGATCGAACTGAGTCACCTGTTCGGCGAGCACTGTGTTGAACAGCTCGGGATCGAACTCGGCGGCGAGATAAATACGCTCTTCGCGCTGGCCCTGGCGGCTGCCCAGGTCGGCCACCACCAGCCACGGCTGTTTCATCAGCGCGTCTGGCTCGGCGAACAGGGCAGCCCGACCGTTGGCGAGTCGATACTCCGCTCCGCCAGCACGGCGTTGTTGCGCGACGCGATCGGGATAGGCCAGCGCCAGCAGCGCGCCGAGCCAGCGCGGGTGATCGGGATCGGCGCCCGGTTTCCGGACGGTGCCCCTCAGATACCCGCGATATTGCCGCGACAATTGCCGCGCTCGCTGCACGCCGCCCTGCCCGCCTTTCTCCGCGCGCTCTGCGCCGGCCAGCAACGTCAGCCGGCTGTGCAGATCGGCACCGGCGCCGCGCAGAATGTCCCGTTCGCCCAGCAACGCAGCCACGTCGCAGGCCAGCGGGCCCAGACCCAGTTCATGACCGCGCAGCAGCAAATGGGCGATGCGCGGATGGGCGGGCACCTCTGCCATCGATTGGCCGTGAGCAGTGAGTTTCCAGTCTTCACCCGGCTTGCGCCTCAGAGCGCCCAGTCGGGCGAGCAGGTCCTGCGCCTGGGCGTACGCGGCGGCGGGCGGCAGATCCAGCCAGGTCAGTTGCGCCGGTTCAACCCCCCAACGCGCCAGTTGCAGTGCCAAGCCGGCAAGGTCGGCCTGAAGAATCTCCGCCGCGCCGTAGGCCGCCAATTGATCGTGTTGCGCCTCGGACCACAGTCGGTAACACACGCCCGGCTCAAGTCGCCCTGCCCGGCCCGCCCGCTGAGTCGCGCTGGCACGGGAGATGCGCTGTGTGTCGAGGCGCGTCATGCCGCTGCCGGGATCGAAACGCGGCACCCGCGATAGCCCCGCGTCGATGACCACCCGCACGCCATCGATGGTCAGGCTGGTCTCGGCGATATTGGTGGCCAGCACCACTTTGCGTTTGCCCTTGGGCGCGGGTTCGATCGCCGCGCGCTGGGCGCTCAGATCGAGCTCGCCATGCAGCGGGCACAACAGCACGTCGCTGCGATCACCAATGGCATCGGCCAACTGTTGAGTGACCCGACGGATCTCGGCCTGGCCCGGCAGGAATACCAGCACGCTGCCGGACTCGTTGCCCAGCGCGTCGAGCACGGTTTGCACCACCCGCGGCTCGATGAACTCCCCCGGCTGAAACGGCCGCCCCCACTGCATCGACACCGGGAACATGCGCCCTTGGCTGCTGATGACCGGCGCGTCGTTGAGCAAGCTCGACAGACGCGCGCCCTCAAGCGTCGCCGACATCAGCAGAATCTTCAGCGGCTGCTCGTCACGAAACAGCGCACGACCGTTGAGGCTAAGCGCCAGGGCGAGGTCAGCGTCGAGGCTCCGCTCATGAAATTCGTCGAAGATCAGCAGCCCCACGCCTTCCAGCGAAGGGTCTTCCTGCAAGCGCCGGGTGAGGATGCCCTCCGTGACCACTTCAATGCGGGTGTTGGGGCCAACCTTGCTGTCCAGACGAATTCGATAACCCACCGTCTCGCCGACGCTTTCCCCCAACTCGCTCGCCAATCGTTCGGCAGCAGCACGAGCCGCCAGACGCCGGGGCTCAAGCATCAGGATCGTCTGCCCCGCGAGCCACGACTCGTGCAAAAGCGCCAGGGGCACACGGGTGGTCTTGCCCGCACCGGGCGGCGCTTCGAGCACAGCCTCGTCCCGATCGGCAAGGGCCTGGCGCAAGGCGGGGAGAACGGCGTCGATGGGCAGCGAATTCATGAGAGCTCCAGAAACAGGGCGACGATTATACGGCGAGCCGCTGCGGCTTTGTTCACCCTGCCTACGAACTGTCTTCCCCTACGGATACTCTTATTGATTAGGCATTTGCCTTGTATAGTTGCGACTTCTTATGAGGAGATCCCCATGCGCATTCCATCCCGTTTGATTGGCGGTGTTCTGGTTGCCACGCTGCTGACGCAGCTCACGGCGTGCGGCAGTATTTTCTACCCGGATCGTCGTGGCCAGATTCAGGGCAGCGGTCGAATGGACCCCGCCATCGTGATACTCGACGCCATCGGCCTGTTGTTCTACATCATCCCCGGCGTGATCGCGTTCGGCGTGGACTTCGCCACGGGCGCGATCTACCTGCCAAGCGGCAATCAGGCGCAGATCGATCCGCAGAAACTTGAACCGGCGGTGCGCGCTGACGGCACGGTCGACAACCTCAAGCTGCAAGCCATCATTCAAACCGAGCTCGGCCGCACATTGCCGCTGGATGATCCACGCCTGATCCAGCACAAAGGCAGCGTGCAGCAGCTCGCTGCTCTGGGCCTTGTCCCGTCCGCTTGAGATTCATGATCTAAAGGAAGCGCCATGAGCACCAGCCCCGAACACGCCCGCTTATTGCGTCTGGCAACCCGCGCCTCGCTGGCGGTCGCGAGCATTCTGATCGTCGCCAAAGCTGTCGCGTGGTGGCTAAGCGGCTCAGTGAGTCTGCTGGCCGGCCTGACGGACTCGATGCTCGACGGCGCGGCGTCTTTTCTCAATCTGCTGGCGGTGCATTACGCGCTGCGTCCCGCGGACGATGATCATCGCTATGGCCACGGCAAGGCAGAAGCGCTGTCGGGCATGGCCCAGGCGCTTTTTATCGCGGTGAGTGCGTTCTTGATCGGTTTTCAGGCGGTCGATCGCATCCAGCACCCGCAACCCCTCGGCGCCCCCGGGTTAGGTTTGCTGGTGATGGTGTTGTCGATCGGCCTGACGATCGCGTTGCTGATGTTGCAGCACCGTGTGGTGAAGGCCACGGGTTCGGCGGCGATTCGTGCGGATTCCCTGCATTACCGCTCTGACCTGCTGCTTAACTTCAGCATCATGCTGGCGCTGGGTCTGGCTTATTTCGGCTATTCCCAACTGGATGCTTATTTTGGTCTGGCGATCGCGTTCTACATTTTGTGGAGCGCGATTTCCATTGCACGGGAAACGGTGTCGGTGCTGATGGACGCTGAACTGCCTGTGGATGTCAGCGCCAAGATGCTCGAACTGGCAGAAGGCGTGCCCGGCGTACTGGGCGCCCACGACCTGCGCACGCGGATTTCAGGCAATCACTGGTTTGTGCAGTTGCACCTGGAGCTGCCGGGCACGCTGACGCTGTCGGTGGCGCACGACCTATGCGAGCAGGTGGAAACGGCAATTCAGGACGAATTCCCCAAGGCCGAAGTGCTGGTGCACGCGGACCCGCAGGAAGTGGTGGGTCGTGGGGATGGACCGGTTTTGAATTGAAGGCGTCCTGCAGGGAAAGCTATGCCTGCAGGATTCTTTGAATTTGGCGGCGATGCGCAATGTGTGGGAGCGAGCTTGCTCGCAAAGACAATGTTCCGTCCGCAGAAAATTTCGCAGACTCACCGGCGTCTTCGCGAGCAAGCTCGCTCCCACATAGAGTGGGCAGTGGTTACTCACCTCTACTGCTGAATGCTATATCCCCGCCCTGCATAACAACTGGCCATCGCTTGACGGTACACACCGAGCACTTCCGGTGCCGGCTGATACGCTGCGCCTGCCGGGTCGAAATTGCTTTGCTGTACGGCGTAGCGGTAGCAGTCGTAGCGGTCCTGTTCGATTTCCTGTTGCGGCTTGCCTTCAGGCGGGTAGGCGACAACATCGTAGGGATTCGCTGCCTGCTGAACGGGCTGCGGCTGCTGAGGTGAATACACCGGCTCGACATTCTGCGGCGGCTCGGCGACCACGTATTCCTGGGTGTTCTGCTCGTAGGTGTAGTAGGTCCCGGCCGCGACGAAGAACAAGGCGCTGCCGAGCCAGACCTGTTGCGCGTAGTCGGGCAGGTAACGGACGCGAACGCCCCGTGGAGGCTGGACGACCACATAGCGCGGGCCCTGCGGGCGATACCAGTAACCGCCTGAGTAGAAGTAATCCCCGCCGCGATAAGGCACCCGCGAGTAACCACCCGGCATGCGATCGATCTCGTAACCCGGCCGATAACGCGGCCCCGATCCCCAGCCGTCGCCATGACCACCGGGGCGGCCGGCCTGCCAGTTGCCGTTATCGGGACGACGGTCGCCGTCGCGCCAGCGGTTGTCTCGGGGCTGGTCGCGGTAGAAGCCCTGACGCGGCTCCTGGGTCTGAACCACCGTGTCCGGCCGTCCCTGAATCGGCAGACCGCCCTGACGGTCCTGCAACTGGCGCTGCTGTTGCTGCTGCTCTTGCTGGCGTCGTTGCTGATCCTGCTGTTGCTGGCGTTGCTGCTGCTGGCGCTGATCGTCACGCTGCTGATTGCGCTCGCGATCCTGCTGCTGGCGCTGCTGATTGGCGCGCTCCTGCTGGTTCTGCTGAATCTGGCGCTGTTGCTGCACCTGTTCCTGCTGGCGCTGCTGTTGTTGCTGATTCTGCTGTTGCTGGCGTTGTTGCTGCTGCTCACGCTGCTGGTTGTCGTTGAAGCCGCGCTGGTTCTCCTGCTGCTGGCGCTGCATCTCGAACCCACGTTGCTGCTGTTGGCGCTGCTGCTGCTCGTTACGCTGCTGTTGCTGCTGTTGATTGTTGTCGTCGGCCAACACCTGAGCACTGATGCTCAAGGCCAAGAGACTGACACCTGCCAAACGCCAGATGCGCGTGTTCATGCTTTCCTCACTACGGCGCGGATACCTATGGGATAGGACTGCGAGTCGGGTGCGCCGTTCGCCGCACTCTATCAGCGTGGCGGATGAAACTATAGAAGCGCTTGCTGCGGTGCTGGCCAAAAGCCGGGCACAAAAAAAGAGGGCTCGATGGCCCTCTCTGGAATACTTCGTCCTGGCTCGACACTTGTGGCATCGGCTCACCTCGCATCGTCTTCTGGACAGTGCGTAGCCCGGTGGCCTGATCAACCCTGTCGGGCTGGAGGCCGCGGCTGGCCTGATTCGGCGGGCCGCGCTGGACGCTGTGTCCGGGCAGTGATTCTGGTTAAAAGAATAGGCTTTGGCGGACGACACAGGATTGCGAATATTGCTGATGAAAACACCACTTGCGCAATAATTCACTTCAGATGAATAATCCTGCGCAATCCATTCAATAAAGGCGCTTATCGTGAGCAAGCTCGACAGATATGACTTGAGTATTTTGGCCGAACTGCAAAAGGACGCGCGCATCTCCAATCAGGAACTGGCCGAACGCATTGGCCTGTCGCCTTCACCCTGCTCGCGCCGCGTCAAACAGCTGGAAGACGACGGTTATATCGTGGGTCAGGTCGCGCTACTGGACCGCAAGAAGCTGGGCCTTAGCCTGACGGCTTACGTGCTGATCGGCATGGATCGCCACACGCCCGACCGCTTCGAGAATTTCGAGCAGCACATCCGCAACCTGCCGCAGGTGCTGGAATGCAGCCTGGTGACCGGCATCGACGCCGATTACCAACTGAAGGTCGTCGTCCCGGACATGGATCACTATCAGAAATTTCTGCTTGGCCATCTGACCCGCATCGACGGCGTGACCAGCGTGCGCTCCAGCTTCGTGCTCAATCAGGTACTCGCGAGCACCGAACTGCCGCTGGTGCATTTGCGCGGCTGAAGCGCGTCCGCGCAGGTACAGGTTTTTGTGGGAGCGACTGGGGCGCCGATCTACCCTGCTCGCGAAGAGGCCCGTTAAGACGCTGAATAACTGCCGGTAGAGATGACGCCTTCGCGAGAAAGCTCACTCCCACAATGGAACTCAGCAGCATTCTAATTCGGGTCTTGCCGCAGTTCTTCAATCAAAGCTTGGCCGGCACTTCCCGCCACTGCCCCTGGTCCAGCCCATCAAGGCTCCAGTCGCCAATCCGCACGCGCACCAGTCGCAGCGTCGGCAGGCCGACTGCCGCTGTCATCCTGCGCACCTGGCGGTTTCGGCCTTCCTTGATCACCAGCTCCAGCCAGCTCGTCGGCACGCTTTTGCGAAACCGCACCGGCGGGTTGCGCGGCCAAAGCTCCGGTTCGTCCAGTTGCCGGGCCTGTGCGGGCAGCGTCGGGCCGTCGTTCAATTCGACGCCGTTGCGCAGCTTCTGCAGTTGCTCTTCCGTGGGCTCGCCCTCCACCTGCACCCAGTAGGTTTTCGCCAGCTTGTGCCTGGGATCGGCGATGCGCGCCTGCAATTGGCCGTCGTTGGTCAGCAGCAGCAAGCCCTCGCTGTCGCGGTCCAGGCGCCCGGCCGGGTAGATGCCGGGGATGTCGATGAAATCCTTGAGCGTCGCCCGGCCTTCGCCATCACTGAACTGGGTCAGCACGTCGAAGGGTTTGTTGAACAGAATCAACCGCGGTTCGGCGGGCGGTGCTTTGGCGACACGCCGGGGCGCGCCCGTGCGATCAGGCGAAGGACGGCGGGAATCGGGACGTTGGTGGCGGGGCATGGGAAACCGGTAAAAAAATGACAGAAACAGAAAGAGCCACTTTAGTGGCCCTTTCGTTGAACGCCTAGCGCCTTAACGGAGCCTTATCGGAACGGCGGTTCGTCGAAGCTGCGCAGTTTGCGCGAGTGCAGCGAGTTGAGCTGCGTGCGCATCAGGTCCAGCGCGGCGATGCCGATCTTCAAATGCTGGGTGACCGCCCGCTCGTAAAACGCATTGGCCGAACCCGGCAGCTTGATCTCGCTGTGCAGCGGTTTGTCCGAGACGCAGAGCAAGGTCCCGTAAGGCACCCGCAGGCGATAACCCTGAGCCGCGATGGTGCCGCTTTCCATGTCCACCGCCACGGCGCGGGACAGGTTGATCAGCGGCCGTTCCTGGGCCCAGCGCAGTTCCCAGTTGCGATCGTCGTAGGTCAGGACCGTGCCGGTGCGCAGACGCTTCTTCAGATCGTCGCCACGTTCGCCGGTGACTTGGGCGGCTGATTCCTGCAACGCCAGTTGCACTTCGGCCAGCGCCGGGATCGGAATGTTCGGCGGCAGCACGCGATCAAGAATACCGTCGCGGCGCATGTAGGCGTGGGCGAGCACGTAGTCGCCGATGGTCTGCGACTGACGCAGGCCGCCGCAGTGGCCGATCATCAACCAGCAATGGGGACGCAATACCGCGAGGTGGTCGGTGATGTTCTTGGCGTTGGACGGGCCGACGCCAATGTTGACCAATGTCACGCCATGGCCGTCTTCGGCGATCAGGTGATACGCAGGCATCTGGTAACGGTGCCAGACCACACCGGAGACGATGGCCTGGGCTTCGCCGTAATCCATGCTCTTGTCGACGACGACGTTGCCCGGCAGGACCATCTTCACGAAGCGCGGGTCATCGCGCAGTTTCTCCAGGCCATGCACGATGAACTGGTCGACGTAGCGGTGGTAGTTGGTCAGCAGGATCCACGGCTGAACATGGCGCCAGTCGCTGCCGGTGTAATGCACCAGACGGCGCAGCGAGAAATCCACACGGGCGGCGTCGAACAACGCGAGCGGCAGCGGATCGGTGTTGGCCCAGTCGTACAGACCGTCAGCGATGCCATCGGTGGCCGCCGACAAATCCGTGCTCGGGAAAACGCGGGCCAGGGTCGCAGCGGTGACGCCGGTACCGGCCAGCTCATCGCCCTGCTCGACCACGTACGGGTAAGGGATGTTCTGCTCGCTGACGCCCACTTCCACCGTCACGGTGAAGTCGTTCATCAACGGCACAAGTTGTTCGAGCAAATATTTGCGGAACGCCGCCGGGTGGGTGACGGTGACGCTGTAAGTGCCCGGCAACTGAACCTTGGCGTAGGCGCGGGTGGTCAGCGGCACTTCGCCCTGGCAGTGGTAGGTCAGACGCAGCTCGGGGTAGCGGAATGTCAGACGCTCGGCGGCAGTAGGTTCGACGCGGTCTTTCAGGTAGCGCTTGAGCGCCTGGCTCAAGGCGGTGGTTGCCCGTGCGTGCAGCTCAGCGAGCCGGTCAACGGCGTGTTCGGCAGTTTCTACGACAATGAAAGCTTCGGTCACGATGCATATCCTTCTTATCTTGCAAGCGCATATCTTGCCTGCAACAGATGACGAAGGCACGATTTGCCTGCGGCCGACGCGGCAATGGACGCGTTATACCTGCGGCGATGACCGCGCGAGCAGCGCCTGAACATCCACCCCGCGCGGCAAGGCGCCGTAGACACGCCCCGGTCGTTCCAGGCGCCCGGCAATAAACCCGTCGCTGACCACGGCATTGTCCGCTTCCAGCAGCAGTTTTGCCTGCAGCGCCACGGCGATGTCTTCGGTCAGTTGACGGGCGCGGTACCGGATGTCGCCGGTGTCCTGAAACGCCTCCTTCAAGCCATGAATATGCGCGGCCAGTCGCTTGTCGCCATGACCGTCGCCCAGCTCATCGAACAAAGCATCCAGCACGCCGGGCTCTTTGGACAGCGCGCGCAGGACGTCCAGGCACTGCACGTTGCCGGAACCTTCCCACGTCGAATTGACCGGCGCCTCACGGTAAAGGCGCGGCAGGATGCTGTCCTCGACATAGCCTGCACCGCCCATGCATTCCGCCGCTTCGTTGATCATTGCCGGCGCGCGCTTGCAGATCCAGTACTTGCCCACCGCCGTTACGAGTCGTGCGAAACGGGCTTCGTGGCCGTCATCCAGACGCTCCAGCGAGCGTCCCATGCGCAAGGTCAGCGCGAGGGCCGCTTCGCTTTCCAGCGCCAGATCGGCGAGCACGTTTTGCATCAGCGGCTGCTCGCTCAGCACACGACCGCTGACTCTGCGGTGGGCGCAATGGTGCGCGGCCTGGGTCAGCGCCTGACGCATCAGCGCGCTGGAACCGGTCATGCAGTCGAATCGGGTCATCGCCACCATTTCGATGATGGTCGGCACGCCGCGCCCCTCCTCGCCCACCATCCAGGCCAGGGCGCCGCGGAATTCCACTTCGCTGGAGGCGTTGGACCAGTTGCCCAGTTTGTTCTTCAGCCGCTGTATGTAGAACGCGTTGCGGGTGTCGTCCGGGCGATGGCGCGGCAGCAGGAAACAGGTCAGGCCCTTGTCGGTCTGCGCCAGGGTGAGAAAGGCGTCGCACATGGGCGCCGAGCAAAACCACTTGTGCCCGACCAGTTCATAGGCCTGACCGGGCCCGGGCTGGCCGACCGGAAACGCACGGGTGGTGTTGGCGCGCACGTCGGTGCCGCCCTGCTTCTCGGTCATCGCCATGCCGATAGTCACCCCGGCCTTGTGGGCGATGCCGACGTTGCGCGGGTCGTAGTGGGTGGCGAGGATCTTCGGCAGCCAAGTCTCGGCCAGGTCCGGTTGAAGACGCAGGGCCGGCACGCTGGCGAAGGTCATCGTCAGCGGACACCCGCTGCCTGCTTCGGCCTGGGTGTGCAAGTAGCTCATCGCCGCGCGGGCGACATGGGCGCCTTCCCGGGGATCGGTCCACGGCAGCGACGGGATGCCATGCTCGACCGCGGTTTGCATCAGCTGGTGATACGCAGGATGAAACTCCACCAGATCGATGCGATGGCCGTAGCGATCATGGCTGGCGAACACGGGTTTGTTCTGATTGGCGAGGAAACCCGCTTCCATCAACGGGCCACCGGCCAGTGCGCCATAGGCATCGATTCGGTCCCGTGCCCAACCCGCGCCGAAGCGCTGCGACCACTCTTGCAGCGGCAGGTCGATGCGGTACAGGTTGGTGCCGTCCAGAGAAGGCGGCTGATTGGTGACTTCGTGGGTCTCGGCGAACTGATGCAGATTGATGCGCTGGTCCATGAGGCGACTCCGGTCCGGGCAGCACGCGGCGGTCGTGCAGATGACCTAGTGAATCACGCACCCCGCACCGGCGACAGCGCCATAAAAGACGAAATCACGGCGGTTTTGCCTTGTCGATGTGTGGGCATCAGAGTTGATGCACATCCCGCGGGATGCACGGCCCATGTAGGAGTGACCGGGGTGGCGCTCCTACACCATTTGCGTCGCGATCTTCACATCCAGGCTCAAGCGGAACTGACTGCCGTTGCCCGGCTCGGATTGGTGGCTCAGGCGCCCGCCCTGCAATTCAATCAACTGTCGGCAAATCGCCAGACCGATGCCCAGCCCGCCGTATTCCCGCGTCGTCGAGCCATCCACCTGGAAGAAGTTGGCGTACAGCGTTTCTTCATCGAGGCGGCTGAAGCCGATGCCGGTGTCGATGACGTCGATCACCAGCCGCACGTGCTCGGCGTCTGGGCGCTGGCCATTGACGCGGATTCTGATCGAACCGGTCTTGGTGAACTTGATCGCATTGTCCAGCAGGCACTCCAGGCACTGGCGCAATTTCACGCCATCCCCTTCGAGGCTGTCCGGCAGTGTTTCGTCCAGTTCCACACTGAGTGCCAGCGCCTTGCTGCGGGCCAGCGGTTCGAAGCCACTGCGCAGTTGAAACAGCACATGACGCAGGCTGAATGGCTCGTTGCGCACGGTGATGCGGCCCGCTTGCAGTTCAGTCAGCGTGAGGATGCCGTTAACAATGCCCATCATGTTTTGCGCCGAGTCGGCGGCTGTCTGGCGATACAGCTCGATCTCGCTGTCGGCCACGTCCATCTGCATCAGCTCCAGCGAACCGATCACGCCGTTCATGGGGGTGCGCAATTCATGGGTCAGCGTGGCGAGAAACTCGTCTTTCAGTCGGTTGCTCACGGCCAATTGCTGATTGAGGGCTTCGAGCCCCTGCTGCGATTGCGCCATGATCTGCGCCTCGCGCTCACGCATGGCATTGATGCGGTCGGCCAGCGCCAGCGAAAGCAACGCCACCTCGATCACCGAGCCGATCTGGCTGGCGTACATGGTCCAGAAGTTGTTGGGCAGATGCCCGAGGAGCATGGTCGCGTTGACCACTCCGCCGATCAGGAACGCCGACCAGCCGATAATGAAATACCGCGCGACCCGCCGCCCCTTGAACCACGCCGCCAGCCCGATCAGCAGCACCACCGGCGTGAACAGCAAGACCAGCCCTGTCACCAGCCGCAGCGCTACGCCGTAATCCATGCTCAACGCGAGCGCCATGATCACCGCCGCGCAGACCATCATCACCAGAAGCGGCACATCCAGCCAGCGACCGAGGCTCGGCGTCTGCAGGAATTTACGGGTGAACTGGCTGGCAAACAGGATCGCGGCGGCAATCAGGAAAGTGGTCGAGGTATTGGCCCACCACGGGTTGTCGGGCCAGAAATACTCGATCGCCGCGCCATTGACCGACACCTGATACAGGCCGAAGAAGGTGATGTAGAGGATGTAATGCAAATACGCGGTGTCGCGCACGCTCAGGTAGATGAACAGGTTGTAGACCAGCATCACCGCCAGCACGCCGTAAATCATGCCGAGGATGTACAGGCGCGACGGCTGCTCTTCTATATACGCGTGGCTGGCCCACAGATTGAGCGGCGCCTGCACCGAGCCGTGACTGGCGACGCGCAGGTAAACGGCTTTGGTCTCGTGGGCGTTCAGGTTGAGATCGAAGACGTAGTTGTTCTGTTTAATCTGCCGACTGGCAAATGGCAGCATGTCGCCGGTCTGCCAGACCAGACTGGGGCGCGCGTCGCCGTTGCCGAGGTACAGATCGACGTGGTCCATCGGCGGGTAGGCGAGTTCGAGCAACCAGTCGGCGGACGCCAGCGGGTTGGCCGGTCGATAGGTCAGACGCACCTTTAGCCAGAACGCCGAGCGCGAATACCCGGCGTTGAGCGACGGACCGGCAAGCGGTTTGAAGCGTGCGGCGCCCTCGGGGGACGAGACTTGCTGAATGGTTGCATCGCCGGTGGGGTCTTCGAACACCTGGGTGTCGCGCCCCAATGCAAGGGTGCGGGTGTTTTCATCGAAGTCCACGGCGCTGGCGAACATCGGAAACAGGCAGAACAGCGCAATCAGCACCAGACGCATGGGGCACCGCCTTGGCACTGGTGACAGGCACAAGCCGCCGTGAAATCGTGGAACGGCTTCGCAATTCTGCGAGCGACCGCTGTATCGGTCGAAGGGGTCAGCGGGCAACGCACTTGCATTTACTCTTTTGGCGGAACAGATGAAGCGCCACAGGATAGCGATTGATAGCTCGATGACACCATCTAAATCTGTGCATTGGGTGAGACGGGTTCGTTCACATGCAGGAGTGGCTTTGGCCAGATTGCCAAGCAGTACAGGCTGATCGCAATGCACCTGGTGGGACCGGCTTTAGCCGGGAAGGCGTCAGGCGTCTCGCTGCAAAATGAGGGATGTTCGCACTGGCCCCTTCCCGGCTGAAGCCGGTCCTACTAACAGCAGGCGTCCTGCCGCAAAAATGATTGTGTTTGCACCAGCCCCTTCCCGGCTGAAGCCGGTCCCACTGGCAAAAAGTTTAGTGGTAAGCTCGCGCACCATGAATATCTATAGCTCCCGCCCTGTTGTCCTCTGTCTCTCCGGTCACGACCCCAGTGGCGGCGCCGGTTTGCAGGCGGATATCGAAGCCCTGCTTGCTCAGGGTTGCCACGCCGCTCCCGCTGTCACCGCGCTGACCGTTCAGGACACCGTGAACGTCACTGACTTTCGCGTGCTGGACCGCGAGTGGGTGCTGGCGCAAGCCAATGCCGTGCTCAACGATTCCACCGTCGCGGCAGTGAAGCTGGGGATGTTGGGTTCGCTGGAGATGGTCGACACCGTCGTTGAACTGCTGGCCGCGCATCCGCATCTGCCCATGGTCTGCGATCCGGTGTTGCGCGCCGGTGGCGGCGGTCGGCTGGGCAAGGACGAAGTGGGTTACGCCATGCGCGAGCGTCTGTTGCCACTCGCCACCATCGCCACGCCGAACCTGCCGGAAGCGCGCATCCTCGCCGAACTGCCTGAAGGCACCGCCGATGAATGTGCCGAAAAGCTGCTGCCGTTCTGCGAGCACTTGCTGATCACCGGCGGTCATGGCGATGAGCACGAAGTTCACAACCGTCTGTACATCCGCGGCGGTCAGTCACGCACTTTCACCTGTCAGCGTTTGCCGGGCAGCTACCACGGCTCCGGCTGCACACTGGCCAGCGCCTTGGCGGGAAGACTGGCGCAGGGCCAGGACCTGATTGGCGCTGTGCAAATGGCGCTGGACTACACTTGGCGCACGCTGCGCGATGCCGAACAGCTGGGCCGGGGACAATTCGTTCCGCGCCGCCTGCCGCTGGATTTCTGCTCGTAACGCCACGAAAAAGAGGCACCCTGATGAGATTACGTGGCTTGTATGCCGTGACCGACAGCCAGCTGTTGGCCGGTAAATTCCTGTCTTACGTCGAAGCCGCCCTCGATGGCGGCGTGACCCTGCTGCAATACCGCGACAAATCCGGCGACGAGACCCGCCGCCTGCGCGAAGCCTCGGCGCTGCTCAAGCTGTGCGAGCGCTACAAGACCCGATTGATCATCAACGACGACGCCGAAGTGGCCGCGCGCCTGGGCGTCGGCGTGCACCTTGGGCAAACCGACGGCTCGCTGCCGGACGCCCGCGCCCTGCTCGGTCACAAAGCCATTGTCGGCGCGACCTGCCACGCACAGCTGGAACTGGCCGACAAGGCCAAGACCGACGGCGCCTCGTATGTCGCCTTCGGACGCTTCTTCAATTCCCAGACCAAACCCGGCGCACCGACCTGCAGCCTCGACCTGCTCAGCCAGGCACGCAAACGCATCAAGTTGCCCATTGCGGTGATCGGCGGCATCACCCTGGAAAACGCCGCGCCGCTGGTGGCCCACGGCGCCGATCTGCTGGCCGTCGTGCACGGGCTGTTCGGCGCTGAAACCACTCAGGAAGTTACGCGCCGCGCCCGGGCTTTCAACGATTTGTTCAAACCCGCCTGATTCTGCATCAGGCCGGTTACGCACTCATTCATTCCCGATTCAAACAGAGACCTCATCATGTCCCGTTCTGAAACCCTGTTCGCCAACGCCCAGAAACACATCCCCGGCGGCGTCAATTCACCGGTCCGCGCGTTCAAAAGCGTGGGTGGCACGCCGCTGTTCTTCAAACACGCGGTCGGCGCCTACGTCACCGACGAAGACGACAAGCGTTACGTCGATTACGTCGGCTCGTGGGGCCCGATGATTCTGGGCCACAGTCATCCGGACGTGCTGGATGCCGTGCGCAAGCAGCTGGAACACGGGCTGTCGTACGGCGCACCGACCGCGATGGAAACCGAGATGGCCGATCTGGTCTGCTCGATTGTGCCGTCGATGGAAATGGTGCGCATGGTCAGTTCCGGCACTGAGGCGACCATGAGCGCGATCCGTCTGGCGCGCGGTTTCACTGGCCGGGACAGCATCATCAAGTTCGAAGGCTGCTACCACGGCCACTCCGACAGCCTGCTTGTGAAAGCCGGTTCCGGCGCGCTGACCTTGGGCGTGCCGAGTTCGCCCGGCGTACCGGCGGCCTTCGCCAAGCACACGCTGACCCTGCCGTTCAACGACATCGACGCGGTCAGAACGATGCTCGCTGACGTCGGCCAGGAAGTGGCGTGCATCATCGTCGAGCCGGTGGCGGGCAACATGAACTGCGTGCCGCCTGCGCCGGGTTTCCTGCAAGGCCTGCGCGAGGCCTGCGACGAGCACGGCGTGGTGCTGATTTTCGACGAAGTGATGACCGGTTTCCGCGTCGCCCTCGGTGGGGCGCAGGCGTACTACGGCGTGAAACCGGACCTGAGCACGTTCGGCAAGATCATCGGCGGTGGCATGCCGGTCGGCTGTTTCGGCGGCAAGCGCGAAATCATGTCGCACATCGCGCCGCTGGGCCCGGTGTATCAGGCCGGCACGCTGTCGGGTAACCCGCTGGCGATGGCGGCGGGTCTGACCACCCTGCGCCTGATCAGCCGCCCGGGTTTCCACGATGAGTTGAGTGCGTTCACCACGCGCCTGCTGGAAGGCCTGCAACAGCGCGCCGACGCCGCCGGCATCCCGTTCGTGACTACTCAGGCGGGCGGCATGTTCGGTCTGTACTTCAGCGACGCCAAAGAAATCGTCACCTTCCAGGACGTAATGACCAGCGACGCCAATCGCTTCAAGCAGTTCTTCCACCTGATGCTGGAAGGCGGCGTGTACCTGGCGCCGAGCGCGTTCGAAGCCGGCTTTACCTCGATCGCCCACGGGGACGCAGAGTTGCAGCAGACGCTGGACGCGGCGGAAAAGGCATTCGCCCAACTGAAATAACGGGCAGACCGGGCGGAACGGATTCCGCCCGCGTCTCTACAGCCTGCTCAACCGCCCTGAATTCAGGCCAATCAAGCCCGCGCAGCAGAAAATCAGTAAAGACTTTGTAAGGTTGCCCTCGCTTATTTCATAATGCGCAGCCAGCACGTTTCGCTGGACGGGCATGCCCGCACCTTTTTCAGAGGTAAGTCGACTTCCATGAATCGCACCGGCCGCACCCTTGCATTGGGCTGCCTGTTGCTTCTTCATCCCCTGCTGGCTAATGCAGGTGGCAACTCGTTGTTGATCCCGGCGGTGGGTCGTTGCACCCTCAATACCCAGCCAGACAACCTGCCAGCAGCGTTGTCCGCTTGTCAGCAGGCGGCTCAGGATGGGGATGCGCAGGCGCAATACGAGTTGGGGGAGTTCTACTACGAGGGCAAAAGTGCGCCACGTGACTTGACCCAAGCACTCAATTACTTCGAAAAAGCTTCGCTGCAGGGGCACGCCCAAGCGCAGTACCAACTGGGCTTGATGTTCTTTCGTGGCGAAGGGGTGCAGGCCAACAACATTCAGGCGTATATCGTGCTGAAGATGGCGGCGGTCAACGGTTCGGAAGATGCGCTGGATCAGGCGGACGAAGTGTCCGCGCAAATGAAGCGCGAAGATCTCGACGTGGCCACCCAAGTGCTCGGGCAGATCTTCCGCAAATACCTGCTGGAGCTGCAGACCGCTGAAGGACGCACGCCGTTTGCGCCCTTCCCTGCCGACAGCGACAAGCCTTGACCTGAATTACTTGTCCGGCATGGGCATCGGAAACGGCATGACGTTGCCGGTGTGACGCGCCTCGGTGATCTTCGCTGTGCCCATCCGCTCCACTTCATCGATCCGCACGATCGAGTGCATCGGCACGAAGCTGCGCACTACGCCATCGAACTGCGCCTTGAGCTTCTCTTCGCTGGGGTCGACCACGACGGTGGTGCGCTCGCCGAAGACGAATTCTTCCACTTCCAGAAAACCCCACAGATCACTCTGATAGATCTGTTTGGCGTACATCTCGAACACCTGTCCCTGGTTGAGAAAAATCACCTTGTAGATTGGAGCTTCGCGTTTGGTCATAACAGGCAGGCAGTGATCAGCGTTTTGAAAAAGGGCGCGAACTATAGCATGCCGCTGGTTAGACGACGCTAGGAAGCCGGGGCCCGCATCCCTATAATGCGCGGTTCTTTGAATCACCTGATGAACCCCCGCATGGCCAAGAAGCTTTACATCGAAACCCACGGTTGCCAGATGAACGAGTACGACAGCTCGCGCATGGTCGATCTGCTGGGCGAACATCAAGCACTGGAAGTCACCGCACGGGCGGAAGACGCTGACGTCATCCTGCTCAACACCTGCTCAATCCGCGAGCGGGCGCAGGATCGGGTGTACTCCCAGCTTGGCCGCTGGCGCGAATTGAAGCTGGCGAACCCGGAAATGGTCATCGCCGTCGGTGGCTGCGTGGCGAGTCAGGAAGGCGCGGCCATCCGCGATCGCGCGCCGTACGTCGACGTGGTGTTCGGCCCGCAGACCCTGCACCGTCTGCCGGAAATGATCGACGCGGCGCGCATCACCCGCCTGCCCCAGGTCGACGTCTCGTTCCCTGAAATCGAAAAATTCGATCACCTGCCCGAGCCCCGTGTCGATGGCCCGAGCGCTTATGTGTCGGTGATGGAAGGCTGCAGCAAGTACTGCACGTTCTGCGTGGTGCCTTATACCCGTGGCGAAGAAGTCAGCCGGCCGTTCGACGACGTCATCAACGAGGTGCTTCATCTGGCCGAGAACGGCGTGCGTGAAGTGACCCTGCTGGGCCAGAACGTCAACGGTTATCGCGGCACCACCCACGACGGGCGCCTCGCTGACCTGGCCGAACTGATCCGCGTGGTCGCCGCCATCGACGGCATCGACCGCATTCGCTACACCACTTCGCACCCGCTGGAGTTCTCCGACAGCCTGATTCAGGCCCACGCCGAAGTCCCGGAACTGGTGAAGCATCTGCACCTGCCCGTGCAATCAGGTTCAGACCGGATTCTCGCGGCCATGAAACGCAATCACACGGTGCTCGAGTACAAGTCACGCCTGCGCAAGCTGCGCGCGGCGGTACCGGACATCTGCATCAGCTCCGACTTCATCGTCGGTTTCCCGGGCGAAACCGAGAAAGATCACCTGCAAACCATGAAGCTGGTGGAAGACGTCGGCATGGATTTCTCCTACTCCTTCGTTTACAGCGCACGTCCCGGCACACCCGCGGCCGACTTGCCCGACGACACGTCGGAAGAAGTGAAGAAGGAGCGCCTCAAGCAGCTGCAGGACCTGATCAATCGCCAGGGCCTGGACATCAGCCGCAAGATGGCCGGCACGGTGCAGCGCATTCTGGTCACCGATTACTCGAAGAAGGACCCCGGCGAACTGCAGGGCCGTACCGAGAACAACCGGATCGTCAATTTCCGCTGCGACAACCCCCGGCTGATCGGCCAGTTCGCCGACGTCTACATCGACAGCGCCCAACCCCACTCGCTGCGCGGGTCGTTGTTGCAATAAGCCAAAGCGCCCCAATCTAATCGCCACGCATGATGTTTATGCGCAGGACCTCGCGCTGAATCTGCTGTCGGACAGCCGCCATACGTCGGCTGCACCGGCGCACGATTCAGCTCGCAGGCCCGGCGGGCTGTCTGTTATCGGCTGCCCCGCCGGGCGTCTGCGCAGCTCATTTATCCATTCGTGAGTGAACCCTTCCTGACACTGCCTGCAGGGGTTATCCTTCACGTCACTTCACATTGCCGTCGGGCGGCCCAAAACCACTTTGAACGCACCTATCGAACCACATCGCTTCAGCCTCGAACCTATCGAGGCTCACCGCTTCGCCAATCTGTGCGGGCAATTCGACGAGCATTTGCGCTTGATCGAACAGCGCCTGGACATCGAGATCCGCAATCGCGGAGGCCAGTTCGAGATGATCGGCGAGCGCAAACAAACCACCTCGGCAGAGAACCTGCTGCGCCGGCTGTATCGGGAAACGAAAGCGACCAAACTGTCACCGGACATGGTTCATCTGTTCCTGCAGGAATCCGGCGTTGAAGAGCTGGATAACCACCCTGCTGCCGAAGTCGGCGTCGCTCTGCGTACCAAGAAAGGCATGATTCGCCCCCGTGGCTTGAATCAGCAGCGGTACGTGAAGGAAATCCTCGCCAACGACATCAACTTCGGCATCGGTCCGGCCGGTACCGGCAAGACTTATCTAGCCGTGGCCGCTGCGGTTGATGCCCTTGAGCGCGAGACCATCCGCCGCATCCTGCTGGTGCGTCCTGCCGTAGAAGCGGGCGAAAAGCTCGGCTTTCTGCCCGGCGACCTGTCCCAGAAAATCGACCCGTACCTGCGCCCGCTGTATGACGCGCTGTACGAAATGCTCGGCTTCGAATACGTCGCCAAGTTGATCGAGAAGCAGGTGATCGAAGTCGCGCCACTGGCGTACATGCGCGGTCGCACGCTTAATAACAGCTTCATCATTCTCGACGAGAGTCAGAACACCACCGTCGAGCAGATGAAAATGTTCCTGACCCGTATCGGCTTCGGCTCCACCGCCGTGATCACCGGTGACGTCACCCAGATCGACTTGCCCAAGGGCACTAAATCTGGTCTGAACCACGTCATCGACGTGCTCAAGGACGTGCCGGGCATCAGCTTCACCCACTTCAAGCCCAAGGACGTCGTGCGCCATCCGTTGGTGCAGCGCATCGTCGAAGCCTACGAGCGCTACGAGGAACGCAACGACAATCCGGCCGCTCCCCAGGGTTCACGGGACACTCGCCGCGATGCTTGAGCTGGATCTGCAACTTGCGAGTCAGGCCAGCGCCCCGAGCGAAGCCCAGCTCCGCCTCTGGTGTGAAATGGGCCTGCGCCAGCGTTCGGCTGACTCGGAACTGACCATTCGCCTCGTCGACGAAGCCGAAGGCCGAGAACTGAATAACACGTGGCGGCACAAGGATTACGCCACCAACGTGCTGTCGTTCCCAGCCGACGTCCCCGACGAGATGCTGGACATCCCGCTGCTGGGCGATCTGGTCATCTGCGTGCCGGTCGTCACCCGTGAAGCCGCTGAACAGGGCAAGTCATCGGACGCTCATTGGGCGCATCTGGTGATTCATGGCTGTCTGCATCTGTTGGGCTACGATCACATCGATGACGACGAAGCCGAAGAGATGGAAGCGCTGGAACGGGAGTTGCTTGCAGAGCTTGGCTATCCGGATCCCTACGCCGACGACGAATCCGTCGACAGTCCGCATTCCGACACACCCCATTTAGAAACATCAGCCAAGGACCACGAGTAAGGGCTATGAGCGAAGACCGATCGAGCAACGGGCAAAAGTCATGGTTGGGCAAACTGACCCAGGCATTTGCCCATGAGCCGAAAAACCGCCAGGAGCTGCTGGAGCTGCTGCGCGAAGCCCATCAGAACAAGCTGCTGGACAGTGAAGCGCTGGCCATCGTCGAAGGCGCCATTCAGGTCGCTGACCTGCAGGTCCGCGACATCATGGTGCCGCGTTCGCAGATGATCAGCATCAAGGCCAGCCAGACCCCACGCGAGTTTCTGCCTGCCGTGATCGATTCGGCGCACTCGCGCTACCCGGTCATCGGTGAAAGCCACGATGACGTGCTGGGCGTCTTGCTCGCCAAGGACCTGCTGCCGCTGATTCTCAAGGAAGACGGTGGCAGCGGCGACGTGAAAAGCCTGCTACGCCCGGCGACCTTCGTCCCTGAATCCAAGCGTCTGAACGTGCTGCTGCGGGAATTCCGCGCCAACCACAATCACATGGCCATCGTCATCGACGAATACGGCGGCGTGGCGGGTCTGGTGACCATCGAAGACGTGCTCGAACAAATCGTCGGCGACATTGAAGACGAGCATGACGTCGAGGAAGACAGCTACATCAAGCCGCTGCCCAGTGGCGACTTCCTGGTCAAGGCGCTGACCCCGATCGAGAGCTTCAACGAGTTCTTCGACAGCGGGTTCTCAGATGACGAATTCGACACCGTCGGCGGTCTGGTGATGAATGCGTTCGGGCACCTGCCCAAGCGTAATGAAATCACCGAAATCGGCGCGTACCGTTTCCGCATCCTGAATGCCGACAGCCGTCGTATTCACTTGCTGCGCCTGAGCCCGATCAACCGCACGTGATGCCCTACCCGCTTTAAGGAATGTAAATGCGCTGGATCACCCGCCCCGGCTGGCCCGGTAACCTGCTAGCCATGGTGGCCGGCGCGTTGATTACCCTGGCCCTGGCACCCTTCGATATCTGGCCACTGGCGATTGTCGCGCTGGTGGTTTTCTATCTCGGTCTGCGCGACCTTACACCCCGTCAGGCCCTCTGGCGCGGTTGGTCCTACGGATTTGGCCTGTTCGGCGGCGGCACCAGCTGGATTTACGTCAGCATCCACACCTATGGCGAGGCGCCGGTCTGGCTGGCGGCTTTCCTGATGGTGCTGTTCTGCGCGGCGGTGGCGTTTTTCTTCGCCCTGCCGGCATGGATCTGGGCCCGCTGGATCCGCCGCAACGAAGCCCCGCTGGCGGATTCACTGGCCTTCGCGGCCTTGTGGTTCGGCCAGGAAATGTTTCGCGGCTGGTTCCTCACCGGTTTCCCCTGGCTCTATTCCGGCTACAGCCAACTCGACGGTCCTCTCAAAGGGCTCGCGCCATTGGGCGGCATGTGGCTGATCTCCTTTGTGCTCGCGCTGACTGCAGCGCTGCTGTGCAATCTGCCCCGTTTGCGGACACGCGCGCCGAAATTGGCGGCAGGCATCGTGTTGCTGCTGGCGCCGTGGGTTGCCGGGCTGGCGCTGAAGCATCACGCCTGGACCGAGCCATCGGGCAAGCCGCTGACCGTGGCGGCCATGCAGGGCAACGTCGAGCAGAGCATGAAGTGGGACCCGGCGGCGCTCAACGCGCAACTCGCGCTGTACCGCGACATGACCTTCACCTCGAAAAAAGCGGACCTGATCATCTGGCCGGAAACCGCCGTGCCGGTGCTCAAGGAGTCGGTTGAAGGTTATCTGTCGGTGATGGGCAAGTTTGCGGCCGAGCGGGATTCGGCGCTGATCACCGGGGTACCGCTGCGAGAAAAAGGCACCCATGGGGAATACCGTTACTACAACGCCATTACCGTAACGGGCGAAGGCGACGGCACCTACCTCAAGCAGAAGCTGGTGCCGTTCGGTGAGTACGTGCCGTTGCAGGACCTGCTGCGTGGGCTGATTACCTTCTTCAACCTGCCGATGTCTGACTTTGCGCGCGGCCCATCCGGGCAGTCGTTGTTGCAAGCCAAGGGTTACGAGATCGCGCCGTTCATTTGTTACGAAGTGGTGTACCCGGAGTTCGCCGCCGGGCTCTCGGCGCAAAGCGATCTGCTGCTGACGGTGAGCAACGACACCTGGTTCGGCACCTCGATCGGCCCGCTGCAGCATTTGCAAATGGCGCAAATGCGCGCACTGGAAGCCGGCCGCTGGATGATCCGCGCCACCAACAACGGCGTCAGCGCGCTGATCAACCCGTTCGGCGAAATCACCACCACCGTGCCGCAGTTCGAGCGCGCCGTGATGTACGGCGAAGTCACCCCGATGCAAAACCTCACGCCCTACCTGCACTGGCGCTCATGGCCGCTGATCGTGCTGTCGCTGCTGCTGATCGGCTGGGCGTTCTTTGCAGGCAGGATGGCGAAGGCGGTTTGAGCCGGTTGCTGGCTCTCTGCAATAGAGGTCACGGCGTCCTGACACAGCGCCGTCGTGCAGCGAACGCAACCTTGTGGGAGTGAGCTTGCTCACGAAGACGGCACATCAGCCGCCGAAGATCTAGCGGCTGCCCCGGCCTCTTCGCGAGCAAGCTCGCTCCCACATGGACAGTGCCTACCGCACCGCCGTGGGTCCTCCACGACGCCAAGGTAATTCTGTCACCGGTAAAACAAGCGATAGCCCACCAGTCCCGCCGCTTCATTGATCAATTGCCCGTTCTGCCACACCGCCCTCGCCTCCGGGGTCCAGCCACCGAACGGGCGGGCGTTGTCCACGCTCAGGAATCCGACCGGCGCCGGAACCACGTCAAATCCGGCCTTCTCGAAACTCCACACCGAACGCGGCATGTGCCAGGCCTGGGTGACCACGACCACGCGCTTGATGCCCTGGGGCAACAAGATCGCGGCGGTCATGTTGGCGTTTTCCCAGGTCGTGCGGCTTTCGCCTTCCTGCCAACGGGCATTCACCCCAAAGTCATCGCGCAGGGAGTCGGCCATGATCGCCGCCTCGCTCGGTGGCTCGCCGTAATGCAGCCCGCCCGTGGTGAGGATCGGCAAACCGGACGCCTTCGACAAACGCGCGGCGTACCTCATGCGCTCCAGCGCCACGCCCGTTGGGATATCAGTGCCCCAGCTCGGGTCATTGCGTTCACGGCCAGAACCCAGAATCACGATCGCATCTGCACGTTGGGCCAGCGTGGCCCACTCGCTACGCGGCAGCGGCGGAATGCTCTCGATGCCCTTCGCCGACCACTCCACCACAATGGGCAGACTCATTGCGGTCATGCCGCCAACGCCGATGACGAACAGTACCCGCGCCAACACCGGCCGGCGATTTTTCAACCACCAGGCGAGCACCAACAACAGCAGGAAAAGGCCCGGAGGCAGTAGCAGGTTTTTGATGAAATAACGAAAGGGCATCGGGCATCTCCAAAGATGCCCGAAGCCTAGAAGCAATGACGCTAAGCAGCAATGCTCGATTGGCCGGGGTCAGCCCCCCGCAGAAGTTAACGCTTGAAATGTTTGGTGGAACTGTAGCGACTCAACTTTGCCGACACCTTGGCTCGGCGCTGCTCCTTGAGCCAGATGACATTGGCTTGAGGATGCGGCGCTCGCATCGACTCGGAAGGCTCCCGTGAGGTGCTGGAACTTCCCCTCGTGATGATTGAAGAATCTTCTTTGATAACGATTTCGGTCCTGCCCAGATAAGCCTCGATCAACTGAAACTCGGCGTGGCTCAATCCACGCAACTCAAGCTCGGCGGGGGATTCGTTTCGAAGCCGCACCGCCGTTTTTGCTGTGTCCAGAGCCAGGCCCAGACGATCGATCAAACGGTCATACACATCAGGTTGCTCTACTTCATGCTGCAGCTCTGCCATCCGCTCACCTCACTGAAGATAAACACTTACCCCCGTCAGTGAGCTTAGCGCCACTGCAAAAACCGGCGCGGTGCCGCGACCAACGGCGGATGCCGCAGATGCCGAGTCTTGAGCACGCAATCAGGGTTTCCCTCGGCTTGGTAGCCTCATGTATGCTACGGCGCTTCCTGTAAATCCACTTCCGCCCAACCGGGCATGGATGCATCGCAATGCGGACGGCCTCGTCTGGCATGCGAAGGCTTCCTGATCCGGTCACGCCGAGAAGCGGTCAAGGGTCACTCATTTCAGCCAAAAGTAGCCATGCACGAACTCTACCAGCCCCGCGAAATCGAAGCCGCCGCCCAGACCTTCTGGGACGAGCAAAAGTCTTTTGAAGTCAGTGAACAGCCAGGCAAGGACACCTTCTACTGCCTGTCGATGTTCCCTTACCCCAGCGGCAAGCTACACATGGGTCACGTGCGCAACTACACCATTGGCGACGTGATCGCCCGCTATCAGCGCATGCAAGGCAAAAACGTGCTGCAGCCGATGGGCTGGGACGCGTTCGGCATGCCGGCGGAAAACGCCGCGATGAAGAACAACGTCGCCCCTGCCAAGTGGACCTACGAAAACATCGCTTACATGAAGAACCAGCTCAAGAGCCTGGGTCTGGCGATTGACTGGTCCCGCGAAATCACCACCTGCAAACCCGATTACTACCGCTGGGAACAATGGCTGTTCACTCGCCTGTTCGAAAAAGGCGTGATCTACCGCAAGAACGGCACCGTGAACTGGGACCCGGTCGACCAAACCGTTCTGGCCAACGAGCAAGTCATCGACGGGCGCGGCTGGCGTTCGGGCGCGGTGATCGAAAAACGCGAAATTCCGATGTACTACTTCAAGATCACCGCCTACGCGGATGAGCTGCTGGAGAGCCTCGACGAGTTGCCGGGCTGGCCTGAACAGGTCAAGACCATGCAACGCAACTGGATCGGCAAATCCCGTGGCATGGAAGTGCAGTTCCCGTACGACCAGGCGTCGATCGGCGAAGCCGGCACCCTGAAAGTCTTCACCACCCGCCCCGACACCCTGATGGGCGCGACCTACGTGGCCGTTGCCGCCGAGCACCCGCTGGCGACCCTCGCTGCGCAGAATAATCCCGAGCTGCAAGCGTTCATCAACGAATGCAAAAGCGGCAGCGTCGCCGAAGCCGACGTCGCCACCCAGGAAAAGAAAGGCCTGCCGACCTCGCTGTTCGTCGAACACCCGCTGACCGGCGAGAAGCTGCCGGTGTGGGTCGCCAACTACGTGCTGATGCATTACGGCGACGGCGCGGTCATGGCCGTTCCTGCCCATGACGAACGCGATTTCGAGTTCGCGACCAAGTACAGCCTGCCGATCAAAGCCGTTGTGCGCACCAGCGCGGGCGATGAAACCCCTGCGCCCTGGCAGGACGCATACGGCGAGCACGGTCAACTGATCAACTCCGGCGAGTTCGACGGCCTGGATTTCGCGGGTGCTTTCGACGCGATGGAAGCCGCGCTGCTGAAGAAAGAACTCGGCAACTCACGCACCCAGTTCCGCCTGCGCGACTGGGGCATCAGTCGCCAGCGCTACTGGGGCTGCCCGATCCCGATCATTCACTGCGACACGTGCGGCGACGTGCCTGTCCCGGAAGATCAACTGCCGGTCAAGCTGCCTGAAGACGTGGTACCGGACGGCGCGGGCTCACCGCTGGCGCGCATGCCCGAGTTCTACGAGTGCAGCTGCCCGACGTGCGGCGCGCCGGCCAAGCGCGAAACCGACACCATGGACACCTTCGTCGAGTCCTCGTGGTACTTCGCCCGCTACGCCTCGCCTCACTACGAGGGCGGCATGGTCGACCCGAAGGCCGCGAATCACTGGCTGCCGGTTGATCAATACATCGGCGGTATCGAACACGCGATCCTGCACCTGCTGTACGCGCGCTTCTTCCACAAGCTGATGCGCGACGAAGGCCTGGTCAGTTCCAACGAGCCGTTCAAGAACCTGCTCACCCAAGGCATGGTCGTGGCCGAGACGTTCTATCGTCTGGAAGCCAACGGCGGCAAAACTTGGTTCAACCCGGCTGATGTCGAGTTCGAACGCGACAGCAAGGCCAAGATCATCGGCGCCAAACTGATTGCCGATGGCCAGCCGGTTGAAATCGGCGGCATCGAAAAGATGGCGAAATCGAAGAACAACGGCGTCGACCCTCAGTCGATGATCGACCAGTACGGCGCCGACACCTGCCGCCTGTTCATGATGTTCGCCTCGCCACCTGACATGAGCCTGGAATGGTCTGATTCCGGCGTGGAAGGCTCGCACCGCTTCCTCAAGCGCGTCTGGCGCCTGGCTCAGGCCCACGTGACGGCGGGCGCTGCAAGCGCACTCGACAAAAGCGCGCTGAACGACGACCAGAAGGCCATTCGCCGCTCGATTCACCTGGCCATCAAGCAGGCCGGTCAGGACGTTGGACAGCATCACAAATTCAACACCGCTATCGCTCAGGTGATGACGCTGATGAACGTGCTGGAAAAAGCGCCACAGGCTTCGGCTCAGGACCGCGCGCTGTTGCAGGAAGGTCTGGAGACGGTCGCGCTGTTGCTGGCGCCGATCACCCCGCACATCAGCCACGAGCTGTGGGCGGCACTGGGCCACTCCGACCCGGTCATCGACGCCGGCTGGCCTGCGGTCGATGACTCGGCACTGGTGCAGGACACGTTGCAGCTGGTGATTCAGGTCAACGGCAAACTGCGTGGTCATATCGAGATGCCGGCCAGCGCCACCCGCGAGGAAGTCGAGGCGGCCGCACGGATCAACGAAAACGTGCTGCGCTTCATCGACGGCCTGACCATCCGCAAAGTGATCGTGGTGCCGGGCAAACTGGTTAACATCGTCGCCAGCTGACGCAATCATTGGGCGCCTGTCTGCAGGCGCCGCATCAATTTCAAGAACCCGGGATGCCGGGTTCTAACGGATTCAAGGGAGCAACAAGATGATCAAACGCAATCTGCTGGTAATGGGACTCGCGGTTCTGCTGAGCGCCTGCGGTTTCCAGCTGCGCGGCACCGGCACCAACGCCCTGTCGATCAAGGAACTGGACGTGAGCGCGCGCGATGCTTACGGCGACGTCGTCACCCAGCTGCGTCAGACCCTGACCAGCAGCGGCGTGCACGTGTACACCGGCGCGCAGTACAAGCTGTTCATTGCCCGTGAAGACGAAACCCAGCGCACCGCGAGCTACGCCGGTTCCGGCCGCTCCGCCGAATACGAGCTGACCACCGTGCTGAAGTACGAAATTCACGGCAGCAAAGACGTCCTGCTGCTTGATGACTCCGTGCAGTCGCAGAAAGTCTTCGTCCATGACGGCAATAACCTGATCGGCTCTGACCAGGAAGCCGCGCAGATCCGTAAGGAAATGCAAAGCGACCTCGTGCAAAAAGTGCTGGCCCGTCTGCAGCAACTGACACCTCAGCGCCTTGACGAGCTGCAAGCCAAAGCCGACGCCGCCGCCCGCGCCCAGGCCGATGCCGAAGCCGCAGCTCAACGCATTCGCGACGAGACGCCACAGCAGTCGCCTATCGAAATCCCGTCCAAGTGACGGCATCGGGGCCGGTTCGCCGGCCCTGATCTTTTCTGACCCATGAAACTCGCCCCCGCCCAACTTTCCAAACACCTGCAAGGCACCCTTGCGCCCGTCTACATCGTCAGCGGCGATGACCCGCTGCGGTGTCAGGAGGCCTGCGACGCCATTCGTGCGGCTGCGCGCCAGCAGGGCTATGACGAACGTCAGGTGTTCAGCGCCGATTCGAGCTTCGACTGGGGCACCCTGCTCCAGGCGGGCGCGAGCATGTCGCTGTTCGCCGAGCGCCGGCTGTTGGAGTTACGCCTGCCGTCCGGTAAACCCGGCGACAAAGGCGCCGCCGCGCTGCTGGAATACTGCGGCCGTCCCGCCGAAGACACGCTGCTGCTGATCAGCCTGCCCAAGCTCGACGGCTCGGCGCAGAAAACCAAATGGGGCAAGGCGCTGGTTGAAGGGCCGCAAACCCAGTTCGTGCAGATCTGGCCGGTGGACGCCAGCCAGTTGCCGCAATGGATTCGTCAGCGCCTGTCACAAGCCGGCCTGGCAGCAACGCCGGACGCCATCGAACTGATCGCTGCGCGGGTGGAAGGCAACTTGCTGGCCGCTGCGCAGGAAATCGAAAAGCTCAAGCTGATGGCCGAGGAAGGCCAGATCACGGTCGAAACCGTGCAGGCGGCGGTGGCTGACAGCGCGCGCTTCGATGTTTTCGGTCTGACTGACGCCATCCTCAACGGCGAAGCGGCCCATGCGCTGCGAATGCTCGAAGGCCTGCGTGGCGAAGGCGTCGAACCTCCGGTCATTCTCTGGGCGCTGTCCCGCGAGCTGCGTGTGCTGGCCAATCTGGCGTTGCAGTTCAGTCAGGGCATTCCGCTGGACAAAGCCTTCAGTCAGGCGCGCCCGCCCATCTGGGACAAGCGCAAGCCGTTGATGAGCAAGGCCCTGCAACGCCACTCCGCGCGACGCTGGGGTCAGCTGTTGATGGACGCGCAACACATCGACGCGCAAATCAAAGGACAGGCCCAAGGCTCGGTCTGGAGCAGCCTGAGTCGACTGACGCTGCTGATGGCGGGACAAAGGCTGGCATTGCCGGCGGAATAATCTGTAACCTTTCGATAGCTCAGGTTAATTGGACAGCGGCGCCGAAGTGGCCGAACATCCCCGCTGCTCCACCCCACCACTTGAGCGAGAACGCCATGAGCAAAGCCAAAAAGCGGCCGAACAAGGCCAAATCCATCATCGCCCAGCCACTGTTCCGCAGCCGTCAGGAACAACCCGGCAAAGGCAAAGGCAGCTACCGCCGCGAAGCCTTCCAGTCTAAAAGCTGGGAGGCTTCTTCCGTTATGGCGGCTTGAAAACTTCAGGTTACTGACTGACGCCCCACCAACAGGGCCGGCATGTTAAGGTCTGCACCTTCCGGTTTAGCCCTGTGGACCCCAGAATGCCCCCAAGCTTTCCCCGTCGCTGGCACCTTCGCCAGTTGATCGCCGCCTCCAGCCTCTTCGCGCTGGTTGCCTGTGCCGAGCAGCCTACCGCTGCCGTTGCCACCCCTCTCCAGTCCGCGCCCGCGGCCCAAGTCGTCAAGAACCTGCCCACGCCTTCTGGCGCTGTTGCGCGACCCGACGACGGCAACTTTGAAATCCAGCCCGCAATGACCTTCAGCGAGTGGCAGAGCCAGTTCCGTGCTCTGGCGCTGAACGCGGGTGTGCGGCCCGATGTGTTCGATAGCGCGTTTGCCGGCGTCACGCCGGACATGAGCGTGGTCAAGGCCGATCGCAGTCAGCCAGAATTCAGCCGCCCGGTGTGGGAATACCTCGATGGCGCCATGTCGGCCGTACGCGTGCGCAAGGGTCAGGCCCTGCTCAACCAATACGCCGATGCGCTGAGCGCCATCGAGCAGCGTTATGGCGTTGATCGCCAGGCATTGGTCGCCGTGTGGGGCATGGAGAGCAGCTTCGGTCAGTTCCAGGGCACGCAATCGGTGATTCGCTCACTGGCGACGCTGGCCTATGAAGGCCGCCGACCGCAGTTTGCCCAGGACCAATTGATCGCCGCGCTGCAGATCATCCAGCACGGCGATATCGATGCGCCGAGCATGCTGGGCTCGTGGGCCGGCGCCATGGGCCAGACGCAGTTCATACCGACGACCTACAACACCCACGCGGTGGATTTCGACGGCGACGGTCGCCGTGACATCTGGAACTCCCCCACCGACGCCCTCGCCTCCACCGCACATTACCTGCAAAGCTCGGGCTGGCAGAAAGGCCAGCCGTGGGGCTTTGAGGTGCAACTGGCTCAGGGTTTCGACTACGCGCTGGCCGACGCTTCAACCCGTAAATCCATCAGCGAATGGCAACAGCTGGGGCTGAAGCTGCCAAACGGTTCAGCGTTGCCGGCCAATTTGCTGCAACAGCAGGCGGCCTTGCTGTTGCCCGCCGGCTACAAAGGCCCAGCCTTTCTGGTGATGGACAACTTCCGCGCCATCCTCAAGTACAACAACTCGTCGTCCTATGCACTGGCCATCGGGTTGCTGTCCGAGCGGTTCAGTGGCGGCGGTTATGTGCAGGGCAGCTGGCCGCGGGGTGATCGTCCGCTGAGCCGCTCCGAGCGTATCGAGTTGCAGACGCTGCTCTCGGCCCGACAGTACGACGCAGGCGCCCCGGACGGGATCATCGGCGCCAACACGCGTAAGGCGATTCGCAGTGCGCAGCAATCCTTTGGCTGGCCGGCGGACGGGTACCCGACGCAGGAGCTGCTGCAGCAGTTGCGCCAGCCGTAGATTCCGGCACAGCTAAACGCAACGCAAAAAAAACGGGCTGGATATTTCTATGCGGCCCGTTTTGCTTTCTGCATCAACGACGCTGTGATCAGCCCGCCGTGAGCAGCGACTTGACCAGCTTGGCTTGTTCGTCCGCGTGGTACGAGGACCGAACCAGCGGGCCAGAGGCGACGTTCTTGAAGCCCATCTTGTAACCTTCTTCGGCGAACCAGTCGAAGACGTCCGGGTGGACGAAGCGCTGGACCGGCAAATGGTTACGCGATGGTTGCAGGTACTGACCCAGGGTCAGCATGTCGATGTTGTGCTCGCGCATGCGCTGCATGACTTCGATGACTTCTTCGTCGGTCTCGCCCAGCCCCAGCATCAGCCCGGACTTGGTCGGGACGTGAGGGACCATTTCCTTGAAGCGCTTGAGCAAGGTCAGCGACCACTGGTAATCCGAACCCGGGCGCGCAGCCTTGTACAGACGCGGCACGGTTTCCAGGTTGTGGTTGAACACGTCTGGCGGCGTCGCGGCGGTGATTTCCAGCGCGATGTCCATGCGGCCACGGTAATCCGGGACCAGGGTCTCCAGCTGCACGTTTGGTGACAGCAGGCGGATCTCGCGAATGCAGTCGGCAAAGTGCTGGGCACCGCCGTCGCGCAGGTCGTCCCGGTCAACGGAAGTGATCACGACGTACTTGAGTTTCAGGTCGGCGATGGCGACGGCCAGGTTCCTCGGCTCATCGGTGTCCAGCGCTTTCGGACGGCCATGACCGACGTCGCAGAACGGGCAGCGACGGGTGCAGATGTCGCCCATGATCATGAAGGTCGCGGTGCCGCCGGAGAAGCACTCGCCCAGGTTCGGGCAAGACGCCTCTTCGCACACGCTGTGCAGCTTGTGCTTGCGCAGCAGCGCTTTGATGCGGTCGACTTCCGGCGAGACCGGGATGCGCACGCGAATCCAGTCCGGCTTCTTCGGCAGATCGACCGTCGGAATGATCTTCACCGGGATGCGCGCGACTTTTTCCGCGCCGCGCAGCTTCACGCCGGCCTCCACTTTCGGACGCGCCACACGCTCGGGCGTGGTCACGCTCACTGTCGGGATCAGGGTCTGTACGGCATTCTCTGTATTCACGACAGTGTCAGCTGCCTCATACGCAGTAGTCATATCAATCGATTCCGCCCGTTAGGGTCGTCTGCTCAGCGTAGTCGAGGTGTTTGACGAGCTGCGCACGCAGCCGGGCACTAACCTCGGCAAATTCAATCGGACCTGCCTGTTCGCGCAGCTGGGTCATCGCCAGCCCCGCATACCCGCAGGGATTAATCCGTTTAAAAGGGTCCAGATCCATATCGACGTTCAACGCAAGGCCGTGAAACGAACAGCCGTTGCGGATGCGCAGCCCCAGCGAGGCAATCTTGGCGCCGTCGACATAAACCCCCGGTGCATCGGGCTTGGCTGCGGCGTCTACGCCGTAACTGGCCAGCAGATCGATCAGGCTGCGCTCGATCCGGGTGACCAGCTCGCGAACGCCAAAGCCCAGACGGCGCACGTCCAGCAGCAAGTAAGCGACCAGTTGGCCGGGGCCATGATAAGTCACTTGGCCGCCACGATCGACCTGCACCACCGGGATATCCCCCGGCAGCAGCAAATGCTCGGGCTTGCCGGACTGGCCCTGGGTGAAGACGGGCGGATGCTGCACAAGCCAGACCTCGTCGGCGGTTTCGCGGTCGCGGCCGTCGGTGAAGCGTTTCATAGCCTGCCAGGTGGGCTCGTAGTCGGTCAGCCCGAGTTCACGAAAGCCCAGAACCGGCCCCATCACAGCACCATGTGCACGAAGCCGGTGGCCCGCAGTTCGCTGTTGATGTCGTACAGCTGGTCTTGGCCGGTGGCGATGATGTGCAGCTGAACGGTGGTGTATTTACCGTTGCTGCTCTGGCGCTCGGCCAGGGTTTTCATGTCGACGGTGGCGTGCTTCTCGAGGATCTCGATGACCCTGTCTTTAAAGCCCACACCTGTGTCGCCGATGATCTTGATGGGATAGTCGGCGCAGGGAAATTCGATTTTTGGCGCTTTTACTTCGGTATCTGTCATGGCAGTAACGGCCTCGTAAGCCGGAAAACGGACAGGCCCCCGGCGCGTTCGGCGACGGGGGCGTACGGAGCAACGGTCAGTTTTTGATCAATCGTTGATCAGTTGAACAGACCGTAGAAGAACAGGCGGATGCTATCCCACAGGCGGCGGAAGATACCACCTTCGTCGACGGCGTCCAGAGCGATCAGGTTGGCGCTGTGCACGACCTTGTCGTCCAGTTTGACTTCAACCTTGCCGATGACGTCGCCTTTGGCGATCGGTGCAACCAGTTGCGGGTTCATGGTCATGCTGGCAGCCAGCTTCTTCAGCTCGCCTTTTGGCATGGTCATGGTCAGGTCTTCAGCCAGGCCGGCTTTGACTTGACGCTCTGTGCCTTTCCAGACCGGCGCCTGAGCCAGCTCGGTGCCCTTCTGATAGAAGGTCTGGGTTTCGAAGAAGCGGAAACCGTAGGTCAGCAGCTTCTGGGTCTCGGCAGCACGAGCTTGCTCGCTGTTGGTGCCGAACACCACCGCAATCAGACGCATGCCATCACGAACGGCCGAGGACACCATGCAGTAGCCGGCTTCTTCGGTGTGACCGGTTTTCAGACCGTCGACGGTCTTGTCACGCCACAGCAGCAGGTTGCGGTTCGGCTGTTTGATGCCGTTCCAGAAAAACTCTTTCTGCGAGTAGATCGCGTAGTGAGCCGGGTCTTCGTGGATGATCGCGCGCGCCAGCAGGGCCATGTCATGGGCCGTGGCGTAGTGATCAGGGTTCGGCAGGCCGGTCGGGTTCATGAAGTGGCTGTTGACCATGCCCAGGTCGGCAGCGGTCTTGTTCATCAGGTCGGCGAAGGCGTCTTCACTGCCGGCGATGTGCTCGGAAAGCGCAACGCTGGCGTCGTTGCCCGACTGAATGATGATGCCGTGCAGCAAGTCGCTGACGGTGACCTGGCTGCCCACCTTGATGAACATCCGCGAACCGCCGGTGCGCCAGGCGTTTTCGCTGACGGTGACAGGGTCGTTTTCGCCAATCTGGCCGCGACGGATTTCCAGCGTGGCGATGTAGGCGGTCATCAGCTTGGTCAGACTGGCCGGTGGCAGGCGCTGGTCGCCATTGTTTTCGACCAGAACGTTGCCGCTGTTGGCGTCCATCAGCACATAAGCCTTGGCAGCCAGTTGCGGTGGCGATGGCGTCATCTGTTCTGCCGCAAACACGGCAGGCGCGGTGAATAGCGGGATTAGCAGGCAAAGGCGTTTTGCAAAGCTGGTGATGTTCATCCGTCTCTCGAAAATGCTAATGGGCAAACATGCCCTTGCGGGCAAAGCGGGTGCCGGGCTACCCCGGCAAACGGGCTCACATTCTACAGAACGTGCCGTGAAAAGCTGCTGACAACGACACACCCGGTCGGCACGTCGTCGGTCAGGCAGCGAAACTCGCCTCCGTTTCCGGGGCGGATATCGCTGATAAAAGCGTTACTGGTCCGACGTGACGACGCTTGGCGAGCCGAGATTGGCCGACCTTACGCTGTTTTGCAGTTGCTGGGCTTCACCCGGCGTGTCGACCGGTCCCATCCGCACGCGATAGAGCGTCTGTTGATTGCGTGCGATCGAACTCACGAACACCGGCGCCCGGACCATCCCGCTCAATTTCGACCTCAGGAGTTCCGCAGCGTCCGGGTTGGCGAAGGCTCCCACTTGGAGAAACAGCCCAGACGCTTGTCCGGAAGCGTTTTTTTTTGCGTCGATCGGCACGGGTGTGACCGGGGCGGCATGTTGCTGCGGCGGCGGCGTCCATTGTTCGATCGTACCCGCTGATGCGGTAATCAGCGGAGCGCCCGGTTGCGGCTGACGCGCCGGAGGATTGCTGCTCGCCACCTGCGGCTGATCCAGCATCAGCGGCGCCGGTTTGCCGCGCTGCGCCCAATACTGAGAAGGGTCGATGCCTTCGACTTTTACCCGCGCTGTGCCGGTCTCGGCATAACCGAGTTTCTTCGCCGCCGCGTAGGACAGGTCGATGATGCGGTCGGAATAGAACGGGCCGCGGTCGTTGACCCGCAGGATCACCGTGCGGTTGTTGTCCAGATTGGTCACGCGAACATAGCTGGGCAGCGGCAGGGTCTTGTGGGCCGCGCTCATGCCGTACAGGTCATAGACCTCGCCGTTGGCGGTGTTCTGTCCATGGAATTTGGTGCCGTACCAGGACGCCGTTCCCGTCTGGGAATAGGTCTTGGAATCGCTGAGCGGGAAATAGGTCTTGCCCAGCACGGTGTACGGGTTGGCCTTATAGGGGCCGGTGTGCAGGGTCGGAATGGCGTCGGGGATGCGCGAAACGTCAACGTCCCACCAGGGCGCGCCGTCTTTGTGCGCCCTGTTGATGTCCAGCCCGGGCTGCGAACGAATGATGTTGCCCTGCTGCCGCTGCGTCGTGGTCGTCGGGCGGCTGGTCGAGCAACTGACGATCAGCAAAGTCAGCGCCGTGAAGGCCATCAGTTTCAATGGTTGTTGCATCGGCAGTGGCCGCATTACTTGACGTCCCGGGCTTGAACAAGCATTTCAGACAGCTGATGCACGGCCATGGCGTACATCACGCTGCGGTTGTATCGCGTGATTGCGTAAAAATTCTTCAGACCCATCCAGTATTCAGGGCCTTTGTCGCCATCGAGGCGAAACGCCGTGACCGGCATGTCGTCGCGCAGCGCATCATGACTCGCCCAGCCCAACGCTCGCAACTCCCCAACGTTCTTCACCGGATCGATGCCGGGGCTCAAGCCCTCATCAACACGGTCACCTCGAACGTCCGCGCGGCTGACAACCGGCTGACCGGCCACCCAGCCGTGACGCTGGAAGTAGCTGGCCACGCTGCCGATTGCATCGTCCGGGTCGTTCCAGATATTGATGTGGCCGTCGCCGTCGAAATCCACCGCATAGGCGCGAAAGCTGCTCGGCATGAACTGAGGCAAACCCATGGCGCCGGCGTAGGAGCCCTTGAGCGTCAGCGGATCGACCTGCTGTTCACGGGACAGGAGCAGGAATTCACGGAGCTCCTTGCGGAAGAAATCAGCGCGCTGGGGATAGTCGAACGCCAGCGTCGACAATGCGTCCATCACCCGGTAATTACCGGTGTTGCGGCCGAAAAACGTCTCGACGCCGATAATCGAAACGATCACCTGAGCGGGCACGCCATACTCTTGCTGGGCGCGAGCCAGGGCGGCCTCGTGCTGACGCCAGAAGTCGACACCCCGGGCAACACGCGCGTCGGTGAGGAACATCGGGCGATAGTCCTTCCACGGTTTCACACGCTCGGCAGGCTTCGAAATGGCATCGAGAATCGCCTGCTTGCGCTGCACATCGCGGAACACATCGATCAGTTGCTCGCCCGCAAAACCGTAATCGCGGGTCATTTCGCTGACGAACTGGGCGACTTGAGGAGAGCCGTCATAGTCACCGGCAAGTGATTCCTGCACTGAGCCGAAGATGCCCATCAGACCGACCAGCGGCGCATATCGAGCAGCCCAGCCACGCACTACTTGCATTGAGTTCTTCACCTTAATCAAACCTGAGCGATCCACTTGCGATGCGTGTGGATCGACATCAAAACACCAAACGCTGACAGCAGCGTCACCAGCGAAGTTCCGCCGTAGCTAATGAAGGGCAACGGCACGCCTACGACCGGCAGCAGACCGCTGACCATACCGATATTGACGAAAACGTAAACAAAAAAGGTCATGGTCAGGCTGCCCGCGAGCAGCTTGCCGTAGAGCGTCTGCGCCTGGGCGGTGATCACCAGCCCGCGGCCGATCAGCAACAGGTAGATCAGCAGCAGCGCGCAAATCCCCACCAGCCCGAATTCTTCGCCAAGCACCGCAATGATGAAGTCGGTGTGGCTTTCCGGGAGGAAGTCCAGGTGCGACTGCGTGCCCATGAGCCAGCCTTTGCCGAACACGCCGCCCGAACCGATCGCTGCCTTGGACTGAATGATGTTCCAGCCGGTGCCGAGGGGATCGCTCTCCGGGTCGAGGAAGGTCAGGATCCGCTGCTTCTGGTAATCGTGCATGAAGAAGAACCACATGCCGACCGCCACCGGTACCGCGGCCGCCACCACGCTGATGATCCAGCGCCAGCGCAGGCCGGCCATGAACAGCACGAAGGTGCCGGACGCCAGAATCAGCAGCGAGGTGCCGAGGTCCGGCTGACGCACGATCAGAATGAACGGCAGACCAATCAACCCGAGGCTCACCGCGACGTGCTTGAGGTGCGGCGGCAGCGTGCGTTTGGACAAGTACCAGGCGATGGTCGCCGGCATGATGATCTTCATGAATTCCGAGGGCTGAAAGCGAATGACTCCGGGAATGTTGATCCAGCGCGTGGCGCCCATGGCGTTGTGGCCCATGACGTCCACCGCCACCAGCAGCAAAACGCCGATCACGTAGGCGGCCGGCACCCAGCGGGCCATGAACCTGGGTTCGAGCTGGGCGATGACGAACATCGACACCAGACCGATACCGAAGGATGTCGCCTGCTTGATCAGCAGGTCCCAGCTCTTGCCGCTGGCCGAATAAAGGACAAACAGGCTGCCCGCCGCCAGCGTCAGCAGCAGGATCAGCAATGGGCCGTCGACGTGAATTTTCTGCAGAAACGTGGCGCGACGGCGCATCACATCTTCGCTGGACAAGATGCGGTCGAAATTACTCTTCACGGGCCGCGGTCTCCGGAGGCTGTGCATTGCTGGCGTATTCGGGTTTCAGGTGGCCCTGTGGATCAAGCAGCCAGGCGTCCATGACCTGCCGCACGACGGGCGCGGCAACGCCCGACCCGGACTCGCCGTTTTCGATCATCACCGCGACGACAATCTTCGGGCTGTCGGCCGGCGCGAAGCCGACAAACAAAGCGTGGTCGCGGTGGCGTTCCTGGACTTTCGAGCGGTCGTATTTCTCGCCCTGCCGAATGGCCACGACCTGAGCCGTACCACTCTTGCCGGCGATTCGGTATTGGGCACCGATGGCGGCTTTGCGCGCGGTACCGCGAGCGCCGTGCATCACTTGCTGCATGCCGTGGTTGACCTTGGCCCAGTCCGACGGATCACGCAGGACGATGTCCGGCATCGGGTTCTCGTCCACCGGCTTCTGCCCTTCGACGGTTTTTGCCAAGTGCGGACGGTTCCACTTGCCCTTGTTCGCCACTAAGGCGGTGGCCTGGGCCAACTGCAACGGCGTGGCCTGCATGTAGCCCTGGCCGATCCCCAAAATGAGTGTTTCGCCCGGGAACCACGCCTGCCGCCGGGTCACGCGCTTCCAGTCACGGGACGGCATCAGGCCGGGGGATTCTTCGAACATGTCCAACGACACCTTCTGGCCGATGCCGAACTTGTTCAGGTACGCCGACAGCCGATCGATCCCGACCTTGTGGGCCAGATCGTAAAAGTAGGTGTCGTTGGAGCGCATGATCGCCGTGTCCAGATCCACCCAGCCATCGCCGGTGCGGTTCCAGTTACGGTATTTGTGATCGTAGTTCGGCAGCATGTAGTAGCCGGGGTCGAAAACCCGCGTGCTGGCCGTGACCACGCCGGTGTCGAGACCGGCAATCGCCACCGCCGGCTTGATGGTCGAACCCGGCGGGTACAGGCCCCGCAGAATGCGGTTGAACAGCGGTCGGTCGACCGAATCGCGCAGCTCGGAATAGGCCTTGAAGCTGATGCCAGTGACGAACAGGTTCGGGTCGAAGCTCGGCTGACTGACCATCGCCAGCACCTCACCCGTGTTCGGGTCCAGCGCCACCACCGCGCCGCGACGCCCGGCCAGGGCGGCTTCGGCGGCTTCCTGCAACTGGATGTCGAGACTCAGGACGATGTCCTTGCCGGGCACCGGATCGGTCCGTTTGAGCACGCGCAGTACGCGGCCGCGGGCATTGGTTTCGACTTCTTCGTAACCGACCTGACCGTGCAGCTCGGGCTCGTAGAAACGCTCGATCCCGGTTTTGCCCATGTGGTGGGTGCCGCTGTAGTTCACGGGATCGAGGCTTTTCAGCTCTTTCTCGTTGATCCGGCCCATGTAACCCACCGAGTGGGCGAAGTGCTCGCCCTGTGGGTAGTGGCGAACCAGCTGCGCCACCACTTCAACCCCCGGCAGGCGGAACTGGTTAACGGCGATACGGGCGATCTGCTCTTCAGTGAGTTCGAACAGGATGGGCACCGGCTCAAACGGCCGGCGACCCTGCTTCATGCGCTTTTCGAAGATGATCCGGTCGTCAGGCGTCAACTCAAGGACATGGACGATGGTGTCCAGCACCTGGGTCCAGTCACCCGAGCGTTCGCGGGTCATGCTCAGGCTGAAACTGGGCCGGTTGTCGGCAATGACCACACCGTTACGGTCGTAGATCAGCCCGCGGCTCGGCGGGATCGGCTGCACGTGAACGCGATTGTTCTCGGACAGCGTCGAGTGGTACTCGTACTGGATGACCTGCAGGAAATACAGCCGCGCGACCAGCACGCAGATCAGCACGACGACCGCGACTGCGCCGACCACGACTCGGCTGCGCACCAGGCGTGCGTCCTTTTCGTGGTCTTTCAGGCGAATCGGCTGAGACATTTAGGGCAGGTTCACAGTGAAGGCAGCGGCGCTACTTGTGATAAGGGTGACCGGACAGCACGGTCCAGGCACGATAAATCTGCTCACCGATGAGAATGCGCACCAGCGGGTGCGGCAACGTCAGCGGCGACAACGACCAACGCTGCTCGGCCCGTGCACAGACTTCCGGCGCCAGCCCTTCCGGACCGCCGACCATCAGGTTGACCGTGCGCGAATCCAGACGCCAGCGATCGAGCTCGCCCGCCAGTTGCTCGGTGCTCCATGGCTTGCCATGCACTTCAAGCGTGACGATCCGCTCGCCCGGCTGCACTTTCGCCAGCATGGCCTCGCCTTCCTGACGGATGAGGCGTGCCACGTCGGCGTTCTTGCCACGGGTGTTGAGCGGGATTTCCACCAGCTCCAGCGCCAGTTCGGATGGCAGACGCTTGGCATATTCATGCCAACCCTCTTCCACCCACTTGGGCATGCGGGAACCAACGGCGATCAGACGCAAACGCACAACGAAGCCTTAGGCCTGGTCTTTGTTCAGCTTGTCAAAATGCACGTGAGCGTTTTCCGGGCTGTGGTGTGCAGCGCTGGCCGAACGGCTCTGCTCGGCACCGGCCCACAGACGCTCGAGGTCGTAAAACTGGCGAGCGGAGGCGGTCATCATGTGGACGATGGCGATGTCCAGGTCCAGCAGCACCCAGTCGCTGTCGCCCTTGCCTTCTTCGCCCAGCGGCTTGAGGCCCTGTTTTTTGACTTCTTCACGGACCTTGTCGAGCATCGCGTTGATCTGGCGATTGGAAGTACCGGTCGCGATGACCATGTAGTCGGTGATGCTTTGTTTGTCACGAACGTCCAGCACCTGGATATCCTGGGCCTTGACGTCGTCCAGGGCAGCCCTGATCACTTCGATGATTGGGTTTACAGCGCGTTTGTCAGTCATAAAAAACTCTTTCAACTCGTATGTTTGGGCGTTTCTTCGCGCACTTGGCTGCGTAGCAACACACCTTCAGTTCGACGCACGGTACAGCCCGTGCGTATCGATATAGGCCAGTACCGCGTCTGGCACCAGAAAACGTACCGACTTACCGCTGGCCAGCAGTTGACGGATCTGGGTGGCAGACACCGAAAGCGGCGTCTGCCAGACGAACGTAATCTTTCCGCCGGGCCCTTTGAGGGCCTTCGGATCACTGACGGCACGTCCCGCGAGCAGATTTCGCATCGCATCCGGGGACTCGCTGTCGGCGTCCGGGCGTTGCAGCACCACGATATGGCAGCGCTCCAGCAACTCTTCCCACCGATGCCAGGAAGGCAGCCCGCAAAAGGCGTCCCAACCCAGCAATAAAAATAGCTGGTCATCGGCGGCGAGTTCCGCGCGCATCGATTCCAGCGTGTCGATCGTGTACGACGGCTTGTCGCGCAACAGCTCGCGATCATCCACCGTCAATGGCGGCACACCGGCCACCGCGCACTGGACCATCGCCAGACGGTCCTGGGCCGAAACGCTCGGCGTGTCGCGATGAGGCGGTCGGGCACTGGGCGTCAGACGCAGCTCATCGAGTTTCAGCAGCTCGGCGACTTCCAGCGCGCCACGCAAATGGCCAATGTGCACCGGGTCGAACGTGCCGCCGAGTATGCCGATGCGCTGGGGCATCCGTGCAGTGTTCAGCGGAACCGCAATCGGATCGGCCACTGCCTGGGCGCCGCTCACTGAAGCCTGACCGACGTCGGCCAAGTCAGACCGGCCCCTGCCCGCGCAATTGTGTGCCATCGCCGACGACGATGTATTTCTCGCAGGTCAGGCCTTCGAGCCCCACGGGACCCCGCGCGTGAATCTTGTCGGTGGAGATGCCGATTTCCGCACCCAGGCCGTATTCGAAACCGTCGGCAAAGCTGGTGGGCGCGTTGACCATCACTGAACTCGAGTCGACTTCAGCCATAAAGCGGCGAGTCTGGGCTTGCGAGTCGGAGATGATGGCGTCGCTGTGATGCGAGCCGTAGTGATTGATGTGTTCGATGGCCTGATCCAGACCGGTCACGACGCGGATCGAGAGGATCGGCGCCAGGTACTCGGTGTGCCAGTCTTCTTCAGTAGCCGGCAAAACGTCGATCAGGTCGCGGGTGCGCTCGCAGCCGCGCAGCTCGACGCCTTTTTCGCGGAACTGGGCGGCCATGGGCGGCAGGAAGTCTGCGGCGATGGTTTGATCGACCAGCAGGGTTTCCATCGCGCCGCAGATGCCATACCGGTAGGTCTTGGCGTTGAAGCTGATGCGTTGGGCGGCGGCCAGGTCGGCGTGGGCACTGACGTAGACGTGGCAGATGCCGTCCAGGTGTTTGATGACCGGGACTTTGGCGTCGCGGCTGACGCGTTCGATCAGGCCTTTGCCGCCGCGCGGGACGATGACGTCCACGTACTCGGGCATGGTGATCAACGCACCCACGGCGGCGCGGTCGGTGGTTTCGACAACCTGTACGACGGCGGCAGGCAAGCCGGCTTCGTCGAGGCCACGCTGGATGCAGGCGGCGATGGCGCGGTTGGAATTGATGGCTTCGGAACCGCCACGGAGGATGGTGGCGTTACCGGATTTGAGACAGAGGCTGGCGGCGTCGATGGTTACGTTGGGGCGCGACTCGTAGATGATGCCGACGACGCCCAGTGGCACGCGCATTTTGCCGACTTGTATGCCGGACGGCTGGAAGTTCATGTCGCGCAGGGTGCCGATGGGGTCTGGCAAGCTGGCGACCTGACGCAGGCCGGCGATCATGCTGTCGATGCGGGCCGGGGTCAGGGAGAGGCGTTCGAGCAGAGCGGGTTCGAGTCCATTGGCGCGGCCGGCAGCGAGGTCTTGTTCGTTGGCGGCGGTCAGCTCGGCACGGGAAGCGTCCAGCGCGGCAGCGGTGGCTGCGAGGGCGCGGTTCTTCTGTGCGGTGCTGGCACGGCCGATCACGCGGGAGGCTTCGCGGGCGGCGCGACCCAGGCGGGTCATGTAGTCAAGAACGGACTCAGTCATGGTCTCGGGGGTCTTGGCAAATGGGAAAGCGGCGGATTATAGCTGTCGGGCGTGCTGAACGACAGCGGCGACGGGCGGATGGTCAGAATAAGGGGGTTTTGTTGTTCTCAATGCGGGGGTTTGGTTGCTCCTTCGTCGCAATACCCTCACTCCGTTCCCGCTGCGTGGGCCCTGCGCTCAGCCTGCACCCAAGTCGCGTTTGGCGGTGTCTGGAATTTTTGCGTACGAAGATCAAGATCAAAAGCGCGTTTGGGCAGATCAAGGGCTTCCCGGCTAAAGCCGGTCCCACTATGTGAACACGGTGCTTTAGTGGGACCGGCTTCAGCCGGGAAGGCGCCCGTGTGGGCAATGGGATTTTTGATCTGCTCCCCGGTGCGTGCCTAGCCATTCAGCTCCAATTAAGGCCGATGTTGATATGATCGCGGTCCATTCTCTGACTGCCGTTGTTTATGCCTGACCAATCGCCACGCGCCCTGCCGGACAGTTTTTTTCATCGCGATGCTCAGACGCTTGCCCGGGATTTGCTGGGCAAGGTGATCCGCCACAAGGTCGACGGGTTGTGGTTGTCGGCGCGGATTATTGAGACGGAGGCGTATTACGTGGCCGAGAAAGGCAGTCATGCGTCCCTCGGTTACACAGAAAAACGTAAGGCTTTGTTTCTGGAAGGCGGGCACATTTATATGTATTACGCCCGTGGCGGTGACTCGTTGAACTTCAGCGCGGAAGGTCCGGGCAATGCCGTGTTGATCAAATCGGCTTATCCCTGGGTCGACGCGGTGTCCGATGAGAACGCCCTCGCCCGCATGCTGCTCAATAATCCCGACGCCAGCGGCAACGTGCGCACGCCAGAGCGGCTGTGCGCCGGGCAGACGCTGCTGTGCAAAGCGCTGGGCCTGAAAGTGCCGATGTGGGACGCCCAGCGCTTCGATGAAGAACGGCTTTTCGTCGAGGACGTGGGCCAGCGACCGCCGCGCATTATCCAAACGACACGCCTCGGCATCCCCGCCGGACGCGACGAGCACCTGATGTACCGGTTCGTTGACGCCGCCTATGCCCGCTTCTGCACACGGAACCCGGTCAGACGCGGGCAAGTCGAAGGACGCGACTATATTTTCATCGAGCAAGGAAACTGAACCCATGGGCGCGTGGCTCGACAGCATCACCTCCTGGCTAAGCGCCAACCCCTCCTGGCTCGGCGCGGCGATTTTCATCGTTGCGTTCATCGAGTGCCTGGCGATTGCCGGCATCGTCGTCCCCGGGACCGTTGTGCTGTTCGCGATCGCCGCACTGGCCGGCAGCGGCATACTCCCGTTGAGTGAAGCGCTGTTGCTGGGGTTCCTCGGCGGGATATTGGGCGATCTGGTCTCGTACTTCCTCGGCCGGCGCTTTCATCAGAAGATTCGTCAATTGCCCGGCCTGCGCAATCATCCGGAATGGATCGGCGGCGCCGAGACCTACTTCCAGCGCTACGGCATCGCCAGCCTGCTGGTCGGCCGCTTCATCGGCCCGCTGCGCCCGATGCTGCCGATGGTGGCCGGGATGTGCGACATGCCGTTCGTGCGCTTTGCCGGTGTGAGCTTGATTGCCGCTGCCGGCTGGTCTGTGGCCTACATACTGCCGGGCTGGGCGACCGGTGCGGCCATCCGCCTGCCGCTGCCGGAAAACTTCTGGCCCCAGGCTGCCGTGGTGGGCGGCGGGCTGGCGCTTCTGCTGGGCATCAGCGTGCAGAGCAGCCTTCGGCAAAAGCCCTACGCGACCAAGGTCATCGCCCTGACCTGCTTCGTGCTGCTGGGAAGTGTTTTTCTGGGCTGGCCATACCTGGCCGATTTCGATCAGGGCATCATGACCGTGGTCCAGACCAGTCGGAGCGCTGCGGCCGAAAACTTCGTGGTGATGGTGACGGGCCTGGGGGATTTCCGCACTCAGTTCTGCGCCGCCGCCCTGCTGACGATCCTGCTGGTCGTCACGCGGCAATGGCGCCATGCGATCTTCGCGGTCGGCACCACCCTGGGCGCGGCGCTGATCAACCAGAGCATGAAATACACCTTCGCCCGCGCCCGGCCTGACGTACTGACGGAGGCCCTGGGGACCTACAGCATGCCGAGCGGACATGCATCGGCCTCGTTTGCGCTGTTCATGACGCTGGCGGTGCTTGCCGGTCGCGGTCAGCCGGTGCGGCTGCGCCTGACGTGGCTGCTATTGGGCGGCATTCCGGCGCTGGCGATCGCAATGTCACGGGTCTATCTGGGTGTGCATTGGCCAACGGATGTCACGGCGGGGATGCTGCTGGCGTTTTTCACCTGCGCGGCGAGCCTTGCGTTCGTGCAGAACAAAAAGCCGTTGGAGGCCCTGCCGATTAAAGTCTGGTGGCTGGTGCTACCGGCAATGGTGGCGCTTTTCGGCGGGTTCGGCCTGCACTCGTTCCCCCACGGTTTGATCCGCTACCAGTACTGAAACAGCTCAGGCGCGGCCTGCCGGAAGAACGATCCGGTCCGCGCCGCGCAAAACAACAGCATTCAGGCCTGCATGTCGCCCTGCATTTCGTCGAGCAGGTCCTGAATCGCATCGAGCCGTTGTTCGGCGTCTTCGATTTCCAGCAGCTCGATCTTGTCTTCTTCGGCGAAGGGCAGCAGGTAGGCCAGTTGATTGGCCAATGAATGCTGACCGCTGGCGGTGAGGCCCATGTTCAGCGCGGCCACCATCGGGTGCTCGGCCAGCGCGGCGAGTAACGCGACCAAATCGTCGTCCTCCTCTTGCAGCGGCTGTTCCTCGGGATCGTCGAGCCATTCGACCTCGCCGATCAGCAGGTTGTCGCGCTGGGTGCTGTAGTCCTTCACCCGAAAGCGTCGAGCACCCACTACCCGAATGCCGAGCAGGCCGTTGTCCTGCTTCTGGAAATCGGTGACCCGCGCTTCGCAGCCGATCATCGAGAAACCGTCCGGCACGTCGCCCGTCTCACTGCCTTCAGTGATGCAAACGACGCCAAAGCCTTCGCCCTGCTTCATGCAGCGGCTAATCATGTCGAGGTAGCGCGCCTCGAATAGCTGCAGATCGAGCACGCACCCCGGGAACAGCACGGCGTTCAGTGGAAACAGCGGCAGCGTAAACAACGGCAACGACATAAACCTATCCTCAAGCAACCAGAGACACCGCCAACGGCAGGAACAAGGCCGTGGCGACACCCATCAGACTCATCGCCAACGCCGCGAAGGCGCCGCATTCCTCACTTTCCTGCAGGGCCGCCGACGTACCCACCGCGTGGGCCGTCAGCCCAAGGGCCATGCCGCGGGCTTCCGGGCTGGTGACCCGCGCCAGCGTCAGCAGGCCGGGGCCGAATATGCCGCCGATCACCCCGGTTATCAACACAAAGACTGCGGCCAGCGCCGCCACACCGCCAATCTGCTCGGCGACCAGCATGGCGATCGGCGAGGTCACGGACTTGGGCGCCATGGTCATCAGGATCATGTGATCGGCGCCGAGCATCCAGCCCAGCCCGACGCACAGCCCGGTGGCCAGGACGCCGCCCACCACCAGCGTAGTCAATACCGGCCAGAACAGCTGCCGGATGCGCCGCAGGTTCAGATAAAGCGGCACGGCCAGCGCAACCGTTGCCGGGCCAAGCAAAATGCTGAGGATTTCGGTGCTTTTGCGGTACTCAACGTAGGACAGCCCGCAGCTCACCAGTACGCCTATCACCACCAGCATCGAAATCAGCACCGGTTGCAAAAACACCCAGCGGGTTTTCTCGTAGCCAGCCAGCACCAGTTGATACGCGCCCAGCGTGATGGCGATACCGAACAAGGGGTGATGAATCACCGACAGCCAGGCGCCGTGCCAGTCCAAACTCATGATGGCTCCCGGCGATTGGCCTGACGGTCGATGAGTTTCTGCATCAGCCAGCCGGCGAAGGTCAGCGACACCATCAGGGAAATCACCAGCGAGCCGACGATCGCCCAGAAGTCCTCGGCGATCTGGTCGGCATACACCATCACACCCACGGCGGGCGGCACCAGCAGCAGCGGCAGGTATCGCAGCAGACTGCTGGCCGCCAGGCTGATGGGTTCACTGACTTCGCCGCGGGTCATGAGGTAGATCATCAGCAGCACCAGCCCGATGATCGGGCCGGGCAGGATCGACAGAAACAGGTGATTGAGCGCGGTTCCGATCAGTTGGAACAGCACAAGCCAGGTCAGGCCTCTTAGCAACATAGAAAACTCCAGCAGATTCGCGGCGACATTATAGGCATGCCACCCGCGCTGCCTATGGGGCGGTATTCACCAGTTGAGACCACGTTGACCCGCGCAGTGGCGCGTGCTGATCTTCAATGCCAAGCAATAACAGCGCCGGCGTCACCTCGTCGACTGCGGTTCAAACTGTAGGAGTGAGCTTGCTCGCGATCTGACGCGAAGCGGCAGCAAACCTGCGAGCGCGTTGTGTCAGGGGGCCTGCCCGTGAAGATCCAGCGCAAAAACAATCACCCACTAGGAGAGTAGCGATGCCCCACGTACCCGTTGCAGAACTCAAGAGCTATGAAGGCAAGGACCTGGGATGCTCCGAGTGGCTGACCATTGATCAGGGACGCATCAATCTGTTCGCCGAAGCCACCGGCGACTTCCAGTTCATCCACGTCGATCCGGTAAAAGCAGCGCAAACCCCGTTCGGTTCGACCATCGCCCATGGCTTTCTGTCGCTGTCGCTGATGCCCAAGCTGATGGAGTCCTTGATGGTCGTGCCCGAAGGCATGCAGATGGCGATCAACTATGGCCTGGACAGCGTGCGCTTCATTCAGCCGGTGAAAGTGAACTCGCGCGTTCGTCTAAAAGTCACGCTGGCGGAGGTGACCGAAAAGAAGCCCGGCCAATGGTTGCTCAAAGCCTCCGCGGCCCTTGAAATCGAAGGCCTGGACAAGCCTGCGTTCGTGGCGGAACCGCTTTCGCTGTGCTTCGTGTAAGCCCCGCCGCCTCTCCATAACGCCTGCGCAAACCTTCCTGAAACATGAAACAGTCGTAACAGACTGTTTCATGAGCGTTCCTCGCTGCGGCATACTCGCTGCGGCTGTGTGAGCGACTCGATACACGTACGCGATCAGATCACGCCGAAACATCTTATTTTCGGGATTTACCATGCGCGCGTTTGCTCCTTTGGCCCTGACCTTCCTTCTTACCGCTTGCGGCGATGGCGAATCGCTGTTGCCCCCGGACGCTCGCCTGCCCGACGGCGGACGCTATCGTGGCGACGTGATCAACGGCGTGCTGCAAGGCAAGGGCCGGATCGATTATCCCAATGGCAGCTGGTACGCCGGGGAATTCAAGAACGGTCAGTGGAACGGCCAGGGTGAGTGGCACGCCAGCAACGGCGACGTGTACAAGGGCGGTTTCCAGGACGGGCTTTTCAATGGCCAGGGCTCGCTGACGACCAGCGCCGGCAGCTACGTCGGCGGCTACAAGCTGGGGCGGCGCGACGGCGAAGGCACGCTGAAAGAGCACGGCATGAGCTATCGCGGCGAGTTCAAGGCCGACCTGTACGACGGCGCCGGTCATCTGGAACTGGATGACGGCAGCGAGTATCAGGGCCAGTTCGCCCACGGCAAACCCAACGGCGAGGGCCAGCGCAGCGATTCGGCCGGCAACCAGTTCAGCGGCAAGTTCGTCGACGGGCAGCTTGAAGGCACGGGCAATTTCAACAGCGCCGATGGCGATCAGTACGTTGGCGGCTTTCACAACAATCAGCTCAACGGTCGCGGTCGCTACGAAAACGCCGATGGCGATGTCTGGTCGGGGCAGTTCAAGGATGGCGCGTTCACCGGCAAGGGCGAGTTGATCGGCGCGGACGGCACGCGCTACCAAGGCGACTTCAAAAACTGGCGCTTCGCAGGCTCAGGCAGCCTGAAGCTCCCGGACGGCAGCGTGTACATCGGGCAGTTCGAGAACGACAACTATCAAGGCAGCGGCGTGCTGACCACCGCGGAAGGCGAAGTCCAGAGCGGCACCTGGTCGAACGGCCAGCGGGTGCGCGATGCCGCCGGCAAGCTGCTGCCGGATCCGCTGGAAATCGGCTTGCTCGCCCAAGGTGCCCTCGTCGAAAAGGCCCTCGCCGCCGTGCCCGCCTCCACGCCGGCCATCGAGCTTTACAGCCTTGTCGTGGGCGGCGATGGCAAGCAGAGCGTCTTTCTGCGCGAGGCCGATTACGTCAACAAACTGCTCGCGACGCGCTTCGGCGCTTCGGGTCAAATCACCTTGGTGAACCATCGCGATCATATGGCCGATCGACCGCTGGCCACCCGCGAGACCATCAGCCGCGCCGTGCAAACGTTGGCCAAGCGCAGCGGCCCGGAAGATTTGATCTTCATTTACCTGACCAGCCACGGCACCCACGAACACGAGTTGGTGCTGGATCAGCCGCGTCTGGAGCTGTCCGACCTGCCTGCCAATGAGATGGCTGGCGTGCTGGCTCCGCTGAAGAATCGCGACAAGGTGGTGGTGATTTCCGCCTGCTATTCGGGCGGTTTCATTCCGGCGATCAAGGACGAGCGGACGATGGTGATTACCGCTTCACGTGAAGATCGAGTGTCGTTTGGCTGCTCTGAGGAGGCCGATTTCACCTACTTCGGCGAGGCGCTGTTCGGCAAGGCGCTGGTTGAAACCGACGATCTGGTGCAAGCGTTCAATGAGGCAAAAGACATCGTCGCCCAGCGTGAGACGGACGAAAGCTTCGAAGCCTCCGAGCCGCAGATGTGGGCGCCGAAAGGTGTGGTCGCCCATTGGCGGCAGCTGCGCAAGAGCCAGGCGGAGCGGGCGTTGAATACCGTTCGACGCTGAGTGCTCAGGCCCAAAAGCGGGGTCACTTGAACATTTCATGTGTTTTTGTGAAACCCTCCCGCTTCGCTCGCAGTCTGTTCCGGTACAGCGCCTATGCTTGTGGCGTATCAAGGGAGAAAGATCATGTACTTGACGCCTCAGCACATTTTGCTTGCCGGAGCTACCGGATTGACTGGCGAGCACTTGCTCGACCGCCTGCTTAACGAACCCACTGTCACCCGCCTCCTCGCCCCCAGCCGTCGTCCTCTGGCTGAACATCCACGGCTGGAAAACCCGGTCGGCGATCTCCAGAGTTTGTTGCCCACCCTCGAAGGTCCGGTGGACATCGCTTTCTGCTGCCTGGGCACCACGATCAAACAGGCCGGTTCCCAGGAAGCGTTTCGGGCCGTGGATCTGGACATGGTCGTGGCATTCGGCAAACGTGCTCGCGAGCTGGGCGCGCGTCATCTGCTGGTGATCAGCGCGGTGAATGCCGATCCGAAATCGAGCATCTTTTACAGCCGCGTCAAAGGCGAGATGGAAGAAGCGCTGAAGCTACAGGGCTGGCCACAACTGACCATCGTCCAGCCGTCGTTGTTGATTGGCGAGCGGCAGGATCAGCGGTTTGTGGAACAGCTGGCCGCGCCGATTGCCAAGTTGATCCCCGGCAAATACGGCGGCATCGAAGCCTGCAACCTCGCCCGCGCGTTGTGGCGCCTGGCGCTGGAAGAGCAGGAGGGGGTGCGGGTGGTTGAATCAGATGATTTGCGGCGGTTGGGGAAATGACTGAGCACTGCTCAAGCTGACAGCAAAAACTGTGTAGTCGTGAGCTTGCTCACGAACGCGGTTTGACAGTCACTTTTACAGGGCCAGTCATGTCGCAATCGCGAGCAAGCTCACTCCTACATGGAATTCATTCGGCCGGACACCGCAGCATATTGTAGGAGTGAGCTTGCTCGCGAAGAGGCCATCACATCCGACGTATCTCCGACAGGACATAGACCGCCGCGAGCAAGCTCGCTACCACATGGAATGCATTCGGCCCGGACACCGCAGCATATTGTAGGAGTGAGCTTGCTCGCGAAGAGGCCATCACTTCCGACGTATCTCCTACAGGACATAGACCGCTTTCGCGAGCAAGCTCACTCCTACAGGGATCGCCGTTCTGAGTTACATCCCGCCAGTAGCCTGAAACCCCACACCCAGCGCGGTCAGGATCGACAGCGGGAGCAGCAGCGTGTCGAGCAGCGCGCTGCCGGGCAGGTCGAGCATCGGGTATTTCGGCGCCTCGGTGCCGAAGCGGTCCTTCTCACAGCAGCCGCCTTCGATGGCGTACAGATCCAGTCGCGTCCCGGCGTACACGACTGGCGCGCCGGGCTGGTTGGCGTCGAGGGTGCGCACGGTCGAGCAGCCTGTGGTCAGCAACAGGCCCAAGGCAATGACGACGAGCTTATTCATCAGCGCCAAAGTGATGCTCGCCCCAACGGGGCAGCATGTCCTGCGGGATGTTAAGCAGGTTGAGAATCCGCGCCACGACGAAATCCACCAGATCGTCGATCGTCTGCGGCTGGTGATAGAAACCGGGCGACGCCGGCAGAATCACCGCGCCCATGTTCGACAGCTTGAGCATGTTCTCCAGATGAATGCTGGAGAACGGCGCCTCGCGGGGCACCAGAATCAACTGCCGACGCTCCTTCAACGTCACGTCTGCGGCGCGCTCGATCAGGTTGTTGCAGGCGCCCGTGGCGATTGCCGACAACGTCCCGGTCGAACACGGCACCACGACCATCGCACTCGGCGAACCGGAACCGGACGCCACCGGCGACATCCAGTCTTCCTTGCCGTACACCCGAATCTGGCCCGCGGTCGCGCCGGTGTATTCGTTTAGGAACGCCTGCATCATCTGCGGCTTGGGCGGCAGGTTGACGTCGGTTTCCGTGGCCATGACCAACTGCGCGGCCTTGGAGATGAGGAAATGCACTTCGCGGTCTTCGCGCACCAGGCAGTCCAGCAGGCGCAGGCCGTATTGCGCGCCGGACGCGCCGGTCATCGCCAGGGTGATGCGTTCCGGGCCGCTCATTTCAGAGCCTCCGCGAGTTTGCCATGCAGGCCGCCGAAGCCGCCGTTGCTCATGATGACCACGTGGGTGCCGGGCTGAGCCTGGTTTTTCACCAGATCAATGATGCCGTCGAGGCTGTCGCAGACCAACGATGGAATGGTGCACTGGGCCGCTGTTCCCGCCAGATCCCAACCCAGATTGGCCGGCGCATACCAGACCACCTGATCAGCTTGAACAACGCTTTCCGGCAGACCGTCGCGGTGGGCGCCGAGCTTCATGGAGTTGGACCGCGGCTCGACGATGGCGATGATCGGCGCATCGCCGACCTTCTTGCGCAGACCGTCCAGCGTGGTGGCGATGGCGGTCGGGTGGTGGGCGAAGTCGTCGTAGATGGTGATGCCGCGCACGTCGGCGACCTTTTCCATGCGCCGCTTCACGCTCTTGAACGCACTCAGCGCTTCAACGCCCTGCTGCGGCACGACGCCCACGTGGCGGGCAGCGGCGAGGGTCGCCAAGGCATTCGCCACGTTGTGCTGGCCGGTCATGCCCCAATCGACGACGCCCTGGACCGCACCTTCAAACAGCACTTCGAATGTTGAGCCGTCATCGCTGAGCAGGTTCGCCTGCCATTGACCGCCCTCGCCCGTGGTTTGCACCGGCGTCCAGCAGCCCATTTGAATCACGCGCTCAAGCGCGGGCTCGGTGGTCGGGTGAATAACAAGGCCTTCGCTCGGGATGGTGCGCACGAGGTGGTGGAACTGCCGTTCAATGGCCGGGAGATCAGGGAAGATGTCGGCGTGATCGAATTCCAGGTTGTTGAGGATGGCGGTGCGCGGCCCGTAATGGACGAACTTGGAGCGCTTGTCGAAGAAGGCGCTGTCGTATTCATCCGCCTCGACGACGAAGAACGGCGTATCACCGAGACGCGCCGAGACATCGAAGTTCTGCGGTACGCCGCCGATCAGGAAGCCCGGTGCCATGCCGGCGTGTTCCAGCACCCAGGCGAGCATGCTGCTGGTGGTGGTTTTGCCGTGGGTGCCTGCAACGGCGAGCACCCAGCGACCGCGAAGGACGTGATCGGCCAGCCACTGCGGCCCGGAAACGTAAGGCAGGCCCTTGTTCAGGACATATTCGACCGCGGGATTGCCGCGCGACATGGCGTTGCCGACCACCACCAGATCCGGTGCCGGTTCAAGGTGCGAAGGGTCGTAACCCTGCATCAACTGAATGCCCTGCGCTTCGAGCTGTGTGCTCATCGGCGGGTAGACGTTGGCATCGGAGCCGGTGACTTTATGGCCCAGATCCTTGGCGAGCACCGCCAGCGAACCCATGAACGTGCCGCAGATACCCAGAATATGAATGTGCATGACCGACCTCTTAGAACATGGGCCGCAGGTTAGCGTAGAAGGCAGTGGATGCGCACGGGGGAATTACCGAGAGCGAGTGAACGCCATGGTAGGACCGGCTTTAGCCGGGACGGCGTCGGGCGCTACGCCGCAGAACTGATGGCGATCACACCGGCCTCTTCCCGGCTGAAGCCGGTCCCACTAAAAGACCGCGTGCACATTGCAGAATTGATGGTGCCCACACTGGCCTCTTCCCGGCTAAAGCCGGTCCTACTGGCTGAACGCGACGCCCTAGTGGGACCGGCTTTAGCCGGGAAGGCGTCAGGTGCCACGCCGTAGCATCGAGGGAACTCACACCGGCTTCATCCACCGAGGGTCCTTAGCGATTAATCCCATGCTTGCGCAGCTTTCTGTACAGCGTATTCCGGCTCACCCCCAGCTCCCGGGCGGCGTGAGTCATGTGCCAGCGCTGGGTTTCCAGGGTGGAGATGAGCGCTGCGCGTTCGGCGTCATCCAGGGGCGAATGGGCCTCATCGGGCATCGTCTGCACACTCCCCCGCCGAATCGCCACCGGCAGATCATCAAAACCAACTCGCCCTTCATCACACAGCGCCGCCAGCGTACGCAGCACGTTGCGCATCTGCCGCACGTTGCCGGGCCAGTTGAAGTCGAGCAGCGCTTGCCTCGTCTTCGCTTCAAGCTCAATCGAAAGCCCGCCCGCCTCCTGTTTCAACAACAACTCCAGCAACTGCGCCTTATCACTCCGCTCTCTCAATGGCGGCAAAGCGATTTCCAGCCCGTTGAGCCGATAAAACAAATCCTCACGAAAGCTGCCGTCCTCCACCCGCTCCAGCAGATTCCGGTGGGTCGCACTGATCAGTCGTACATCCACTGCTTGCGGCTCGCCACCAATGGGCACCACCAGCCGGTCTTCCAGCACTCGCAGTAAACGGGTCTGCAAGGCCACCGGCATGTCGCCGATCTCATCCAGAAACAACGTGCCGCCATCGGCCTGTTGCAGCTTGCCGCGCATGCCTTCTTTACGCGCGCCGGTAAAGCTGCCGCCGCGATACCCGAACAGCTCGCTCTCGATCAGGCTTTCCGGAATGGCCGCGCAGTTCAGCGCCACGAATGGCTTGGTGGAGCGCTGACTCGCCTGATGCACTGCCTTGGCAAACGCCTCCTTGCCAGAGCCCGTTTCACCGTTGATCAGCAAGGGCACGTCACGCTCGAACACCTTCAGCGCGCGACGGAAATCAGCCTGCAGCGACGCATCGCCCAGGCAGATATCACTTGAGGCGAGCGGCACCGCCAACTTGCTGACCATCGGCGTAGCAAGGCCCTTCAGCTCGGCGCGGGATTGCCCACGGAGCACGGCGAAGAATCCCCGCCCGTCCCGCGTGCGCAGCGGCCAACTGGCGGCGGCGTCCGGCGAACCGCGGCTCAGCAGCTCGTCCAGCGAGCAGTCAAACAAAGACTCCACGCCCTGCCCGACCCGTTCGTCACGGCTCAAGCCGAGCAGATTCAGCGCGCTCTGGTTCAGCGCACTGACGCGACCTTCGCCATCAAACGCCAGCAGCCCTTCGCTGAACAGACCAACCGCGCCGGCCTGAAGGTGAAAACGCAGCAGCCACTGGTCATTGAAATGGCGCAGGAAATAACTGCTTTCGATCATCTTCGCTGACAGATTCACCAGCGCCATGGTGTGAAACTGGCTCTGCCGGGACACGTCGTGACGGGCCGACGACACGTCCAGCACCGCAAGCAGATCGCCATGGGGATCGAACACCGGGCTCGCCGAACAGGTCAGTCCGGTGTGGCGCCCCCGAAAATGTTCGTCACGATGGATCGTCACCGACTGACGCTCGACCAGGCAGGTGCCGATGCCATTGGTGCCCTCCCGCGCCTCGCTCCAGTCGGCGCCCAGCCACAAACCGGCGCGCTCGAAAATCCGTCGATCGCCTGGCTCGGTCACGCAGTTGAGGATGATCCCGCGGGCATCGGTCAGCAGCACCGCGCTGCCGCCGGCAAGCTGACGGTGCAGGCTGTTCATCTCGTCGCCGGCGATGGTCAGCACCTGCTGCAACTGCTCGCGACTTTCCAGCACCCGCGCGTGCTCAAGCACGGTCGGCGCCATGGCTTGCGCGGGGTCGAGGTGATAGTCCTCCAGACACCGCAACCATGAACGGGCAATGGAAGGGTCGGTGGCAAGGTGATGGGGTGTTTTGCCCTGGGTAACGGTCAGCACTTGTTCGGCGTGGCGCGTCAGGTGATTGCTGTGCATTTTTATTCTTCATCCTGAGCCGGGGCTCTGCGGAGGATTTGCGACTCAGCATCCTCCTCGCCCGGATTCAATGCAATGCTGCGAAAGGCGGGGCTGCTGAGTTGTCACGCAAAGGGTACAAAGTGTCACTCCATCCGCCCCGCCGTTGATACACCACTCGGCCAGGACCAGACGATCCATCCACAAAGGCCCCGTAAAACCGGGCACAAGACGGCAGTGGCCCGCGCTTTGCTCTACGCTCTAGCCATGCGACCGACTCATACGCCGCAACGCGTTATCCCCAGACAATCACAAGAGCAAGGAGATATTCACCATGCGTTACGCCCACCCCGGTACTGAAGGCTCAATCGTCACCTTCAAGACCCAGTACGGCAATTACATCGGTGGCGAATTCGTGCCGCCGGTCAAAGGCCAATACTTTGAAAACACCTCGCCGATCACCGGCAAGCTGATCGCAACATTCCCTCGTTCCACCGCCGAAGACATCGACAAGGCCCTCGACGCCGCCCATGCCGCGGCCGATGCGTGGGGCAAAACCTCGGTGCAGGAACGCTCGCTGACCCTGCTGAAAATCGCTGACCGCATCGAACAGAATCTGGAATTGCTGGCGGTCACCGAGACCTGGGACAACGGCAAAGCCGTGCGCGAAACCCTCAACGCAGACATCCCCCTCGCCGTCGATCACTTCCGTTATTTCGCCGGCGTGCTGCGTGCCCAGGAAGGCTCGGCTGCGGAGATCGACGGCAACACCGTGGCGTATCACATTCACGAGCCGCTGGGCGTGGTCGGGCAGATCATCCCGTGGAACTTCCCACTGCTGATGGCCGCCTGGAAACTTGCGCCCGCCCTCGCCGCCGGTAACTGCATCGTCCTCAAGCCGGCCGAGCAAACGCCGCTGGGCATTACCGTGCTGATGGAGCTGATCGGCGATCTGTTGCCCAAAGGCGTGCTCAACGTCGTGCAGGGTTATGGCCGCGAAGCGGGTGAAGCCCTGGCCAGCAGCAAACGCATCGCCAAGATCGCCTTCACCGGTTCGACGCCGGTGGGTTCGCACATCATGAAACTGGCCGCCGACAGCATCATCCCGTCCACTGTGGAGCTGGGCGGCAAGTCGCCGAACATCTTCTTCGAAGACATCATGCAGGCCGAGCCGGAATTCATCGACAAAGCCGCTGAAGGCGTGGTGCTGGCGTTCTTCAACCAGGGCGAAGTCTGCACCTGCCCGTCCCGCTGCCTGGTTCAGGAGTCGATCTACCCGCAGTTCATGGAAGTGGTGATGAAGAAGATCCTGAAGATCCAGCGCGGCGATCCGCTGGACACCGACACTATGGTCGGCGCCCAGGCGTCGCAGCAGCAATTCGACAAGATTCTCTCGTACCTCGAAATCGCCCAGGGCGAAGGCGCCGAATTGCTGACCGGCGGCAAGGTCGAGAAGCTCGAAGGCTCGCTGGCGACTGGTTATTACATCCAGCCGACGCTGCTGAAAGGCAACAACAAGATGCGCGTCTTCCAGGAAGAAATCTTCGGCCCGGTGGTCAGCGTGACCACTTTCAAGGACGAAGCGGAAGCCCTGGCCATTGCCAATGACACCGAGTTCGGCCTGGGTGCCGGGGTCTGGACCCGCGACATCAATCGCGCCTATCGCGTAGGCCGGGCGATCAAGGCCGGTCGCGTGTGGACCAACTGCTATCACTTGTACCCGGCCCATGCGGCGTTCGGCGGTTACAAGAAATCCGGCGTCGGCCGCGAAACCCACAAGGTCGCGCTCGAGCACTATCAGCAGACGAAAAATCTGCTGGTGAGCTACGACATCAATCCGCTGGGCTTCTTTTGATTTAGCGTAATCGGGCGACAAGCAACGGCCTCTTCGGAGGCCGTTTTTTATTCGCGGATACCGGCGATTGAAGGTGCAGGCGCGGCAGCGTGTCAGCGGACATCGCTGCTGCATGCCTTTATACTGCCGCGCACATTTCCCCTCTTCGCCCCGCACGACCCGGATCGGGTCTCAAAACCAGGTGCCTACATGGATTTCAATCCGCTTGATCTGATTCTTCACCTCGACGTTTACCTCGACCTGCTTGTGACCCAATACGGCACCTGGGTTTACGCGATTCTGTTCCTGGTGATCTTTTGTGAAACCGGCCTTGTGGTCATGCCTTTCCTGCCCGGCGATTCGCTGCTGTTCATCGCGGGCGCCGTGGCGGCCGGTGGCGGCATGGACCCGGTGTTGCTGGCCTGCCTGCTGATGGCAGCGGCGATTCTCGGCGACAGCACTAACTACATCATCGGCCGCACGGCCGGCGACAAGCTGTTCAGCAATCCGAATTCGAAAATCTTCCGTCGCGATTACCTGACCAAAACCCAGGAATTCTACGGTCGCCACGGCGGTAAAACCGTCACCCTCGCGCGCTTCCTGCCGATCATCCGCACCTTCGCCCCCTTCGTGGCTGGTCTTGGCCGCATGCCTTACCTGCGCTTTCTCGGCTTCAGCGTACTGGGGTCGGTGCTGTGGGTCTGCGGGCTGGTCACCCTGGGCTTCTTCTTCGGCAACATCCCGTTCATCAAGAAGAACCTGACGCTGCTGGTGCTGGCGATCATCCTGATCTCGCTGCTGCCGATGATCATCGGTCTGATCCGCAGCCGCGCAGGTCGCTCCGCCGAGGCGCGCTGAGCCCATGTGGTCGTTCCGGGAATGGCGCAAACGGCGCACGCTGGCGCGCCATCCGGTCGATCCGCAACTGTGGGAGCGCGTACGCCAGCGCCTGCCGATCCTCGACGGGCTGAGCGCCGAAGAAGACCGCTACCTGCTCGACAGTTGCGTGCTGTTTCTGCGAGCCAAACACCTGACGGCGCTGGAAGGCGTCGAGCTGGATGACGAATCGCGGCTGTTCCTGGCTGCTCAGGCGCAGCTGCCGTTGCTCGCCCTGGGCGATCTGAACTGGTATCAGGGTTTTCACGAAATCATCCTTTACGGCGACGATTTCATCAGCCCGCAACGCCATCGCGATGCCAGCGGCATCGAACACGAATGGGACGGCGAGCACAGCGGAGAGGCGTGGTCCCAGGGCCCGGTGATTCTGGCCTGGCCGGGTGTGCTGACGAGCGGAGGATGGGAAGCCTACAACCTGGTGATCCACGAACTGGCGCACAAGCTGGACATGCTCAACGGCGAAGCGAACGGCCTGCCGCCGCTGCACCCCGACATGCGCGTCAGTGACTGGGCCAGCGCCATGCAGAGCGCATACGACGATCTCAATCGGCAACTCGACGCCGACCCGGACGCCGAGAACGCCATCGACCCCTACGCTGCGGAAAACCCCGCTGAATTTTTCGCGGTCATCAGCGAATACTTCTTCAGCGCCCCGGATTTGCTCGTCGAGGCCTATCCCGCCGTCTACGGGCAACTGAAAGCGTTCTATCGGCAGGACCCGTTGGCGCGGCTGACGGCACTTCAGCGCGACAACCCGGTCTATCAGGCTCAACACGACGCCTGAAGCCTGCCGTCACGCATGGCAACGCTCCGGGAATGTGCCTATAATCCGGGCCACTTTTTGGCGTTGCATGCCAGATTCTGAATGGTCAACCAAGGGGGCAAAGCCCAATGAGCTACAGCAAGATTCCGGCCGGTAAAGACCTGCCGAATGACATCTACGTCGCAATCGAGATCCCGGCCAACCACGCGCCGATCAAGTACGAGATCGACAAAGAAAGCGACTGCCTTTTCGTTGACCGTTTCATGGCCACCCCGATGTTCTACCCGGCCAACTACGGTTTCATCCCTAACACCCTGGCTGACGACGGTGACCCCCTCGACGTGCTGGTTGTGACGCCTTATCCGGTGGCTCCGGGTTCCGTGATTCGCGCCCGTCCGGTCGGCGTGCTGAACATGACCGACGACGGCGGCGGCGATGCCAAAGTCATCGCAGTCCCGCACGACAAGCTGTCCCAGCTGTACGTGGACGTGAAGGAATACACCGATCTGCCACCGCTGCTGATCCAGCAGATCGAGCACTTCTTCGCGAACTACAAAGACCTCGAAAAAGGCAAATGGGTGAAGATCGAAGGCTGGGCTGGCGCTGACGCCGCTCGCGAAGCGATCACCAAATCGGTAGCGGCCTACAAGGGCTGATCCGGTTGTGCCCCGCCGAAGCGTTCGCCGCTTCGACGGGGCCACGCTTTACCTGCACGTCCCCGCCTCCTGCTTTTTGAACACCCCTCCCCCATACATCCCGCTTTTTTTCGCCCTCCGCCCTTACACGAATGTTTAAAACTCGCCTTCCACACACAGCGTGTTTAATTGCGCCGTTAGAATTTCTTATTTGAGCAACACCGCTTGATTCAAACTTCCCTGGCGACCGCTTTAGGCAGGCCTTTGCGTTCGCTAATGGCCTAAGACCGATAATGACATCGGCTTCAGCCATTGTTGATGCAAAAGAAAACAGTGAATGAATCGGCCTACAAAAACAGCCGAACGTTGTAATCCTTACATTCACGCCCAGGCATGACGGCGTGCTCATTTGAACACTTCGTTCATTTAAACGAGCTTCAACCCGCCGTAAACTTCGGCCCATGAATACATCAGGTGATCGACTGCGCGGCCTTTTGCGAGAGTGCCATCTCTCCGCGACGGACTTTGCCGCCAACCGAAAAGTTACGCCCCAACACGTGAACAACTGGTTCAAGCGCGGCATCCCCATGGCGCGTATTGAGGAAGTCGCTGAACTGCTGAGCGTCAACGCGCGTTGGCTGCGCAGCGGCGAGGGCCCGAAGCACCCCGGACAAGACCGCTCAATTGCCCAGCAGCCAGACACTCAACCGTCCCGGGCCGAGCGAAGCGCCCGCGAAGAACTGGAAATGCCGGTCTACACCGAACTGGAAACGCAAAGCTCAGGCCGGACTGCGGTGGGCGAAATCCACAACCACAAAGTGCGCCTGTCCCGGCGTGTGCTTGAAACCATGGACGTGGAGCTGCACAACGCCATTTGTGTGGCAATGGTCGGCAACAGCATGGCGGACAAAATTCAGGACGGTTCGCTGATCGGCATTGATCGCGGACGCGTGCAGATCATCGATGGCGAAATGTACGCCCTCGAACACGACGGCATGCTGCGGGTGAAATACCTGTATCGCCTGCCGGGCGGCGGTTTGCGCCTGCGCAGCCACAATTGCGCCGAATACCCGGACGAGATCTTCAGCGCCGAACAGGTTCAGGCTCAGCACATTCATATTCTGGGGTGGATCTTTTGGTGGTCGACCCTCAATAACCGCCGCCACCCGGCAACGTTGGGGCGAGGCGCGCAATGAGCGTGTTTCAGAACTGGGCAGATGCCAGCAACATGGGTATCCTGCACGCCTTCGTTTCAGCACCCGTCGGCCACACGCCGATGGGTGATCGACCTGGCACCGTCTCCGTGACCTGCCCGGTCTACCTGACAAGCGCCTCCTTGCAGCGCGCACTTTTGCGGACGGGTGCGGTTAGCCAAAAACTAATCAAACCCGTCACCGAGAAGCCGGCCACAAGCCGGCTTTTTAACTTCCCATGAATACGGCGCACCGCTAACCCACGCGGCGCCTCCGCGCGCGCGTCAATCGGCAATCAATGGACTGAGCGCCTTAATCAACGAAGCGGACAACCTCCTTCGTTCCAATACAGGAAGTTCATCATGAGTTATCGCAACAAAACCTACATCGCGTTCGCCAGTGAAGACATCAAGCATTACTGGCTGATGAAAGCCTGGAAGCAGAACGAGAAAATCGACTTCGACTTTTTCAATGCCCATGACTTGTTCGAAGCACGGGACAGCAGTTCGCCAGAGACCATCAAACGCCGACTGCGCGAACGCCTCAATAACACCAAGCAAGTCATTTTTCTGGGCAGCGAAGATGGCCGACGCAAAGGCGGTGACGGGGATTCGTTTCTTGCCTATGAAATCGAGGTGATTCTCGAACTCGATCTTCCGATCGTTATCGCCAATCTCTGCCAAAGCAGAAACATCGTCACGGACAACATCCCCCAACCGCTCATCGATCAAAAGCACTTCAACGTGTCCGTATCCTTCCAGCCAAAAATCATTCAGTACGCGCTGGACTACTACGTCGAGGGCTACGCGAAGAGCGAGATGCAGGGCCCCCATCGATATGTCAGCAGAATCTACAACGAGCTGAGCCTGTGATGATCATTCTTCAGGACATGCAGACGTGGCGCTTCTGGCGCCACTTTCTGGTGGCGTTGTTCGCCTGCGTCGGCGGGCTGTCGACGATCATGCAGACCTTCAACGTCATTTACCCCGGCAGCCATGCGATGGAAGGGTTTGGCATCCTGATCGGGATCATCGTGGTGTCAGTTTCCGCCGCGCTGTTCAAAGCCTGGCCGCGCCCGATTGCCGAGGAGTACAACGCACCGAAAACGCGAATCACCATCGTGCCCGGCGACCTTCTCAAGGAGGACGGCCATTTGGTGATTGGCACCAACGACACCTTCGACACGGAAACGCCGAACATCATTGCCACCTCCAGCCTGCAGGGCCAGGCGCTGCAGGTGCTTTACGGCGGCGACCTCAAGGAGCTTGATCGTCATCTGGACGATGCGTTGGTCAACACGCCCTCTATCGGCACGCTCAACAAGCCAGGCAAACACGTGCAATACGGTGTCGGCACCATCGCGACGCTCAAGCACGCGCACCGGCTGATCTTCTTCCTCGCCTATTGCGAAATGGACGCCCAGAACGTCGCGCGCTCCACGCCGGACAAAGTGTGGAAAGGCTTGCTCGCGCTGTGGGCCGAAGTGTCCCGACGCGGCAACGGCGGGACGATCTCGATCCCGGTGATCGGCGGCGGACAGGCGCGACTGTCCAGCGTGCTCCCCGCCCAGGACGCCATTCGCTTCACCCTGCTCTCGTTCATGTTCGCCTCCCGCAACTCGAAGGTCTGCGACGAACTGCGCATCGTCGTCCGCCCCGACGACTACCGAAAACTTGACCGGCTGGAGCTGCAGTCCTTTCTTTCATCGCTGAGGTCCTCATGAACCCGGAAACCAGCCTCGATCTGCCGGACAATCCCGACTGCGCGTTCTGCGCGTACCTGAAGGGTAAACGGCCCTACACCATCCTCTCCTGCACCACACACACCGCGACTTTCGTGACTCGAGAACAACGGGGCCATCCGCACTTGCTGGTGCTGCCACAGCGGCACGTGCCCTCGTTGCTGGAAATGACCGACGAGGAAGTGGCGGCGGTGGCGGTCGAAGTGCGTAATGCGGCGAGGCTTATTGAAAAGGCGTATGCGAGAGCAGGGATTGCGGTTTGGCAGAACAACGGCGTGCCGGCAGGCCAGGCGATCGGGCACGTGCACTTTCATGTGGCGGGGACGTTGCCGGGCGGGGGGACGGAGTTTGGTGAGGTGACGGAGATATCGCTGATGGAGACGGATGAGATTGCGCGGCGGTTGCTGGAGGCGAGATAGGTGTGGCCGGTGCGCTAGTCGCTTTCGAACAACCCTGCGCCGTCTCCCAATCAGAATCCGAAAAGCTTTTTCCTTCGGATTTTAATTTCGCTGTCGAGCAATGCGGATACGGTGGTCAGGAATACATACAGGTCGCCTTCGAAGTAATCTTCGGCGAAGGAGGTGTCTTGACCAAAAGGCGGATCGACGTACTGCAAACCTTCGGTCGTCATATTCCTTCGGATGTAGGTCTTCATTTCTCGTTTAAAGAGGATTGCATGCAGCAGATCCAGAAACCCATAGCCGATGCATTCCTTGACTATCTGGGGAAGCGTGAGGGGTTCGAACTCTCCCTTTTCTTCTTCGGTTAGAAACTCGCCTACTGCATCACCGACGGAGAACATGAATCCATGTATATATGCGTATCGCATGTCCAGCCTTAGAAGCCTAAATTACATTGAACGGCACGATTAGAAGCGGAAAAACCTTTGTCGTCTAACCTTGATTTCGGCATCCAGCAAGACCAAAACGCTCGACAAGAAATCATAAAGATCACCCTCAAAATAATCTTCTGCGAACGACGTTTCCTGGCCAAACGGGGGGTATACATACGCTAAACCGTCTGCGGTCATATGGTTTCTTATATAAAGCTTTATTTGTCGCCTCAAAACCAAGGCATGAATCAAACTCAATACCCCGCCATTACCGAATGACTTTTTGACAATCTCGGGCAAGGTCAGCGGCTTGAATTCCTGCTTCTCCTCATCCGACAGGAATTCGCCGACACCTTCGCCTACTTCATACATAAAGCTGTGCAAGTGCATGTATTTGCTCAACGTGTCACCTCACAAGGATGGAAATGCAGTGACGATATAGTAAGGCATATGGTTATATTCTGAATATTTAATGGTTATGGTGATCTTTGACATCGTGATCGTCTTGGATTGATCCCACCTTGTGATGCCCCAGCCTACGGCGTTTTCCAGACTCGTATCAAAAGTGTATTGCTTGTGTCTCAGCAAAAATTTAGCTTTCGAATACATCAAGATCTTAAGCCTGTTTTTTTGAAGTGCACGACTTACGGCCCACTCCGCGATCTCCAGGTTGTAGAACGTGGATGACACGTCGACCTTCTTCGACGCGAATCTTGTTACTAGGTAACCAATGTCCTTGTCTACATGCTTGCGCCGCGCGTGCCCCCCGCCCAAGTTCTTAGGGACATTTGGTATTTTTTCGCTTGTGACGACTGAGATCCGACCTGCTCGCACAGACGACACTCTGAACGCGTTGTAAAGCGAAGCGGTTGAAAGCGGAACGGCAAACTCAGTTGCAAGACCGATAACCTGGCCAGCCGATTTAGACGTGCCGAGCGCTTCAGCGGCAGATGAGCCGGCTTTGAAAGCAAAAGAGTCAGTCTCTTTGCCTGTAAGGAGCTGTGTTGCCCCTGCGGAAAGCTGGTCGGAAGCATGCACACCCATTGCTACACATCCGATTTTAGTAATCATCGTTGGTTCGGGCACGGCGCAGAGAACCCCTGAACCTGCCAGCTCTACGATACCGCCAACTAGGCGGAGACTCCCGAAGATACGGTTTGACATTATCTCCGCAGGTGTGAGCGACTCTTGCGTCAAGATCGCAGCCATCTGAGCAAAGCTCAGCGCCACGCAAAACTCTCCATCGTCTGCCATGTTGCGTTTCCTTACGCGAATGGTTTGTTGGCGGTTCTGTCCCAACCTCCGGACACAATACCTGCGCTACCGCCATCAGCGCGACGCTGTTGGGAGTATTCGAACTTGATACGGCCATAGTTAAGGCTAATGATTTCCACAGGAAAACCACCTTGATCGGCGCCCTGTCCGCTGACGGTCGCGATCAAGACTTCCTCAAGCACGATGTCCATGTACTTGAATTTTTCACCACCAGAACGATGGATGCGAATCGTGACCGTCTTGATGTGCGAGCCTCGGCAGCACAGCTCGAAGAGCTTGGGCGTCGCTCGATCTATATATTTGCTGATCTGGAGATCGCCCAGCGCCACACCGCCTGCGGATGCCCCGCCGTTGGAACTCGCTGACTGACTGATCGACTGGATTGCGTCGTAATGATAAGAGAGCAGCTCGATCCAACCCTTATGGTCAGCATCCAACGACTCACCTTCTACCCCGTCCACTTGCATAAATGCGTCAAACGACATTGTTAGCTCCCTGCTTTTTTTCAAATGAAAAACAATGCTAGCTGATGAATCACATTGATTGCACCCCATTGACTGCACAGAAGGTGTGATGCAGACAACAATTTATCAATTCCATCCTCATATCAAAAAACACCAATACAGATGCTTCCTAAATCCTAATACAACCTAAATTTCGCATCTCGACTGAAGGCCAGCGCTAATTAATGAAAAGCCAGCGAGGCAGGCAACTGCTAAGTATTTCTTAGTCGTTCGCCAGAGTGAAAATGCCAGGTACGAGGGCATCGAGATTTCAGCGTCAATGCCATCGCTTGGGAGCGATATCGCGTGAGCCGCAGGCGTGCGACACAGTTCCGCCTATCAGCGGTGCCGTTGCGTGAACATCATTCAAATCTTGAAAAAACACTCTTAACCGTTCTACCGTCCAACGCCACTTCGGAGCACTTGGACGGTAGATCGTGTTCTGATTACCAAAGAATTCTACCTCGCGCACGGCTTGCGAAAGCGGGACCGTCTGCAGCCATCCAACGCCAACGAAGTTGGCGCATCGTTCCAGGTCATCGAAAAAATCAACATGATAACCGTGGATGACGAGCTAGAAGCTCGCCGTAATGCTCTTATCGAAGCCCTGGAGACGGGATTCCTTGTGCCAGCGTACCCAAACACTTTTCACTGTGCGCTGGGTTGAGCTAACACGTCGCCAAAGATCAATTTCAGAAACAACATTGTGCGCACATGTCGCCGCCAGCGACACGAGAGCAAAACGTGTCGCTGAAACCAAAATTTAGCGACGCGTTATTCACACATGTTTTCACTGACGCCACGAAAAGGGCGCTCACCACAGCGCCTTTGCCTTTAAATGTATATCCCAGGGATCAGGATCGCATCCATGACCGCAAAGCAACGCTCATGACGCGCTAGAAGCTGCCCCACACAGTTTCACCCCCCCGGATACCGCTTCCAAATCTCATCATCAAACTCCCCGCCATATCCCGTAAACACCCTCGGCACCCGCTCGATATCCTCCGCCACCGCTTCAATCACTTCACGCAATTCAAGCGGCGCAAGCCATCGATCCGGAATCGCTTCTACGCCGTGCTCAATACCCAGCAGATGCCCGGCAATCAGCCCGGTGCTGTCACTGTCGCCGCTATGATTCACGGCATTGATCACGCCGTCTTCGAACGATGTTGCAGTCAGTGCGCACCAGATGCCAATCGCCAAGGCTTCTTCCGCGATCCATCCGCCGCCCAATTCCTCGATCCGCTCGGGGGTTGGGCGGTGGCCTTCGTAGCTAAAGAACAGCACGCGCTCGACCAGGGCACGTGTTTCTTCCATACCGGGTTTCTGGCCGTGCTCGGACAGGCTTTTAGCGACGGCCTCTTCGAGGCTGTCCTGGCGGTCGACGATGCGCTGGAGGATGTCGGCGAAAAGACCGCCTGCCATGTAGCCCGTTGGGTGACCGTGGGTCAGACGGCCGGATTCGGCGGCGTTGTCGAACGCGTTGGGGAAGAACGCGCACGGCGCGACGCGCATGACGGCGCCGCAGCCTTTGCTGTCGTTTTGGGCGAAAGAGCCAAATTCCGTACTGGCCTTCAATGCGCTTAGACAGGTGAGGCCGGGCGCGCGGCGGGACCACAACTCGCGTTCATGCACCAGCCAGCCGTCCAGGCTGACGTCAGTGGCCGGCGAGTAGTCCTGGGTTATCAGCCAGCGCAGCAACGCATGGTGGATGACGCCGGGTACGTTGCAAATACCGCGGGAGATGCCGCGCACATAGGCGCGCAACAGACCTTCAGCGGTGAAGAGCACCATTTGCGTGTCGTCGGTGATGGCGCCAAGTCGACCGTAAGCGGGGACGAAATCGACGATGCCACGCGCACCGAACGTCGCGTGGATGGCGTTCCATTTGAGAAATTCGACCGGCGCACCCAGCGCATCGCCCACCGCGCCGCCGAGCAGGCAGCCTTTGATCCGTTCAAGTCTGTTCATCTGCGCTTCCCTACACTGGCTGCATCATGGTTTGGAGCAATTCGAGCGTTCTTTCAAGTGGCTCAACATAGGCGCTTTCTGCACGCGAAGTCCTGATCCTCTATTTTTTAATCCTCAAATTCAGGTTCCGGATCTTGCTCACGCCGACGCGACCTCCACCTCTTATACCCATCCGCAATCTCCACCTCGGTCATCACCATTCCGAACCTCGGACAAGCCTGCTTCAGCTCCAGCTCGGCCGGAATGAAGTAATCCCCGCCCCTGATTGATCGGAGCATACCGTTGGGCACCTCACCGAAGGCGATGAGACTCGGCGCCTCAACTGGCAGCCCTTTTCCTTCGTAGGCATCGTATGCAGCCATGTAGAGCACATCATTGATGTGGGCTTGAACACTCCGATCGCTACGCTTGAAGAAATGCACAGACTGGAGGCTTTCTTCCAACAGATCAACGTGTCGCTGGAGCTCAGACTGAGGCGGAATTTGCCCGAGAACATTACCCGCCAACACAAGCACTCCAAGAATGTATCGAGCGCTGAACTGCTGCAGAAAACCCTGCACGTCGTTGCGTTTCAGGCCCACAAACATCATCGCGTAGCGCGTGTCGACTTTCATGGCGAGCAGGACATGAGTCCTGCCGAATTTGGTGACGTGCAGTTGCCAGCGATCCACTCGATCGTGGGCTGCGCTGTCCGGTTCCAGCGATTGGGCAGCGGCGGAGGGCTGCACAGCGCTGATGATTTCGCCCTTCACTTTCTTGGAGAAGAAATCACAGGCGTCTTGGGTGCAATCAAAGATCAGCATGGGGATGGAGGGTCCATTCGGCGATGGTCGAGGATACCGACGCTGACCTCGAGGCGCCAACACGCGGAAAAGACGAATCGGCTGCCGGTAGCTTTTCGGTGTCTGGACAGGCCCCTTCCCGGCTAAAGCCGGTCCTACTAACTGACCGCGTGCATTCAGTGGGCCAGGCTCTAGCCGGGATGGCGTTAGAAATCCCAATACGGGGGAGTAAAACCCAGAACAGCTTGTCTTCATCGACTCATCTGCCTAACCCCAAGCATCACAATTACCGCCCCGCACACCCGATCAATCGCCTTCTTCTTGCTGGCATACGCCCCGGCAATCCGAGGCCGTGACAGCGCGGTCGCGATCAGTGCATACCAGGCAGACGACACGAGGCCGACCATCGCCAGCATCGCCGCGAAGGTTTCAAACTCGACATGGCTGGGTGCGGCAGCGGAAAAGATCGCGGCGTAAAACGCGACTGACTTGGGGTTGGCGATGTTGGTTGCGACGCCCTGTTTGAAGGCGCTTCGCAGGCTGGGCATCTCGCCGGCCCGGGCGTTGAGGGCGGGAGGTTTACCGGAGGCGAATATCAGGCGCATGCCGAACCAGACGAGGTAGCCCGCGCCGAGGCATTTGACGACGAACGCCAGCCACGGCAACAGCGAAAACACTGCGCCAATGCCCAGGATGGCGCACGTCGCCCAGAACAGATTCACCACCACGATGCCCGCCACCAGCATCAGTGCGTGAGCCGTTGTCGCAGAAACCGCTTTGTGCGCGACAGCCACGAAGTTAGGGCCGGGGATGATCACGCCAGCGCAGTAGACCGAGAAGACAGCTGTTACGGCGGGCCAATTAACCATGTGAACGTTCCTTGTCTTAAGGTGTGTAGGGGCGAGAATACCGGCGATCAACCTCACCCCGCCAACACATGCCTCAAAAACAACGCCCCCGCCACCGACAACCCCGCCCGCGACCTCACGCAAACGTTGAGTTCGCGACTGGCCCATCCCTCTTCCAGCTGAACCACTTTCGCTCCCTCCATTCGGTAAATCCCTACGCTGCCTTCGGGCATGATGCCGATGCCCACGCCTGCCTGAACCATCAGGCTCAGGGCGTCATAGCTGGCGACTTCCATGCGGATTCTCAGGGAGCGGCCGAGGTCGTTGGCGGCTTTGATCAGCTGGAAATTCAGGTGGGTGCCGCTGCGCAGGGCGACGTATTCGTGGTCGAGGGTGTCGCTGAAGCGCACTGACTCGCGGCCTGCCAGCGGGTGGTCGTTGGGCACGATCAACACCAGGCGGTCGGTGCGGAACGGGAAGACTTCGATGTCGGCGCCATGGGGCAGGCGCGTGAAGATGCCGATCTCGGCGCGGTTTTCGGCGACGGCTTTGGTGATCGCCAGGCTTTGCTGCTCTTCGAGGCTGATGTTGATCAGCGGGTAAAGCGCCATGAACGATTTGATCAAGCCGGGCAGGAATTGGGTGATCGCGGAGATGTTGGCGAGCACGTGCACCGAGCCGCGCGTGCCGTTGGAGTAGTCGCGCATCTGCAGGACGATGTCGTTGAGGTTGTTCAGCGCGCTACGGGCCATGAACAACAGCGACAGCCCCGCGTCGGTCGGCGTGATGCCTTTGTTGGTGCGGTTGAGCAGCCGGGAATCGAGCAGCTCTTCCAGTTCGCTGAGCCGCTTGCTGACGGCCGCCGCCGCAATGTGTTCGCGCTTGGCGGCAGCAGCAATGGTGCCTTCTTCAACGACGCTGACGAAGAGGCGCAGCGAGACAGGGTCGAGTTTCATGTGGGGTACCGGGCGTGCTGGCCTGAGTGGCCGCCATAGTACCCCGTCAGACATCGCCTCAGAACGCGCCCGACAACAGATGGCCGGCGTTCGGAACCTGCGCTTTGAGGCCGAGGGTTTTGAGCATCTGATAGACAGTCGCCACGGACGCAGATAGAACCGGCTTATCCAGCCGATCCTGTACGACCTGGATGGCGGGCAGCGATGGCATCTGCACGCAACACGACAGCACCACTCCATCAGCTTGCCCGATGTTGAGCCGGTCGGCGTGGGAAACCAGATCCATTGGGTCGAGGCGCCCGACTTGAAGGTTGTCGGAGACTTCCAGGCTGATGGCATCCACCACTTCGATGCCGGCCGCTTCGATGTAGTCGATGACCTGTTGGGTGAGTGGCTTCATGTAGGGCGTGATGATGGATATTTTCTTGTAGTCGAGCATAAGCAGGCTGTCGATCAACGCCCCGGCCGAGCTGAGCACGGGTGCGTCGGAAGCATTGCTGGCAACGGTTTTACTCAGACGATCCTGCGACACTTTATGGTAACCGGCGCCCTGGCACATGATTGCCACCAGGCAGGCGTACGCCATGACATCGACCCGGGCATCGCTCAATTCCAGAGCGCAGCGGTCGCTGTCGACGTCCATCTTTTTCAGCTCTTCGGGGCTGACTTTCATCATGCGCATGCGGGAGGAATGGAAAGTGAAGCGCTCGTCCGGAAACAGGGAATACCGCGACGTGAGCATCGCCGGGATCTCGGTTTCCATGGTGGTGTTTGAGCTGGGGACGATCTGGCCAATCCGGAAGTTTCTCACAGGGTCTTCTCCATTTCGCCGACGGCGAGGTCATGTGCGACCGATGCTAGGAGTGACGGTGAGCTGCGTATATCAGGCAATGGCGAGCCTGCCATCGCGGCTGGCGATGGCAGGCAAAAAGATAGGGATGACCGGGGCACGATATTAGTGCTGGCACCCGTTCATGTGGGAGCGAGCTTGGTCTGGGCCACATCCGGACGAAGAGGCAGAAACATCCGCTGAATCTTCGGCGACTGAAATACCGTCTTCGTGAGCAAGCTCACTCCCACAGGGACCGTGTTACTACGCGAAAGTGTGGAACGTCTGGACGCCGGGAATCTCCCAAAGGGAAAAGCGTGTGTCCGCTCTATCCCGATTACGCGTGAGAAAGCACCTCGCCCCGCGCAGGCGCTTCGGCCTTGTGATTGCCCAACATTGCCCGCGGGATGGACAGAATCAGTCCGGCGCTGATGAACAAGCAGGCGCCCAGCACGTAGGTGCCGTTGTTGATGTTGCCCGTCAGGTTCTCTGCCACGGCGGTGATCATCGAGCCGGTGAAGCCCGACAGGTTGCCGATGGCGTTGATCATGCCGATTCCCGCAGCAGCCGCGACGCCGGACAGCACGGTGCCCGGCAGGGTCCAGTAGATCGGCATCAGGCTCAGCACGCCGGAGGCGGACACGCTCAGGAAGATGATCGACAGCACCACGTTGCTGGCGAAGTAGGCGCTGAGGATCAAGCCGATGCCGCCGATGATGGCCGGAATTGCGGCGTGCCAGCGGCGCTCGCCGGTCTTGTTGGAGTGCCGCGCGTTGAGAGTCATGGCGATCACCGCGATGCCATACGGAATGGCCGTCAGCAGGCCAATGTCCATCGGGTTGGAAACACCGGCGCTTTTGATGATCGACGGCATCCAGAACGCCAGCCCGTAGAAGCCGGTATTAAACGTCAGCAGGATCAGCACCAGCAGCCACACGCGTCCGTTGAAAAACACCTCGCGCAGACTGGTCGCCTTGCCTTTGCTGTCGGTCTCCAGGTTGGCCTTGAGCATGGCCTTTTCCTGGGGCGACAGCCATTTGGCCGCATCGATGTTATTGGCCATGAACGCCAGCACCACAAAGGCCATTACCACCGAAGGCAGGCCTTCGATGATCAGCAGCCACTGCCAGCCGGCCATGCCGTTGACGCCCTGCATACGGGTCATCAACCAGCCGGAAATCACACCGCCCAGCGTCAGACTGATCGGCATCGCCATGAGGAAACCGGCCATCACCCGGCTTTGCCGACGGGTAGGAAACCAGTAGTTGAGGTAAAGGATGACGCCGGGAAAGAAGCCTGCTTCACAGATGCCGAGCAGAAAGCGCAGCACGTAGAACATGGTTTCCGACTCAATGTGGAAAAACTTCGCCAGCGGCACGGTAAACGCGACGGCCATGGATACGATGGCCCAGGTGAGCATGATCCGGGCGATCCAGAACCGCGCGCCGAAGCGATGCAGCAACAGGTTGCTGGGGACTTCGAAGAGGAAATAGCCCCAGAAGAACATGCTCGCGCCGAGGGCATAGATGGTGTTGCTGAATTGCAGATCGTTGAGCATGTCCAGCTTGGCGAAGCCGATGTTCACGCGGTCCAGATACGCCGCCATGTAACACAAGAGCAGGACGGGAAGGATGCGCAGAATGACTTTGCGGTAGGTGCGGTCTTCAAAGCTGGCGTGCCCGGGACCCGAGGACTCGGGCAGGCGCTGGGAAACGGTTTCCATGGTGGGACCTCCAGGCACTCGGAGGCGCCTGTATTGTTGTTATGTGAGGGTCGAAACACGGAGCGATGTTACTGACAGCGGCGTTGATTAGGATAATGACTTGTTTCCATTGATTGATAACGCTGCGTTATCGCTTACTGACGCGCCAGCTGCGCATTCGCCAGCAGAATTTCGGCAAATTCTGACGCCGCCCCGAGCAACGGCTCACCTCGGCGGGTGAGGATTCCGTAATCCTGGGGCGCTAGTTTCAGCGGCGTGTTCAGCACTTTCAGCAGGCCGGAATCCAGATGCGGCTGCGCCATGGAAGCCGGCAACATGGCGATCATCGGCCCTGCCTGCAGCACTTGCAGAAAGGTCTGCATCGAGATGGTATCGATGGTGTTCTTCGGCACGGGAATTCCAGCTTTGGCGAACGCCTGCTCCATCCGTGCGCGAATCGGCGTGCCCAGCGGGTACAGAATCCATGGCCAGTTTCCGAGCGCCTGCAGCGGCGTCTGTGCCAGTTCGGTCAGCGGATGGCGACTGTTGACGACCATGCAGAACGGCTCCGGCGCCAACGCCTGAAAGTCGTACACCTGCTGCTGGTTTTCATTGGTGTAACGCGCCACCGCGAGGTCGAGCTTCTTGTCGTCGAGCATTTCCATCAGGTGGTCGCTGGTCTGCTCCACCACTTCGATCGACAGCAGCGGCCAACGCTGTTTCAACTGCACGATAGCTTCCGGCAGCACCACCGCAGTCGCCGCGAAGATCGCCCCCACCTTCAGAAAGCCATGCCCGCCCTCGCGCAGGCTGCTGATTTGGTCAACGAACTTGCTCGCGTCATTCAGGGCGATCTGTGCGTAGCGCACCACATGTTCGCCGAGGGCGGTGGGCGGCATGTTGCGCGGCAGGCGCTCGAACACATCAAAGCCCAGCAGCCGTTCGATCTCCCGCAGCATTTTGCTCACCGCCGGCTGGCTGAGGTTCATGTGCTGCGCCGCCGCGTGCATGTTGCGGGTGCGCGCCAGGGTTTCGATGAGCACCAGATGCTTGAACTTGAGCCAGTTACAGACCGTGGAAAAGGAAATGTCTGACATGAGGAATGCCTCGATGAGCGATAACCCAGTGTTATCGATTACTGAGCAGATGTCATTGGAGTTTATCGCCGGTGCTGATTAGGGTCGTTCGTAAATCATAAAAAGCGTTGAGGACTTCACCATGCCCATCCAGCTCATTCCCGAAAACACCCTCCCCGCCGACGGCCTCAATGGCACGTTGATCGGTCGCGCGTGGGTGCCCGGACACGTCAGCGGCCCATCGCCTGTGGTGCTGCGCAACGACGGGGTGTTTGATCTTTCGTCGAGCTTCGCCACGTTAAGTGAGTTGCTGGAGCTGGAATCCCCTTTGGCCGCCGTGCGTGAAGCCCAGGGCACACGTGTCGCCAGCCTCGAAGAACTGCTGGCGAATTCGACCGCGACGCCTGATCCCAACAAACCGTACCTGCTGGCGCCAGCGGACCTGCAAGTGATCAAGGCCGCAGGGGTGACCTTCGCCGCAAGCATGATCGAGCGGGTGATCGAAGAACAGGCGGCAGGCGATCCGGCCAAGGCGGAGAGCGTGCGCGCGATCGTGCAGAACGCCATCGGCGACAACCTGCGCAACATCAAGCCCGGCTCCGAACAGGCGAGCACACTCAAGGCGCTGCTGATCGAGCAAGGCATGTGGTCGCAGTACCTTGAAGTCGGCATCGGGCCGGACGCCGAGATTTTCACCAAAGCGCCCGTGCTGGCGGCGGTGGGCAGCGGCAGCCAAGTGGGTATTCATCCGAAATCGGAGTGGAACAACCCCGAGCCGGAAGTGGTGCTGGCGGTGAACAGTCGCGGGCAGATCCACGGCGCAACCCTGGGCAATGACGTCAACTTGCGCGACTTCGAAGGCCGCAGCGCGCTGCTGTTGAGCAAGGCCAAGGACAACAACGCCTCGTGCTCGATCGGCCCGTTCATTCGGCTGTTCGACGAAACCTTCTCCCTCGATGACGTGCGCAACTGCGTCGTCGACCTGCAGGTAAAAGGCGATGACGGTTACGTGATGAAAGGCTCAAGCTCGATGTCGCAGATCAGCCGCGATCCGGCCGACATCGCCGGCCAGGCGCTCAACGCCAACCATCAATACCCGGACGGCTTCCTGCTGTTTCTCGGCACCCTCTTCGCCCCGACCGCCGACCGCGACCATGCCGGTGGCGGTTTCACCCACAAGCTGGGCGATCAGGTCAGTATCAGCAGCAGCCTGTTCGGCGGCCTGCACAATGAGGTGACCCATAGCAGTGACGCGGCGCCGTGGACGTTCGGCGTCGGCGCGTTGATACGCAATCTCGCCGTGCGCGGTTTGTTGTAGCGCTGAACACCTTACGCAGCACACCTAATTCCAAGAGAGACCCGAACCATGTCCGACACGCCGAAACGCCCCCTTCGCAGCCAGCAATGGTTCGATGATCCGGAACACGCCGACATGACGGCGCTGTACGTCGAGCGCTACATGAACTACGGCCTGACCCGCGAGGAGCTGCAATCGGGCCGACCGATCATCGGCATCGCTCAGACGGGTTCTGATCTGGCGCCCTGCAACCGTCATCACCTGGAACTCGCCCAGCGGGTCAAGGCCGGGATTCGTGATGCAGGCGGGATTCCGATGGAGTTTCCGGTCCACCCGATGGCCGAGCAGACCCGCCGTCCGACCGCTGCCCTGGACCGAAACCTGGCGTACCTCGGGCTGGTGGAAATTCTTCACGGCTACCCGCTGGATGGCGTCGTCCTCACCACCGGCTGCGACAAAACCACCCCGGCCTGCCTGATGGCAGCGGCGACCACCGACCTGCCGGCCATCGTGTTGTCCGGCGGGCCGATGCTTGACGGTCGGCACAAGGGCGAGCTGATCGGCTCCGGCACGGTGCTCTGGCATGCGCGCAATCTGCTGTCGGCCGGTGAGATCAACTACGAAGGCTTCATGGAAATGACCACCGCCGCGTCGCCGTCGGTCGGCCACTGCAACACCATGGGCACCGCGCTTTCGATGAACGCGCTGGCCGAGGCGCTGGGCATGTCGCTGCCGGGTTGCGCGAGTATTCCGGCGGCGTACCGCGAACGCGGGCAGATGGCCTACATGACCGGCAAGAGGATCTGCGATCTGGTCCGCGAAGACGTGCGCCCCTCGCAGATCATGACCCGCGAGGCGTTTGAAAACGCGATCGCGGTGGCCTCAGCACTGGGGGCTTCGAGTAACTGCCCGCCTCACTTGATCGCCATCGCCCGGCACATGGGCGTCGAGTTGAGCCTCGACGACTGGCAGCGCATCGGCGAAGACGTGCCGTTGCTGGTCAATTGCATGCCGGCCGGGAAGTATCTGGGGGAAGGCTTTCACCGCGCAGGCGGCGTGCCAGCGGTGATGCACGAGCTGCAGAAGGCCGGCAAGCTGCACGGAGAATGCGGCACGGTCTCCGGCAAAACCATTGGTGACATCGTGCGCAACGCCGTCGCCCACGACGCTGACGTGATCCGTCCGTACGAAGACCCGCTCAAACACCGCGCCGGTTTTATCGTGCTGAGCGGCAATTTTTTCGACAGCGCGATCATGAAGATGTCGGTGGTCGGCGAGGCCTTCCGCAAGACCTATCTGTCCGAGCCGGGCGCGGAGAACAGCTTCGAGGCGCGAGCGATCGTGTTCGAGGGCCCGGAGGACTACCACGCGCGTATCAACGACCCTTCGCTGGAAATCGACGAGCGCTGCATTCTGGTGATCCGTGGCGCAGGTACGGTCGGTTATCCCGGCAGCGCCGAAGTGGTGAACATGGCGCCGCCGTCTGCGCTGATCAAGCAGGGCATCGATTCGCTGCCGTGCCTGGGCGATGGCCGGCAGAGCGGGACCTCGGCCAGTCCCTCGATCCTCAATATGTCGCCCGAAGCGGCGGTGGGCGGTGGCCTTGCGTTGCTGAAAACCAACGACCGGCTGCGGGTGGATCTGAACAACCGCAGCGTTAATGTGCTGGTCAGCGACGAGGAAATGGCCGAACGCCGCGCGCTGTTCGAACCGAAGATGCCGGCCTCGCAAACCCCGTGGCAGGAGCTGTATCGGCAGTTGGTGGGGCAGTTGTCCACCGGCGGATGTCTGGAGCCAGCGACCTTGCATTTGCGGGTCATCGCACGAAGCGGAGAGCCACGGCATTCCCATTAACGCCGCAGATGTATCGCCTGGCATATAACTTGTGGGAGGGAGCTTGCTCCCGAAGGCGTCCGTACATCCACCAAATCTTCAGCGGTTGAAATCCCGTCTTCGTGAGCAAGCTCACTCCCACATATTTTGCGTTCGCTCAAGTTGGTGGCGCACCGCAGGATCCACTACAGACCTTGATCGTTCCCACGCTCTGCGTGGGAATGCATTCTGGACGCTCCGCGTCCGCCGTCAGATGACGCAGAGCGTCAGGGGCGGCATTACCACGCGGAGCGTGGGAACGATCACAACTCATACTCACAACAATGCCGGCAACCCCTTCTCCATTCCCGCAAAGCGGTTTTTCAACAGCGAATGCAACTGCTGCACCGCCGGGGAAAACTGTTTGCGGTGCGGGCAAACCAGATTCAGCGGGGTCGGTTCGCCCGGGTAATCCGGCAGCAACAGCTCCAGCCGCCCGGCGTGCACGTCCTCGCAGACATCCAGCCACGACTTGTACGCCACACCCTGCCCCGCCACCGCCCAGCGCCTCACCAGATCAGCATCATCGGTGAGCAACGGGCCTGACACCGAAAACACTCGCCCGCCCAGCCGCCATTTGTCGTACACCCGCCCCGCCAGCGTGAACAGCAAGCACTCATGGCGCAGCAAATCATCAGACACCATCGGACGGCCCTTGCGCGCCAGGTACTCCGGCGATGCCACCAGCACCCGGCGATTCCATGGCGCCAGCGCCAACGCAATGTAGTTCGCGTCTTCGATCACGCCGTAGCGAATGGCGACGTCCACCGGATCACGAAACAGATCGGCCACTTGATCGGAGATAAACAGGCGCAGATTCAGCGCCGGGTGCTGGCTGCGAAAATCCGTCAGCCAGGGCAGCAGCATGTTTCGCCCCAGATCCGACGGCGCCGCCACCTGCAGCGTGCCTTGCAGCTCAGCGCTTTCCCGCTGCAGCTTTTCCCGGCCATCCCGTAACGCATCGAGCACCGTCTGGGCGGTCGGCAGGTACTGCTCGCCTTCAGCGGTGAGACGCAAGCTGCGCGTCGAGCGGGCAAACAGGCGAATATCCAGCTCGCGTTCGAGGCGCTTGATGGCCGCCGCGACTTGCCCCGGCAACAGATCCACCTCACGCGCGGCATTGGAGAAGCTGCCCAGCGCGGCAGTGCGAACGAACAGAGTCAGGTCGTCGATGCGGATCATTTTCACTCCAGCGGTGAAAGTGTTGCCGGATTCTGCAGGTTTTTCTGCCTGACGAACAAGAACAAGATGGGTCCAACGTTTCAATACGCCTCTGTCATCCCATTTAGAGAGATCGCCATGAAAGCCGTCGCCTTCACCCAACACGGTCTGCCCATCGAAGACCCCAATGCGCTGCTCGACATGGACCTGCCCACGCCAACGCCCGGCCCTCGGGATTTGCTGGTCGAAGTCAAAGCGATTTCGGTGAACCCGGTGGACACAAAAATCCGCGCCGGCTCTGCCGCTACGGAACCCAAAGTGGTCGGCTGGGACGCCGTCGGGGTTGTTCGCGAAACAGGCAGCGACGTCACGCTATTCAAAGCCGGGGACGAAGTGTTCTACGCCGGTTCCATCGCCCGCCCTGGCAGCTACAGCGAATTCCACCTTGTGGATGAGCGCATCGTCGGGCACAAACCCAAGACACTCGACAACGCCCACGCCGCCGCGCTGCCGCTGACCTCGATCACCGCCTGGGAATTGCTGTTTGACCGTCTGGGCGTTGAAGAAGGCGGCGGCGAAGGTGACAGTCTGCTGATCGTCGGTGCCGGTGGCGGCGTCGGTTCGATTCTGGTGCAACTGGCCCGCCAACTGACCAAGCTGACCGTGATCGGCACGGCGTCCCGTCCGGAAACCCGCGAGTGGGTCGAAAGCCTGGGCGCCCACCACGTCATCGATCACAGCCAGCCGCTGGTCGAGCAGCTGAACCAGATCGGCGTCGGCCAGGTGAGCCATGTCGCCAGCCTGACCCACACCGATTCGTACTTCACGCAGCTGATCGAGGCCCTCAAACCACAAGGCCAGTTGGCGCTGATCGATGACCCGAAATCCCTGGACGTCGTGCCGATGAAACGCAAGGCCCTGTCGCTGCACTGGGAACTGATGTTCACCCGCTCGCTGTACGAAACGCCGGACATGATCGCCCAACATGAACTGCTCAATCGCGTCGCCGATCTGATCGACCAAGGCGTACTGAAGACCACCCTCGGTGAGCACTTCGGCGCAATCAATGCTGAAAACCTGCGCCGCGCCCACGCCGTGATCGAAAGCGGCAAGGCCAAGGGCAAGATCGTTCTCGAAGGTTTCTGAACCTGTTTCCATTATTTGAATGGCCTGCTGCGGCAGGCCGGGAGTCGTTTGTGTCCATGAGACAGAACATGATGGTGTCGGCGCTGGCACTCTCAGTCGCTTTGATCAGCCAGACCGGCATCGCCGCCACGATCGCAACCACCGCGCTACCCGCCAATGCACCGGCGGAAAAAACCATCGGTCAGCTGGAGCAGGTGTTCACCTTCCACGACGCCATGCCCACCGGCGTGACCGTGACAGAAACCGGGCGCATCTTCGTCAACTTCCCGCACTGGGGCGACGACGTGCCGTTTACCGTGGGTGAGATTCGTGACGGCAAAGTCGTCGCCTACCCCGATGCCGCCATCAACAAGGAAGACCCCAAAAACCCGGCCACAGGGCTGATCAGTGTGCAGAGCGTGGTCGCCGACGGTCAGGGCCGCGTCTGGTTACTGGACACCGCCGCACCGAATTTCGCCGCGCCAAAAGCCGGCGGCGCCAAGCTGGTGGCGGTTGATCTGGCCAGTAACAAGGTGGTCAAAACCCTGGTCTTCCCGGCAAACGTCATCCTGCCGAGCACCTACGTCAATGACATGCGCTTTGATTTCCGCAGCGGCAAGGAAGGCACGGTTTACGTGACGGATTCGTCGGTCTCCGGGCCTGGCGCGATCATTGTCATGGACATCGCCAGCGGCAAGGCGACCCGTCGCTTGAGCGGCGCAAAATCCACTTCGGCCGATTCTGACTTCAAACCGGTCGTCGAAGGCCAAACCGCACTGGTCAGCAAAGGCCCAGACGGCAAGCCAAAAACCATGGCCGTTGCGTCTGATGGCATCGCCCTGTCCCCTGACGGCAAGACACTGTATTTCAGCGCGCTTTCCAGTCGCCACCTGTATGCAGTGCCTACCGGGATGCTGCGTGATGCAAGTGTGAGCGAGGCGCAACTGAACGCTGCGGTCAAAGATCTCGGCGAAAAAGGCGCGTCGGACGGTCTGGAAGCCGATGCCAACGGCGCGGTCTACGCCGGCGACTACGAACACAACGGCATCCGCAAACGCCTGGCCGACGGCAGTTGGCAGACCATCGTTCACGACCCTCGCGTGCTGTGGCCGGACACCTTGTCGGTCGGGCCGGATGGCTACCTGTATTTCACCGCCAACCAGCTGCAGCGCCAGGCCGGTTTCCACGATGGCAGGGATCTGCGCGAAAAACCCTACAGCCTGCTGCGGGTGAAGATCGACGCCGCGCCTGCACCGACCCGCTGATTCCGTTTTCCAATTTCGGAGATTCATCATGCAACTGACCGCACTGGCAAAATCGCGCTACACCACGAAAGCCTACGACGCCTCACGCAAGATCCCGCAGGAGACGATCCACGAGTTGCTGGAGCAACTGCGTCACAGCCCGTCATCGGTGAACTCGCAGCCATGGCACTTCATCGTCGCCTCCGATGAGCAGGGCAAAGCGCGCGTGGCCAAGTCGGCGGAGGGTAGTTTTGCCTATAACGAAGCGAAGATGCTCAACGCCTCCCATGTGATCGTGCTCTGCACTTGCACTGAAATGCCGGAATCGCACCTGCAAGCCGTGCTGGCCCAGGAGGCGGCTGACGGACGTTTTGCCAATGACGAGGCCAAAGCCGGTCAGGACAAAACCCGTCGCGGTTACGTGAACATGCACAAATACGATCAGAAGGACGTGCAGCACTGGATGGAAAAGCAAACCTACCTGGCGCTGGGCACCTTGCTGCTGGGCGCTGCATCGTTGGGCCTGGACGCGACACCGATGGAAGGCTTCGATTTCAAGAAGCTCGACGAAGGATTGGGCCTGCGCGACAAGGGTTTCACCAGCCTGGTCGTGGTCAGCCTGGGCTACCGCAGCGACAGCGATTTCAACGCCAAACTGCCGAAATCGCGCCTGCCGGCCGAGACGGTGTTTACCTTCCTTTAACCCTTGCCGCACCCACCGGTAGGAGTGAGCTTGCTCTGGGCCGCATCCGGACGAAGACGGTCGTTCAGCCGCTGAAGATTTATCGGATGTCCCGGCCTATTCGCGAGCAAGCTCGCTCCCACGAGAATTGCATCTGCCTCGCGAGTGTTGGCCGCAGATTATGAACGTGTGGGAGCGGAGCTTGCTCGCGAAGACGGCATGACAGCCGCTGAAGGTTTAGCGACTGTCCCGGCCTATTCGCGAGCAAGCTCGACTCCCACATTAGCCCTGCGGCCTGACTCAGGGGCAGCAGCCGTCACCTGCACCCCCTTCTCATTTGCCCCGATGCGTGCGCTCTGCTAGTGTCGCGCCGGTTTAACGTCTACCGGGATAGCCGCCATGGCCCGCAAGAAAGCTGCACTGGATTTCGAACAGTCCCTCACGGATTTGCAAACGCTCGTCGAGCGTCTGGAGAACGGTGAGCTGTCGCTGGAAGACTCACTGACCGCCTTCGAGCAAGGCATCCGCCTGACCCGCGAGTGCCAGAGCGCGCTGGCCCAGGCCGAGCAGAAAGTGCAGGTCTTGCTGGAACGCGACGGCGAATTGGCCGAAGAGCCATTTGACGCGGAACAGCCGGAATGATCGCGGCGTATCAGGCACTCAGCCAGGCTCGCGTCAATGCGGCGCTGGAGACGCTGTTCGATGCGCCCGCCCCTGAATTGACCCGCCTTTACGCCGCCATGCGCTACAGCGTCACCAATGGCGGCAAGCGCGTGCGCCCGCTGCTGGTTTACGCCGCCTGCGAAGCCTTGGGCGGCAACGCCGAGCACGCTAACGGCGCGGCCTGCGCCGTCGAGCTGATCCATGCGTACTCGCTGGTGCACGACGACCTGCCAGCCATGGACGACGACGATTTACGTCGCGGCCTGCCCACCACCCACAAAGCCTTTGACGAAGCCTGCGCGATTCTCGCCGGCGACGGTCTGCAGACCCTTGCTTTCAGCGTGCTGAGCGATAACCCACTCACCCCGCAGAACGCTGACACCCGACTGAAAATGGTCGCCACCCTTGCCCGTGCATCCGGCCCTGCCGGCATGGTCGGCGGACAGGCCATCGATCTCGGCTCGGTCGGGCTCAAGCTCGACCAGAAAGCGCTGGAATTCATGCACCGGCACAAGACCGGCGCACTGATCGAAGCCAGCGTCAGGCTTGGCGCTCTGGCCAGCGGCAACGCAACCCAGGTTCAACTCGATTCGCTGCAGATTTACGCCCGCGCCATCGGTCTGGCTTTTCAGGTCCAGGACGACATTCTGGACGTCGAAAGCGATACCGCCACGCTGGGCAAACGCCAGGGCGCCGATATTGCCCGGGACAAGCCGACCTACCCCGCGCTGCTGGGTCTGGAAGAAGCCAAACATTACGCACTTGAATTGCGCGATCAGGCCCTTGTGGCGCTGCGACCGTTCGATGAGGCTGCGGAGCCCTTGCGCGCGTTGGCGCGTTATATCGTCGAACGCCGCAACTAGTCGAAGCCCGCAACGAGTCGAACCCCGCAACCAAGCGCAGGTCATAGGACTTATCGGGCGTGAGCGGCCTTGCTGCCGCTGCCCCATTTCGCCGGCAATCGTTTCTCCTGAACATCGCGTTGCTGCACATCGTGCGCAGCCGGTAATGCATCAGGTAAACTGCCGCCTCTTTTACTTATAACGATTCGCCTGATGCCCACGACGTTCAAAGAGATTCCCCGCGAGCGCCCGTCCACGCCGCTGCTCGACAAGGCAGCGACGCCGGACGGCCTGCGCCGCTTAGGTGAAGCAGAGCTTGAAGCCCTGGCTGATGAACTGCGCCTGGAGCTGCTCTACACCGTTGGCCAGACCGGCGGCCACTTCGGCGCCGGCCTCGGCGTCATCGAACTGACCGTGGCCTTGCACTACGTCTTCGATACCCCCGACGACCGGCTGGTCTGGGACGTCGGTCATCAGGCGTACCCGCACAAGATCCTCACGGGTCGTCGCGAGCAGATGTCGACCCTGCGCCAGAAAGGCGGCGTGGCGGCATTCCCGCGTCGCAGCGAGAGCGAATACGACACCTTTGGCGTCGGTCACTCCAGCACCTCCATCAGCGCCGCGCTGGGCATGGCGATCGCCTCCCGGCTGCAAGGCAGTGAGCGCAAGTCCATTGCCGTGATCGGCGACGGCGCACTCACTGCCGGCATGGCCTTCGAGGCGCTGAACCACGCGCCCGAAGTCAGCGCCGACATGCTGGTAATCCTCAACGACAACGACATGTCGATCTCGCGCAACGTCGGCGGGCTGTCGAATTATCTGGCGAAAATTCTCTCAAGCCGCACGTACACGAGCATGCGCGAAGGCAGCAAGAAAGTGCTGTCGCGTCTGCCCGGCGCGTGGGAAATCGCCCGTCGTACCGAGGAATACGCCAAAGGCATGCTGGTGCCCGGCACGCTGTTCGAAGAACTCGGCTGGAACTACATCGGCCCGATCGATGGTCACGACCTGCCTATCCTGATCGCCACCCTGCGCAACATGCGCGACCTCAAGGGTCCGCAGTTCCTGCACGTGGTCACCAAGAAAGGCAAAGGCTTCGCACCGGCCGAGGTCGACCCGATCGGTTATCACGCGATCACCAAGCTTGATCCACTCAACGCACCGGTCGTGCCCAAGAAAGCCGGCGGTCCCAAGTATTCCGGCGTGTTCGGCCAGTGGCTGTGCGACATGGCCGAAGCGGACGAGCGTCTGGTGGGCATCACGCCTGCCATGAAAGAAGGCTCGGATCTGGTTGCGTTCAGTGAACGTTTCCCGGAGCGCTATTTCGACGTTGCCATCGCCGAGCAGCACGCGGTGACGCTGGCAGCGGGCATGGCCTGCGAAGGCGCCAAGCCGGTCGTGGCGATTTACTCGACGTTCCTGCAGCGTGGTTACGACCAGCTGATTCATGACGTCGCGGTGCAGAATCTGGACGTGCTGTTCGCCATCGACCGCGCCGGTCTGGTGGGCGAAGACGGCCCGACCCATGCCGGCAGTTTTGATCTGTCGTACCTGCGTTGCATCCCCGGCATGCTGGTCATGACGCCGAGCGATGAAAACGAACTGCGCAAGATGCTCACCACCGGTCACCTGTTCAAAGGCCCCGCCGCCGTGCGTTACCCACGCGGCAACGGCCCCAATGCCGTGATCGAGAGCAGTCTCGAACCGCTGGAAATCGGCAAAGGCGTGGTTCGTCGTCAAGGCAGCAAAGTCGCGATGCTGGTGTTTGGCGTGCAGTTGACCGAAGCGCTGATCGTGGCGGAAAAGCTCGACGCGACCGTGGTCGACATGCGTTTCGTCAAACCGCTGGACGAGGCACTGGTGCGCGAAATGGCCGGCAGCCACGACTTGCTCGTGACCGTCGAAGAAAACGCCATCATGGGCGGTGCCGGTGCGGCGGTCAGCGAGTTCCTGGCGCGAGAGAACATTCTCAAGTCGGTGCTGCATCTGGGCCTGCCGGATGTGTACGTCGAACACGCCAAACCCGCGCAGATGCTGGCGGAGTGCGGGCTGGATGCTGCCGGGATCGAAGCGTCGATCAACCAGCGCCTGCTGAAGATGTAGACAGTTACAGGCGTAAGCGGGATGGCCGAGCGACCGGGTCATTCCGCAAACTTGTGAGAGTGAGCTTGCTCACGAAAACGTTTGTGCCTTCGACACATCCTCATCGCCTGACACTCAGCATTCGCGAGCAAGCTCGCTCCCACAGTTAATTTTTCAGCAGGTCCATCTCTGGCATTGTCCTGGCGATGGGAGGCGTGAGACTGTCCTGCTGTGGTTGTACACCGCAATCAGCTGACGAACGCGAACCCTGTGGGAGTGAGCTTGCTCACGAAGACGTTCGTGCCTTCGACACATCTTCATCGCCTGACACTCAGCATTCGCGAGCAAGCTCGCTCCCACAGTTAATTTTTCAGCAGGTCCATCTCTGGCATTG
>NZ_JBWKVD010000008.1:199771-267954 GCF_059421525.1 Pseudomonas sp. GW821-FHT02H06
GTCCGGGCGATGGGGGGCGTGAGACTGTCCTGCTGTGGTTGTACACCGCAATCAGCTGACAAACGCGAACCCTGTGGGAGTGAGCTTGCTCACGAAGAGGTCTGCCCATTTAACGTATCTTCATCGCCTGTAACCCGGCATTCGCGAGCAAGCTCGCTCCCACTGGGGCCAGGGGTGTCAGACAGCCTACTTGTATAGAACATGACCCTTTCCCGCCTCGCGCTCGCCTTCTCCCTCATCCCCGCCACCCAAGCCTTCGCCGATCAGCCTGATCGCGAAAGCGCCTTGAAGCTGGACAGCGTGGTGATCAGCGCCAATCGCCAAGTCGAGCAGCGTGATGCCAGCACTGCGGCGAGCACCGTATTCACCCGTGCCGACATCGAGCGGCTGCAACCCAGCAGCGTCACTGACCTGCTGAGTCGCGTGCCCGGCGTGCAAGTGGCGCCCAGCGGCGGCCGGGGCAGTTTGCCGGGGATTTTCATTCGCGGGACCAAAGCTGCGCAGAGCCTGGTGCTGGTCGATGGGCAGCGCATTGCCAATGCGACGTCGGCGGACAGTAACCTGCAATACCTCAACGTCGAGCAGATCGAGCGAGTGGAAGTGCTGCGCGGATCACGCTCGGTCATCTACGGCGCAGACGCCATTGGCGGGGTGATTCAGATCTTCACTCGACGGGGCGCCGAGCAAGGCCTCCAGGCCCGCCTGCATACGAGTTTCGGCAATCGAGGCACGCAGCAGCAGAGCCTCGGCGTGTCGGGCGGTGATCAGCAAACGCATTTCAACCTCAGCACCAGCCTGGATGAAACGGCAGGCATCGACCGCACCGGCCCGTCCTTCTCCAGCGATGACGATCACGACGCCTACCGCAATAAATCCCTGAGCCTGAACCTCAGCCACTGGCTCAGCGACGACGTGGAAATGGGCCTCAACGCTCTGGATAATCGGGGCAAGACCGAGTTCGACAACCCGTTCGGTCTGTTCGACCCGGTCACGTTCAACACGGTGGGTCAGCAGCAATACAGCAAGTTTGACCTGAGCAGCCTCGGCACCTACGTCGACGCCCGCATCAACCAGACCTGGAAAACCCGTCTGGAGCTGGGCCACAGCGAGAATCGCGAAAAGACGGTGGATAAGCTGAGCAACGATCACTACGAGTTCAACACCTACCGCGACTCGTTCAATTGGCAGAACGACCTGACCCTGGACGAGCGCAACAGCCTGATGCTGGGAGCCGACTGGTACGAAGACCGCGTCAACAGCAGCACGCCGTTCGACGAGGACAGCCGCTGGAACCGCGCGGCGTTCATCCAGCATCGTTTCAAAGGCGAGCACTTCTCGACCGAGCTCGGCCTGCGCCATGATCAGAACGAGCAGTTCGGCAGCCAGAACACCTGGAGCGGCACCCTCACCGTTCCGCTCAATGACGCCAACGACGTGCTGCTGTCCTACAGCGAAGGCTTCCGCGCGCCGACGTTCAACGACCTGTATTACCCGGACTTCAGCAACCCGAATCTCAAACCCGAGCACTCCAAAAGCTACGAGCTGCAATGGCGCAGTCGCCTGAGCGAAACCGCCCGCCTTGAGGCCTCGCTGTATCGCACTGATCTGCAGGACGCGATTGCCCTCGACAGCGACTTTCGCCCCCAAAACATCGGCTCGGCACGGATCAAGGGTGTCGAAGCGTCCCTTGAGCAGCAATTGTTCGGCTGGACCGGCAAGCTCGGCGCGTCGGTCATCGACCCGCGTGACCGTGACACTGGGCACACGCTCAACCGTCGCGCTCGCCGCACCCTGAACCTCGATCTTGATCGGCAGTTCGATCGCCTCGGTGTCGGCGCCAGTTGGCAGGCCGTCAGCGACAGCTACAACGACGAGGCCAACACCCAGCACATCGGCGGCTATTCGTTGTTTGGATTGCGCAGCAGCTGGAAAGCCAGCGACGAAGTGAAGCTTGAGTTCAAACTGGATAACGCCCTGGACAAACGCTACAGCCGCACGCTGTACAGTTTTGATGGCAGCAACTACGGCTATCGCGAAGAGGCTCGAACGTGGATGTTTGGCGTGACCTGGACGCCTGAGCTGTAGATTTGCAGCCCGACTGTTCAGCGTTCCGGCGCTATTACGCTGCACACCTTCGCCACCGCTTCCACCATCTGCCCGCTTGCTCGTTCGAAGCCTTTATCGGGCACGGCAAAAAGGCGACCGGCTTTTACGGCCTTCAACTGCGACCAGCTTTTCCATGCCGGCAACAATGCAGCGTCGCTGGCGAGAATCACGTCCGGATCTCGCTGCAGCACTGACTCGATACTCACCTGCGGCGCCGGCAGGGTCAGGTCTTCAAACACGTTGCGTGCGCCGCAGACGGTCAGTGCATCGCTGATGATCTGGCCGCCGCCTACGGTGTAAAGCGGCTGATCCCACACTTGGTAAAAGACTCTCAGCGAGACATCGCGGCGATAACGCTCACGCAATCCGGCCAATCGCTGACGGAAATCCCCCGCTACTTGTCGTCCACGATCGGCGAGGCCAAGGCGTTCGCCCATCTGCTCGATCTGATCAGCCAGTTCTTTCAGCGTGTGAGGCTCGGCGGTGTAGGTAGGAATATTCAGGCGCCTCAGTTGGTCGCGCTGGGTTGCACTGACGCTGCCGGGCCATAGCAGCAAAAGATCGGGCTGCAAACTGAGCAGGCGCTCGATGTCGAGCTGCCCGTAGCGACCCACCGAAGGCAGGCGTGCCACCTTTGTCGGACGTGGACCGCCGTCGACCACACCGACCAGCAGATCGGCGGCATCCAGTTCGATAACAATTTCAGTAAGAGAGGGTGCGAGGCTAACGACCCGCTGCGCAGCGCCGGCCTGAAAAGCAACCAGCAACAGGAGAAAGGCAACCCAGCGGCGCATCAAGCGCGTCCAGCCTGCGCCAGACGACGGCGCAGACTGCAAAGCATCACGCCGGATCGACTTCGCTCTGATGCTCGTTACCCATCATGTGACCCAGCTTGCCGGCCTTGGTCGCCAGATAGAGCTTGTTGTGCGGATTGTGGCCGGTGTGCAGCGGCACACGCTCGGCGACAGTGATGCCCATGTCTGTCAGCGCTTTGACTTTGCGGGGGTTATTGGTCATCAAACGCAGGGACTGGATGCCCAGATGCTCCAGCATCGGCAGGCAAATGCCGTAATCACGCTGGTCAGCGGCGAAGCCCAGACGCTCGTTCGCTTCAACGGTGTCGGCACCGCCGTCCTGCAATTCATACGCGCGGATCTTATTCATCAAGCCTATGCCGCGGCCTTCCTGGCGCAGGTACAACAGCACGCCGCGGCCTTCGGCGGCGATGGCGCGCAACGCCGCCTCAAGCTGGGAACCGCAGTCGCATCGCTGACTGAACAGCGCATCACCGGTCAGGCATTCGGAATGCACACGGCCGAGTACCGGGGCCCCGTCTGACACATCGCCGAGGGTCAGCACGACATGCTCGCGACCGTTTTCCTGCTCGAGAAAGCCGTTCATCTTGAAAGTGGCAAAAGGGGTAGGCAGCTTGGAAGCCGCGACAAATACGACGGGCACCGGGTGCTCCTGATCAGTATGAGGGTTGGAAATTCGCAACATTGTAACAGCAGGTTCCGGCAGACGCTTAGGCTGAATTGTCGGCCAATCAGATCAACAAGTTTGATCAGTGGGCAGCGTCATTACCGGATTGACGACCGTCTGTGTCGAACGGATACGCATGCTTCCAGCGTGCAAAGATCGGCCGCAGCTTGCCGCTGTGCACAAGTTCGCCCATCCGTATGTCAAACAGATCCCGCAGCGCGTGCCCTCGCGGGGTATCGGCAAAGCTCAGGTACAACGGAATGGAGGTGAGATAGGTCAGCCGATAACGCTGAGGATCGTCGCTTTGGGCAAGGACAAAGTCCATTTCCGGTTTGGCATCGATATACAGATCTGCGCGCCCGTATTCGAGCATCGGCAGAACGTGATCGCGCCGGGCGACCTCGTTGAAGTGCGTCACGTTGGGCAGATAGTGCTGATACTCGTAGCCACGCACCCAGGCCAAACGGTATTTGCCCAACGTCTGCAGAGAAGGAAGCGGCTTGGAGGCCAGACCCAGCGTGTAAATCTCGTCGGTGTCGTAGTTCCACTTCGAGTAGAGCGTGCCCTCGACCTCATCCTTGTAGGCGGCAATCCACGCGTCGGCCTCGCCCCGCTGCACCAGCCCGACCGCGCGGGTGTACGGCTCGATGCGCTGCTCAACCCTGACGCCGGCCGGCTCGAAGATCTCCCGCATCAAATCCCAACCCAGCCCCGTGCCGTCGGTTTCGGTGTAACCAATCCAGTGCTCGCTGACCAGCTGGATGTCATTAGGCTTGTCAGACATCGGCGCAGGAGTTGCCCCATCGGCAGTCGCCCAGACACTTGTCATCAGCAACCACACAGCGAGCAGCCATCCCACCCCTGAACGCCTCATGAGCGTAGCCCCTACATCACGGCCCACAGCCAGACCAGCCCTTGCATCGCCAGCCATGCGAACACACCGGCCAGGACATCATCCAGCATGATGCCGACGCCGCCGTGCACGTGCTTGTCGATCCAGTGAATGGGCCAAGGCTTGAGGATGTCGAAAAAGCGGAACACCAGAAAACCCACCAGCAGCCAAGGCCAGCCTTCAGGTACCAGCCACAAAGTGATCCACATCCCGACCATCTCGTCCCAGACGATGCCTTCATGGTCGTGAACGCGCAGGTCGTCCGCCACTTTGCCGCACAGCCAGAAGCCGAACAGTATCGTCAGGCCGAGCACCAGCCAGTAGCCCCAGTCCGGCAGCATCTGCCACAGGGGAATAAACGGCACTGCGACCATTGAGCCCCATGTGCCGGGCGCTTTGGGCAATGTGCCGGAGCCGAAGCCGAAAGCCAGGAAATGCCACGGATTGGTCCAAACGGACGGAGGAACGTTCTCCGCCGGGACCTGATTAGGATGATCTGTCACCGTGTCTCCTGAAAATGTTGATAGCCCCGAATCAACGGGGTGACGTCCTGCCCAAGTGCGTCGATCAGCGCCACGCCGTGGCCTTCGACCACCCGACCCAGAACGAAAACAGGCAAGCCGGCGGCCTGCAGTTCAGCCAGCCATGATGGCGGCAACGTGAAAGCCAGTCTGTAGTCATCGCCCCCACTGAGCGCCGCATTCAACGCCGCATCAGGCCCGAAAAAACTCAGCAGCGCGTCAGACATCGGCACTTTTTCGCGCTCAACGAGCAAGCGCACGCCCGAGGCGGTGGCGATATGTCCGCAGTCGGCGAGCAGTCCGTCAGAGATGTCCAGCGCCGCGCTGGCCTTGCCGCGCAACGCGATGCCCAGCTCGAACTGCGGCTGCGGCGACCAGTAACGCGCCAGCAAGGCCTGAGTGGTAGACGCCTCGGTGCTGCGCTGGTTCAACACCAACGGCAGCGCTCCGGCCGCGTCGCCCAGCGGACCGCCCACGCACAACAAATCGCCGGGCCGTGCGCCGCTTCTGGTCAGGGCCTGCCCGTTGGGGACCGTGCCGAAAACGGTGACCGTCAGGCTGAACGGCCCGCGCGTGGTGTCGCCACCGATCAGGCGCAGGCCGCAGCCTTGGGCCATGGTGTTCAAACCACGGGCGAACGCTTCCAGCCAGTCGGCGGAAACCTGCGGCAGGGTCAGAGCAAGGGTAAAAGCGAGAGGACTGGCGCCCATGGCAGCCAGGTCGCTGGCCGACACGCCGAGAGCGCGCTGGCCGAGCAGAAAAGGATCGCAGACGTCGGGGAAATGCACCCCGGCGACCAGCGTGTCAGTGGAGACGGCGAGTTGCTCGCCAGCGGCCACCGACAACAGGGCGCAGTCGTCGCCGATCCCCAAGGCAACGCCTTCGCCGGGCCGCGCGCAGGGCGCGGCGGCAAAGTAATTGCGGATCAGCTCGAACTCGCCCATGGCGGAGACGCTCAGGTTCTGGAGAAACCCAGAAGCCTCAGCGCTTGTGCGCCTTCACTTCGACTTCGCGCAGACGCGGAGCCAGCTTGTCGAGCACGCCGTTGACGAACTTGTGGCCGTCGGTCGAACCGTAGACTTTCGCCAGCTCGATACCTTCGTTGATGACCACGCGGTACGGCACGTCGACGCGCTCCAGCAGCTCCCAGGTCGACAGACGCAGAACCGCCAGCTCAACCGGGTCCAGCTCGTCGATGGTCAGGTCCAGACATGGCGCCAGCGCTGCGTCGATCTTGTCCTGATTGCCCGGAACACCGTGGAGGATGTCGTGGAAGTAAGCGGCATCGACGGAGGTGAAGTCATTGTCGACGCGAAATTGTGCTTCGATTTCGTTCAGCGACTGGCCAGCCATGTGGCGCTGGTAAAGGGCCTGCATCGCCATCTGGCGAGCGGCACGACGCTTTTCGCTTTTCGATGGCTTGCCAGCGTCTGCCGCACGTGGATCACGCGGGTTGAACTGATCGCTTTCGTCGTTAATCACTTGGCCTCCAACTGCGCCAACAGGCTGACCATCTCGATGGCGGACAAGGCAGCTTCAGCGCCTTTGTTGCCGGCCTTGGTGCCGGAACGCTCGATCGCCTGCTCGATGGAATCGACAGTCAGGACGCCGAACGCGACCGGTACGCCGAACTCCATGGACACCTGGGACAGGCCCTTGGTGCATTCGCCAGCGACGTATTCGAAGTGCGGGGTGCCGCCACGAATGACGGCGCCGAGGGCGATGATGGCGGCGAATTCGCTGCGTTGAGCGACCTTCTGCACGACCAGCGGGATTTCGAACGCGCCCGGTGCGCGGATGATGGTGATGTCGCTTTCGCTCACGCCATGGCGAACCAGGGCATCAACGGCACCGCTCACCAGGCTTTCGACGACGAAGCTGTTGAAGCGGCCAACCACCAGGGCATAGCGACCTTGGGGGGCGATGAAGGTACCTTCGATGGTCTTCAGGGTCATTCGGCTGAGTCTCGTGTTCTCGTATTAAAGAGCATGAAAGCGCGCATCGGGCGCGCGCTTTCAGGGATTTTAGGCCACGAATGGGCGACTGCAGGGACCAGAACCACCCACGGCTGAACGCTGTCGGGGCCTGTCACCTGCCGGTCTTTATTCGGAGGGCACGTATTCTACAACTTCCAGATCGAAACCGGATATCGCATTGAACTTCATTGGCGAACTCATCAGGCGCATTTTGCGCACGCCGAGGTCACGAAGGATCTGCGAACCGGCACCGACGGTGCTGTAAGTGGTCGGCGTCTTGATCGGTGTGCCGCCAGCGGTTTCACGCACATGGGCCAGAACCGTGTCGCCATCGAGCGGGTGACCGAGCAGCAGCACGACGCCGCTGCCGGCCTCGGCCACGGTCTTCATGGCAGCGCGCAGGCTCCAGCGGCCGGGCTGCTTGACCATCAGCAGGTCGCGCAGCGGGTCCATGTTATGCACGCGAACCAGTGTGGCTTCTTCCGCGCAGATCTTGCCCAGCGTCAGCGCCAGGTGCACGTCACCTTCGACGGAATCGCGGTAGGTCACCAGATTGAAATGGCCCAGTTCGCTGTCGAGAGGCTGCTCGGCGATCCGCTGAACGGTACGTTCGTGGATCATCCGGTAATGAATCAGGTCGGCAATGGTACCGATCTTGATGTTGTGCTCGGCCGCGAAAGCTTCCAGTTCAGTACGACGGGACATGGTGCCGTCGTCGTTCATGACTTCGCAGATCACGCCGGTCGGCTCGAAACCGGCCATGCGCGCCAAGTCGCATGCCGCTTCGGTATGGCCTGCGCGGGACAGTGTGCCGCCGGCCTGGGCCATCAGCGGGAAGATGTGGCCCGGGCTGACGATGTCTTCGGCCTTTGCATCCTTGGCAGCAGCGGCCTGAACGGTGCGCGCGCGGTCGGCGGCGGAAATCCCGGTGGTCACACCCTCGGCGGCTTCAATGGACACGGTGAACTTGGTGCCGAAGCCCGAGCCATTGCGCGGCGCCATCAACGGCAGTTTCAGGGTTTCGCAGCGCTCGCGGGTCATCGGCATGCAGATCAGGCCACGGGCGTAACGCGCCATAAAATTGATGTGCTCGGCCTTGACGCACTCGGAGGCCATGATCAGATCGCCTTCGTTCTCGCGGTCTTCGTCATCCATGAGGATGACCATCTTGCCTTGGCGAATGTCTTCAACCAGTTCTTCGATGCTGTTGAGCGCCACGCGGCACCCCCTTCGATTCAGGATTTGAGGTAGCCGTTGGCGGCCAGAAAGCTTTCGCTGATGTTGCCGCCCTGGGCTGGGGTCGGATCGGCCGCTTTGTCACCGAGCAGCAAACGCTCGAGGTAACGCGCCAGCAGGTCGACTTCCAGGTTGATCTTACGGCCGGGGCGGTAGTCGCCCATGATGGTTTCGGCGAGCGTGTGCGGCACGATGGTCAGCTCGAACTCGGCGCCGTTGACGGCGTTCACGGTCAGGCTAGTGCCGTCGACAGTGATCGAGCCCTTGTGGGAGATGTACTTGGCCAGCTCGCGGGGGGCGCGCATGCGGAACTGGATCGCACGGGCGTTTTCTTCTCGGGACAGTACTTCGCCGACGCCGTCGACGTGGCCGCTGACCAGATGGCCGCCCAGGCGCGTGGTCGGGGTCAGGGCTTTTTCCAGATTGACCCGGCTGCCGGTTTTCAGATCGACGAACGCAGTGACGTTCAGGGTTTCGCGGCTGACGTCGGCCCAGAAGCCGTCGCCTGGCAATTCAACGGCTGTCAGACAGACGCCGTTGACGGCGATGCTGTCGCCCAGTTTGACGTCGGAAAGGTCGAGCTTGCCGGTCTCTACGTAAACGCGGACGTCGCCGCCTTTCGGAGTGATGGCGCGGATGCTGCCGATGGATTCGATGATGCCGGTAAACATGGGTGCTCCTGGAAAACAGGGCCAGCGCTGAGCGCGGAAGCCGGAATTATACGCCGGGGTGCGACGCGGGTATCGCAATGACTCGCCAGTCATTGCCGACCGCGCGCATTTCGACGATCTTGAGTTCGAGCGCCTCGCTCATCTGCGCCAGCGGCAGGTCCAGCAACGGTCGCGCCGACGAGCCCATGAACTTGCCCGCCACGAAGATCTGAAATTCATCCACCAGGCCCAGTCGGGTAAACGCGCCGGCCAGTTTGGGACCGGCTTCGACCAAAACGTCATTGACGCCCCGGGCCGCCAGTTCAACCAGCAGTTTGCGCAGGTCGACATGCCCGCCGCTGCTGGGCAGTGCCAGCAGTTCGTGGCCTTCGTCGTGGTAGCGCTCGCGGGCCGATGCAGCGGCGCAGGTCACCACCAGCGCGTTGCCCGCTGTAAAGAACGGCGCGTCGAGAGGCACACGCAAACGGCCGTCGATCAACACGCGCAACGGCGGTCGGGTCGCGGCCAGGGCGCTGAGTTCGGCGTTCAGGCCCAACTCGTCAGGGCGCACGGTGAGCCGCGCGTTGTCGGCGAGCACGGTATCGGCGCCGGTCAGCACCACGCTCGACTGCGCACGCAGGCGCTGCACGGCAGATCGCGCTTCAGGGCCGGTGATCCACTGGCTTTCGCCGCTGGCCATGGCCGTGCGTCCGTCGAGGCTCATCGCCAGCTTGACCCGCACGTAGGGCAGGCCGTGTTCCATGCGCTTTAGAAAGCCTTTGTTCAGCGCTCGCGCTTCGCTCTCAAGCACGCCGCTCTGCACCGCGATCCCGGCGTTCATCAGGCGCAACAGGCCACGGCCGGCCACATCGGGATTGGGGTCTTGCATGGCAGCGACCACACGCGCCACGCCGGCGTTGACCAGCGCGTCGGCGCACGGCGGGGTGCGGCCATGATGACTGCAGGGTTCGAGGGTGACGTAAGCGGTGGCGCCCTTCGCCTTGTCGCCCGCCTGGCGCAGCGCATGCACTTCAGCGTGGGGCTCGCCGGCGCGGACGTGCCAGCCTTCGCCGACAATGGCGCCATCACGCACGATCACGCAGCCAACACGCGGGTTGGGATGCGTCGAGTAGACGCCTTTGCGCGCCAGTTCCAGCGCCCGCGCCATGTAGGCTGCGTCGAGCACGCCTTGCTCTGTCGAGGTCATGCTCACTCTTTAACCGGCTCGCGGGCCAGTCGGTCGATTTCTTCGCGGAATTCGTTGAGGTCCTGAAACCGCCGATAAACAGAAGCAAAGCGGATGTAGGCCACTTCGTCGAGCTTCTGCAATTCGCCCATGACCAGCTCACCCACGATCAGCGATTTGACCTCGCGCTCGCCGGTCGCACGCAGTTTGCTTTTGATATGGGCCAGGGCCGCTTCGAGACGCTCGACGCTGACCGGGCGCTTCTCCAGCGCGCGCTGCATGCCGGCGCGCAGCTTCTCTTCGTCGAAGGGCTGACGGCTGCCGTCCTGCTTGATCAGCCGGGGCAGAACCAGTTCAGCGGTTTCGAATGTGGTGAAGCGTTCTTCGCAGGCGACGCATTCGCGGCGGCGGCGAACCTGATCGCCTTCAGCAACGAGGCGCGAGTCAATGACTTTGGTGTCGTTGGCACCGCAAAAGGGACAGTGCATGGTGGCAGGCAACAAAAAAAGGGAGGGCCATGGTAGCGCATCTCGCTGGCAAGACAAGTCCGGGGCTTTAAGGTATATAGACGCGCATTCAGTGCGGTGAAACCCGTCGCACTCAGCGATACTGCGCCATCCCGTGCGTATCTCGCCCGCATTCTGCTTTGTCTGGAGCTGTTCATGACGCTACGTACGCTTGCTGTAATCAGCCTTGTGGGCCTGCTCGCTGCCTGCAGCACGGCCGAAGCGCCAAAACCTGCGGCGCCCGCCAAACCTGCGCCCAACGCCATTACGCTGCCGGAAGGACAAGGTCCGTTGCAGCCGTTCCAGCGCGAATTGAGCGGCCAGTTGCTGGGCGTGCCAGCCGGCGCGGAAGTCGAGCTGGCGCTGCTGGTGATCGACGATCGCAATCGCCCGCAGAAACTGCTGGCCAGCACCAAGCTGCTGGGGAACAACCAGTCGCTGCCGTTTCAGCTGCGCTTCAATCCTGAGGCCTTTCCGGTGGGCGCGCGCGTTGAACTGCGCGGCCGCGCCAGCAAGTCGGGGCAGCTGATTCTGCATCTGCCGTCCGTGCTGATCACCCAGCCCACCACTCAGGCGCTGGGTCAGCTGCAATTCGCTCCCGCGCCGTGACCGCTCCGTTTCACCTGCAAGCCGCATTGGGCGAACTGTTGGGCGATGCGCAACTGGTTGCCGAAGCGCTGCCGGGGACGGACCTGAAGCTGTGGCTGATCGACGCGAACAATATGGATCGCGCGTTCAGCCCCGAGGAAACCCGGCGCATTCTCGAAGACCCGCCCTACTGGAGTTTCTGTTGGGCCAGTGGCCTGGCGCTGGCGCGCTTTCTCGCCGAGCAGCCGCAGTGGGTTGCGGGCAAGCGCGTGCTGGATTTCGGCGCGGGCTCGGGTGTCGCAGGCATCGCGGCGATGAAGGCCGGGGCGCTCGAAGTCGTCGCCTGTGATCTCGATCCGCTGGCGATCGAGGCCTGCCGAGCCAACGCTGAGCTGAACGGCGTGACGCTTCAGTATTCGGGGGACTTCTTCGCCGAAGACGATCGTTTCGATCTGATCCTCGTGGCGGACGTGCTGTACGACCGCGCCAACCTGCCGTTGCTGGATCAGTTTCTCAGTCGTGGCAAACAAGCGTTGGTGGCCGATTCCCGGGTGCGGGACTTTCAGCACCCCTTGTATCAGCGACTGGGAATTCTGGAGGCGCTGACGCTGCCCGATCTGGCCGAGCCGTGGCAGTTTCGCAAGGTGAGTCTTTATCACGCGGTCAGGTGATGAGCCGCTAGGCGTCTGCAATTTGACGACAGGCATCAACCCCGCTTCCGACAATCCCCCCAGCCCTTTATAGTTCGCGCCATCAAGCCTTCTTTCGAGACCCGCGATGAGCCAGGACACGCCGTACATCTTTGATGCGACCACCGCCACTTTCGATCAGATGGTCATCGAGAATTCCTTTCACAAACCCGTGCTGGTGGATTTCTGGGCCGAGTGGTGCGCGCCGTGCAAGGTGCTGATGCCGCTGCTGCAACAGATTGCCGAGAGTTATCAGGGCGAGTTGCTGCTGGCGAAGGTCGACTGCGACGCTGAACAGGACATCGTGGCCCGCTTCGGCATTCGCAGCCTGCCCACCGTGGTGCTGTTCAAGGACGGCCAGCCGGTGGATGGGTTCTCCGGCGCCCAGCCTGAATCGCAAATCCGCGCACTGCTTGAGCCCCATGTGCAAATGCCACCGCCGGCCGCCGCCGACCCGCTGAAAACCGCGCAGGCGATGTTCGCCGAGAGCCATTTCGCCGAAGCCGAAGCGGTTCTGCAGACCATCCTCGCCGAGGACAACACCAACGCTGCCGCGCTGATTTTGTATGCGCGCTGCCTGGCCGAACGTGGCGAGCTGACGGAAGCGCGCACGGTGCTGGACGCGGTGAAGAGCGATGAGCACAAAGCCGCGCTGGCCGGGGCGAAGGCGCAATTGACGTTTCTGGCTGAAGCCGCCGCGTTGCCTGACGTCGCCGAGCTGAAGTCGCGCTTGGCGCAGAACCCGCAGGACGACGAAGCCGCGCACCAACTGGCGATCCAGCAATTGTCCCGTCAGCAATACGAAGCCGCGCTGGAAGGACTGCTCAAGCTGTTCATCCGCAACCGCAGCTACAACGAAGGCCAGCCGCACAAGACGCTGCTGCAGGTGTTTGACTTGCTGGGGAATGATCATCCGCTGGTCACGACCTACCGTCGTCGGCTGTTTGCGGCGCTTTACTAGCCTTCCCTGCTGAAGCCGGTCTTTTAATGGACCGAGCCAGTTCCAAGGAATGTACGCGGTCTACTTGTGGGACCGGCTTTAGCCGGGAAGAGGCCCGCACCAGCACCCTCAATTTTGTGGTGTGACGGCTGAAGCATTCCCGGCTAAAGCCGGTCCTACACGGGTCCAAAAACGGTTGTGTGTATCATTCGATCCAGTGATACACCGGCGTGTCGCCCTGGCTTTCCACTTTCACGTTGGCGCTGTGGCGCATCCGCACCATCAGGCGTTTGCCCGCAGCGGTGCTACCCGACAAACCTTCCAGCTGACCGAGTAGATCCGGCCCGGTCAGATGGCCCGCTTTGCGCAACAGCTCTTGAGCGATATCCCAGACAGCATCGTTGCGACTGGCCGCAGGCTTGACGGACGTATCAACCGGCGCCGACGTTGCCTGCACCTGCGCGCCTGACTGAATGCCCAGCCGTGCCCAGTCGGCGTCGTCCATTTCCACAGTCAGATCCACCGGCAGATCGCCGACGGTTCCACGGATTCGCAGCATGGGGTGTGTCCTCTGATAGGGCGGACCGGCATGGTCCCACAGGAATTGTCGACCTGCACGTGATCCCTGAAAGCTCACCCTCCCACAAGGCTGATTGAAAAAGTTAAGAAACAGCGCAACGCATTGTTATAAGATCACATAACAAATTTCAGACTCGCCCCCGGAGCTTCCCCATGCGTCGTTTGCTACTCGCCCTGCCCTTCGCCTTGCTGCCCCTCGCTGCTGCTCAAGCGGCTGATGAACATGACCACGATCATGAGCACGGCAGTCTCGGCGCGCATGTGCATGGTGTCGCGCGGCTGGATATGGCGCTGGACGGTCGCACTCTGGAACTGGAACTCGACACGCCGGCGATGAACATCGTCGGCTTCGAGCACCCGGCAACCACGGACGCTGACAAGATGACCTTGGCCCTGGCCAAGGAAACCCTGCTCAAACCCCACGCCCTGTTCAGTCTCCCGGAGGCAGCCGGATGCACCGCGACCAAACAGCGGGTGGAAAGCACGCTGTTCGGCGACAAGGATGACGACGATCACGACCACGCCGATGGCGACGCGGCTGAACACGAGCACAGCGAAATTCACGGCCACTATCAGTTCACCTGCAGCGCGCCGAACGTGCTCAACAAGCTCGATCTGACCCAGCTGTTCAAAAGCTTCCCGGCCACCCAGACCATTCAGGTGCAGCTGGTGACACCGAAACGCCAGATGGGCGCTGAAGTGCGTCCGAGCAATCCGGTGGTCAAGTTTTAACCAACGCCACTCCATCAGCGACCGGGCTTCCCGGTCGATCACTTTTCAAACGCACGTGTGGCCATGACTCAAGCGCTCATTGAATTGTCCGAACTCGGCTTCAGCTGGCCGGGGCATCCGCAGCTGCTGGACATTCAGGCGTTTCGCCTCGATGCCGGCGAAACCCTGTTTCTCAAAGGCCCCAGCGGCAGTGGCAAAACCACGCTGCTCGGTCTGCTGGGCGGTGTGCAGCGCCCCAACCGCGGCAGCGTTCGCCTGCTCGGCCAAGAACTGACACAGCTCTCGGCCGGCGCCCGGGACAGGTTTCGTGTCGACCACACCGGCTACATCTTTCAGCAATTCAATTTGCTGCCGTTTTTGTCGGTGCGCGAGAACGTCGAGCTGCCGTGCCGCTTTTCCAAATTACGCACCCAGCGGGCCACCCAACGCCACGGCAGCGTCGACATAGCGGCCGAAACCCTGCTCGCTCACTTGGGTTTGAAAGACCCCGAAATGCTCAGCCGCCGCGCCGATTCGCTGTCCATCGGTCAGCAGCAACGGGTTGCTGCCGCTCGCGCCCTGATCGGCCAGCCGGAGCTGGTGATCGCTGACGAACCCACCTCGGCGCTGGATGCCGACGCCCGCGAAGCGTTCATTCAGTTGCTGTTCGCCGAGTGCCGCGAGGCCGGCGCCAGCCTCTTATTCGTCAGCCACGATCAAAGCCTGGCGCCGCTGTTCGACCGCAACCTGTCGCTGGCCGAACTCAATCGCGCCGCCGTCGCTGCAGAGGTTTGAGATGTATCTTCTTCGTCTGGCGCTGGCCAGCCTCGCCAACCGCCGCTTCACTGCCTTCCTCACCGCATTCGCCATCGCCCTCTCCGTCTGCCTGCTGCTGGCGGTCGAACGGGTGCGCACCGAAGCACGCGCCAGTTTTGCCAGCACCATCAGCGGCACGGACCTGATCGTCGGCGCGCGCTCGGGATCGGTCAACCTGCTGCTGTACTCGGTGTTCCGCATCGGCAACGCCACCAACAACATTCGCTGGGACAGTTTCGAGCACTTCGCCAACAGCAAGCAGGTGAAGTGGGCGATTCCGATTTCCCTCGGCGACAGCCATCGCGGCTATCGGGTGATGGGCACCAACGAATCGTATTTCGAGCATTACCAGTACGGCCGTCAGCAGCACCTGGAGCTGGCCGACGGCCGGCCGTTCGCCACCGACCCGTTCGAGGTGGTGCTCGGCGCGGAAGTGGCGGACGCGCTGCATTACACGCTGGGCGACAAGCTGGTGCTGGCCCACGGCGTCGCGACGGTGAGTCTGGTCAAGCATGACGACAAGCCGTTCACCGTCGTCGGCATTCTCAAACGCACCGGCACGCCGGTGGACCGCACGCTGCACATTAGCCTCGGCGGCATGGAAGCGATTCACATCGACTGGCACAACGGCGTGCCCGCCCAAGGCGCCGGGCGTATCAGTGCCGACCAGGCCCGCAACATGGACCTCACGCCCACCGCCATCACTGCATTCATGCTCGGGCTGAACAGCAAGATCGCCACCTTCGCTGTGCAGCGCGACATCAACGAGTTCCGGGGCGAGCCGATGCTGGCGATTCTGCCGGGGGTGGCGTTGCAGGAGCTGTGGAGCCTGATGGGCACGGCTGAAAAAGCGCTGTTGGTGATTTCGCTGTTTGTGGTGCTCACCGGGCTGATCGGCATGCTGACGGCGATTCTCACCAGCCTCAACGAGCGGCGTCGGGAGATGGCGATTCTGCGCTCGGTGGGCGCACGCCCTTGGCACATCGCCAGTCTGCTGGTGCTGGAAGCGTTTGCCCTGGCGCTGGGAGGATCGGTTTGCGGACTGGCGCTGCTTTACATCGGCATTGCCTCTGCGCAGGGTTACGTGCAGGCCAATTACGGTTTGTACCTGCCGCTGTCCCTGCCAAGCACCTACGAATGGACGCTGCTGGCAGGCATTCTCGGCGCTGCCGTGTTGATGGGCACCGTTCCCGCGTGGCGTGCCTATCGCCAGTCGTTGGCAGACGGGTTGTCGATTCGTTTATGAGGTCGTTGTGATGCGAATGGGTTGGCTGCTGTGGTTGATGATCGTCGCAACGCCGTTGTGGGCCCAGGACCTGCGCGTGCTGACGTGGCAGGAAATGATCCCGCCCGACGCGCCACCGGTGAAGCTGATCACCGCGCCGATCCATAACCTGTCGAGCATGGCAGACACCCTGTCCGTCGAGTCCGCGCCGGCCGCCCATCAACTGGCGCCCCATGCACCGGTGGTCAAGTCGCTGGACGGCGAGCGAGTGCGTCTGCCGGGTTACATCGTGCCGCTGGAAGTCAGCGAGGAAGGCCGGGTGACGGAGTTTCTGTTGGTCCCATATTTCGGCGCCTGCATTCATGTGCCTCCACCGCCGCCGAATCAGATCGTCCACGTGACCAGCGAACTGGGCGTCAAGGTGGACGAGCTGTACCAGCCCTACTGGATCGAAGGCCCGATGCAGGTCAAATCCTCGACCACCGAACTGGCCGACGCGGGTTACCAGATGGAAGCGGACAAGATTCTGGTGTACGAAATGCCAGATGAGCAGTGAGGGTCGTTAGCAGGCACACCCTAATTGCACTTTCATTGAGCCAGGTCAAAAACCGCGAAACAGACGCTTCGTAACATACGGCATCTCTTTTTATGCCCTTACGGAGCCCCCATGCACAAGTCCCTGCTCAGCGTGCCCCTGCTCGCGCTTGCACTCGGTGTCCCTCTCGCCGCTCACGCCCACCAGGCCGGTGACTTCATCATTCGCGCCGGTGCTGCCACGACGGCGCCCAACGAAGAAAGCGGAAACCTGAAGCTGGACGGCACCAAAGTCCCGGGTACCAAAGCGACGCTGGACAGCGACACCCAACTGGGGCTGGCCTTCGCCTACATGCTCACCGATCACGTGGGCCTTGAGTTGCTGGCGGCAACGCCCTTCCAGCACACTGTCGCGGTTAAAGGCCTGGGCCCGGGTCTGGATGGCAAGCTGGCGGACGTGAAACAGCTGCCGCCAACCCTGTCGCTGCAGTACTACCCGATGGACGCGACGTCGAAATTCCAGCCATACGCCGGTGTCGGCGTGAACTACACCTGGTTCTACGACGAAAACCTGAGCAGCGAACGCAAAGGACAGGGCATGAACAACCTGCACATCAAGAATTCGTGGGGCTGGGCCGGTCAGATCGGCGCGGACTACATGCTGACGGACAAGATCATGCTCAACGCCGCCGTCTGGTACGTGGACATCGACACCCAAGCCACGCTGGACGGTCCGTCGGCGCTGGGCGTCGGCCGAACCAAAGTGAACGTGGACGTCGATCCATGGGTGTACATGGTCGGCGTGGGCTACAAGTTCTAAGCGCTTGAAGTTCGAAGCGTTTGCGCCCGAACCAGCAGGCACAAAAAAGGCACCTCCTCGGTGCCTTTTTGCTGCGCGGGTTTCAGCGCCCCAGCAGCCGCGCCAGCCCGACTTTCAGCGGCGTCGGCTCGGGCACCTTAAAGCGCTCAAGCAGACGCTGATTGCTGGCACGTGAATGCTTGATGTCACCCGAACGTGCCGGCAGGTAGCTCACCGGCGGCAGATCTCCCACCACCTCGGCAAGGGCGCTCAGCAGCTCATTCAACGAAGTCGTCGCGTTCAGCCCGACATTGACTGCGCCCTCTGCCACCGTCGGCATCTCGATGCCCTGCACCACAAGGTCCACCAGGTCCTCGACGTAGAAGAAGTCCCGGGTCTGCTCGCCGTCGCCGAACACCGCAATCGGCAGACCGTTTACCGCCCGCTCTGCGAAAATGCTGATCACGCCGGAGTACGGCGAAGAAGGGTCCTGACGCGGGCCGAAGATGTTGAAGAAGCGGAAAATCACGGGCTCGAAACCGTGCTGGCGACGATAGAAATCGAAGTAGTGCTCACCGGCCAGTTTGTCCGACGCGTAGGGGGTCAGCGGCGCTTTCGGCGTGTCTTCGGTGATGGCCTCGCCTTCACCGTTATTGCCGTAAACCGCAGCGCTGGAAGCAAACACCACGCGTTTGATACCGGCCTCGCGCATCGCTTCACAGACATTTAGCGTGCCGATGAAATTGCTCTGGTGCGTCTTCACCGGATCATCCACCGAGGCCTGCACCGACGCGACGGCAGCCAGGTGCGCCACGGCCTGACAACCCACCGCCGCCCGGGCCACCAGCGCGGCATCGGCGACATCACCTTCGATCAACTCGACACGGGGATTGTCCAGAGGCAGGTTGCTGCGTTTGCCGGTGGAAAGATCGTCGAGGATGCGTACCGCGTAGCCCTTGGCGAGCAGCGCGTCGGTCAGGTGCGAACCGATGAAACCGGCGCCGCCGGTGATGAGGACAGGAGCATCAGACATGGCGGTAATAGCGGTCCAGTAGGTTGGGCAAACCAGCACGCCAGGCGCGTGGCTTGATACCGAAAGTGTGGAGAATTTTCTTGCAGGCGAGCACGGCGTTCTGCGGCTCTTCGCTGGCGTCCGGGCGCGCGGCGTGGGCCTGGGCGGTCGGCGTTTCGATTGCCAGCGGGCGCAGCAGACGTGCTTCGGTCAATACGGCCTGACCGAACGCCAATGGCGTGGTCGCTTCGTGCCCGGCGTAGTGGTAAGTGCCCCACAGCGGCGCGGCGCAATCGAGCTGTTTGAGCACCGAAATGATGACCCTTGCGGCGTCATCGACCGGGGTCGGATTGCCACGACGGTCGTCCGCCAGCAGCAATTCACCGGGGGATTCGGCGCGGCTGAGAAAGCGCCCGAGCACGCCTTCGGCGCTGTCGTCGAGCAGCCAGCCGAACCGAAGCAGCACGTGCTGCGGGCAGGTGGCGCGCACGCTTTGCTCGATGCGCCACAAGGCCTGGCCACGGGAACCCAGCGGCACGGGCTCGTCTTTTTCGCTGTAAGCCGTCGCCCGCGAACCGTCGAACACGCGGTAGCTGGACGGTTGGACGAGGACGATATTGTGGTGCTGGCACAGTTCAGCGAGACGCTCGACGGAGCGTTCCTGATTGTCCAGCCTGTCAGCGCTCACCCGCTCCGCCTGAAACCAGTCGAAGTAGTAAGCGAGATTGATCAAGGCATCCGGGCGGGTGTCATCGAGCAGTTGCGTCAGGCTTGCCGCGTCCCAACCGTCTTGGGGTGGACGCGGCGCGAGGAAACCAATGTTCTCCTCGGCACCTAGACGAATCAACGCCTGCCCGAGGGCATTCCCGCCGCCCAACAGCATAAGGCGCATTCGCATAGAGTCAGCAGGCTCAGTCTTCAGGTCGATTAAAAATAGGTGAAAAACGTCCGCAAACATAACACGTCATCGGGCAAGTCCCAACAACGGCGGGCATGCGCGCGTGCGGCGCCCTGAAACGCGTCTCCGATCACTCGCCCTTGTGTCTTCCCCTGAGCATCTGACCCTTGCATCTACCCGCCGGCGCCCGCATTAATTGCGCATGAACCTTCCCCAGACGCCCGACCCGGTGCTCGACGCCTTTCATCCGGCGGTCAGCGCGTGGTTTCGCTCCACGTTCCCGGCCATTACCGCGGCCCAGGCCCAGGCGTGGCCGCTGATCAAACGACGCGAGTCCACATTGATTGCCGCGCCCACCGGCTCCGGGAAAACCCTGACGGCGTTTCTGGCAGTCATCGATGATCTGGTGCATCAAGGACTGGAGCACGGCGGCGAGCTGCCGAATGAGACCTTCGTGGTCTACGTCTCGCCCCTGAAAGCGCTGTCCAACGACATCCAGATCAACCTGCAGAATCCGTTGGCGGGCATCACCGATCAATTGGTTCAGCAAGGCCTGCCGGGGCTGCGCATCACCACCGCCGTGCGCACCGGTGACACGCCGCAGAAAGAACGTACGGCCATGCGCAAAACCGCGCCGAATATTTTGGTCACGACGCCGGAATCGCTTTATGTGCTGCTGGGATCCGACTCCGGCCGGCGCATGTTGTCGAGCACGCAGACCGTCATCGTTGATGAGATTCACGCCATCGCTGCGGGTAAGCGCGGCAGTCATCTCGCACTGACCCTCGAGCGTTTGCAGGCGCTGTGTGCAAAGCCGCTGCTGCGCATCGGGCTGTCGGCGACGCAAAAGCCCATCGAGCGGGTGTCACGCTTTCTGGTCGGCAGCGATCCGCTCAGCCGTCCCTGCGCCATCGTTGACATCGGTCACGCGCGTCCTCGGGATCTGGCCATCGAAGTGCCGCCGGTTGCCTTGAGCGCCGTGATGTCCAGTGACGTCTGGCAACTGGTCTATGACCGGCTCGCGGTGCTGGCGCGCGAACACCGCACCACTCTCATCTTCGTCAACACCCGGCGGCTGGCTGAGCGCATGGCGCGGCATCTGAGTGAGCGACTGGGCAAAGAGGCGGTAGCGGCCCACCACGGCAGCATGGCAAAAGAGCAACGACTCGACGCCGAGCAGCGCCTCAAGCGCGGTGACCTGCAGGTGTTGATCGCCACGGCTTCGCTGGAGCTGGGGATTGATATCGGTGACGTCGATCTGGTTTGCCAGATCAGTTCGCCCCGATCCATCGCTTCCTTCTTGCAGCGGGTCGGTCGTTCCGGGCACCACGTAGGCGGGACGCCCAAGGGACGGCTGTTTGCTGTTTCCCGGGATGATCTGATCGAGTGCGCGGCGCTGCTGGATTGCGTGCGTCGCGGCGAGCTCGACACACTGGTCATTCCCGAGGCGCCGCTGGATGTGCTGGCGCAGCAGATCATTGCCGAGGTCAGCTGTCAGGAATGGCAGGAGCAGGACCTGCTGGCGCTGTTCCGCAAGGCCTCGCCCTACGCCGAAGTCGACGAAACCCATTATCAGGCGCTGCTCAGCATGCTCGCCGAGGGTTACAGCGGGCGTCAGGGCGTGCGCGCGGCGTACCTGCATCGCGACGCGGTAACCCGCACGTTGCGTGGTCGGCGCGGCAGCAAACTCACCGCGGTCACCAGCGGCGGCACGATTCCGGACAATGCCGATTACAGCGTGGTCCTCGAACCCCAGGCGCTCAACATCGGCACCGTCAACGAAGACTTCGCCGTGGAAAGCGCGGCGGGTGACATCTTCCAGCTGGGCAACACGTCCTACCGCATTCTGCGGATCGAGTCCGGCCGCGTGCGGGTCGAGGACGCCCACGGCATGCCGCCGAACATCCCGTTCTGGATGGGCGAGGCCCCGGGGCGCAGCGATGAATTGTCTTTTGCCGTCGCACGTTTGCAGGCCGACATCGATGAGCAGCTCAGCGCCCATCCCGGCAACCTTCTGGCCTGCACGGACTGGCTGATGAAAAGCCTGGGCCTGGATCTCGCGAGCGCCGAGCAGATCATTGAATACCTCGCCCGCGCGCACTCGGCCCTGGGTGCGCTGCCGTCACAGGACACGCTGGTCATTGAGCGCTTTTTCGATCAGTCCGGCGGCACGCAGCTGGTGATTCATTCCCCGTTCGGCAGCCGGGTCAATCGTGCGTGGGGCCTGGCGCTGCGCAAGCGCTTCTGCCGCACCTTCAACTTCGAGCTGCAAGCCGCCGCCAGCGAGGACGCCATCGTGCTGTCGCTGTCCACGGCGCACAGTTTTGCGCTCGATGAAGTCTGGCGTTATCTCAACTCCGCCACTGCCGAGCATTTACTGATTCAGGCAGTGCTGGATGCGCCGCTGTTCGGCGTGCGCTGGCGCTGGAACGCCGGTGTCGCACTGGCCCTGCCGCGTTACACCGGCGGGCGAAAAGTGGCGCCGCAGCTGCAGCGGATCAAGAGCGATGACCTGATCGCCACGGTGTTTCCGGACCAGATCGCCTGCCTGGAAAATCTGGTGGGCGAGCGCGACGTGCCCGAGCATCCACTGATCGAGCAAACTCTGGACGATTGCCTGCACGAAGCCATGGACGCCGAAGGCTGGCTCAAACTGCTGCGCCGCATGGAGAGCGGCGAAGTGCGTCTGGTCAGTCGCGATCTGCCCGCGCCCTCTCCACTCGCAGCGGAAATTCTCAACGCCAAGCCGTATGCGTTTCTCGACAACGCGCCGCTGGAAGAACGTCGCACCCAGGCGGTGCTGAATCGGCGCTGGAGCGATCCGGAATCCACCGATGATCTCGGCGCGCTGGATGTCGATGCGATCAAAGCGGTGGCCGATGAAGCCTGGCCGCAGCCGCAAAGCGTGGATGAGATGCACGAGGCGCTGATGACCCTGGGCTGCATCACCGGCGTTGAGGCCCGCGAGCACGGCGACTGGATGAAATGGCTGGAAAGTTTGGCCCGCTCAGGCCGGGGCACGCGCTTGCAGGTCACCCCGGAGCAGGCGTTGTGGATTCCGCTGGAGCGGCTGACCTGTTTGCAGGCGATCTATCCCGCCGCCGAAATGCACCCGCCCTTGGCGGCATTGGCCGGGTTCGATGAAACGTGGAGCGAGGACGAAGCGCGCGTAGAAATCGTGCGGGCGCGGCTTGGCGGTTTCGGCCCGCTGACGGTTCCCGCCATTGCCGAGCCGTTGGCGCTGACGCACAGCGAAGTCGCACAGGCGCTGGCCCAGCTGGAGAACGAAGGTTATGTGCTGCGCGGCCAGTTCAACCCTGACGCCCGCGAGGAACAATGGTGCGAGCGGCATCTGCTGTCGCGTATCCACCGGTATACGGTCAAACGCCTGCGCCGGGAAATCGAGCCGGTGTCGCTGCAGGACTTCACCCGCTTCCTGTTCGACTGGCAGCATCTGTCCGCCACGACCCAGAGTCAGGGCAAAGCCGCCTTGCCGGAAGTCGTCGCGCAACTGGAGGGTTTTTCGTCGGCGGCAGGCGCCTGGGACAGTGATCTGCTTCCAGCCCGCTTGAAGGACTATTCATCGATCTGGCTGGATGACCTGTGTCGGTCCGGCAAGGTGGTGTGGATGCGCCTGACCAGCCGCAACAAGGTCGGCAGCGCTGCGTTGCGCAGTACGCCGATTGTGCTGCTGCCGCGACCGCAGGTTCGCCTGTGGACCGGGCTGACCGAACAGCCGGCGCCGATCGAGTTATCACTGCGCGCGCAGAAGGTCCATGAAGTGTTGTCCAGCCAGGGCGCGATGTTTTTCGATGAGCTGACCTCCGAAGCTCACTTGCTGCGGGCTGAACTGGAAACGGCGCTGCAGGAATTGGTCGGCGCAGGGCTGGTCAATGCCGACAGCTTCGCCGGGCTGCGCGCGCTGATCACCCCGGCGAGCAAACGCAGCAGCCACACCAGCCGACGCAATCGCGGCGCCTTCATTGGCGGCATGGACGATGCCGGGCGCTGGGCGTTGTTGCGTCGCGCGCCGGCGAAGGAAGAAGGCGTGTCGCAACGGATCGACAGCGACACACTGGAGCATGTCGCCATGACCTTGCTGCGTCGATACGGCGTGGTGTTCTGGCGCCTGTTGGAGCGCGAGGCGTACTGGCTGCCGACGTGGCGCGAGTTGCTGCGCACGTTCCATCGGCTTGAAGCTCGCGGAGAGATTCGCGGCGGGCGCTTCGTTGCCGGCCTGGCCGGTGAGCAATTCGCGCTGCCCGAAGCCATCCCGTTGTTGCGCGAAGTCCGCAACCGCCCGCTGGACGGCAGCTTGATTGCCGTCAGCGGGGTCGACCCGCTCAACCTCGCCGGGACGCTGCTGCCCGGCGCGAAAGTCCCGGCGATTGTCGGCAACAAGCTGGTTTACCGCGACGGCATTCCCATCGCCGCCATCATCGCCGGCAAGCCCCAGTACTGGGGCGAGGTGGATGAGGCGCTGATGTTGCAGGTGCGTGATCGGCTGTTCCGGTAGATCTCAAGCCGGGCTTTCGGACCCGTCCTTGTTCACCACCGATGTCTTGCCGGGCAGCGCTTGTTGCTCTGCACCTTCTTCCCCCTCAGGTGCCTGACGATTGTGCGGGCTCATTACCAGTTGTGGATAAGTTTGCGCGAAGCGCACATCAGCTGACTTATCCACAAGCCGCTTGAGCCGGTCGTTGAATGCACGGCTCACCGCGTACTGCCCACCCGAAGAGGTGCGGAACTGCGCCGTGATGACAATGCCGTTCATGTCCATGCGGTCCAGCCCGAACACCTCCAGCGGCCCCTGCAGTTTGCTCGCCAGCAGCAAATCGTCGCTGATCGACTGGCCCGCTTCACGAATCAGCGAGGTCGCCGCGTCAACGTCCGTGTCGTAAGTGAACTGGAACGAGAAGAACGCATAAGCGAACTGCCGGGACTGGTTGGTGACGGCCTTGATCTGTCCGAACGGCACCGAATGCACGAAGCCCTTGCCGTCGCGCAGACGCAGGGTGCGGATGGTCAGGCTCTCGACTGTGCCGGCGTGGCCCGAATCCAGCACCACCCAGTCGCCGATGGAGATGGTGTCCTCGATGATGATGAACAGTCCGGTAATGACGTCCTGCACCAACTGCTGCGAACCGAAACCGATCGCCAGCCCGACTACCCCGGCACCGGCCAGCAGTGGCGCGACGTTGATGCCCAGATTGGCCATGGTTGTGATGGTGCAGATCACCACCAGGATGATCTTCATCGCGTTGCGCAACAGCGGCAGGATGGTCTTCACCCGCGTGCTCGGCTGACGCGCGGAACGTCCATTGGCCGGAGGCTTCAGGGCTTCCTGAATGGCCGTGTCCATTACCACCCACAGCAGCCAGGTCACCAGCAGAATTAGACCGATGCTGCTCAGCGAATCGCTGATCACTTTGCCCAGCGCATTGCGTTGGGCAAATTCAAACAGCGAGAAACCCCAGATCCGACCCAGCAACTCGATGAAGCCAATCGCCAGCGCGATACGCATGACGGCGTGCAACAGGCTCAGCAAACGCTCCTTGTAAACACTGTCGGTCCGCGCCTCGGTGGGCTTGAACACGTGCTGGAACAAGGTGCTGAGAAACACCGCGCCGATCAACAGGACCGTCGTCAGCAACGCGCAACGCAAGGCTTCCTGGCTGCCTTCGCCGGCGCCGATCAGATTCACCGCCGAGACCAGAATCATCAGCAGGATCGGCAAGTGCCACAGGCTGGAGAAAATCTTCAGCGTCTGTTGCACCGCGGGCCGCGCCAGCCGGGCGCCGAGGGAACGGTTGCGGATCAGATGGGCGATCGGCCGACGCATGCGGATGACGACCATGCCAAACATGACCGACGCCATCAGCCCGGTGAACGCGGCGATGCTGGTGGTCACGTTGCCGCCGAACAGCCTGGCAATCTGCGGACTGGTCAGCGCGTCGCTCAACGCCGCGAGAAAGCCGATGATGAACAACGGGTGCGGCGCGTAGTGACGAATGATGCGCACCGCCGGCCGTTTGTGGCCCGAATTGAACAGCACGATCAGCGACAACAGCACGGATGTGGAGAAAATCCCGCTGCTGGTCGAGTACGCCAGACACAGCGCCAGCGCGCGCCCCACCGACGTCGGCATGAAGTGACTGACGTAGAGCGTCAGCGGCAGGCAGATCAGCGCCGGCACCATGTAAGGCAACACATAGCCCAGCACACCGACCACGCGATCGCGGCGAATCAGGAACCGATGCCGTGATAACCGATTGACCAGAAACGCGCCGATTCGGTTGAGCAGCAGGAACGCGCCCGCCCACACCAGGGACAGCATCACGAAATCGCCGGCAATCCGCCACGCTGACCGCGACTGCGGTTTGTTGACCAGCGCGTCGATCTCGTCAGCGGCTCGGTCGGCGCGCAGGCGCCAGGAGTCGAGCAAGTGGCCATCTACATCGAGCTTGTCTTGCACGCTGTCGATGCTGGAACTGATGGCGCCGAGCAATCCGCCTTTGACCAGAATCTCCGCTTTGGCAGGATCCTCTGGCGCCGGGTCGGCAGGTGCGGCAGCGCCAGCAGTGGCAGCGGCGGGGGCGTCGGCGGCTTGAACATTGACGCTGAAAACGCTTAACAGCAGGCACAGCAACAGAAAGGGTTTGAAATTCGGCAAAACGCGAGTCACTCCTTCGGTCAGGGAACCGTGGAAAAATAGGCCTTCTGGAACTGATCGAATTTCATCCGGCAAGTTCGTTTCCTAGGCGCAATCGTCATGTTGGCCGTTGACGGTCCGCCCGCCAGCAAATGTAACGAACCTTTACCGAGCCGCTTCGTCGTAGCCTTAACGAGGGCGACTGTCTCCAGTGCGCCCGCTCCGCCGAGGATCAACTCCATGTCGCTCATCCATCCCAAAGCTCATTTCCGTCCCTACACGTCTGCCGCCGGCGGCTGGGGCTCGGCAAAGTCGGTGATGGAGATCCTCTGGCGCGAGCAGGCGCCGATTCGAGCAGGCCTGCCGCTGATCAAGCAAAACAAACCGGGCGGATTCGCCTGCGTCAGCTGCGCGTGGGCCAAGCCCGGCAAACCCCACAGCCTCGAGTTTTGCGAAAACGGCGCGAAGGCCACGGCCTGGGAGCTGACGTCGCGCAAGACCGACCCGGCCTTTTTCGCCCGGCACACGCTCACCGAACTGCGCCAGTGGCCCGATTACGACCTGGAGCAACAGGGCCGCCTCACGCACCCCATGCGGTACAACGCTGCGACCGATCGCTATCAGGAAACCACGTGGGAGGAAGCCTACCGTGACATTGGCGCGCAGCTGAAAAGCATGACGCCCGACAGCGTGGTTTTTTATGCATCGGGCCGGGCCTCGCTGGAAACATCGTTCATGTACCAGCTCATCGCCCGCGCCTACGGCAACAACAATTTGCCCGACAGCTCGAACATGTGCCACGAGAGCACCTCGGTGGGCTTGCAGGAAAGTATCGGGGTGCCTGTAGGAACGGTGACCCTGGATGACTTCGAGCACACCGACTGCATCCTGTTTTTCGGCCAGAACGTAGGCAGCAACAGCCCACGGATGCTGCATCAACTGCGTGAAGCCCGGCAGCGTGACGTGCCGATCATCACGTTCAACCCGATCCGCGAGCGCGGCCTCGAGCGCTTCGTCAATCCGCAGTCCCCCGTGGAAATGCTCGGGCCGAAGTCGACGGTCATCAGCACCCAATACCATCAGTTGGCAATCGGTGGCGACACGGCGGTTGTGCTAGGCATCGCCAAGTCGCTGTTTGAGATGGACGAGGCGGCGCTGGCAAAGGGTCAGCCTGCGATCATCGATCAGGCGTTTATCGCCCAGCACACTGAAGGGTTCGCCGAGTTCTGCAACTGCGTGCTCGAAACACCGTGGGAAACCATCGAGCGTCAGGCAGGACTCAGCCGTAGCGCGCTGGAGGCAGTGGCGACGGTGTACGCCAGACACGAGCGCGTGATGCTGGTTTACGGCATGGGCATCACCCAACACCGGCGCGGGGTGACCAACGTGCAAATGTTGGTGAATTTGCTCCTGCTGCGCGGCAACATCGGCAAGCGCGGCGCCGGGATTTGCCCGGTGCGGGGTCACTCCAATGTGCAGGGGCAGCGCACGGTTGGCATTACCGAAGACCCGAAAAAAATTCCTGTGGATAAGATTGAGGCGCTGTATGGCTTCTCGGTCCCGTCGAAAAAAGGCTTGAACACCGTTGAGACCTGCGAAGGACTGCTGGACGGGAGCGTGCGCGGATTCATCGGGCTCGGCGGGAATTTTCTGCGGGCGATCCCGGACACGTCCCGCATGGAGCCGGCCTGGAACACGTTGGACCTGAACGTCCAGATCGCGACCAAGCTGAACCGCACACATCTGGTTCCGGGGAAAAACGCGTGGATCCTGCCCTGCCTCGGGCGCATCGAAAAGGATGTGCAAAATGGCGTCGAGCAGGTCTATACCACTGAAGACAGTACGGGCTGCGTGCGGGCCTGGCAGGGTAATAGCGAACCGGCCAGCGCCCATCTCCGCGCCGAAATCGCCATCCTCGCGGGCATCGCCGAGGCAACGTTACCTGGAACCACTCAAATCGACTGGGACGCCTGGCGCCGCGATTACGCGCTGATTCGTCAGGGCATCGCTCAGGTCTACCCCGAGATTTTCCACGACATGGAAACCCGCATGTGGGAAACCGGCGGTTTTCATCGCCCCATTGCCGCAGCGAAGCGTGAATGGAAAACCGAGAGCGGTCGCGCAATGTTCATTACGCCCGAGCTGCTTGAAGAAGACGATGACGTGTACCCGAACCATACTCGCCGCGACGTGCTGCAACTGATGACGCTGCGCAGCAACGACCAGTTCAACACCACGATCTACGGCTACGAAGATCGCTTCCGTGGCGTCAGCGGCACCCGCGCGGTCATCTTCATGAACCGTAATGATGTCCTGCGAATGGGCTTCAAACCGGGAGACTGGGTCAACGTCACCACCGCCATCGAGCCGCAGGTCACGCGTGCGGTAGGGCCTCTACAGATCATCGCTTACGACATCCCCGAAAACTGCTGCGCAGCGTACTACCCTGAGTGCAACCCACTCGTTCCGTTGTGGCACCACGCTGAACGCAGCAAGGTGCCTGCGGCCAAATCTATCCCCGTTACGCTGGCCAAGGCCTCACCCAGCGCAGCCGATTTGAAACGTGCGCTGCCGGACTCCGATCAGGTGCGTTGAGCCTGTTTTTGAATGAGTGGCTTGACGCAGGAGAACGTACGTTCTACCTTCTGCGTCATGAATACATCAACGAACCTCACTCGCGAGAAAATCCTCGCGACTGCCGAGCAGCTCATTTACCAAAACGGCATCCAGGCCACCGGCATGGACCTTCTGGTAAAGACGTCGGGCGTCGCGAGGAAAAGCATCTATCGCTATTTCGCCACTAAAGACGATGTGGCCGCCGCTGCACTCAACGCCCGTGACGTGCGCTGGATGGACTGGTTCCGGACTGAATCAAACAAGGCCGACACCCCTGAAGCGCGCATCCTGAATATGTTTGACGTGCTCAAAGGCTGGTTCGAGTCCGAAAGCTTTCGCGGCTGCGCGTTCATCAATACCGCAGGCGAAGTGGGCGACCCGCAAAACCCCATCCGTCTGATCGCCAAACTGCACAAACAGAAGCTGCTTGATTACGCGCTGGAGCTCTGCGAACAGCTTGGGATTTCCGATCCGCGCGCTCTTGCCAAACAGCTGCTCATCCTCATGGAAGGCGCGATCACCGTCGCCCGCGTCATGGGTGACTACAGTGCTGCTGAAAACGCCAAGGCGGTTGCGCAACTGATGCTGGAGCAGCGTTTGCGTTCCAGTTCCTAGCCTTAAACGTCCCACCCACCACCGAATCATCACCGCCTGGAGGTCCACCATGTCGTCCAATGCCCAGACTCGTCCGCCACTTCCCCCTTTCACCCGCGAATCCGCCATCGAGAAGGTTCGCCTGGCTGAGGATGGCTGGAACAGCCGGGACGCTGAAAAGGTTTCGCTGGCCTACACACTCGACACCAAGTGGCGCAACCGCGCCGATTTCGCCGAGAACCGTGAAGAGGCGAAAAATTTCCTGATCCGCAAGTGGAACAAGGAGCTCGACTACCGCCTGATCAAAGAACTCTGGGCGTTCACCGATAACCGCATCGCGGTGCGTTACGCGTACGAATGGCACGACGACTCAGGCAATTGGTTCCGCTCGTATGGCAACGAGAATTGGGAATTCAATGAAGACGGCTTGATGGCGCGGCGATTCGCTTGCATCAATGACATGCCGATCAAAGAAGCGGATCGCAAGTTTCACTGGCCGCTGGGCCGTCGTCCTGACGATCATCCCGGGTTGTCCGATCTGGGTTTGTAATCCTCGAACGCGACCCAAAACAAAGCCCCCGACAGCTGAGCTGTGCGGGGGCTTTTGTTTGCAGCGTTACTGCGTTTGGGTAACGCGCTGCTTAGAACGGGATGTCGTCATCGAAGCTGTCGAAATCCGGTGCCGGCTGCGGCGCTTGTTGCGGCGCGGGACGCGACTCGCGCTGTGGCTGAGGAGCGGACTGCTGCGGGCGGGCCTGCTGCTGCGGACGCGGCGCGGCGTTCTGGGAGTTCTGATAACCGCCACCACCCTGGCCCTGAGGAGCACCGTCGCCCTGAGGACGGCCACCGAGCAACTGCATGGTGCCTTGCATGTCGACGACGATTTCAGTCGTGTAACGCTTGATGCCGTCTTTCTCCCACTCGCGGGTCTGCAGCTTGCCTTCGATGTAAACCTGCGAACCCTTGCGCAGGTACTCGCCGGCGATTTCGGCGACTTTGCCGAACATCGATACGCGGTGCCATTCGGTCTTCTCGACCTTCTGACCGGTTTGCTTGTCGGTCCACTGTTCGCTTGTCGCCAGACTCAGGTTGGTCACGGCATTACCGTTAGGCATGTAGCGGACTTCGGGATCCTGGCCGCATGTGCCGACCAATATGACTTTGTTTACCCCACGGGCCATAACGTTCTCCTAGGCTTCACACGTTTCCGACGCTGGATTGACCACTTCGTCGAAAGACGCCCGATCCAACAGTTCTTTGTCAAATTTGATATAGATGGCAGCCTCGTCGGCCACCACTACTGCATCTGTTACTCCACGTACGGCCAACACGCGATCGGCAAGGCCTGTGTCGCGTTGAGCCTCGGGCGACAACGGCAAGCGAAGGCTGGTTACGTAGGGAGGTTCGCGCATGGTAACAGCAAACGTTAGCCAGAGGGCGGCCAGCCCGGCGCCTCCCAGGAACACCACATCCAGTCCGCCGTGCTGGAAAAGCCACCCACCGAGGATGCCCCCCGCTGCCGAACCCAGGAACTGACTGGTGGAATAAATCCCCATCGCCGTGCCCTTCCCGCCCGCCGGAGACACTTTGCTGATCAGCGACGGCAGCGACGCTTCGAGCAAATTGAATGCGGTGAAAAAAACCACGGTGCCGATGACCAGTGCTCGCAGCGTGTCGCCGAACTCCCAGAAGAATAGCTCAGTGAGCATCAGCACCAGTACGGCGCCGAGTAACACGCGCTTCATCTGACGCTTCTTCTCGCCGTAGATGATGAAAGGGATCATTGCGAAGAACGAAATCAGCAGTGCGGTCAGATACACCCACCAGTGCTGCTCTTTGGGCAGGCCGGCTTTCTCGACGAGCGCCAGCGGCAATGCCACGAAACTGGACATCAGCATGGCGTGCAACGCGAAGATACCCAAGTCCAGACGCAACAGGTCAGGATGACGAAGCGTCGCGCCCAATGCCTGTCGCGCCAGACCGGACTCCCGGTGCTGCAGGGTTACCGTGGACTTGGGCACGACGAAGGCGACGATTGCCACGCCCACCAGCGCCATCGCGCCGGTCGCCAGAAACAGGCCGGACAATCCGAAAGCACTGGTCAGAATGGGGCCGACCACCATCGCAACGGCGAAGGACACACCAATAGTCATGCCGATCATCGCCATGGCTTTGGTGCGATGCTGCTCGCGGGTCAGATCGGACAGCAACGCCATGACCGCAGCGGAGATAGCGCCCGCGCCTTGCAGAACCCGACCGGCGATCACGCCCCAGATCGAGGTCGACTGAGCGGCCAGCACGCTGCCGAGCGCAAACACGATCAGTCCCAGATAAATGACGGGACGACGGCCGATGCGATCAGAAATAATGCCAAACGGAATCTGCAGCACCGCTTGTGTCAGGCCGTAAGCGCCGATCGCCAGACCGATGAGTGCCGGGCTGGCGCCCGCAAGGTCCATCCCGTAAGTGGCGAGGACGGGCAGCACCATGAACATGCCAAGCATACGGAAGGCGAACACCAGCGCCAGACCGCCCGCGGCGCGGGTTTCGCTGCCGCTCATGCGCTCGCTGTGAGAATCGTGCATGAAGGAACCTCGTATGAACCGGCGGCGATTCTACCAGTCCCATCGTTTAGAGCACATACGACGGTTTGCCGCGCATCGCAGGAATTTTCTTTTTTCCAGGTGAGGCGGCGCGATCCTCAATAGTGTGTATCCATCCAGTATTTCCCCGTATACTTCCACGTTTTACACGCCCGCCGTGCGAGGCCAGCTTTGGACAAGATCTTGATTCGTGGGGCTCGAACCCACAACCTGAAGAACATCGACCTGACCCTTCCACGCGACAAGCTGATCGTCATCACCGGATTGTCCGGCTCGGGAAAATCGTCCCTTGCGTTCGATACGCTCTACGCCGAGGGCCAGCGCCGCTACGTCGAGTCGCTTTCCGCCTACGCGCGTCAGTTCCTGTCGATGATGGAGAAGCCGGACGTCGACACGATCGAAGGCCTGTCGCCGGCCATTTCCATCGAGCAGAAGTCCACGTCCCATAACCCGCGCTCGACCGTGGGCACCATCACCGAGATCTACGACTACCTGCGTCTGCTGTATGCGCGTGTGGGGCAGCCGCGTTGCCCGGATCACGACATTCCTCTGGAGGCGCAAACCGTCAGCCAGATGGTCGACCTGGTCCTGGCCCAGCCGGAAGGCGCCAAACTGATGCTGCTTGCCCCCGTGGTACGGGAGCGCAAAGGCGAGCATTTGGCCGTCTTCGAAGAGCTTCGCGCTCAGGGTTTCGTCCGCGCTCGGGTGAACGGTCGGCTGTGCGAGCTGGACGAACTTCCCAAGCTCGATAAACAGAAGAAGCACTCGATCGATGTCGTCGTTGACCGCTTCAAGGTGCGCTCGGACTTGCAACAGCGCTTGGCTGAGTCCTTCGAGACCGCGCTGAAGCTGGCCGACGGCATCGCGCTGGTTGCGCCGATGGACGACGAGCCCGGCGAAGAGATCATTTTCTCCGCGCGATTCGCTTGCCCAATCTGTGGCCATGCGATCAGCGAGCTTGAGCCAAAGCTGTTTTCGTTCAACAACCCCGCCGGCGCATGCCCAACCTGCGACGGGCTGGGCGTGAAACAGTTTTTCGACACCAAGCGCCTTGTCAATGGCGAGCTCACGCTGGCGGAAGGCGCGATTCGTGGCTGGGACCGGCGAAACGTCTATTACTTCCAGATGCTCGGCTCGTTGGCGAAGCATTACGGCTTCAGCCTGGAGGTGCCGTTCAAGGAACTGCCGGCCGATTTGCAGAAGGTCCTGCTGGGCGGCAGCGGTAAGGACAGCGTTGATTTCCGCTACCTGAACGACCGCGGCGACATCGTCAAACGTGCGCACCCGTTCGAAGGCATTGTCCCGAATCTTGAGCGCCGGTACCGGGAAACCGAATCGACAACGGTTCGCGAGGAGCTGGCGAAGTTTCTCAGTACCCAACCCTGCCCCGAATGTCGTGGCACGCGGTTGCGCCGAGAGGCCCGTCATGTGTGGGTTGGCGAGAAGACACTTCCCGCCGTCACCAACATGCCGATTGGCGACGCAACCAATTATTTTGGTGAGCTGAAGCTCACGGGGCGACGCGGCGAAATCGCTGACAAAATTCTCAAGGAAATTCGCGAGCGTCTGCAGTTCCTCGTCAACGTCGGGCTCGACTATCTGACACTGGACCGCAGCGCCGATACGCTCTCCGGCGGTGAGGCTCAGCGGATTCGTCTGGCCAGCCAGATCGGTGCAGGCCTGGTCGGCGTGATGTACATCCTCGACGAGCCTTCAATCGGCTTGCACCAGCGCGATAACGATCGGCTGCTGGACACGTTGCGGCACCTGCGAGACATCGGCAACACGGTGATTGTGGTGGAGCACGACGAGGACGCCATCCGACTGGCCGACTACGTGGTCGACATCGGGCCGGGCGCAGGCGTGCATGGCGGCAAGATTGTCGCGGAGGGCACACCACAGGAGGTGATGGATCATCCGGACTCGCTGACCGGTAAATACCTGTCGGGCCGGGTGAAGATCGCGGTCCCTGCCAAGCGGACGCCTCGCAATAAAAAGCTCTCGCTCAAACTCAAAGGCGCGCGTGGCAATAACCTGCGCAACGTCGATCTGGAAATTCCAATCGGCTTGCTGACCTGCGTGACCGGTGTATCGGGATCGGGCAAATCTACGCTGATCAACAACACGCTGTTCCCTCTCAGCGCTACTGCGCTCAATGGCGCAACGACGCTTGAGGCTTCGGCACACGACAGCATTGACGGCCTGCAGCATCTGGATAAAGTCGTTGATATTGACCAGAGCCCAATCGGGCGTACCCCACGGTCAAATCCTGCGACCTATACCGGGCTCTTCACGCCAATCCGTGAGCTATTCGCCGGCGTGCCTGAGTCAAGGTCTCGTGGCTACGGCCCTGGCCGATTCTCTTTCAACGTCAAGGGTGGTCGCTGCGAAGCGTGCCAGGGCGACGGCTTGATCAAGGTTGAGATGCATTTCCTGCCTGACATCTACGTTCCTTGCGATGTGTGCAAGAGCAAGCGATACAACCGTGAGACGCTCGAGGTTAAGTACAAGGGCAAAAACGTCCACGAGGTCCTGGAAATGACGATCGAGGAAGCGCGGACATTCTTCGACGCCGTGCCTGCCCTTGCCCGGAAGCTGCAGACGCTGATGGATGTGGGGCTGTCCTATATCAAACTGGGCCAGTCAGCGACCACGCTTTCTGGTGGTGAAGCGCAGCGGGTGAAGCTGTCGCGCGAGCTGTCCAAGCGTGACACCGGCAAGACCCTGTACATCCTCGACGAGCCCACCACCGGCCTGCACTTCGCGGATATTCAGCAATTGCTGGATGTTTTGCATCGACTTCGCGACCACGGCAACACGGTCGTTGTGATCGAGCACAACCTGGATGTGATCAAGACCGCCGATTGGCTGGTCGACCTGGGCCCTGAAGGGGGTTCGAAAGGCGGACAGATCATCGCGACCGGTACGCCAGAGCAGGTGGCGGACATGAAACAGTCTTACACTGGCCACTATCTGAAGCCGCTTCTGGAGCGCGATCGCGCCTGATTGCATGGGCTTAACAAAAAGCCCTTGTCGCAATATGCGGCAAGGGCTTTTTTTGTAGCGGCGGTCTGAGCAATCAGAACTGCGACTGAAGATAGTTTTCGAGTCCGATGGACTTGATCAGGCCTAATTGCTTCTCAAGCCAGTAGGTATGGTCTTCTTCGGTGTCGGCGAGTTGAATGCGGAGGATGTCGCGGCTGACGTAGTCTCTGTGCTGCTCACAGAGCGCAATACCTTTGCACAGTGCGGCTCGCACCTTGTATTCCAGGCGAAGATCGCTGGCGAGCATCTCCGGTACCGTAGTGCCCACATCCAGATCGTCAGGACGCATACGCGGAGTGCCTTCGAGCATCAGAATCCGGCGCATCAACGCATCTGCGTGTTGAGCCTCTTCTTCCATCTCGTGATTGATACGTTCGTACAGCTTGCTAAAACCCCAATCTTCGTACATCCGCGAGTGAACGAAATACTGGTCGCGCGCAGCCAGTTCGCCAGTCAACAGCGTGTTGAGGTAATCAATTACATCCGGGTGGCCTTGCATCGCCGTCCATCTCCACGTGAAAGGCGTTAGTTTGAACCAACCAGACTGGTTGGTCACCCTGCGGCATAGCAAATAAACATAGAAATCCGGCGAAATTCGGACATTTGGTAGCGAAAAGACGGGTAAATGAGGAGGGTTCCGTTTATCACTTAGAATCACCCCGAATTGCGCTGAGCCTAGCGCTCCGGGAGGCTTTGGTGCGGACAACAAAAAACCGGGCGCTAGGCCCGGTTCTTTGTATTGACTGATGTCTTATTCAGCGGCTTCTACAGAGCCACCGACAGGACGATCAACCAGTTCGACGTACGCCATAGGCGCGTTGTCGCCAGCGCGGAAGCCGCACTTGAGGATGCGCAGGTAGCCACCCTCACGAGTTGCATAACGCTTGCCCAAATCGTTAAACAGTTTGCCGACCATTTCTTTCGAACGGGTACGGTCAAATGCCAGACGACGGTTAGCAACGCTGTCAATCTTGGCCAAGGTGATCAGCGGCTCAGCAACGCGACGCAGTTCTTTGGCTTTCGGCAGGGTAGTTTTGATCAGCTCGTGCTCGAACAGCGACACCGCCATGTTTTGGAACATGGCCTTACGGTGAGAGCTGGTACGGCTCAGGTGACGTCCACTTTTACGATGACGCATGGTTCATTCCTTACCAAACAGTACGTTCGGTGATTACGACGATCAGGCAGTCGCCTTGTCGTCCTTCTTAAGACTTGCAGGCGGCCAGTTGTCGAGGCGCATGCCGAGGGAGAGACCACGAGAAGCCAGAACGTCCTTGATCTCGGTCAAGGATTTCTTGCCCAGGTTCGGAGTCTTCAACAGTTCTACTTCGGTGCGCTGAATCAGGTCGCCGATGTAGTAAATGTTCTCCGCCTTAAGGCAGTTGGCCGAACGTACGGTCAGTTCCAAATCGTCAACCGGACGAAGCAGGATCGGATCGATCTCGTCTTCCTGTTCGACTACAACGGGTTCGCTATCACCTTTGAGGTCGACGAACGCAGCCAACTGCTGTTGCAGAATGGTTGCTGCACGACGGATAGCCTCTTCAGGATCCAGAGTACCGTTGGTTTCCAGATCGATAACCAGCTTGTCCAGGTTGGTACGTTGCTCGACACGGGCGTTTTCCACCACGTATGCAATGCGACGAACCGGGCTGAACGAAGAGTCGAGCTGCAAGCGACCAATGCTGCGGCTTTCGTCTTCATCGCTCTGACGCGAGTCTGCTGGTTCATAACCGCGACCACGAGCTACAACGAGCTTCATGTTCAGGGCGCCGTTAGACGCCAGGTTAGCGATTACGTGATCGGGGTTAACGATCTCGACATCATGATCCAGCTGAATATCGGCAGCGGTAACCACCCCCGAACCCTTCTTCGACAAGGTCAGCGTAACTTCGTCTCGACCGTGCAGCTTGATAGCCAGACCTTTCAGGTTCAACAGGATTTCAATGACATCTTCCTGTACACCTTCGATTGCGCTGTACTCATGGAGTACACCATCAATCTCGGCCTCGACTACTGCACAGCCGGGCATGGAGGACAACAGGATGCGGCGCAGCGCGTTGCCCAGGGTATGGCCGAAACCACGCTCGAGAGGCTCGAGAGTGATTTTGGCGCGGGTCGGACTGACAACCTGCACATCAATGTGGCGGGGTGTCAGGAACTCATTTACCGAAATCTGCATGGATGCACCTATTTTCTAGCCCTTACTTGGAGTAGAGCTCGACAATCAGGCTTTCGTTGATGTCGGCGGACAGATCACTGCGAGCTGGGACGCTTTTGAAGACGCCAGACTTTTTCTCAGTGTCTACTTCTACCCATTCTACGCGGCCACGTTGGGCACACAGATCGAGAGCCTGGACAATACGCAGCTGGTTTTTCGCTTTTTCGCGAATTGCCACTACGTCACCAGCACGGACCTGGTAGGACGGAACGTTAACGGTTTTGCCGTTTACGCTGACCGACTTGTGCGATACCAGCTGACGCGATTCGGCACGAGTCGAACCAAAGCCCATGCGGTATACAACGTTGTCCAGACGGCATTCGAGCAGTTGCAGCAGGTTCTCACCAGTTGCGCCTTTCTTGCCGGCAGCTTCTTTGTAGTAACCGCTGAACTGACGCTCGAGAACGCCATAAATACGACGGACTTTCTGCTTTTCACGCAGTTGGGTGCCGTAGTCGGACTGGCGACCGCGGCGTTGGCCGTGGATACCAGGTGCTGCTTCGATGTTGCACTTCGATTCGATCGCGCGCACGCCGCTCTTCAGAAAGAGATCGGTGCCTTCGCGACGAGCGAGTTTGCATTTTGGACCAATGTAACGAGCCATTCTTTACAATCTCCTGGATTACACGCGGCGCTTCTTCGGCGGACGGCACCCGTTGTGCGGGATTGGCGTCACGTCGGTGATGCTGGCGATCTTGTAGCCGCAGCCGTTCAAAGCACGGACAGCAGATTCACGACCTGGACCTGGACCTTTGACGTTGACGTCGAGGTTTTTCAGGCCGTATTCCAGCGCAGCTTGACCAGCACGTTCGGCAGCTACTTGAGCAGCAAACGGCGTGGACTTGCGGGAACCGCGGAAACCCGAACCACCGGAGGTTGCCCAGGACAGAGCGTTACCTTGACGGTCGGTGATGGTCACGATTGTGTTGTTAAAAGATGCATGGATGTGGGCGATGCCATCAACCACTGTCTTTTTAACTTTTTTACGAGGACGAGCAGCAGGTTTTGCCATGATTTAATTCCTGTCGATTCGCTGGGGCGATTACTTGCGGATCGGCTTACGCGGACCTTTACGGGTACGCGCGTTAGTCTTGGTACGCTGACCGCGTACTGGAAGACCACGACGATGACGCAGACCGCGATAGCAACCGAGGTCCATCAAGCGCTTGATTTTCATGTTGATTTCGCGACGCAGATCACCTTCAGTGGTGAACTTCGCGACTTCGCCACGCAGCTGTTCAATCTGCTCGTCGCTCAGATCTTTGATCTTTACCGCCGGGTTAACCCCGGTAGTAGCACAGATTTTGTGTGCAGTTGTGCGACCAACACCATAGATGTAGGTCAGCGAGATAACAGTATGCTTGTTATCTGGAATGTTAACGCCTGCAATACGGGCCATTCAGTGGGACTCCAATTGACAGCTACCTACGCCCCGGAAGCCAAGAAATAGGGCGCGAGATAATATCGCTGTAATAACAAATAATCAACCCAGCAGCGCACTAGCTGCTGGGCTTTTAGCACAGATCACATTTAGCCTTGGCGCTGCTTGTGACGTGGTTCCGCGCTGCAAATTACTCGAACAACACCTTCGCGGCGAATAATCTTGCAGTTGCGGCACAGCTTTTTCACCGATGCACGAACTTTCATCACCAACTCCTCGAACCTTATGGGTGCTTCAGCGCAGCATGCCGCTGCCGTAGCCCTTCAGGTTGGCTTTCTTCATCAGGGATTCATACTGGTGCGAAACGAGGTGCGATTGCACTTGGGACATGAAGTCCATCACAACCACGACCACGATCAGCAACGAGGTCCCGCCAAGGTAAAACGGCACGTTTGCAGCGACCACGAGAAACTGTGGAAGCAAGCACACGGCCATCATATAGAGAGCACCGAACATGGTCAGACGAGTCAGAACGCCATCAATATAGCGCGCAGACTGCTCACCAGGACGAATGCCCGGAATAAAGGCACCGGACTTCTTCAGGTTTTCCGCTACGTCTTTCGGATTGAACATCAGCGCCGTATAGAAGAAGCAGAAGAAAATAATCCCTGCACTAAACAGCAGAATATTCAACGGCTGACCAGGTGCGATCGACTGCGAGATGTCCTGCAACCAGCCCATACCTTCAGACTGACCGAACCAGGCACCCAGCGAAGCCGGAAACAGCAAGATGCTGCTAGCGAAGATGGCAGGAATAACGCCCGCCATGTTCACTTTCAACGGCAAGTGGCTCGTCTGCGCAGCGAAGACCTTGCGGCCCTGCTGACGTTTGGCGTAGTGAACAGCAATACGACGCTGACCACGCTCGATGAACACCACGAAACCGATGATCGCTACTGCCAGCAAACCGATGGCGACCAAGGCGAAGATATTGATATCACCCTGACGTGCAGACTCGAAAGACTGCCCGATCGCTCTCGGAAGACCGGCGACGATACCCGAAAAAATCAACATCGAGATACCGTTGCCAACACCTCGCTCAGTGATCTGCTCGCCCAGCCACATCATGAACAGCGCACCAGCAACAAAGGTGGTGACTGCAACGAAGTGGAAGCCGATATCTGCTGAGAACGCAACGCCCTGACCGGCCAAACCAATGGACATGCCAATAGCTTGAACCAGAGCCAGGACGACGGTGCCATAGCGGGTGTACTGGCTGATCTTACGACGACCAGCCTCACCTTCCTTCTTCAACTGCTCCAGCTGCGGGCTGACCGCGGTCATGAGCTGCATGATGATCGATGCCGAGATATACGGCATGATCCCCAGTGCAAAAATGCTCATGCGCTCCAGCGCACCACCTGAAAACATGTTGAACAAGCTAAGAATGGTCCCCTCATTCTGTCGAAACAGGTCCGCCAGACGGTCAGGGTTGATACCCGGAACTGGGATATGCGCACCGATCCGATAGACGATAATCGCCAGGAACAGGAAACGCAGACGAGCCCAGAGTTCGGACAACCCGCCGCTTTTGCCTAGCGCTGAGAGAGCACCTTGCTTAGCCATTTATTCCTCGAACTTGCCGCCAGCTGCTTCGATAGCCGCACGCGCACCTTTGGTGGCTGCGATACCTTTGAGGGTGACTGCGCGAGTAACCTCACCGGACAGCATGATTTTCACACGCTGTACGTTTTGGTTGATCACGTTGGCATCCTTCAGGGACTGCACAGTGACGACGCCTTCTACTTTAGCCAGCTCGGAGGTGCGAACTTCAGCACGATCCATAGCTTTCAAAGAGACGAAGCCGAACTTGGGCAGACGACGATGCAACGGCTGTTGGCCGCCTTCGAAGCCCGGAGCAATGGTGCCACCGGAGCGGGAGGTCTGACCTTTGTGGCCACGGCCACCGGTCTTGCCCAAACCACTACCGATACCACGGCCCGGACGATGCTTTTCGCGACGGGAACCCGGCGCTGGACTCAGATCATTGAGTTTCATCGATTAACCCTCGACTCGCAGCATGTAGTAAGCCTTGTTGATCATCCCACGGTTTTCCGGGGTATCAACGACTTCTACAGTGTGACCGATGCGACGCAGACCCAAACCCTTAACGCACAATTTGTGGTTAGGGATGCGGCCGGTCATGCTTTTGATCAGCGTTACTTTAACGGTAGCCATGATCAGAAGATCTCCTGGACGTTCAGGCCGCGTTTAGCAGCGATGGACTCAGGGGACTGCATGGTCTTCAAACCCTTGAACGTTGCGTGAACAACGTTGACCGGGTTAGTCGAACCGTAGCACTTGGCCAGAACGTTGTGGACGCCAGCAACTTCGAGAACGGCGCGCATTGCGCCGCCAGCGATGATGCCAGTACCTTCCGACGCAGGCTGCATGTAGACCTTCGAAGCCCCATGAGCGGACTTAATAGCGTACTGCAGCGTGGTACCGTTCAGATCGACCTGGATCATGTTGCGGCGAGCAGCTTCCATTGCCTTCTGGATCGCAGCAGGCACTTCACGTGACTTGCCACGGCCGAAGCCAACACGCCCTTTACCATCACCAACCACGGTCAACGCGGTGAAAGTGAAGATACGGCCGCCTTTAACGGTTTTTGCTACGCGATTAACTTGTACCAGCTTCTCGATGTAGCCTTCGTCGCGTTTTTGGTCGTTATTTGACATAACTTAGAACTCCAGCCCGCCTTCACGAGCAGCATCAGCCAGCGCCTTAACGCGACCGTGGTACTTGAAGCCAGAACGATCAAAAGCCACTTGCGATACACCGGCGGCTTTCGCACGCTCAGCGATCAGCTGGCCAACTTTAGTGGCCGCGTCGATGTTGCCAGTGGCGCCATCACGCAGTTCTTTGTCCAAAGTCGAGGCGTTTGCCAGGACTTTGCTGCCGTCGGCCGAGATGACCTGGGCATAAATGTGCTGCGAAGAGCGGTACACGCAGAGACGCACGACTTCGAGTTCGTGCATTTTCAGGCGTGCTTTGCGAGCGCGACGCAGTCGGGTAACTTTTTTGACGGTCATTTGCTATGCCCTACTTCTTCTTGGCTTCTTTACGACGGACGACTTCGTCCGCGTAACGCACGCCTTTGCCTTTGTACGGCTCTGGACGGCGGAAGTCGCGGATCTCAGCGGCCACTTGACCAACCAACTGCTTGTCGATACCGCGAATAACGATATCGGTTTGGTTGGGAGTCTCAGCGGTGATGCCTTCCGGCAATTCGTAGTCCACTGGGTGCGAGAAGCCAAGGGCCAGGTTCAGTACCGTGCCTTTTGCTTGCGCTTTGTAACCAACACCGACCAGCTGGAGCTTGCGCTCGAAGCCTTGGCTTACGCCTTGGACCATGTTGTTTACCAACGCACGAGTGGTACCGGCCATTGCGCGAGTTTGTTGATCGCCGTTGCGAGCAGCAAAACGCAGCTCACCGGACTCTTCAACAATTTCAACGGACGAATGAATGTTCAGGTCTAGAGTGCCCTTGGCACCCTTCACCGAAAGCTGCTGGCCGACGAGCTTGACTTCGACGCCTGCTGGCAACTTAACGGGGTTCTTAGCTACGCGTGACATGCTTATCCCCCCTTAGAACACAGTGCAAAGCACTTCGCCGCCGACACCGGCAGCGCGCGCAGCACGATCCGTCATCACACCTTTGTTGGTGGAGACGATAGACACACCGAGGCCGCCACGAACTTTTGGCAACTCATCGACGGACTTGTACTGACGCAGGCCTGGACGGCTAACGCGCTTCACTTCCTCGATGACCGGACGGCCTTCGAAGTACTTCAGCTCGATGGATAGCAACGGCTTTGTTTCGCTGCTGATCTGATAACCCGCAATGTAACCTTCGTCCTTCAAGACTTTGGCTACAGCCACCTTCAACGTGGAGGATGGCATGCTTACGACGGGCTTTTCAGCCATCTGGGCATTACGGATACGAGTTAGCATGTCCGCTAACGGGTCCTGCATACTCATGGGCTAGACGCTCCTGATACAAAAAAATGAGCCTTACGGCTACAACCTGTCGCCTTAAAATTCCGGGCACGTGCGAGCACGGGCTCTGGCGAGCCGGCAATTCTAGGCGCACCCCAGAAATGAATCAAGCCCCAAAAGGGGCTTGATTCAAATTCAGGCTCTACGCCCATCGGTTCGACGTGAACACAATGGGCGTACTGCGTGAATAACTGCTTACCAGCTGGCTTTAACCAGACCTGGTACGTCGCCACGCATTGCTGCTTGACGCAGCATGTTACGGCCGAGGCCGAACTTGCGGTACACGCCGTGCGGACGACCTGTCAGGCGGCAACGATTACGCATGCGCGAGGCACTTGCATCACGTGGCTGCTTCTGCAGTGCGACCGTAGCTTCCCAACGTGCTTCTGGACTTGCGTTCAGATCCACGATGATCGCTTTCAGCGCAGCACGCTTGGTAGCGTACTTGGCAACGGTGAGCTGACGCTTCAGCTCACGGTTTTTCATGCTCTTCTTGGCCATGGTCCTACTCCAATCAGTTGCGGAACGGGAACTTGAAAGCACGCAGCAATGCGCGACCTTCTTCGTCCGTACGAGCAGTGGTGGTCAGGGTAATGTCCAGACCGCGCAGGGCATCGATCTTGTCGTAGTCGATTTCCGGGAAAATGATCTGCTCTTTAACGCCCATGCTGTAGTTACCACGTCCATCGAAGGACTTGGCATTCAGGCCGCGGAAGTCGCGGACCCGAGGCAGGGAGATCGACAGCAGACGATCCAGGAATTCATACATACGCTCACGGCGCAGAGTCACTTTGACGCCGATCGGCCAACCTTCACGGACTTTAAAGCCAGCGATAGATTTGCGAGCGTAGGTCACGACGACTTTTTGGCCGGTGATTTTTTCCAGATCTGCAACAGCGTGCTCGATGACTTTTTTGTCGCCGATCGCTTCGCCCAGACCCATGTTCAGGGTGATCTTGGTAACGCGTGGAACTTCCATCACGTTCGAAAGCTTAAGTTCTTCCTTAAGCTTCGGTGCGATTTCTTTCCAGTAAATCTCTTTTAGTCGTGCCATGGTCTTCTACCTAGCAGTGTTCAAGCATCAACCGCTTTTTGGGTCGACTTGAAGACACGAATTTTCTTGCCGTCTTCAACCTTGAAACCAACGCGGTCAGCCTTGTTGGTTGCGCCGTTGAAAATGGCGACGTTAGAAGCGTGCAATGGCGCTTCTTTCTCGACGATACCGCCCTGTACGCCCGACATCGGGTTTGGCTTGGTATGACGCTTCACCAGGTTGATCCCACCAACGACCAAGCGGTCGTCAGCGAGAACCTTGAGCACCTTACCGCGCTTACCTTTGTCTTTGCCGGCGATCACGATGATCTCGTCGTCACGACGAATCTTTTGCATGTCGGATCTCCTTACAGCACTTCTGGGGCGAGCGAGACGATCTTCATGAACTTCTCAGTACGAAGTTCACGGGTCACTGGCCCAAAGATACGGGTGCCGATCGGCTCTTGCTTGTTGTTCAACAGAACAGCAGCGTTGCCATCAAAGCGGATGATGGAGCCGTCTGCGCGACGAACACCATGGCGAGTGCGGACTACTACTGCAGTCATCACTTGGCCTTTTTTCACCTTACCGCGCGGAATTGCTTCCTTGACGGTAACTTTGATGATGTCACCGATACCAGCGTAACGACGATGAGAGCCACCAAGCACCTTGATGCACATAACGCGGCGTGCGCCGCTGTTATCGGCCACATCGAGCATGGATTGAGTCTGAATCATATAATTTCTCCGACCCCTAGCCCTTAGACTTCCACAGCGCGTTCGAGAACATCAACCAGTGCCCAGGACTTAGTCTTGGCCATCGGACGAGTTTCACGAATAGTGACCTTGTCGCCGATGTGGCACTGATTGGTTTCGTCGTGCGCGTGCAGCTTAGTCGAACGCTTAACGTATTTACCGTAGATTGGGTGCTTGACGCGACGCTCGATCAGTACGGTGATGGTCTTGTCCATCTTGTCGCTGACGACACGGCCAGTCAGCGTACGGACGGTTTTTTCGGCTTCAGCCATGATTACTTACCTGCCTGCTGGTTGAGCACAGTCTTCACGCGAGCGATGTCACGCTTAACTTGCGAGAGCAGGTGAGACTGCCCCAACTGGCCAGTTGCTTTCTGCATGCGCAGATTGAACTGGTCGCGCAGCAAGCCGAGCAGTTGCTCGTTCAGTTGCTGTGCTGATTTTTCACGAAGTTCATTCGCTTTCATCACATCACCGTCCGCTTAACAAAGGAGGTGGCGAGCGGCAGCTTTGCAGCAGCCAGGGCGAAAGCCTCACGCGCCAACTCTTCGGAAACACCCTCGATTTCATACAGGACTTTGCCTGGCTGAATCTGGGCAACCCAGTACTCCACGTTACCCTTACCTTTACCCATCCGAACTTCGAGTGGCTTTTTGGTGACAGGCTTGTCCGGGAATACACGGATCCAGATCTTGCCGCCACGTTTAACGTGACGGGTCAGTGCACGACGCGCTGACTCGATCTGACGAGCGGTGAGACGACCACGAGCAACAGACTTCAGCGCGAACTCGCCGAAGCTGACTTTGCTACCGCGCAATGCCAGACCACGGTTGTGGCCGGTCATCTGCTTGCGGAACTTCGTACGCTTAGGTTGCAACATTTGGCGTACCCCTTACTTAGCAGCTTTTTTACGAGGCGCTGGTGCTTGCGGTTTCAGCTCTTCTTGGCGACCACCAATTACTTCGCCTTTGAAGATCCAAACCTTTACACCGATCACACCGTAAGTGGTGTGAGCTTCGTAGTTGGCATAGTCGATGTCGGCACGCAGGGTGTGCAATGGCACACGACCTTCGCGATACCATTCAGTACGTGCAATTTCAGCACCGCCGAGACGACCGCTCACTTGGATTTTGATGCCTTTGGCACCAATGCGCATGGCGTTCTGCACTGCACGCTTCATAGCGCGACGGAACATTACGCGACGCTCCAGCTGCTGAGCTACGCTCTGCGCAACCAGCATACCGTCGAGCTCCGGCTTACGGATCTCTTCGATATTGATGTGCACAGGCACACCCATTTGCTTGGTCAGGTCCTGACGCAGCTTCTCAACATCCTCACCTTTCTTCCCGATAACGATACCTGGACGAGCGGTGTGGATGGTGATGCGTGCAGTCTGCGCCGGACGATGGATATCGATACGGCTTACGGACGCGCTTTTTAGTTTGTCTTGGAGATACTCTCGCACCTTCAGATCAGCGAACAAATAGTCCGCATAAGTCCGACCGTCTGCGTACCAGACGGAGGTGTGCTCCTTGACGATTCCCAGGCGAATGCCAATGGGATGTACTTTCTGACCCATCTCTTCGACTCCGTTACTTGTCAGCAACCTTGACAGTGATATGGCAAGACCGCTTGACGATGCGATCAGCACGGCCTTTGGCACGTGGCATGATGCGCTTCAGCGAACGCCCTTCGTTGACGAAAACGGTGGAGACCTTGAGGTCATCAACGTCTGCGCCTTCGTTATGCTCGGCGTTGGCTACGGCCGACTCCAGCACTTTCTTCATGATCTCGGCGGCTTTCTTACTGCTGAAAGCCAACAGGTTGAGCGCTTCGCCCACCTTCTTCCCGCGGATCTGGTCGGCGACCAAGCGGGCTTTCTGGGCGGAGATTCGAGCGCCCGACAACTTAGCGGCTACTTCCATCGTTCCTTACCCCTTAACGCTTGGCTTTCTTGTCTGCCACGTGCCCACGATAAGTGCGGGTACCGGCAAACTCGCCTAGTTTGTGGCCGACCATGTCTTCGTTCACGAGAACAGGAACATGCTGACGACCGTTATGCACAGCAATGGTCAAACCGACCATTTGTGGCAGGATCATAGAACGACGCGACCAGGTCTTAACTGGTTTGCGATCGTTCTTTTCCGCCGCCACTTCGATCTTCTTCAGTAGGTGAAGATCAATAAAAGGACCTTTTTTCAGAGAACGTGGCACTGTCGTATCCCTCTATTTACTTGCGACGACGGACGATCATTTTGTCGGTACGCTTATTACCACGAGTCTTCGCGCCCTTAGTCGGGAAGCCCCACGGCGATACCGGATGACGACCACCAGAGGTACGACCTTCACCACCACCATGTGGGTGGTCAACCGGGTTCATGGCAACACCACGAACGGTTGGGCGAACGCCACGCCAGCGTTTGGCACCAGCTTTACCCAGCGAACGCAGGCTGTGCTCGGAGTTCGAGACCTCACCCAGAGTCGCACGGCATTCAGCCAGAACTTTACGCATCTCACCGGAGCGAAGACGCAGAGTCACGTAGACACCTTCACGAGCGATCAGCTGTGCAGACGCACCAGCAGAACGAGCGATCTGAGCACCTTTACCCGGCTTCAGTTCGATGCCGTGAACGGTAGAACCCACTGGGATGTTGCGCAGCTGCAGAGCGTTGCCTGGCTTGATTGGAGCCAAAGCGCCCGCGATCAGCTGGTCGCCAGCACTCACGCCTTTAGGCGCGATGATGTAACGACGCTCGCCGTCTGCGTACAGCAGCAGTGCGATGTGAGCAGTACGGTTTGGATCGTATTCAATACGCTCGACGGTGGCAGCAATGCCATCCTTGTCGTTGCGACGGAAATCGACCAGACGATAATGCTGCTTATGACCACCACCGATGTGACGAGTAGTGATGCGGCCATTGTTGTTACGACCACCAGTCTTCGATTTTTTCTCGAGCAGCGGTGCGTGAGGAGCGCCTTTATGCAGCTCCTGGTTGACCACCTTGACCACAAAACGGCGGCCAGGGGAAGTCGGTTTGCATTTAACGATTGCCATGATGCACCCCTTCCTTACTCAGCACTGCTGCTGAAATCGAGATCTTGGCCTGGCTGAAGGGAGATAACCGCCTTCTTCCAGTCATTACGCTTGCCCAGACCGCGAGCAGTGCGCTTGGTCTTACCCATAACATTCAGGGTAGTGACACGCTCTACTTTCACGCTGAACAGGCTTTCGACGGCCTTCTTGATTTCCAGCTTGGTTGCATCAGTAGCAACCTTGAAAACGAACTGACCTTTTTTGTCTGCCAGAACCGTAGCCTTCTCGGAAACGTGCGGGCCAAGCAGAACTTTAAATACGCGTTCCTGGTTCATCCCAGCAGCTCCTCGAATTTCTTCACGGCCGACACAGTGATCAACACTTTGTCGTATGCGATCAGACTAACTGGATCGGAACCTTGAACATCACGTACATCAACGTGCGGCAGGTTACGAGCAGCCAGGTACAGGTTCTGATCAACAGCGTCCGACACGATCAAAACGTCGGTCAGGCTCATGTCATTCAGCTTGCCCAGCAGATCTTTGGTTTTCGGCGATTCAACAGCGAAATCCTGAACCACGACCAGACGATCAGTACGGACTAGTTCAGCAAGGATGGAGCGCAGTGCAGCGCGATACATCTTCTTGTTGAGCTTCTGAGAGTGATCCTGAGGACGTGCTGCGAAAGTGGTACCGCCGCCGCGCCAGATCGGGCTACGGATAGTACCGGCACGAGCACGGCCAGTACCCTTTTGACGCCAAGGGCGCTTACCGCCACCGGATACGTCAGAACGGGTCTTTTGCTGCTTGCTACCCTGACGACCGCCAGCCATGTAGGCCACGACTGCCTGGTGAACCAGCGTCTCGTTGAATTCGCCGCCAAATGTCAGTTCGGAAACTTCGATCGCTTGAGCGTCATTTACATTTAATTGCATGTCAGCTTCCCCTTAACCGCGAGCCTTGGCTGCTGGACGTACAACCACATTGCCGCCAGTAGCGCCAGGAACAGCACCCTTGACCAACAACAGATTGCGTTCAGCGTCCACGCGCACTACTTCCAGGGACTGCACGGTCACGCGCTCAGCGCCCATATGACCGGACATTTTTTTGCCCTTGAATACACGACCAGGAGTCTGGCACTGGCCGATAGAGCCCGGGACGCGGTGGGACACGGAGTTACCGTGAGTATTATCTTGACCACGGAAATTGTGGCGCTTGATAGTACCTTGGAAGCCTTTACCCTTGGACTGACCGGTAACATCTACCATCTGGCCAGCAGCAAAGATTTCTGCATTGATCAGATCGCCAGCCTTGTATTCGCCTTCTTCAAGACGGAATTCCAGGACAGTACGACCTGCAGCAACGTTCGCTTTAGCGAAGTGACCTGCTTGAGCAGCAGTCACACGGGAAGCACGACGAACGCCGACAGTGACTTGCACTGCACGATAGCCATCGACTTCTTCGGTTTTGAACTGGGTGACGCGATTCGGCTCGATCTCAATGACCGTAACCGGAATGGAGACACCTTCTTCGGTGAAAATACGGGTCATACCGCATTTACGACCGACTACACCAATAGTCATGTTGTAAACCTCATGAGTGTACGGGGCTTTCACCCGCTATGGCCGCCCATTTCAGAGCGTTACACGACTAAGACCCGAGTCTTAGCCGAGGCTGATCTGTACTTCCACACCTGCCGCAAGATCAAGCTTCATCAGCGCATCAACGGTTTTATCCGTTGGCTGGACGATGTCCAGAACACGCTTATGAGTGCGGATCTCGTACTGGTCGCGCGCGTCTTTGTTGACGTGCGGAGAAACCAGAACGGTGAACCGCTCTTTACGGGTAGGGAGTGGAATCGGACCACGCACTTGAGCACCAGTACGTTTCGCGGTTTCCACGATTTCCTGGGTGGATTGGTCGATCAGGCGATGGTCAAAAGCCTTCAACCTGATACGGATTTGCTGATTTTGCATTGGATTTCAGACTCCAGGCTACTTCCCACCGAGCGCAATACGCCCGTTTAAAGGAGGCGCAATTCTATAGACGAGCTAACGGGGTGTCAACCCAATAAAAAAGCCCCCGCAAGCGGGGGCTCTTTTTGAAGATCATCGCTTACGCGATGATTTTGGCCACGACGCCAGCGCCGACGGTACGACCGCCTTCACGAATAGCGAAACGCAGACCGTCTTCCATTGCGATTGGCTTGATCAGGGTAACGGAAACTTTCACGTTATCGCCTGGCATAACCATCTCAACGCCTTCCGGCAGTTCGCAGCTACCAGTTACGTCGGTAGTACGGAAGTAGAACTGTGGACGGTAGCCTTTGAAGAACGGAGTGTGACGGCCGCCTTCTTCTTTGCTCAGCACGTAAATTTCAGCTTCGAACTGAGTGTGCGGCTTGACGGTGCCTGGCTTGACCAGAACCTGGCCACGCTCAACGTCGTCACGCTTGGTGCCGCGCAACAGAACGCCGCAGTTCTCGCCAGCACGACCTTCGTCGAGCAGCTTACGGAACATTTCAACACCGGTGCAGGTGGTGACAGTAGTGTCACGCAGACCAACGATTTCCAGTGGATCTTGAACCTTGACGATACCGCGCTCAACACGACCAGTCACAACAGTACCGCGACCGGAGATCGAGAATACGTCTTCGATTGGCATCAGGAACGGCTTGTCGACAGCACGCTCTGGCTGAGGAATGTAGCTGTCCAGAGTTTCAACCAACTTCTTGACGGCAGTGGTGCCCATCTCGTTGTCGTCTTTGCCTTCCAACGCCATGCGGGCAGAGCCGATGATGATTGGAGTGTCGTCGCCCGGGAAGTCGTAAGTGCTCAGCAGATCGCGCACTTCCATCTCAACCAGTTCCAGAAGCTCAGCGTCGTCTACCAGGTCAGCCTTGTTCAGGAAGACCACGATGTACGGAACGCCTACCTGACGGGACAGCAGGATGTGCTCACGAGTTTGTGGCATCGGACCATCAGCAGCCGAACAAACCAGGATAGCGCCGTCCATTTGGGCAGCACCAGTGATCATGTTCTTCACGTAGTCGGCGTGACCTGGGCAGTCAACGTGTGCGTAGTGACGCACGGACGAGTTGTACTCAACGTGAGCAGTGTTGATGGTGATACCGCGAGCCTTCTCTTCTGGTGCGCTGTCGATCTTGTCGAAGTCAACACGAGCCGAACCGAAAACTTCGGAGCAGACGCGAGTCAGAGCAGCGGTCAGCGTGGTTTTACCATGGTCAACGTGACCGATAGTGCCAACGTTGACGTGCGGAAGGGAACGATCAAATTTTTCTTTAGCCACGACAAATAACTCCTAGCCTAAAGGCGCTGAATCAGCCTTGTTTTTTGGTTACAGTTTCGACGATGTGCGACGGAGCTGTATTGTATTTTTTGAATTCCATAGAGTAGCTTGCGCGACCTTGGGACATGGAGCGAACGTCGGTCGCATAACCGAACATCTCACCCAACGGAACCTCGGCACGAATTACTTTGCCGGAGACCGTATCTTCCATACCCAGGATCATGCCGCGACGACGATTAAGGTCGCCCATCACGTCACCCATATAGTCTTCAGGCGTAACAACCTCTACAGCCATGATCGGCTCAAGCAACTCACCACCGCCCTTCTGGGCCAGTTGCTTGGTCGCCATGGAAGCAGCCACCTTAAACGCCATCTCGTTCGAGTCGACGTCGTGGTAAGAACCATCAAACACGGTAGCCTTCAGGCCGATCAGCGGATAGCCGGCAACAACGCCGTTCTTCATCTGCTCTTCGATGCCCTTCTGGATAGCCGGGATGTATTCCTTAGGAACCACACCACCCACTACTTCGTTCACGAATTGCAGACCTTCCTGACCTTCGTCAGCAGGTGCAAAACGGATCCAGCAGTGGCCGAACTGACCACGACCGCCGGACTGGCGAACGAACTTGCCTTCGATTTCACAGTTCTTCGTGATGCGCTCACGATACGAAACCTGAGGCTTACCGATGTTGGCTTCGACGTTAAACTCACGGCGCATCCGGTCAACCAGGATGTCCAGGTGCAGCTCGCCCATGCCAGAGATGATCGTCTGACCAGTCTCTTCATCAGTTTTGACGCGGAAAGACGGGTCTTCCTGAGCAAGTTTGCCCAGTGCGATACCCATTTTTTCCTGGTCATCCTTGGTTTTAGGCTCTACAGCAACCGAAATAACCGGCTCCGGGAAGTCCATCCGAACCAGGATGATTGGCTTGTCAGCGTTGCACAACGTTTCACCAGTGGTGACGTCCTTCATGCCGATCAAGGCCGCGATGTCACCAGCGCGTACTTCCTTGATCTCTTCGCGAGCGTTTGCGTGCATTTGCACCATACGACCCACGCGCTCTTTTTTGCCCTTGACCGAGTTGATCACGCCGTCGCCGGATGCCAACACGCCCGAGTAAACACGGACGAACGTCAAGGTACCCACGAATGGGTCGGTAGCGATCTTGAACGCCAGAGCCGAGAACGGCTCGTTGTCGTCTGCGTGACGCTCCATCTCTTCTTCTTCGTTATCAGGGTTGGTGCCCTTGATAGCAGGAATGTCGACTGGAGCTGGCAGGTAGTCGATAACGGCGTCGAGAACCAGGGGGACACCCTTGTTCTTGAAGGAAGAACCGCAAACAGCAAGAACGATCTCACCAGCGATAGTACGCTGACGCAGAGCAGCCTTGATTTCCTCGTTGGTGAGTTCTTCACCCTCAAGGTACTTGTTCATCAGCTCTTCATTGGCTTCGGCCGCAGCCTCTACCATGTTGCTGCGCCATTCGTTAGCCAGTTCCTGCAATTCAGCAGGGATAGGCTTGCGAACCGGGACCATACCCTTATCGGCATCGTTCCAGTAGACCGCTTCCATGGACATCAGATCGATCTGACCCTGGAAGTTGTCTTCAGCACCAATTGCCAGCTGGATCGGCACCGGAGTGTGACCCAGACGCTGCTTGATCTGAGCAATTACGCGCAGGAAGTTTGCGCCAGCACGGTCCATTTTGTTCACGTAAACGATACGTGGAACACCGTACTTGTTGGCTTGACGCCATACAGTTTCGGACTGAGGCTCAACGCCAGAAGTACCACAGAACACAACGACCGCGCCGTCGAGTACACGCAGGGAACGCTCAACTTCAATGGTGAAGTCTACGTGGCCCGGGGTGTCAATGACGTTGAAGCGGTATTGGTCTTTGTGTTGCTTCTCGGAACCCTGCCAAAAGGCAGTAATAGCAGCAGAAGTAATGGTAATACCACGCTCCTGCTCCTGAACCATCCAGTCGGTGGTCGCGGCGCCGTCATGCACCTCGCCCATCTTGTGGCTTTTACCGGTGTAAAAAAGGACGCGCTCGGTGGTGGTGGTTTTACCAGCATCCACGTGAGCAACGATACCAATGTTACGGTAACGGTTGATCGGTGTAGTACGAGCCATAAAGCCCTCGCAAAATTAGTGACGCTGAAATTAGAAGCGGTAGTGCGAGAAAGCTTTGTTGGCTTCAGCCATACGGTGCACGTCTTCACGCTTCTTGACCGCAGCACCTTTACCTTCGGCGGCGTCCAACAGTTCGCCAGCCAAACGCAGAGCCATAGACTTCTCACCGCGCTTGCGCGCGAAGTCTACCAGCCAACGCATTGCCAGAGCATTACGACGGGACGGACGAACTTCGACCGGAACCTGGTAAGTAGCACCGCCTACACGGCGCGACTTCACTTCGACCAGCGGAGCGATGGCGTCGAGAGCTTTCTCGAAGATTTCCAGGGGATCGGAGTTCTTGCGTTCTTTAACCTTTTCCAGCGCGCCATAAACGATACGCTCGGCAACGGCTTTCTTGCCGCTTTCCATAACGTGGTTCATGAACTTGGCCAGGATCTGGCTGCCGTATTTTGGATCGTCAAGCACTTCGCGCTTGGCTGCTACGCGTCTTCTTGGCATGGATAAGCCCTCAAACGGTCTTCAGGTTCGCTCGGAATCAGCACCTACTGGCGCCTCCGACCTTACTCTTATCGACTCAGAAAATAAGATGATTCAATTTTTACAAAAAGCCGCTACTACTTAGGCTTCTTGGTACCGTACTTCGAACGACCCTGGTTACGACCTTTGACACCGGAGGTATCCAACGAACCGCGAACGGTGTGGTAACGAACACCTGGCAAATCTTTTACACGGCCGCCGCGAATCAGTACGACGCTGTGCTCTTGCAGGTTGTGGCCTTCACCACCGATGTACGAGGAAACCTCGAAACCGTTGGTCAGACGCACACGGCAGACTTTACGCAATGCCGAGTTAGGTTTTTTCGGCGTAGTTGTATACACGCGAGTGCACACACCACGACGCTGCGGGCAGTTCTGCAGCGCAGGCACGTCGGATTTCTCGACGATACGCTTGCGCGGCTGACGTACCAGCTGGTTGATAGTTGCCATCTACTAGCTCCACTGTTGTCTTGCGACGCTATTGTCTTACAAGAAAAGCAAAATGGCAGGACATACGTCCCGCCAGATTTAGGGGTACAAGAGTCTAAAGAGGATCCTGCCCCCAGTCAAGGCAAAGCCCCGATGTCCACAGCCACTGGCAACCCATAGAAACCGGGTAATGCCAATGACCATGAAAATCGGGGCCCTACTCTCAATTACTGCTTGAGTTCAACGCTTCGGTCAGCGCGGCTTCAACTTCGCTCGCACTTACACGCATCGGCTTGTCGGCTTCACGACGACGCTTGCGCTCGCTGTGATATGCCAGACCGGTACCTGCAGGGATCAAACGACCCACAACCACGTTTTCTTTCAGGCCGCGCAGATAATCACGCTTGCCGGTCACTGCCGCTTCGGTCAACACGCGAGTGGTCTCCTGGAAGGAGGCCGCCGAGATGAACGATTCGGTGGACAGCGAGGCCTTGGTGATACCGAGCAACACCCGAGTAAATTTGGAAACAAATTTCTCGTCAGCCGCGAGGCGCTCGTTTTCAACCAGTACGTGCGTCAACTCCATCTGGTCGCCCTTGATGAAGCTGGAGTCGCCCGACTCAGCGATCTCGACTTTACGCAGCATCTGACGCAGGATCGTCTCGATATGCTTGTCGTTGATCTTCACGCCTTGCAGGCGGTAAACGTCCTGAATCTCGTTGACGATGTATTTCGCCAGAGCGCTGACACCCAGCAGACGCAGGATATCGTGCGGATCGCTAGGACCGTCGGAGATAACCTCACCACGGCTGACCTGCTCACCTTCAAAGACGTTGAGGTGACGCCACTTTGGAATCAGCTCCTCGTACGGATCGGTACCATCGTTTGGCGTGATAACCAGACGGCGCTTGCCCTTGGTCTCTTTACCGAACGCGATCGTACCGCTGACTTCAGCCAGGATCGATGCTTCTTTCGGACGACGCGCTTCGAACAAGTCGGCAACGCGCGGCAGACCACCGGTGATGTCGCGAGTCTTGGAGGTCTCTTGCGGAATACGGGCGATAACGTCACCCACACCCACTTGCACACCATCCGCAACACCGACGAGGGCGTTTGCCGGCAGGAAGTACTGAGCGGGTACGTCGGTACCCGGCAACAACAGATCCTTGCCATCAACACCAACCATCTTGACCGCAGGACGAATGTCTTTACCTGCTGCAGGACGGTCTTTGGCATCCAGTACTTCGATGTTGGTCAAACCGGTCAATTCGTCGGTCTGGCGCTTGATCGTAATACCTTCTTCCATGCCCACGTAGGTCACGGTGCCTTTCATCTCGGTGACGATTGGGTGAGTGTGCGGATCCCACTTGGCCACGATGGACCCTGCGTCAACCTTGTCACCTTCCTTCACCAGAATCACAGCGCCATACGGCAGTTTGTAACGCTCGCGCTCACGCCCGAATTCGTCGGCAATTGCCAGCTCACCAGAACGCGAAACCGCGACCAAGTGGCCATCAAGACGCTCAACGTGCTTCAAGTTGTGCAGACGAACGATACCGCCGTTCTTGACCTGGACACTGTCCGCAGCAGAAGTACGGCTTGCCGCACCACCGATGTGGAATGTACGCATGGTCAGCTGGGTACCCGGCTCACCGATCGACTGCGCGGCGATAACGCCGACAGCTTCACCGATGTTCACCTGGTGACCACGTGCCAGATCTCGGCCGTAGCATTTGGCGCAAATACCGAAACGGGTTTCGCAGCTGATTGGGGAACGCACGATGACTTCGTCGATGCTATTCAGCTCGATGAATTCAACCCACTTCTCGTCAACCAGCGTGCCGCCTGGAACGATGACATCTTCAGTACCAGGCTTGAATACGTCACGGGCGATCACTCGACCCAATACGCGTTCGCCCAACGGCTCTACGACATCACCGCCTTCGATGTGCGGCGTCATTACCAGACCGTGTTCAGTACCGCAATCAACCTCGGTAACAACCAGATCTTGTGCCACGTCTACCAGACGACGAGTCAGGTAACCGGAGTTCGCGGTTTTCAACGCAGTATCCGCAAGACCCTTACGAGCACCGTGAGTCGAGATGAAGTACTGAAGAACGCTCAAACCTTCGCGGAAGTTCGCAGTGATCGGCGTCTCGATGATCGAGCCATCCGGCTTGGCCATCAGACCACGCATACCTGCCAGCTGACGAATCTGTGCTGCGGAACCCCGCGCACCCGAGTCGGCCATCATATACATCGAGTTGAAGGATTCCTGGTCAACAGTCTCACCGTGACGGTCGACAACCTTCTCTTTCGAGAGGTTGGACATCATCGCCTTCGAGACTTCATCGTTGGCCTTGGACCAGAGGTCGATCACCTTGTTGTACTTCTCGCCCTGAGTAACCAGGCCTGAGGCGTACTGACTTTCGATCTCTTTCACTTCATCGGTTGCGGCGTCGATGATGCGAGCTTTTTCATCAGGGATAACGAAGTCGTTAACGCCGATGGAAACACCCGAGATCGTCGAATAGGCAAAACCGGTGTACATCAACTGGTCAGCGAAGATAACGGTCTCTTTCAGGCCAACCACGCGATAGCACTGGTTGATCAGCTTGGAGATTGCCTTCTTCTTCATCGGCTGGTTGACGACGTCGTATGACAGGCCGGCCGGGACCACCTGGAACAGCAGCGCACGGCCGACGGTTGTGTCGACGATACGGGTGTTCTTGACGCTGCCACCGTCACGATCATTGACCGTTTCGTTGATGCGCACTTTTACTTTCGCATGCAGTGCGGCTTCGCCGGCACGGAACACACGGTCAACTTCCTGCAGATCCGCGAATACACGACCTTCGCCTTTGGCGTTGATCGCTTCACGAGTCATGTAGTACAGACCCAATACAACGTCCTGCGAAGGAACGATGATTGGCTCACCGTTAGCAGGCGACAGAATGTTGTTGGTCGACATCATCAGCGCACGGGCTTCGAGCTGGGCTTCCAGCGTCAGCGGCACGTGAACGGCCATCTGGTCACCGTCGAAGTCGGCGTTGTATGCCGCACAGACCAGCGGGTGCAGCTGGATTGCCTTACCTTCGATGAGGACCGGCTCAAACGCCTGGATGCCCAGACGGTGAAGCGTCGGCGCCCGGTTCAGAAGCACTGGGTGTTCGCGAATGACTTCGGCGAGAACGTCCCAGACTTCTGGCAGCTCGCGCTCAACCATCTTCTTGGCAGCTTTGATGGTGGTCGCAAGACCACGCATTTCGAGCTTGCCGAAAATGAACGGCTTGAACAGCTCAAGTGCCATCTTCTTCGGCAGACCGCACTGGTGCAGACGCAGGGTCGGACCTACGGTAATTACCGAACGGCCAGAGTAGTCAACACGCTTACCAAGCAAGTTCTGACGGAAACGACCCTGCTTACCCTTGATCATGTCAGCCAGGGATTTCAGAGGACGCTTGTTCGAACCAGTGATGGCGCGACCGCGACGACCGTTATCAAGCAGCGCATCCACAGCTTCCTGCAGCATGCGCTTTTCGTTGCGCACGATGATGTCAGGAGCAGACAGATCCAGCAGACGCTTCAAACGGTTGTTACGGTTGATCACCCGACGATACAGATCGTTGAGGTCAGAAGTCGCGAAGCGACCACCATCCAGTGGAACCAGTGGACGCAGGTCTGGCGGAAGAACCGGCAGAACGGTCAACACCATCCACTCTGGAAGGTTGCCGGAACCCTGGAAGGCTTCCATCAACTTCAGACGCTTGGACAGCTTCTTGATTTTGGTTTCGGAGTTGGTTTGCGGAATCTCTTCGCGCAGACGGCCAATCTCGTGTTCCAGATCAATAGCGTGCAGCAGCTCACGGACAGCTTCGGCACCCATACGGGCGTCGAAGTCATCACCGAACTCTTCAAGGGCTTCGAAGTATTGCTCGTCGTTAAGCAGCTGCCCTTTTTCGAGGGTAGTCATGCCCGGATCGATAACGACATAGCTCTCGAAGTAGAGAACGCGTTCGATGTCACGCAGGGTCATGTCCATCAGCAAGCCGATACGGGACGGCAGTGATTTCAGGAACCAGATGTGAGCAACCGGCGATGCCAGTTCGATGTGAGCCATGCGCTCACGACGGACTTTGGCCAGTGCGACTTCAACGCCGCATTTTTCGCAGATAACGCCACGATGCTTCAAGCGCTTGTACTTACCGCACAGGCACTCGTAATCCTTGACCGGGCCAAAGATCTTGGCGCAGAACAGGCCGTCACGCTCAGGTTTGAACGTACGGTAGTTGATAGTTTCCGGCTTTTTAACTTCACCGAACGACCACGAGCGGATCATCTCAGGCGATGCCAATCCGATACGGATGGCGTCGAACTCTTCGACTTGACCCTGGTTTTTCAGCAAATTCAGTAGGTCTTTCAAGGCCTTTCCTCCTGGCGGAGCAGAGGGCAGTCATACCGACCCGCCCTCGATTCGCGTCACGTGTTATTCGGTTTCCAGATCGATATCGATACCGAGCGAACGGATTTCTTTGATCAACACGTTGAAGGACTCGGGCATGCCCGGCTCCATACGGTGATCGCCGTCCACGATGTTCTTGTACATCTTGGTACGGCCGTTCACGTCGTCCGACTTCACTGTGAGCATTTCTTGCAGAGTGTACGCCGCGCCATATGCTTCCAGCGCCCAGACTTCCATCTCCCCGAAACGCTGACCACCGAACTGAGCCTTACCACCCAGCGGCTGCTGGGTGACCAGGCTGTACGAACCAGTGGAACGCGCGTGCATCTTGTCGTCCACCAAGTGGTTCAGCTTCAGCATGTACATGTAGCCAACGGTGACCGGACGCTCAAACTTGTTACCGGTACGGCCGTCGAACAGCTGCATCTGGCCACTGTCCGGCATGTCCGCCAGGCGGAGCATTGCCTTGATTTCGGATTCCTTGGCGCCGTCGAATACCGGGGTAGCCATAGGAACGCCGCCACGCAGGTTCTTCGCCAGATCCAGAATTTCCTGATCAGACAGGTCATCAAGACTTTCCTGACGGCCGCCAATCTCGTTGTAGATCTCGTTCAGGAACTTGCGCAGTTCAACGACTTTACGCTGCTCTTCGAGCATGCGGTTGATCTTCTCGCCCAATCCTTTAGCCGCGAGGCCCAGGTGAGTTTCGAGGATCTGACCGACGTTCATACGCGAAGGTACACCCAACGGGTTGAGGACGATATCCACCGGCGTGCCATTGGCATCGTGCGGCATGTCTTCAACCGGCATGATCACGGAGACCACACCTTTGTTACCGTGACGACCGGCCATCTTGTCGCCCGGCTGGATGCGACGGCGAATGGCAAGGTAGACCTTGACGATCTTCAGCACGCCTGGAGCAAGGTCATCGCCCTGCTGCAGCTTGCGCTTCTTGTCTTCGAACTTGTCGTCAAGCAGACGGCGACGGTCAACGATGTACGCCTGGGCCTTCTCGAGCTGCTCGTTTAGCGCATCTTCGACCATGCGCAGCTTGAACCACTGACCGTGCTCCAGACCGTCCAGAACTTCGTTGGTGATTTCCTGCCCTTTCTTCAGGCCGGCACCACCTTCAGCGACACGACCGACCAGCGCGGAACGCAGACGCTCGAAAGTTGCGCCTTCAACGATGCGGAACTCTTCGTTCAAGTCCTTGCGGATCTCGTCAAGCTGGCTCTTCTCGATGGACAGCGCACGAGCATCACGCTCAACGCCATCACGCGTGAAGACCTGGACATCAATGACGGTGCCTTTGGTACCGGTAGGTACACGCAGGGAGGTGTCTTTAACGTCGCTGGCTTTTTCACCGAAGATTGCGCGCAGCAGCTTCTCTTCCGGCGTCAGCTGGGTCTCGCCTTTCGGAGTGACCTTACCTACCAGAATGTCACCAGCGCCGACTTCCGCACCCACATAAACGATACCGGCTTCGTCCAGCTTGTTAAGTGCTGCTTCACCCACGTTAGGGATGTCAGCAGTGATCTCTTCAGGCCCAAGCTTGGTATCACGCGCCACACAGGTCAGTTCCTGAATGTGGATCGTGGTGAAGCGGTCTTCCTGGACAACACGCTCGGACAGGCAAATGGAGTCTTCGAAGTTGAAGCCGTTCCACGCCATGAACGCGATGCGCATGTTCTGACCCAGTGCCAGCTCACCCATATCGGTGGACGGGCCGTCAGCCATGATGTCGCTACGCTGAACGCGATCACCCTTGCTCACCAGCGGGCGCTGGTTGATGCAGGTGTTTTGGTTCGAACGTGTGTATTTGGTCAGGTTGTAGATGTCGACACCGGCTTCGCCTGTCTCAACTTCGTCATCTGCAACACGAACCACGATACGGCTAGCGTCAACCGAGTCAATCACGCCGCCACGACGGGCCACGACGCAAACGCCGGAGTCACGCGCAACGTTACGCTCCATGCCAGTACCAACCAGCGGCTTGTCAGCGCGCAGTGTTGGAACAGCCTGACGCTGCATGTTCGAACCCATCAACGCACGGTTGGCATCGTCGTGCTCAAGGAACGGGATCAGCGATGCTGCAACGGAAACAACCTGCTTCGGCGAAACATCCATCAGGGTGACGTCTTCCGGCGCCTTGACGGTGAACTCGTTCAGGTGACGAACAGCAACCAGCTCGTCGATCAGGATCTTCTTGTCGTTCATTGCCGCAGATGCCTGGGCAATGACGTGATCCGCTTCCTCAATAGCTGAGAGGAAAACGATTTCGTCAGTTACCAGAGCGTCCTTAACCACACGGTACGGGCTCTCGAGGAAGCCGTACTGGTTGGTGCGCGCGTATGCCGCCAAGGAGTTGATCAGACCAATGTTCGGACCTTCCGGCGTTTCAATCGGGCAGACACGACCGTAGTGAGTCGGGTGTACGTCACGAACTTCAAAGCCGGCACGCTCACGCGTCAGACCACCAGGGCCGAGTGCAGAGACACGACGCTTGTGAGTGATCTCGGACAGCGGGTTGTTCTGGTCCATGAACTGGGAAAGCTGGCTGGAACCGAAGAACTCTTTCACCGCCGCCGCAACAGGCTTGGCGTTGATCAGGTCCTGAGGCATCAGGCCTTCGCTTTCTGCCATCGACAGACGCTCTTTAACCGCACGCTCAACACGCACCAGACCTACACGGAACTGGTTCTCGGCCATCTCGCCTACGCAACGAACGCGACGGTTACCGAGGTGATCGATGTCATCGACGATGCCTTTACCATTACGGATGTCGACCAGGGTCTTCAGCACGGCGACGATGTCGTCTTTGTGCAGGACGCCCGAACCTTCGATCTCGGTACGACCGATACGACGGTTGAACTTCATCCGACCTACAGCCGACAGATCGTAGCGCTCTGGGCTGAAGAACAGGTTGTTGAACAAGGTCTCGGCGGCATCCTTGGTAGGTGGCTCGCCAGGACGCATCATCCGATAGATTTCGACCAGGGCTTCAAGCTGGTTGCCGGTCGAGTCGATCTTCAGGGTGTCGGAGATGAAAGGACCGCAGTCGATGTCGTTCGTGTACAGCGTCTCGATGCGAACAACCTGAGCCTTGGCAATTTTTGCCAGGATCTCGGTATTCAGCTCGGTATTGCACTCGGCAATGATCTCACCCGTCGCTGGGTGCACGATCGCCTTGGCGCTGGTGCGGCCAATAACGTAGTCGAGCGGAACCTCAAGGGTCTTGATGTTCGCTTTTTCGAGCTGGTTGATGTGACGGGCCGTAATACGACGGCCTTGCTCAACAATCACCTTGCCCTTGTCGTCCAGAATATCCAGAACGGCAATTTCGCCACGCAGGCGCTGAGGCACCAACTCCAGATTCAGGTTCTCGCCCTGAACGTGGAATACGTTGGTGGTGTAGAAAGCATCCAACACTTCTTCAGTGGTGTAACCCAATGCACGGAGCAGAACCGATGCAGGGAGTTTGCGGCGACGGTCGATACGAACGAAGACACAGTCTTTCGGATCGAATTCGAAGTCCAGCCACGAACCACGGTAAGGAATGATGCGAGCCGAATACAACAGCTTGCCCGAACTGTGCGTCTTGCCGCGGTCATGGTCAAAGAACACGCCCGGGGAACGGTGCAGCTGGGAAACGATCACACGCTCGGTACCGTTGATAACGAAGGTACCGTTTTCAGTCATCAGGGGGATTTCACCCATATAGACTTCTTGCTCTTTGATGTCCTTGATCGCTTTGTTCGACGATTCTTTGTCGAAAATGATCAGACGTACTTTTACCCGCAAAGGTACGGCGTATGTCACACCGCGGAGCACGCATTCCTTGACATCAAAAGCCGGTTCGCCCAGACGATAACCCACATACTCCAGAGCAGCATTGCCGGAGTAGCTGATGATCGGGAAAACAGATTTGAAGGCCGCATGCAGGCCCACGTCGCGGAACTGATCTTTAGTCGCTCCCGCTTGCAAGAATTCACGATACGAATCCAGCTGGATGGCCAGGAGGTAAGGCACATCCATGACGTCCGGCAACTTGCTAAAGTCCTTGCGGATACGTTTTTTCTCAGTATATGAGTAAGCCATCAGCGTTCCCCAGCTTGGTCACCTGCTTGTTTGGCTCCTCCCGACGGGAGCAGCCAGAAAAATCTTGCGAACCCCATGGTTCGCGCCACCGTTCGAGGTGGGTAGATCACGTAATCAGCGCTAACCGAATCAGCTGCCAACAACGGAAAAAGGCCGGTGGCAGAAGCCACCAGCCATCAGCCTTTCGCTTAACGCTTGGGCTGGAAACGCAAAGTCGATGCTTACTTCAGCTCGACTTTAGCGCCTGCTTCTTCCAGAGTAGCCTTGGCTTTGTCAGCAGCGTCTTTAGCTACTGCTTCCAGAACCATTGCTGGAGCGCCGTCAACGACTGCCTTGGCTTCTTTCAGGCCCAGACCGGTCAGTTCACGAACTGCCTTAATAACGTTAACTTTCTTCTCGCCAGCTTCCAGCAGCATGACGTTGAATTCAGTTTGCTCTTCAACAACGGCGGCAGCAGCAGCTGGGCCAGCGGAAGCAGCAGCAGCGCTAACACCGAATTTTTCTTCGAATGCTTTGATCAGCTCTACAACCTGCAGAACGGACATTTCAGCTACGGCGTTGAGGATATCGTCTTGAGAGATAGACATGACTCTAATTCCTGAATTGGGGGACGGCCTACGCGACCATCGAAATAAACAAAAATACGCGAGAAGAAGTGCCGGCCCTTAGGCTGCAGCGGCTTCTTTCTGTTCGCGAATAGCCGCCAGAGTACGAGCGAGCTTGCTGGTAGCGCCTTGAATCACGCTCATCAGCTGCGAAATCGCTTCGTTGCGGGTCGGCAGTGTTGCCAGTACGTCGATCTGATTAGCTGCGAGGTACTTGCCCTCAAACGCAGCTGCCTTGATCTCGAACTTATCCTGACCTTTAGCGAACTCTTTGAACAAACGGGCAGCAGCACCTGGATGTTCGTTGGAGAAGGCGATCAAGGTCGGGCCGGTGAACACATCGTTGAGGACACTGTATTCAGTATCAGCAACGGCGCGCTTGAGCAGGGTGTTACGTACGACACGTACGTAAACGCCAGCTTCACGAGCCTCTTTACGGAGTCCGGTCATCGCGCCTACCGTCACACCGCGGGCATCAGCCACAACAGCAGACAGAGCGACTTTGGCAGCCTCGTTGACTTCAGCGACGATGGCCTTCTTGTCTTCGAGTTTAATTGCCACGGGTTTAACTCCTGCTTGTTACCGTTTCATCTGACCTGAGCCGGATGTCGTTTTGGTGTCTGATTCGGTAAGGAACCGGGAGCACCATCTGCGTAGGCTTGTGGTTTAAGGCTTTCGCCGCCTACGGTCTTGGATAGCCCCCGCCAGGCAGGGACCCCAATTTTCGCAATGACGCGGTTACCCGCGTCATGCCAGTCTTACGCGTCCAACGAACCTTGGTCGATGACCAAGCCTGGGCCCATAGTGGTGCTCAGTGTTACGCGCTTAACGTAGATACCTTTCGAGGAAGCTGGCTTGATACGCTTCAGATCAGCGATCAGAGCTTCAACGTTCTCACGCAGCTTGTCTGCATCAAAGCCGACCTTGCCAACGGAGGTATGGATAATGCCGTTTTTGTCGGTGCGATAACGAACCTGACCAGCCTTGGCGTTTTTCACGGCAGTGGCTACGTCTGGAGTAACGGTACCGACTTTAGGGTTAGGCATCAGGCCGCGCGGGCCGAGGATCTGACCCAGCTGACCAACAACACGCATTGCGTCCGGGGAAGCAATCACGACGTCATAGTTCAGGTCGCCGCCTTTCATTTCAGCAGCCAGATCGTCCATACCAACACGATCAGCGCCGGCAGCCAAAGCAGCCTCAGCAGCTGGACCCTGAGTAAATACTGCGACACGAACGGTCTTGCCAGTGCCGTGAGGCAGCACGGTGGCGCTACGTACGACCTGATCGGATTTACGAGGATCAACACCGAGGTTCACAGCGACATCTACAGACTCGCTGAACTTCACTGTCGACAACTCAGCCAGCAGAGCAGCGGCTTCGTTGAAGTTATAAGATTTGCCAGCTTCGACTTTGGAAGCGATAGCTTTTTGGCGCTTAGTCAGCTTAGCCATTACACACCCTCCACGTTAAGGCCCATGCTACGAGCAGAACCGGCGATGGTGCGCACGGCGGCGTCCATATCAGCAGCGGTCAAGTCGGCATTTTTTGCCTTGGCGATTTCTTCCAGCTGAGCACGGGTTACTGTGCCAACTTTTACGGTGTTCGGACGAGCCGAGCCGCTGGTCAAGCCAGCTGCTTTTTTCAGCAGTACCGAAGCCGGGGTGCTTTTGGTTTCAAAGGTGAAGCTGCGGTCACTGTAAACAGTGATAATCACAGGGGTCGGCAAACCTGGCTCAATACCCTGAGTACGGGCGTTGAACGCTTTGCAGAATTCCATGATGTTCACGCCGTGCTGACCCAGTGCAGGACCAACAGGCGGGCTCGGGTTAGCCTGAGCGGCTTTCACTTGAAGCTTGATGTAAGCGGTAATCTTCTTGGCCATGAGGCACTCCAATTACGGGTTCTAGCGCCTCGAAAGGCTCCCCGGTTACTTGCGCGTTTATCCCGGTGACGAAAAAACCCCACAGCCCAGGGCTGCGGGGTATGGGATTCTGAGTTCAGTTACGCCTTTTCGACCTGACTGAACTCCAACTCCACCGGAGTGGAGCGTCCGAAAATGAGCACCGCCACTTGGATTCGGCTCTTTTCGTAGTTGACTTCTTCGACAGTACCGTTGAAATCAGCAAACGGACCATCTGTAACACGGACGACTTCGCCCGGCTCGAACAGAGTTTTTGGCTTCGGCTTGTCGCTGCCATCAGCAACGCGACGCAGAATTGCCTCGGCTTCTTTATCGGTAATAGGGGCCGGCTTGTCTGCCGTGCCACCGATGAAACCCATTACACGAGGAGTATCCTTGACCAAGTGCCAAGTGCCCTCGTTCATGTCCATCTGGACAAGCACATAGCCAGGGAAGAATTTGCGTTCACTTTTGCGTTTCTGGCCGTTACGCATTTCCACTACTTCTTCAGTAGGGACCAGAATCTCGCCGAAGCCATCTTCCATGCCTGCAAGCTTTACACGCTCAACCAGTGAGCGCATGACATGCTTCTCGTAACCCGAGTAGGCATGCACTACGTACCAACGCTTAGCCACGGGACACCCTTAGCCGACAATCAAGGAAACAAGCCAGCCGAGCAGGGAATCTAAACCCCACAACAGCAGCGCCATGACGAGAACCACTGCAACCACGATCAAAGTGGTCTGGGTAGTCTCTTGACGCGTAGGCCACACGACTTTACGAATCTCAGCGCGAGCTTCTTTGGCCAAAACAAAGAAAGCCTTACCCTTCCCCGTCTGCAGAGCCACATAGGCTGCCACGGCGGCGATCACAAGCAGGGCAAGAACGCGATACAGGATTGGCTGCGCGGAGTAGTATTGATTTCCAACGACACCCACGACTACCAGAAGCACTACTACAAGCCACTTCACGAGATCAAAACGGGAGTCTTGGGCTTCAGCCTTTGGATTCATCTACTAAAATCCTGTGAAAAGAAAGCCAGATACTTTGGAGAATCTGGCAGGTCAGGAGGGAATCGAACCCCCAACCTACGGTTTTGGAGACCGTCGCTCTGCCAATTGAGCTACTGACCTAAAAGCAAAATCAGGCCGAACATTATGCGGACCTGACAGGAAGATTTCAACAGCAACTCGACAACTGCGATTATGCACGTCGAATCACAGCGGCGCCACCTCACCAAGACCTTGAAAACCTTGGTATTCGTAGCGCCTAAAACAAAGGCAGATACTCACATATCTGCCTTAGTAATGGAGCTCTTGAGCGGATTTGAACCGCTGACCTCACCCTTACCAAGGGTGTGCTCTACCAACTGAGCTACAAGAGCAAAACACATTGCACAACCAGAAAACTTGGAGCGGGTAGCGGGAATCGAACCCGCATCATCAGCTTGGAAGGCTGAGGTTCTACCACTAAACTATACCCGCTGAGCTTTGCTGCTTACGCTCAAAATATGGTGGAGGGGGAAGGATTCGAACCTTCGAAGTCGTAGACGTCAGATTTACAGTCTGATCCCTTTGGCCGCTCGGGAACCCCTCCTAAGCGAGGCAGCATTCTATATCATGCTACCCTTCTGTCAATCTTTTTCTCAATAAAAACTTGAGGTTACAAGCATTGACCATCGCTACATCAGTACCTATCAATTGATCTGCACTGCGAAGCGGGCGCCATTCTATTCAAACTAATCTACGGTTGCAATGCCTTCACATGACATTATTTCATTTTTTAGCATGGGAAAATCCCTGCGGAGCTCGGCAATCAAAACCTCGCTGACCAAGCGCCGGCTAGCAGGCGCAATTTTCAGCCAGTACACGCGGCCTTCCTGATCCAGGCGCTTTTCAAGGTGAGTATCGATATCTAAGGCAACAAGACGCTGCTCGAGAAGTGCGGCTTCAGCCTGCTTGGCAGTTCCCCCCAGGTAGAGGCAGTTCTCTTGTCCTGTAGAGGTACGCGCAGTACCACCACCGACTCCCGACTCGCCCAGCAAACGAATATTTTGGCCATACGCTCGATGAGTCAGCAGCGGCTCGACCTCTTTAGGACGCAGCGGCGCATCCTGCTGATGCCAGAAGAAATACAGACCGTTCAACATGAGTAACAACAAAAACGTCCATGGCATACCCACCTCATTAACGATACGCACCTGAATACAGGCCGATCTTACTAACTCTGATTTCTACCCTAACCACCCTGGAGCCTGAGAGTCACCTCCCCCCCGCTGAAATGCTCTTCACGCCCATCTACCTCCAGGCGTAACGCCCCATCATCACCAATGCCCTTCACAACGCCCTGGGTGGTGTTCGTACCCGCGGTGAGAGCGACCGCGAGGCCTTGCCATAGATGCTTGTCCTCCCACGCTTTTCTATACGCTGCAAATCCTCTTTCCTGATGGCCAGCAAGATAGCCACTGAGATTTCGACTTAGCGCGCAGGCGACCTTGTTTCTGTCCTGAATATCTCCCAGCTCAAGGGCCACCGACGTCCAAGCCTGATCGACGTCAACGGAATCACGCATATTGATATTGATCCCAATACCGATAACTACATGGCAAACATTAGCGAGATCGCCGGTTACCTCGAGCAGCACTCCAGCGAGTTTTTTGCAGCCAACCAGAATGTCGTTAGGCCATTTTAGCCCCGCTCTATGGATACCGAGTTCTCGCAGCGTATCTACAACTGCAAGCCCTACGACAAGGCTAAGACCGTCGAGCCGACGGGTACCGCCATCCATACGCAAAGCAAGGCTGTAATAGAGGTTTTCAGCAAAAGGACTTACCCATTGACGCCCACGCCTGCCGCGGCCTGCTGTCTGCTGCTCTGCAAGAACCAAAGCAGGAAGGGCTGCGCCTGAACTTGCCATTCTCATGGCTTCGGCATTCGTGGAGTCGATAGTTTCGTGAATGCTACATGTCCAACCCAATCTTTCGTGCTCATCGATCAGCACCTCACTGTCCAACAACGAAAGTGGGGAAGCCAAACGGTAACCTCGGCCGCGCACCTTGTAAATTTCGATGCCAAGCTCAGCCTGGGCCTGCTGCAGCTTCTTCCAGACAGCACTTCGGCTGACGCCCAGCGCGAGCCCCAGATCCTCGCCGGAGTGAAACGCCCCATCTCCAAGTAGCTTTAGCAACGTATGCATGGATTTCAGCGCCTGGTTGTAAGACGCGCATGATAGCCATCTAGCCGACCTACGCAAGCGTGCCGTGCAGGGTACAAGGCGTAGTCAAGCCATGAAGCTACCCGGGAGTTGCACATCGATCGCTGCCGCGATGCCGCAACCACCTTGATCATCGTCCTGTGCATCTT